>DAITBB010000039.1:0-27326 GCA_036823975.1 Hyphomicrobium sp.
GCCGGCCATCATGTTGGCGAAGAGACGGACCGAGAGGCTGATGGGGCGGATCAGGTAGGACACGATCTCGATCGGAACGATGAGCGGCATCAGCCACATGGGGACGCCTTCGGGCACGAAGAGCTTGAGATAGCCGAAGCCGTGGCGGGCGAAGCCGACCAGCGTCGCCACCACCCACACCATCAGGGCGAGAGCGAAGGTGACGATGATGTGGCTCGTGACGGTGAACGATCCGGGGATCATGCCCAGCATGTTGAGGGCGAAGATGAAGATGAAGATCGTGAAGACCCAGGGGAAGTAGCGCATCCCCTCCTCGCCGAGGCTCTCGCGGACGATGCCGGCGATGAACTCGTAAAGGCCCTCGGCAACGGACTGGATGCGGGTCGGCACCAGCGACCGGCCGTTCATCGCGAAAATCAAGAAGGCCGAGACCAGCAGCAGGGCCAGGACCATGAACAAGGATGAGTTGGTGAAAGAGATGTCGTAACCGAACAGCTCCATGGGGACGAGACGCTTGATCTCGAACTGCGCCATGGGGCCATGGTTTTCCGCCGCGTGACCCGCCACTTCTGCTGCCTGAGCCATTCCGTCCCCTACTTCCGGTCGTCGTCTTCTTCGTCGTCGTCAGGAGCCGGCCTGGCGCCCCGCTGCAACGGCTCGGCCTGAGCCTGAAGCCGCCGCGCCGTCCTTACGATGTTCGTGAGGCCGGCCGCGAAGCCGAGAATCAGGAACACGATCATGAGCCAGGGCGCCGTTCCGAACTGCTCGTCCAGAATTCTGCCGATGAACCATCCGACTGCAACACCGACGACGAGCTCGACGGCGATTTTCATCGCCTGCCCCAGAGCCGCCCCCCGCGCCTCGCTTCCATGCTCGGGACCGCGCTTGGCGCGAGCCTCCGCCTTGACCTTCTCAAGCCTTGCACCCAGATCGGAAGCGCGCTTTCTCAACGCCTCCCGTTCTGCGGGGGAAATCTCGCCGCGAGCAGGGTTTTCGTCGTCGCTCGACGTCGACATAGCGTCCCCTTACCGTGCCAGACCGAGGGCTGAAAACGGCCGGATTACCAACGGCGCGCACCATACCCGGAGCCTTCGCGGTGTCAAGCAATGGCCACATTGTTCTCCGTCGCACGAGGTACGGCGAAACCGCGCAGGAGGGGCACCATACGCCTCTTCCCTACGTAGCCGGAGCTTCGAAAATAAACGCCGCTTCGCAGGGCTCGCTTCGTGGGTCCAGCTCGGGCGGCTCGGACGTTTGCGGATTTTCGTAATCCGTCCGACGACTTACAGTGTCGGGGTCTCGCTTTGCTGCATCGTCGGGCGGTGCACCGGCCGCATCTCCGGCTGAAAAATGCGCTAGCCGGCCTCGCGGAAGGAGCGGGCGGTCTCGAGGTCGACGGACACGAGCTGGGAAACGCCTTTTTCCGCCATGGTGACGCCGAACAGGCGGTTCATCCGCATCATCGTCATCGGATGATGGGTGATGGCGAGGAATCGGGTCGCCGTCTCCTCCGCCATCTTTTCCATCAGCGTGCAGAAGCGATCGACGTTGGCGTCGTCGAGCGGCGCATCGACCTCGTCGAGCACGCAGATGGGCGACGGGTTGGTCAGGAAGATCGCGAAGATCAGCGACAGCGCGGTCAGCGTCTGCTCGCCGCCCGAGAGCAGCGAGAGCGTGGCCGGCTTCTTCCCCGGCGGCTTGGCCAGGATCTCGAGGCCGCTCTCGAGCGGATCTTCGCCAGCGATCATCTCGAGACGCGCTTCTCCGCCTCCGAACAGAATCGCGAACAGGCGCTGGAAATGGCCGTTCACGGTCTCGAATGCCTCGTCGAGCCGCTTCTTGCCTTCACGGTTCAACTGCTGGATGGCGCCGCGCAGCTTGGCGACGGCCTGCTCGACGTCGTTCTTCTCCGTCTCCATGGTGCCCATCTGCTCGAGCAGCGCGTTGAGCTCGTCGTCGGCCTGGAGGTTGACGCCGCCGAGGCGCTCGCGATCCGCCTTGAGGCGCTGCACCACACGATCGGTGTCGGCGAGCGACGGCAGCTCAGCGGTCTCTGCGAGGCCGACGAGGGCGAGGCAGTCTTCAGGGTTGACGTTCATCGTCTCGCGGATGCGCCGCGCCTCGTCCTGGCGGCGGGTGCGGGCGCCTTCGAGGCGGGTCTCGATGCGCACCTTCGTCTCGCGGGCGGCAGCGACGGCGGATTGCGCTTCGCGCAGGGCCTGGGAGGCGGCGCGGAGCGCCGTTTCGGCCTGGGCGAGATCGTCGGCGGCGGCGTTACGGGCCGTCTCCGCATCCGACAGCGAGCCGAGAAGGCTGTTGCGGCGCTCCTCGAGCGCGGGGATCACCTCGTCCAGGGATTCGACGTCGGCCTTCGATTTGGTCAGCCGCTCCTCGAGCGCGGCGATGTGATCGGCGGCGTTCTGGCTGCGGGTGTTCCAGCGGACGCGCTCAGCCGCGATCGACTCGCGGCGGCGCTTGCGCGTCTCGCGCTCGCGGGCGTGGGTGGCGACGCGGGCCTGGGCGACCGAAAGCGCCGTACGCCGGTCCTGGGCTTCCTTCTGCACGGCGGGCAAGCTGAGAGCGGGATCGTCGGACTCGTCGAGCTTGGCCAGCTCGTCCTCGATGTGGTCGAGGCTCGCCTGGGCGTCGTCCCGGGCCTGCTCGGCGCGCGTGCGCGCGTCTCCGATGGAGGCGAGGCGGGCTTCCGTCGCGCGGGCCTGGCGCTCGATGGCCAGGAGCGCATCGCGCGTGGCGACGTGCTCGGCCTGCGTGTCGCGCCACAGCGCGCGCAGCCGCTTCTCCTCCTGAGCCGCGGCGGCGTGGTCGGCGGCGGCCTGCTGCTCCTCCGCCGTGAGGCGCTGCGTCTCCACCTTGGCGAGCTTCTCGCGCTCGAACATGTCGGAGAGGCGGTTGCGCTCGGCGAGGCGCTGGGCGGGGGGCGTCATGCCGCCGGCGACGGCGATGAAGCCGTCCCATCGCCACAGGTCGCCCTCGCGGCTGACGAGGCGCTGGCCTTGTTTCAAGTGCGGCTGCAGGCGCGTGCCATGCTCGCGGGCGACGACGCCGATCTGGCGCAGACGCCGCGTCAGCTCGGGCGGGCCGCCGACATGAAGGCTCAGCGGCTCGGCGTCGGCAGGGAGGGCGGCGTCCTCGGGGCTCACCTCGATCGCGCGCCAGCGGACCGGGGCCTCCTCGTGCACGGGGGCGTCGAGATCGTCGCCGAGGGCTGCCACCAGGGCCGCCTCGTAGCCGGGTGCGACGCGGAGCTGCTCGACGACGGGCGGCATGCCGTCCTCGTACGTCGGCATGACGAGCTTCGAGAGCGTTTCACGCTCGGTGATGAGCGCGGACAGCGCCATGCGCGCGCGCTGGGCCGCCTCACTTTGCGTGCGGGCGCGCTCGGCGAGATCTCCGAGCTTGTCCTCGGCTTCGAGGGTCGCGGTCTCGATGGCGGCGATCTCGCGGGCGAGGCGCTGGCCCTGCTCGGTGATGCTGGCGAGCTTGATCGCGTCGGGGGCCGCGGCCGTGGCGGCCTCCGTCTCGCGCTCGAGCGCGGCCAGCTCGGCGGCGATCTTGGCGAGAGTGGCGCGGCGCTCGGCCTCGCTGGTTTCCAGCGTCTTGCGGCGGGCGCGGGATTCGGCGGCGCGCTCGGTGACGACGGCCAGCTCTTTCTCCGCCGCGGCGAGCGCCTCCTGGGCTTCCTCCTCGGCGGCGTGGATATGATCCTCCGCCGCGTCGGCCTCGGCGTCGGCCGCATCGAGGCCCTCGGCCTCGCGCTCGAACTCGGCCAGGATCTCCTTGGCCTCGTTGATCAGCACGGCCTCGCGGGCGAGATCCTTGTCGAGCTCGATGGCGAGCTTGGCGAGCTCCTGTCGGCGCTCGCTGCAGCGCTCGGCCTCTTTCTTGAGGCCGTCCGTCTCGATCCGGATGCGGCTCAGCGCGGCGCCGCGCTCGGCCTCCTTCTCGCGGAGCGGCTGGATCGTCTCGGCAAGATCGGCCTCCGCGCGCAGGGCCGCCGCTTCGGCTTCCGTTGCCTCTGCGAGCCGCGACAGGCCTTCCGTGAAGTTGTGCTCCTCGGTGTCGACGAGGGTCTGCGCCTCGGTCCAGAGGAGATGGGCGAGGAGGGCCTCGGCGCGGCGGATCTCCTCGGAGAGATCCTTGTAGCGGCGGGCCTGACGGGCCTGGCGCTTCAAGCTCTCGATCTGCGAGCCGAGCTGGCCCATGAGATCGGCGAGGCGCGCGAGGTTGTTCTCGGCGCCCTTGAGGCGCAGCTCGGCCTCGTGGCGGCGGCTGTGGAGGCCGGCGATGCCGGCGGCGTCCTCGAGCACGCGGCGGCGCTGCTCGGGCTTGGCGTTGACGATCTCGGAGATCTGTCCCTGGCGCACGAGCGCCGGCGAGCGGGCGCCGGTGGCGGCATCCTCGAACAGGATCTTGACGTCGCGGGCGCGGGCCTCGCGGCCATTGATGCGGTAGGCCGAGCCTGCCTCGCGCTCGATGCGGCGCGTGATCTCGATCTGGTCGGTGTCGTTGAACTCGGCAGGAGCCTGGCGCTGCGCGTTGTCGAGGAAGAGCGTCACCTCGGCGACGTTGCGGGCGGGCCGCGTCGTGGTGCCGGAGAAGATCACGTCGTCCATGGCGGCGGCGCGCATGGATTTGTGCGAGGTTTCGCCCATCACCCAGCGGAGCGCTTCGAGCAGGTTGGACTTGCCGCAGCCGTTCGGGCCGACGACGCCGGTCAGGCCCGGCTCGATCACGAGATCGGTCGGCTCGACAAACGATTTGAAGCCCAGGAGCCTGAGACGGCTGATCTTCATTGCGTCACGTCTATCCCACAGTGCCGGCGCCGCCCCCGGTGGCGCGACGCCTCGTCATGTGTTTGCCCCGCGCGATGTGCCCCACGCGTGTGCGCCGTCCTCTGCCGCGACGCCGCTCCGCTTCGGTGCCGCTCGGCCGCAACGTCGCTTTGGCTTCAACGCCGCGGAGCGTCGCCTCAGTGCGCCGCGCTGGCGGAGGCGGATGGCGCGGCTGCCAGCAGCGGATCGACCATCTCGCGGATATCGCTCATGGTCAGCGTCTTCTTCACGAGCTTGCCCGCGACGAAGAAGTTCGGCGTGCCGATGATGCCGAGCGTGCGCCCGCGATCCTTGACCCACTTCAGACCCTCGATCATGGCCTGATTCTCAAGGCAGGAATTAAACTGGGCGCGGGTCATCCCCACCTGCTTGGCGACGGCGAAAATGGGGTCGAGGCGGACCTCCTGGGAGACCCAGGACGCCTGTTGCTCCATGAATTTTCCATACAATGTGAAGTACTTGTCGGCGGGTGCGCAACGCAGGGCGATGGTCGCGTTGCCGGACTGCTTGCCGATCGGGAATTCGCGCATGATGAAGCGCACCTTGCCGGTGTCGATATAGGTGCGCTTGAGCTCCGGGAACGTGTCGCGATGGAAGGCGCGGCAATGCGGGCAGGTGAGCGACTGATACTGGACGATCGTGACCGGCGCATCGGCGCGTCCGAGCGCCATTTCGGGCAGAGAGCCTGTCGCCATGATGTCGGCGACGGTCGGGCTCTCGATGACCTGGCGACCGCCGGTTGCCGATTGGGGCGTGGTGGAGAAGGGATCGAAGGGGGCGTCCGCGCTGGTCGAAGTGCCGCCGGCGTCCGGGAACGCGCTGCCCGAGGTGGAGGACGTCGTCCCGGCCGCCGAAAGCGCGGGCATGTCTCCATTGCCCGAGCAGGCGGCCAGCAGAACGGCCGCCGCGAGCGGCGCTACGCACGGCAGGAGCCGCCGTGCGCTGAACGCCGCCAGCCGGTTCCTGCGGCGGGAGGACCGCGGCTCGCGGCGCGCGGGATCGTTGGGCATGGCTGGCGCCACGCTCATCCCTGCGCCAGGAGCGGATCCAGCACCTTCTCGAACTCCTCGAGAGTCGGGGCCGCCTGCAGGCGCTTGCCGTTGATGAAGAACGTCGGCGTCGCATTGATGCCGAACACGTCGTCGGCGCGGGCGCGGGCGGCGGTGAGCTGGTCGAGCAGCTTTTGGTCCGTCAGGCACTTGTCGAAGCTTTCCTGCGTGAAGCCCGCCTGCTTGGCGATCTCGAAGAGCTTCGGCGTCGGGTTCTCGCGCACGAATGCCCACTGCTCCTGCCGCTCGAACAGGGCCGTGATCAGGGCGGGCGCCTTGTCGGTGCCGGCGCAGCGGGCCAGCATGGAGGCGGCGAAGGCGCGGGGATCGAGCGGGAACTCGCGGAAGACGAAGCGCACCTTGCCGGTGTCGACGTACTTCTTCTTGAGCTCCGGATAAACGTTGGTGTGGAAGGCCATGCAGTGGCCGCACGTCATCGAGGCGTATTCCACGATCGTGACCTTGGCGCTCTCCGGCCCGGTGATCAGATCCGGCAGGTCGTCCCGCTTCATCAGCTCGTCGACCGGAATCTCGGCGGGCCCCTTCGCGCGCTGCGCCCAGGCCACGGGCGAGGACGCCAGCAGCGCAAAGCCGGCGACGGCGGCGCCCGCCTTCAAGACCTGGCGGCGATCGAGCCGGAGCATCACGTCCATCTTCAACTCCTGAGTTTCGAATGTCTTTGCGGGGCCTTCGGTCTCTCGGCCTCCGATCCGGTCAGGCTGATACCATGGGCTTCGCCTGCGATTAAGGCAAATCGCGGCTGAATACCCACTGAACGGCGGACGATGGGAGGCAAGGCAACGCCTGCGCGGCGGCCATGGGCTTCCTGCGGGATCGTGTTGCGAGGCTTAGGTTTTACGAGGCTTAGGCGCGTCGGCGGGCGGCGTCGGCCTGGATGGCGCGCTCCATGCGTGCCAGGGCGGCGGCAAGCGCATCGGCGGCGTGCGCGTCGTCAGCGTTCGGAGAGGCCTTCGCAGCCGGCCTTGCGGACGCGACTTGAGGGGCGGCGCGCTGCGCGGGCTTGTGGCTAGGCGCGGGCCTCGCGAGCGGAGCCTGCACGAGACGGATCGTCTCGACGGCGCGATAGCCGAAATAGGCGTTGATGCGGTCGACGATCTGGCGGGCGCGATACTCGACCTCGAGGGCGCGGGCCGGATCGACACGCAGGTGGAGCGTGGCGCCACGGCGTGTTGCGCCGTCCTCCTCCTCGGCCCATCCTTCGCCGCCGCGCGGCCATTTCAGCCGCTCGGGCTGGGTGGAGGCGGCCAGCTCGGCGCCGGCGATGCGCGACCAGTCCATGATCAGAGTCGCCGTCGAAAAGCCGAACTTCTCGAAGGCCTTGCGCGTCAGGCCGGGGACGAAGCTGCCGATCGTCTTGACCGCGACGTGGCGGGCGACGGGCGGCAGCGGGAAGCGCGCCTCAGAACGCACAGGGAGGCTCGCGCGCCGCAACGGGGCGGAAAGCGGCGTTCTCCGTGGTTTTTCTGTGAGCTTTGCAGTCACGCGGCGTCGCTGTCATAGGCAGAAGGATTGCGCATCCCTAGCATCATGAGAGTGATTCGCGGGACTTCGCCGCGCCGCAGCGATCTCCAAAGGGGGACAACGTGACAGCTGTTGCCCGCAGGCAACTTCCCCTTCGTCCGGCGGGACCGGACACGGTGGCATCGTTGCTCGACTGGTACGACCGCGAGCGGCGCGATCTGCCGTGGCGCACCCGGCGCGGGCGGCGGGCCGATCCCTATCGCGTCTGGCTCAGCGAGATCATGCTGCAGCAGACGACCGTCAAGGCCGTGATCCCTTTTTACGAGCGCTTCCTGGCGCGCTGGCCGACGGTGGCGGTGCTTGCCGACGCGGATACGGAGGACGTGCTCGCGGCGTGGGCGGGGCTCGGCTACTACTCGCGCGCCCGCAATCTGCACAAGTGCGCCAAGGCCGTCATGGCCGAGCACGGCGGTCAGTTCCCGCGCACGGAGGAGGGGCTCGCGACGCTTCCCGGCATCGGCCCCTATACGGCGGCGGCGATTGCCGCGATCGCGTTCGGCGAGCCGTCGACGCCGGTGGACGGCAATATCGAGCGGGTGGTCTCGCGGCTTTTTGCCTGCCGGCGGCCGTTGCCGGCGGCGAAGCGCGAGATCAAGCGATTGGCGGAGACGCTGACGCCGCAGCGCCGGGCCGGCGACTTCGCGCAGGCGATGATGGATCTCGGCGCGGCGGTCTGCACGCCGAAACGGCCGTCCTGCCTCGTCTGCCCCCTGCAGCAGGACTGCCACGCGCACGCGCTGGGCATCGAGGCGCAGTTGCCGGTCAAGCTCGCCAAGGCGGAGCGGCCGGTGCGCTATGGCACGGCTTTCCTGGCCTTGCGCGAGGACGGGCAGGTGCTGTTGCGCAAGCGCCCCGAGGCCGGGTTGCTCGGCGGCATGCTGGAGATCCCTTCGACCGATTGGGGCGACGACTGGCTGCCGCTCGATCAGGCGATCGCGGCGCAGCCGGTGCGGACGGAATGGTGGCCGGTGCCCGGCGTGGTGAGCCACACGTTCACGCATTTCCGGCTCGAGCTGATGGTGCTGCGGGCGATCGTTCCCGAGACTGCGAGCCTGACGTTCTGGGCAAGTCCGGAGCGTTGCCGGTGGGTTCCCCGCCGGGCGTTGGCGGGCGCCGCGCTCCCTTCCGTGATGCGCAAGGCGATCCTGCATGCGCTGAAGGAGCAGTAGAACGTTTCCCGGACCGGCGCGCCGTTATCACCCGGTGCGCCAGCCTTTTCTTCCGATGGGATCGTGCAATCGCTTCCGGCCTCTGCCGCCGGCACATCTCTGTTTCAGGCGGGGGATAAATCCGAACAGCGCCTGGCCGAGGGATCCGGCGCACCGCTCACCGGTGTCGCGTCTCGGATCGACCGGAGTTCTCCAGCGGGAAAATTCAGCAGGACTGGTGCAAACGAGCCGATGCTTCCGCGTCGGGCCTCTCTCTCGTTTACGCCACTCCCGTCTGCGCCGCTTTGGCGACGCTCGTCGCTCGCGGGGTCAAACACGGACCGCCGCTGCTGCCGTTGCCCGAAACCCGGAAGTCGCCTGCCGGGTTTCGAGTCACGCCGTGATCGTAAAGTGTAAGTGTTCTTAGTACTGCTTCTCGCACCACGAGGACGTGGCGGACTTGCAGGACACGGGGAAGGCCTTCGCCATCTTTTCCGCCGCGGCCCATTCCTCGTCGTCGACGCCGTTGTTCACGTCGGTGTCCATCGCCGTAAAGGTCGGCGCGGGATCGAGTTTCAGCTTCGAAACGTTGGCTTCCCATTCCGTGCGGCTGATGCGGCCGTTGCCATCGGTGTCGAGAGTCTTGAAGTGATCAGCCCACTCGCCGGCGACGACGGCCGTTCCGGAAAGCAGCAGAACCGAAGCGATAGCGACCCATTTTTTGGTCATTGCGTTTTCTCCCTTCTTTGTCGTTTTAGCGTCATGACGTTACCGACCATTGCCATTGCGGGACCACGGCCAGGCCGCCACTTTTGGACGGCCGTGCAAGTGGTGCTTTTTCTCAAAGCTTTATCAATGGCAAACCTTCCAAATACGCTCGGGACATACTGGTAGGTTTGTCGGGGAGGGGAGAGTTTTCCTGCGCTTGCGGATTTCGGCGGAAAGCGAAATGAATTCGCTTCCGCCCGTTATTCGGCGGCGATGAGCGTCGTCGGGCGCGGAGCCGAAAGGCCCAGCTTCTCCTTCGCGCGCTCGCGCAGCACGTCGATGGGGCGGAGCTTGCCGCCTTGCTCGTAGTGCCAGAACGTCCAGCCGTTGCAGGCGGACTTGCCTTGAACCACCGCGCCCAGGCGATGGATCGAGCCGCGGCTGCCGGGCACGGCGAGCGTGCCGTCGGCCTTCACCTCCGCGCGCACGCTGCGGCGCTCGTCGTAGAGCGGGGAGCCCGCGCGCAGCATGCCGAGCTCGACGATGGCTCCGAACGGGACGCGCGGCTCGGCGCGCTTGGAGGGCTGCGTCTCGAGGGCGGAGGCCGACAGCGGCTTCACTTTCGCGATACGCTCGCCGGCGGCTTTCGCATAATCCGGGTCGCGCTCGATGCCGATCCAGTTGCGGCCGAGGCGCTTGGCGACCGCGCCCGTCGTGCCGGTGCCGAAGAAGGGATCGAGCACGGTGTCGCCTGCATGGGTGGTGCCGAGAAGAATGCGCTGGAGAAGAGCCTCCGGCTTCTGCGTCGGATGCGCCTTGCGGCCGCCTTCGTCCTTCAAGCGCTCCGGGCCCGCGCAGATCGGAAACAGCCAGTCCGACCGCATCTGGACGTCGTCGTTGCCGGACTTGAGGCTCTCGTAGTTGAACGTGTAGCGCGCCTTCTGATCGTGGGCGGCCCAGATCAGCGTCTCGTGCGCGTTGGTGAAGCGGCGGCCGCGGAAGTTCGGCATCGGGTTCACCTTGCGCCAGACGACGTCGTTCAGGATCCAGAAGCCGAGATCCTGCAGCGCCGTGCCGAGGCGGAAGACGTTGTGATAGGAGCCGATCAGCCAGAGGGCGCCGTCCGGCTTCAGGATGCGCCGGCATTCGGCGAGCCAGCCGCGCGTGAAGCGATCGTACTCCTCGAAGGAGGCGAACTTGTCCCACGCATCGTCGACGCCATCCACGCGCGTGTTGTTGGGGCGCAGGAGCTCGGTCGAGAGCTGAAGATTGTAGGGAGGATCAGCGAAGACGAGGTCTACGCATCGATCCGGTAGTCGACGAAGCTCGTCGAGGCAATCGCCCACGAGGATTCGATTTCGGGCCAGAGACCGATCTCTAGCCATGCGGCTGCCTGCTGCAGCCGTACTCGCACCACGACGCATACCCATTCGACGCAACTCACAGAGAAGAACCACAAATGCCAGGGATCCATGACATGAACCCAACGCGACCACAAACCCGTCCCACCGTTAACGAAATCTAAAGAGGGGACGTTAAAATTCGGTTAACGGAGATGCTGGACGAGCGATGTCGATGAAGGGCCCCTTCTCGAAACCTCGCGAGCGTCGCGGATTTCGATCGAAATCGCGCACGCTCCCGCCGTGACGAGACCGATGATCGGCGCTTCGGACCGACAGGATCCGCAGCGCCGATGGTGAAACGACTCGCAGAGGTTTGAGGCGAACGGAGGGCGAACGCGGAGGCCGCGCGCCTGCATTTTTTGCGAGTCGCTACAACTCGTTTCCGTGCGGAGACGGCTTGCTGTCGCGGGCGGAGCTGGTGCGGTAGCTCGCGATGAGGGCATCGGCGATCGTATCGGCGGACATCACGAGATGGGTGGCGCCGTAGCTGCGCAGGTAGTCGGCCTCGGCGTCCGTCTGCGCGCGGCCGATGATCGGCATGTCGGGATTGGCCGCGCGGCCTTGCTCGATCACCTGTCCGGCTTCGAAGTTGCTCGGGATGGCGACGATCATCGCTGCGGCCTTGGCGGGGTTCGCAGCGTAAAGCAGCGTCGCCGCGCTGCCGGAGACGCCTTCGATGCCGCGGGCATGGAGGCGTTTGATCTCCTCGTCGCTCTCGTCGATGACGTAGAGGGGCGATGACCCGGACGCGAGCGCGTCGGTGATGCGCTTGCCCACCCGTCCGATGCCGATGACGATGGTGTGCCCTTCGAGCTCGGTGACGACGACCGGAGCGCCGTTCTCATCGCTCGCCTCCTCCTCGGCCGTCTTGCTCGGCTCCTGCGTGCCGTCCTTCTTCTCGAGCCAGGGCCGCAGGGAATCGAGGGCTGCGAAGGCGGCCGGGTTGAGGACGATCGAGATCAGGGCGCCGGCGAGGATGAGGTCGCGGCCGTCTTGCGGCATCAGGTCGAGGCTGACGCCGAGGGCGGCGAGGATGAAGGAGAACTCGCCGATCTGGGCGAGGCTCGCCGAGATCGTGAAGGCCGTACCCATCGGGCGGCCGAAGGCGCGGACGATGGCGAAGGCTGCGAGCGACTTGCCGACGACGATGATGAGCACGGTGGCGAGGATGGCGAGGGGCTGCTCGAGAACGATCTTCGGATCGAACAGCATGCCGACGGACACGAAGAAGAGCACGGCGAAGGCGTCGCGCAGCGGCAGGCTCTCGTTGGCTGCCTGCTGGGAGAGCTGGGATTCGCTCAATACGAGTCCGGCGAAGAACGCGCCGAGCGCGAACGAGACGCCGAAGAAGTGGGCGGCCACGAACGCCACGCCGAGCGCGATGGAAAGAACGGCGAGGCGGAACAGCTCGCGCGAGCCGGTGTGGGCGGTGTAATGCAGAATCCACGGGATGAGGCGGCGCCCCACCACCATCATGATGGCGACGAAAGCCAGGACCTTGCCGACCGTGATGGCCAGCGTGAGCGCGAGCTGGTGGAGGTCGAGCAAGGGGTTCGCGGGCTGGCCTTCCGCATGGCCGCCGAGCAGCGGCGCCACGGCCGGGAGGAGCACGAGCGTCAGGACCATCACGAGGTCCTCGACGATCAGCCAGCCGACGGCGATCTGGCCGCGCACGGACGTGACGAGGCGGCGCTCCTGCAGGGCGCGCAGGAGCACCACGGTGCTCGCCACAGACAGCGCCAAGCCGAACACGAGGCCGCCGCCTGGCGTCCACCCGAGTGCGTGGCCGAGGGCTGCGCCGAGCAGGGTGGCGACCGCGATCTGCACGATGGCGCCGGGAACCGCGATGTTGCGCACGTCCCAGAGCTCTTTCAGCGAGAAGTGCAGGCCGACGCCGAACATCAGCAGGATGACGCCGATCTCTGCCAGCTCGTTGGCGAGGTTCTGGTCGGCGATGAAGCCGGGCGTGAACGGGCCGATCGCGATGCCGGCGATCAGGTATCCGACGAGCGGAGAGATGCGCAGGCGATGGGCAAGGGCGCCGAAGACGAAGGCGAGAGCGAGTCCGGTGACGATCGTCGCGATGAGCGGCGTGTTATGCGGCATGTGGCGTGCGGCCATCTTTGAGCGAGGTGGGGGCGGGGGCTGACGATCTCAGGCGCCGCCGGAAAACGCAAGGCGCGATCGCGGCATGGGCATGGCAAAGTCGGCGATTGCCTGACACTTGTGCAGGTTGCGCGTGCGTGATGCCGCTCCGCCGGCGAGCGGGATTGGATGGAGGACGATGCGGGGCGGATCACAACGCGGAGCGCCGCCCGGGATTCAGCATGGTCCGGATACGATGTCGGCTGGTATCGCGACGGCTGGCGGTGAAGCGCGTGGAGAGGGCGTGCGGTCTCAGAGCACCGCGCTCTCGGCCGCCTTCGCCTCGCTGAGGCCAAGCGCGAGCTGGACGGGCCGGAACGAGCGGCGGTGCTGGGCCGTGAGGCCGAGGTGGGCGAGGGCCGCGCGATGCTCGGGCGTGCCGTAGCCCTTGTGGCGCTCGAAGCCGTAGCCGGGGAAGGTGCGCGCCATCTCGATCATCATGCGATCGCGCGTGACCTTGGCCACGATCGAGGCGGCGGCGATCGACAGGCATTTGGCATCGCCTTTGACGATCGTGCGCGTCTGGCAGGCGAGGCGCGGGGCGCGATTGCCGTCGATCAGGGCGAGACGGGGCCGCGCGGCGAGCTTCGTGACGGCCTCGGACATCGCCCACATGGTGGCGGCGAGGATGTTGTCGCGGTCAATGCGCTCGACGTCGCCGATGCCGACGCCGACGGAGATCGCTGTCACCATGATGCGCTCGAAGAGCCGTTCGCGATCGTCCGGATCGAGGACTTTCGAATCGTCGATGCCCTGCGGGATGCGTCCGGGATCGAGAACGACGGCGGCGGCGACCACGGGGCCGGCCCATGGGCCGCGGCCCGCCTCATCGATGCCGACGATGGGGCCGTCCTCGAGCGCCATCTCGGCCGCCTCAAGCTCGAACGTCGGAACAATTCTCGAATCATCCACCCGCATGGGCCGAGCGTTGCGGGTGCGGCGCCGTCTGTCAAAGGCGGCTGTGGATGATTAGGCGTCCCCAGGGCCGCGCGGTGGACTGGAGGTGCCCGCTGCCGGGAGTTACAGAAGGCGCATCTGGGCGCCCCGCGGAACGGGACGCTGGAACAGATCGAGGCGCAGCGGTTGGCGGCGCTCGTTGAGCCCGAGGCGTTTCCGCGCCAGGCGGAAGCGCAGGGCGATCTGCTCGGCATAAGGGCCCCGGCCCTTCTGGCGCACTCCGAATTGCGCCTCGTAGTCCACGCCGCCATGCATTGAACGCAGAAGGTTGATGACGCGGTCGGCGCGATCGGGAAAGGCGTTCGCGAGCCATTCGCGGAAGACGTCCTTGAGCTCGAGCGGCAGGCGCAGCAGCACATAGCCCGCTTCCGAAGCTCCCGCCTTGCTTGCGGCTTCCAGGATGCGCTCGATCTCGCTGTCGGTGAGGCCGGGCACGATCGGCGCCACCATGACCGAGACGGGCACGCCCGCCTCGGCGAGGCTTCGGATCGCCTCGATGCGCCGCGCCGGCGTCGTCGCGCGCGGCTCCATGGCGCGGGCGATGCGGCGGTCGAGCGTCGTGACGGACAGCGCCACCTTGGCCAGGCCGCGCGCAGCCATGCGCGAGAGGATATCGATGTCGCGCATGACGAGCGCCGATTTCGTCACGAGGCCGACGGGATGGCTGGTGCGCTCCAGCACCTCCAGGATCGACCGGGTGATGCGATGCTCGCGCTCGATGGGCTGGTAGGGATCGGTGTTGGTGCCGAGCGCGATGACCTTCGGCGTGTAGCCCTTGGCCGCCAGCTCTTTTTCGAGAAGCTCGGCCGCGTTGGTTTTGGCGTAGAGCTTGGTCTCGAAGTCGAGCCCGGCCGAGTGGCCGAGATAGCAATGGCTGGGCCGGGCGTAGCAGTAGACGCAGCCGTGCTCGCAACCTCGGTAGGGGTTGATCGACTGGTCGAAGGAGATGTCCGGGCTCGTGTTGCGCGTGATGATGGAGCGGGCGGGCTCGATCTGCACCTCGGTGCGGAATGCGTCGAGGTCCGCCAGGCTCTCCCAGCCGTCGTCGAAGGTGAGGCGCCGCTCGCTCTCGAAGCGGCCGCTATGGTTCGAGCAGGCGCCGCGGCCACGGCGGCGCGTCTCGCCGACGACGCTCTCGTCTGCGGCGGCGGATCGGACGAGGGGATTCGGGCGGGGTTTGGTCTCTCGCGGTGTCATCGGCGAAGTGTACGCGCGCGATGAGAACAAATAAAGAACAAAAATGACAGCGCCGGCTCTCCCGGGCCGCGCGTCAGCCTCGCGTCACGTCCCGCGATGCTCCTCGAAGCGGGGCATGATCTCGACGAAGTTGCAGGGTCGGTGGCGGTTGTCGAGCTGCCACTTGAGGATGCCGTTCCAGGCGTCCTTGCAGGCGCCCGTCGAGCCCGGAAGGCAGAAGATCAGCGTACCGCGAGCGATGCCGCCGCAGGCGCGGGACTGGATCGTGGACGTGCCGACGGACTGGAACGAGATCTGGTGGAAGAGGACGGAAAAGCCGTCGATCTCCTTCTCGAACAGCGGCCGCACGGCGTCCGGGGTTACGTCGCGGCCGGTGAAGCCGGTGCCGCCGGTCGTGAGGACGACGTGGACCTCCGGATCGTCGATCCAGGCTGCGACCTGGGCGCGGATCGCGCTTGCATCGTCCTTCAGGAGCGCGCGCGCGGCCACCGTGTGGCCGTCCTCCGTCGCCATGGCGACGAGGGCGGCGCCGGAGATGTCCTCGGCGGGCGTGCGCGTGTCCGACATCGTCAGGATGGCGATGCGCAGCGGGATGAAGGGGCGCGTGGAATCGAGGCGGGTCATGCGGATGGTTTCTCAAGAGCGGCCTGGATGGCCAGGAGATCGCGCCAGGCGTGCCGTTTGGCGGCGGGCGTGCGCAGGAGATAGGCCGGATGCAAGGTGGCCATGGTGGGGATGGCGCGGCCTCCGCTCGCGATCTCCCGCCATTTGCCGCGGATGCGCATGATGCCGTCGGCGGTGTCGAGCATCTGCTTGGCGGCGGCGCCCCCCAACAGCAGCAGAACGTCGGGTGCGACCAGCTCGATCTGCCGCTCGAGGAAGGGCCGGCAGACCTGGCTCTCCTGCGGCGTCGGCGTGCGGTTGCCCGGCGGGCGCCAGTAGACGACGTTGGTGATGTGGACGTCCGCCTCGCCGAGGCCTATGGCCTTCAGCATCTTGTCGAGAAGCTGGCCGGCCCGCCCGACGAAGGGGCGGCCCGCGAGATCCTCGTCCCGGCCGGGCGCCTCGCCGATGATCATCAGACGCGCCTTGGCGGCACCGCGGTAGAAGCAGAGCGATTTCGCCGTCGCCTTGAGGCTGCAGCCGTCGAAGGCGCGGAGTGCCGCCTCGAGCGCGTCGAGATCGGGCGCGTTGCGGGCGACCGTGCGTGCGGTGAGCTCGGCTGCATCGGGTGGCGCCGCAGAAAAGCCGGGACGCGGCATAGTGGGGCTCGGCGCGGGCGCATAGGCCGAAGGCGCGCGTGCGGTCCCAGCCAGGGGAGCGCGTGGCGAGGTCGGCTCGGGCGCGGCGCGCGGTGCGCGGGGGCTCTCGGGCGGCGCCGCCGTTTCCCCGCCGACGGTCAATCGGAACGATTGTCCGGGAACGGACTCCGTGCGTGCGAGCCAGTCCGTCGTCTCGTCGGTGACGGCGGTCTCGACGCCCATCTCCCGATACCAGTCGAGGAGGGCGGCAAAGGCGCGCGTGTCGGTCTCGGATTGCATGATGCTACTCTAGCGATCCGGTGGCACAAATGCACGCGCCAGGCGTTAGGACGGCACGCGCCGAGCGTATCTACGCGCGGGCAACATATCTTGACCTGCCCGGGATTTGAGACCAAACCGGCACACTGCAGATGCGGACATCGAGGGCAAGACCACATGGCGAGCGATGAGGCTGGCCTTCCCGAGCGGGAGGCCATGGAGTTCGATGTTGTTATCGTCGGGGCGGGGCCTTCGGGCCTGGCCGCGGCGATCCGCATCAAACAGCTCGCGGCGGAGAGAGGCGAGGACGTCTCGGTGGTCGTGCTCGAGAAGGGCAGCGAGGTCGGCGCGCACATCCTGTCGGGCGCGGTGATCGATCCCATCGGCCTCGACCGGCTCATCCCGGACTGGCGCGAGCGCGGCGCGCCGCTCACCACGCAGGTGACGGAGGACCGGTTCCTCGTTCTCGGTCCGGCGGGCGACATCCGTCTGCCGAACTTCCTCATGCCGCCCTTGATGAACAACCACGGCAACTACATCGGCAGCCTGGGCCTCCTCGTGCGCTGGCTCGGCGAGCAGGCGGCCGCACTCGGCGTCGAGGTCTGCGTGGCGACGGCGGACATGGGTGTGGGCCGCGACGGCAAGCCCAACGACAGCTTCCAGCGCGGCATGGAGCTGCGCGGGAAGTACACGCTCTTCGCCGAGGGGGCCCGCGGCTCGCTCACCAAGACGCTGATCGCCCGCTTCGATCTCGGGAAGGGCCGCGAGCCGCAGAAGTTCGGGATCGGCCTCAAGGAGCTGTGGGAGATCGCGCCGGAGAAGCATCAGCCGGGCCTCGTTCAGCACACCTTCGGCTGGCCGCTGGACCTCTCCACCGGCGGCGGCTCGTTCCTCTACCACTACGGCCGGAACCTCGTCTCGGTGGGCTTCGTCGTCCACCTCAACTACGAGAACCCCTATCTTTCGCCCTATGACGAGTTCCAGAGGTTCAAGACGCATCCGGCGATCCGCTCCGTGCTCACCGGCGGGCGGCGGATCGCCTATGGCGCGCGCGCGCTGACCGAGGGCGGCTGGCAATCGATCCCCAAGCTCGTGTTCCCGGGCGGCGCGCTGCTCGGGTGCGGCGCGGGCTTCATGAACGTGCCGCGCATCAAGGGCAGCCACAACGCCATCCTGTCGGGCATCCATGCCGCCGATTCCGCCGTGGCGGCGCTGGCGGCGGGCCGGTCGCACGATGTGCTCGCCGATTACGAGGAGGCGGTGCGCGCCGGCGACATCGCCCGCGATCTCAAGCGCGTGCGCAACGTCAAGCCGCTGTGGTCGCGCTTCGGCACCGTGCTCGGCGTCGGGCTCGGTGGCGTCGACATGTGGGTGCGGACGCTCCTGTTCGGGTGGTCGCCGCTCGGCACGCTGCGCCATCGCAAGCGCGACTCTCAATCGCTCTTGAAGGCGCGGAAGGCCAAGCCCATCGCCTATCCGAAGCCCGACGGCGTGCTGACCTTCGACAAATTGACCAGTGTTTCGTTCTCAGGCACGAATCACGAGGAGGACCAGCCGGTCCACCTGAAGCTCAGGGACCCGTCGATCCCGATCGAGGTCAACCTGCCCGAGTATGCGGAGCCTGCGCAACGCTACTGCCCGGCCGGTGTTTACGAGGTCGTGCGCGAGGACAACGGCAAGGCGCGGTTCCAGATCAACGCCCAGAACTGCGTCCACTGCAAGACCTGCGATATCAAGGATCCGAGCGAGAATATCACCTGGATCTGTCCAGAAGGTGGCGGTGGTCCGAATTACGCCGAGATGTAGGTCTTTAAGGTCGGCCGACTCGGGTCGGCGCCCGGAAAATTAGCGTCGGATCATGACTCAAGTGGAGTCGCCAAGCGGCCGGTCGATTTGCTACTCTGGCCGGATGTCGTGCGGGCAGCGACGAGAGGATCATACGAATGATTGTACGCCGTAGCCGGTCGGCCTTCTACGGATCGCTTGTGGTGCTGGGGCTGTGCGGGCTCGCCACGGTTTCGCAGGCGGAGACGGTCGAGACGGGCGAGGCTTTCGAAGGCACCCGATCTCTCGTCGGGAGCTATCTGGCCGGCCGGTTCGCCTGGGCCCAGAACGACGCAAACGAGGCGGCGGACTTCTACCGGACAGCGCTCGACCGCGACCCCTCCAACGAGCTTCTGCTCGAGCAGGCTTTCCAGATCGAGGCGGCGCGCGGAGAGTGGCCGAGGGCGTTTACGCTGGCCGAGGAGATTATCCGCGGGCAGCCGCAGCACCGCATGGCGCAGCTCGCGCTGGCGCTCAGGGATTTCAAGGCCCGGGACTGGAAGGATTCGGAAGCCCACTTCAAGGCGGCGGGCTCGGGTCCGATCGGCGAGCTGACGAGCGCGATGGCGACCGCCTGGGTGCACGCGGCCCACAACGAGATGGGGGCGGCGCTGGCCAGCCTCAATCTGCCCAAGCAGGCCGAGTGGGCACAGTTCTTCCTGCGCTATCATCGCGCGCTGATCTCCGACCTTGCCGGCAAGCGCAAGGAGGCGCGCGCGGCCTATGAGCTGGTCTATGGCCAGGACGGGCGTACGCTGCGTACGGTGCTCGCTTACGCGCGCCATGCCGCGCTCGCGGGCGACCGCAAGACGGCGCTCTCGATCCTCGACACGCACATCGCCAAGGCGCAGGGCGAGGGGCATCCGCTGCTGCGCAGCCTGCGCGAGTCGGTCGTCTCCGGGCGCACCATCAAGCCGATCGTCACCTCCGCCTCCGAAGGCATGGCCGAGGTGTTCTACGGTCTCGGCGAGGCTCTGATCGGCGAAGGCGCGGTGGGCGTGGGCATGCTCTACATGCAGATGGCCCTCTATCTCGAGCCTCAGCATCAGTTCGCGCTCGTCGCGCTTGCCAATGCATACGAAGGCAACAAGCAGTACGCTGCCGCGATCTCAACCTACGCGCGCATTCCGGCCACGAGCCCGCTTTCGACGGCGGTGGAGATCCGCAAGGCGTTCAACCTCAATTCCCTCGACAAGATGGACGAGGCGCGGGCGACGCTCGCCAAGCTGCTCGAGCCGCAGCCGGCCGTTCCGGCGCCTCCGGCTGCCGCTACACCGGCCGCCGATGCCGCGGCTGCCGCCGCCGCTCCCGAGACGGTGCCGGCGGCGGTCTCCAAGCTCGCGGAGCTGGCCGACGGCGACGATGTGCTGCGCTTGGGTAACCAGGGCGAGGGCGTGGAGACGCTTCAGGCGGCGTTGACCGCGCTCGGCTACAATCCCGGCACGCCGGACGGCCGGTTCGGGCCCGGGACGCGCCGGGCCGTCGCGGCTTTCCAGCGCGCCAACAGGCTCAGGGCCGATGGCGTCGCCGGGCCCGCAACGCTGCGCGGCATCGCCGCGGGCGGGGTGGTGAAGGAGAAGGGTAAGCCCGCGTCATCGGCCTCGGTGTCGGGTGGCACGGCAGGTGACGAGATCGAGCAGCCGCTGCCGCTCACCGTCGGCGACAAGCTCGAGATCCTGGATGCGCTCGGCAACATCCTGCGCTCGCACAAGCTCTACGCCGAGGCCATTCCCTACTACGACCAGGCCCTCGGACTGGTGCCCAAGCCCGTGCGGCGCCATTGGGTCTACTATTACGCACGCGGCACGAGCTACGAGCGGCTCAAAAACTGGGAGGCCGCTGAAGCCGACCTGCAGAAGGCGCTCTCGCTCTATCCGGATCAGCCGCTCGTTCTCAACTATCTCGGCTATTCCTGGATCGATCAGGGCCGGAACCTCAAGGAAGGCATGACGCTGATCGAGAAGGCCGTCGCGCTCAAGCCTGAGGACGGCTACATCGTCGACAGCCTCGGCTGGGCCCACTACATGCAGGGCAATTTCGAGGATGCGGTGCGCTATCTCGAGCGGGCGGTGGAACTGGAGCCGAACGATCCCGTGCTCAACGATCACCTCGGAGATGCGCTGTGGCGCGTCGGCCGCGAGCGCGAGGCGCGCTACCAGTGGGATCAGGCGCTGACGCTCAGCCCGACGCCCGAGGACGAGGAAAAGATCAGGAAGAAGCTGCAGGCGGGGCTCTCCGCCTGGGTGCCGGTGGAGGGCCATAAGCAGGCGGCCCGGTCCACCACGGGTCAGAAGTAGTAGGGACGCACATCCTGCGCTCCCTGCTGCCTCTTCTTTCGCAAAGGTGCCCGTGTCCACGTCGTCTTGGGATTGCGTGCGGCTCCGGACGCGCCTCTCGATCGGCGCGCCTCTCGAAGTGACGTGATGGCATGACGGCGATCCGAGAATTTGCTCCCGCCAAGGTCAACCTCACGCTTTCGGTCTCCGGCCGGCATGCCAACGGCTACCACGCGCTCGCCAGTCTCGTTGCCTTCGCGGACGTGGGCGATAGCCTCGTTCTGGAGCCTTGCAAGGCGCCGGCGGTGTCGGTGAGGGGGCCCTTCGCGGCGGCGCTCGCGGGGGCGCCGAACCTTCTCGACCACGTGCTCGCGCTCGCCGCCCGCGAGGTGCCGGGTGCGCGTCTCGGTGCCGTGTGGCTCGAGAAGACGTTGCCGGTCGCGGCAGGTCTCGGCGGCGGCTCGGCCGATGCGGCGGCTCTCCTCCGGGCGATCAGGATGGCGAGCCTGCCGGTCTCCGAGCCGATCGACTGGCGCGGACTGGCGATCCAGATCGGGGCGGACGTACCGGCTTGCCTCGAAAGCCGGGCGCTTTGGATGACCGGGATCGGTGAGACGCTGAGCGATGTCGCCGGTGGGGTGCCGGAGCTTGCGGCGCTGCTCGTCAATCCCCTGGTGGAGGTTCCGGCGGACAAGACCGCGCGCGTCTTCCGTGTCCTTGATGCGCCGCCGCTCGCCAGCGGATGGTGCGCGGAGCCGGCGCCGTCTTTCCGCGATCGGGCTGCGCTGATCGCCTTCCTCACGGCGCGCGGCAACGATCTCGAGGCGGCGGCGTGTGCCGTCGTTCCGGCCGCGCGCGACGTGCTCGACGCGTTGCGCGCGGACGATCAGGCCGAGCATGTGGGCGTGTCCGGCGCTGGGCCGACTTGCTTCGCGGTGTTCGCAGACCGGGCCGCGGCGGAGGCTGCGCGCAACCGCATCCGGGCAACCCATCCCGAATGGTGGGCGGAGGCGGTGACGCTGCGGTAAGGCGGCGGCGCCCCCGTCGGAAGATGCGTGCTCAGTGCGTGCGGGCGACGCAGAAGTCGATGACGTTCTGCATGGCGCTTTTCTCGCGGCTGGTCGGGAAGATCTCGAGCGCGTCGCGCGCGATGCTGCCGTAGGAGCGCGCCCGCTCGAGCGTGGCGTCGATCGCCTTGTGCTTCTTCATCAGCGCGATGGCGTGGTCGAGGTCGTCCTCTTTCACGTCGCCGGAAACGATGGTGCGGTTCCAGAAGTCGCGGTCGGCGCTGGTGCCGCGGCGGAAGGAGAGGATGACCGGCAGCGTGATCTTGCCTTCGCGGAAGTCGTCGCCCACCGATTTGCCGAGCCGGGCGCTGTCGCCCGAATAGTCGAGCGCGTCGTCGACGAGCTGGAAGGCGAGGCCGAGGTTGCGGCCGTAGGATTTGAGGGCGGCCTGCTCGTCGGCCGGCCGGTCGGCGATGGCGCCGCCTACCTCGGATGCGGCGGCGAAGAGCGCGGCCGTCTTGGCATCGATGATGTCGAGATAGGCATCCTCGGTGGTGGCCGTATTCTTGGCGGCGGCGAGCTGCATCACCTCGCCCTCGGCGATGGTCGCGGCGGCATTCGACAGGATGCGGAGCACGGGCAGAGAGCCGACGTCGACGAGCATGCGGAACGCCTGCCCGAGCAGGAAATCGCCGACGAGCACGGTCGTCTGATTGCCCCAGATGAGGCGGGCCGTCTTGCGGCCGCGGCGCGTGTCGCTTTCGTCGACGACATCGTCGTGAAGGAGCGTGGCCGTGTGCATGAACTCGATGGCGGCCGCCGTCGTGATGTGCTTGTCTCCCGCGTAGCGGCAGAGCCTGGAGGCGGCGATCGCCAGCATCGGACGCAATCTCTTGCCGCCCGAGTTGACGAGGTGATGCGTCAGCTTCGGGATCAGCTCGACATCCGAGACGGCCTTGTCGAGGATGATGCGGTTGATCGCCTGCATGTCCTCGTCGACGATCTCGAACAGCGGCGCCAGGCTTGCCGAGGCTTCGCGCGCCTCATCCAGGGGGATCACGACTCCCACGTATGATGTCCTTAGATTGTTGCGAAGATTTCTTGAGATCCCATAACATATGCACCATAGCCAGTGTTTACTTGGCGCGCACGGAAAAATGAGACGTGGCGAGGGGTTGCGCATGTCCGTCAGCGACGACGCGTTCCTGGGCGGCGGGCTCGATATTCTGCAACCTCTTCAAGGCTATCGCGCGGGTCTCGACGCCGTGTTCCTGGCCGCCGCTGTGAGGGGGCAGGACGGGGCCGCGTTCTCCGTGCTGGATGTGGGCGCCGGGGTCGGCACCGCCGGACTTTGTGTCGCACGCCGATGCCCCGAGGCGCGTGTCGTGCTGCTCGAGCGCGAGGGGGATCTCGTGGCGCTGGCTCGAGAAAATATTTCGCGCAACGGCCTCGGCGATCGCGTGTCGGTACTCGCTGCCGATGTCGGCCGGGTGCGGGAGGGTGATCTCGCCGCGGCCGGACTTTCTGAATCGGGATTCGATGTCGTGATCGCCAATCCGCCCTTCCATACGGAGGGGGCCGGAACGCCCGCACGCGCCGCGCTCAAGGCTGCCGCGCACGCGATGGCGGAGACGGCGCTCGCGGACTGGGCGCGGTTCCTGGCGCGCATGGCGCGGCCGGGCGGGGAGGCGATCGTGATCCACAAGGCGGACGCGCTGCCGGAGGTTCTGCAAAGCCTCGACGGCCGTTTCGGAGGGCTCTCGTGTCAGCCGCTTCATCCGCGCGCAGGGGAGGCCGCCAATCGCGTGCTCGTGCGCGGGCGCAAGGGGTCGCGGGCGCCGTTCCGGATGCTGCCGGGGCTCGTCGTGCATGGCCCGGACAACCGGCCCACGACGGCGGCCGAGGGCGTGCTGCGGCTTGGCCTGGCTCTCGACGTAGCTTATGGAGACGAGCCGCGCGACGCTTCGGCTCAGGGCGCGGGACGGCAGGTGCATCGAGGATAAGGAAACTGCTGCATGGGGCTTTTCAACCGCGGGCCGGTCGTTCCCGTCCTCAGATTGTCCGGCGCCATCGGCATGGCGGCGCCGCTGCGGCCCGGCCTCAGCCTCGCCGCGCTCGCGGGGCCGATCGAGAAAGCGTTCTCGATGTCGAAGGCCAAGTCCGTCGCCGTCGTCATCAACTCGCCGGGCGGGAGCCCGGTGCAGTCGAGCCTGCTGTTCCAGCGCATGCGCCAGCTCGCGGACGAGAAGGGCAAGAAAATCTACGTGTTCTGCGAGGATGTGGCGGCCTCAGGCGGCTATTATCTCGCCGTTGCGGGCGACGAAATCTATGCCGATGCCTCCTCCATCATCGGCTCCATCGGCGTGATCTCGGCGAGCTTCGGCCTCGATCAGGCAATCGCGAAGCTCGGCATCTCGCGGCGAGTCTATACGGCCGGCACGCACAAGGGCGCGCTCGATCCGTTCCAGCCCGAGAACCCGGACGATGTCGCGCGCCTCAAGGCGATCCAGCGCAACGTGCACGACGTCTTCATCGGCGTGGTCAAGGATCGCCGGGTCGGGCGGCTCAAGGGGCCGGACGGGGAGGTGTTCTCGGGCGCGTTCTGGTCGGCGACGGATGCGCTGGAGCTCGGGCTCATCGACGGCATCTCGGATGTGCGCACGAAGATGCGCGCGCTGCATGGCGAGAACGTGCGGCTGCGCGTGGTGCCGGTGGAAAAGGGATGGCTCGCCTCCCGGTTTCGGAAGCTGCCGTCGGTCTCGGGTGACGGTGGGGCGGTGCGCCTTGCTTTCGCCGACGATCTGGTGTCCGCTGTGGAGATCCGGGCCCTCTGGTCGCGCTTCGGCCTTTGAGGCGGCGTCTTCGAGCCGTTCCGATTTCCGTGGACTCGCGGAACGGCTCTAAGCTTTTGTTTGATCGTGCTTCCTATCGGAAAACCGGTTCCTACTTTTCCGGAAGCACTCTAGGTGTCATTCGAGAGGTTTGCGGTCCCAGGAGGGCCGTCCGTCATGCCGCACGTTCTCGCACTCGTCGTCGCCGGCGCCGGGATCTATGCCGGCCTCAAGTTCCTCGCCCGTCTCGGGCGGGAGGCGGCGGCACAGGCGCGGAGCGGGGATGCGGCGGCTCCCGGCGGGCGGGCGGCGAAGGATCTGGGCCAGCTCGATCGCGATCCCAGCACGGGCGTCTACCGGCCGCGTGCGAAATAGCGCCTCCGACACAGGCCCCGCGCGCGCGTCGCGCAGACGGCGCCGACGATCCTCATGACGCGGTCTTTCCGCAGGAGGCCGCCATTCTGTTGGGAGCTGGTGCAGCAGGCCGTTGGCCGCAGCGTTTGGAGGTTGCATGGCGAAAGCTTTTCCACACGGCACCGTCCACAAAGCTGGCGAAGACCTTCAGGCAGCTTTGCGATCGGATCCCAAAGTCTTCGGGCTGTGGGAAGGCCTGACGCCGCTCGGCCGGAACGAGTTCATCTGCTGGGTGGATGACGCAAAACAGCAAAAGACGCGCCAGCGTCGCATCGAGCGTACGCGCGAGGAGCTGTTGGAGGGCAAGAGGCGCCCCTGCTGCTGGCCGGGCTGCATTCATCGCACCGACAAGGCGCCCAGCCGATGGCAACAGGCCGCCTTGATCGATCAGCGCGGGAAGAGACGGTCGTAAACCGGCCCGAGCGAACGTCCCCTTTTCACAGCGAGGCGCGACCCGGCCGTGGCAGGCCGTGACAGGGGAGCCTGAATGCGTATAGTGCGCCGGCTTGCAACCCCCTTTCCCGGCATACCTGCGCGATGGCAAAGACAACGACCCGAACCGCCGAGGCCAAATCCCCTTCGGCCCCTCTGTTGCGCCCGAAGGAGAGCTTCCAGGACCTCATTCTGACGCTGCAACAGTTCTGGGGCGCGCAAGGGTGCGTCGTGCTGCAGCCGTACGACATGGAGGTCGGCGCGGGGACGTTCCATCCGGCGACGACGCTGCGCAGCCTCGGCCCGCGCCCCTGGAATGCGTGCTATGTGCAGCCCTCGCGCCGCCCCAAGGATGGGCGCTACGGCGAAAATCCCAACCGGCTTCAGCATTATTACCAGTTCCAGGTGATCATGAAGCCGGCGCCGGACAACATCCTCGATCTCTATCTCGCGAGCCTCGAGGCGATCGGCATCGATACCAAGGTCAACGACATCCGCTTCGTCGAGGACGACTGGGAAAGCCCGACGCTCGGGGCCTGGGGGCTCGGCTGGGAGGTCTGGTGCAACGGCATGGAGGTGACGCAGTTCACCTACTTCCAGCAGGTCGGCGGCTTCGATTGCAATCCGGTGGCGGGCGAGATCACGTACGGGCTCGAGCGGCTCGCCATGTACGTCCAGGGGGTCGACCGCGTGTTCGACCTCAACTTCAACGGCCAGGACGACGTCCGTCGCATTACTTACGGGGATGTTTTTCTGCAGGCCGAGCAGGAATATTCGCGCTTCAATTTCGAGCATGCCGATACGGCTCTTTTGCTTCAGCATTTCCGCGATGCCGAGAAAGAATGCAGGTCTCTGCTTGCCAAAGGTGCAGGCGGCGAGCGGCACCTTTTGGCGTTGCCTGCATATGACCAGTGCATAAAGGCCTCTCACGTTTTCAATCTGCTTGACGCGAGAGGCGTAATCTCTGTTACGGAGCGTCAGGGATATATTCTCCGTGTGCGTGAGCTGGCCAAGGCCTGCTGCGCCGCGTGGCTCGAATCCGAAGGAGGCCGTTCGTGAACGAGACTGTCGTTGGTATTCTTACAATCGGTGTGCCGGCGCTGCTGATCGGAGGGATCCTGCTCGCGCGGTATCGCCCGATCTTCTGGATGTTCGTCGCTGCGCTCGTGATCGGGCTCGGCTACCTCACCACCACGGGCACCGTGGACGAGGTCGGCCGGCAGGCGATCGGCTACATCGGCTCGGAAGAGGCGACTGTGACGCCGACGGCTGCGCCGGAGGCTGCCGCCCCCGAGCCGCAGTCTGCGCCGGCCGCAGCGCCGGAGCCCGAGGCGGCCCCGGCGGCTGCTCCCGAGGCGGCTGCGCCTGAAGCTGCACCTGCGCCCGAGGCGCCGGCCGCGGCTCCTGAGGCCGCTCCCGAGACCGAAGCAGCTCCGGCTCCGACGCCGGATGCGGCGCCTGCGTCCGAACCGTCGCAGGAGACGGCTCCGGCTCCCTGACGAGCTGCTGCTCTCTGGGACCTCTACACTGGGATCGGGCCGGGGGTGTGCAGATGCACGCCCCCGGTTTCTTTATGTGTCGCTTTATGTCCGGCGCATCGTTCTGGCGGGTTGCCCGGCTGCGGCCGGGCTCGTATGTCTCAGCTTACGACGACGATCCACTCCAAGAGGCTCCATTCCATGGCCGAACTCCTGCTCGAGCTTTTTTCCGAGGAGATCCCCTCGCGCATGCAGGCGCGGGCGGCCGAGGACCTCAAGCGCCTCGTGACGGAGGGGCTCAAGGCGGCCGGTCTCGCGGTGGGAGAGGCGCATAGCTTTGCCACGCCGCGCCGGCTGGCACTGGCCGTCACGGAGGTGCCCGCGGGCTCGCCTGCCGTCTCGGAGGAGCGCAAAGGTCCGCGTGTGGGTGCGCCCGAGGCGGCGGTGCAGGGCTTCCTCAAGGCGGCGGGGCTCGCCTCGCTCGATCAGGCCGAGATCGTCAAGGACGAGAAGAAGGGCGACTACTACGTCGCGCGCATCGA
>DAITBB010000040.1:0-24510 GCA_036823975.1 Hyphomicrobium sp.
AGCGGCGGTTGCCGAGCTTCTTGGCCGTCTGCCAGCCGTCGCCGAAGAAGCGCGGGCCGGCTGCGAGCGCGAGCGTCGTCGCGCTGTCGAGGCCGTTGTAGCAGGCCGAGCCGGGGCTCGTCAGAACGCACTGGCCGACGCGGTTGCGAAGCTGGGGCACGAGCAAGTCGGGCGAGAAGCCGAACATGAGCACGCGCACGCCCGGCCGGCCGTCGGGCGTTTCCGACGGCGAGAGCTCGCGGTCGATGCCGCATTCCGCGCCGCATCCGATGACGGAGGTGCCGAAGCCGGTCATCACCTGTCCGCAGATGTTGGCCCACTTGGGCGTGTCGGCTGTGATGACGAGGCCGAGCGCGCTCATTCCGAACGCCTCGGCGAAGGTGTCGTCGATCACGACGCCGTTGATGGTCTTGCCGCTCATTGTCAGGAAGTCCTCGGTCCGCACGGCTGCACGACGACACATCCGCATTCTCCGCCGGTGTGGCCGCAATTGCTTTCGACGACCTCCTGGTCGGAGAGACGGAAGTTCTCGAGTTTCATGGTGTGGTAGCGGTCGAAATACTCGCGCAGCGGCTTCTCGATCGCGCGGTCGTACTCGGGGCGGGCCACGTGGGTCGCGCCCGCGACGACCTTCACCACCTTCCCGTCGCGCACGATCAGCTCGCCGTTCTTGAAGACGAACAGCGGCGTCTGGAACATCGCCTCGCGGTCGGGCATGTCGCCGTAGACGGTGATGTCGGCGATTGCGCCGGCGCCGAGATGGCCGCGGTCGCGCAGGCCGAGGCTCTTTGCGGGCCCGGCGCGCGTCATGATGGCGATCTCGTAGAGCGAGTACTCACGCGCGAGCGACTTCAGGATGGTCGCCTTCTGCGCGGCGGGATGCAGCCTCTCCAGCATCTCGTTGCGGAAGGTGCGATCCATGAGGAGGCGGATCAGGTGCGGGTAGAAGTAGAACGGTGCGCCGTTCGGATGGTCCGTCGTCAGGAAGATGCGCCACGGATCCTCGACGAGCAGGAACAGCTCAAGCCCGATCGCCCATTGCAGCGCGTTGACGTAGCTCTTGTCGCGGTACTTCATCGGGATGACGCCGCAGCCGCTGTCGCACTCGATGTCCATCACCACCCACTTCTTGGGGTTGGCGGACTTCGTGTTGCCGTACTGGCGCATCGAGTCGCCCGAGGCCGTGCACGTCTGCCCGAACATGATCTGGCCGATGTCGATCGAGATGTTGCCGTTCTGGTTCAGAAGCTCCGCGATCTGCGGGGCGCCCGAGGAGAACTTCATGTCGCCTTCGGTGCCGTAGCTGTGGAACTGGATGTGTGTGAGATGGATCGGCAGGCCCTCGGCCGCGCGGATCGTCGCCAGCGTCGAGTTCATGCTGCCCGGCACGCCGAGATTGCAGCCGTGAATGTGAATCGGGTGCGGAACGCCGAGTTCCTTCATGCCGCGCGCCAGCGTGAGGATGATGTCGCGCGGGGTGAGATCGTAATGAGGGTGGCGCTCGTCGAGGTCGAGTTGGCGCTGGTTGAACTTGAAGGCGCTGATGCCGCCGGGGTTCACGATCTTGACCGCCAGCGCCTGGGCGGCGTGCATCGTCCAGGCGATGTAATCCTTGATGAATGCGAAGTCCTTCTTCTCCGCCAGAGAGCGCAGGAAGAAATCGTCGCTGCCGAGCATCACGAACGCGCCCTTGTCGATCATGGGCGTGTCGCCCATCTCAAGGTGCGTCTGGCGCGCGTTCACCGGCATCATCGCGGGCTCGAACGCGGCGGTGTAGCCCATCTCGGCGTAGCGGTAGCCGGTCGTCATGGTGGAGGGCACGGCGTGGCCGCAGCCCGAGCGCATCAGGTCGGTGCGGGGGACCTCGCAGCCGCGATGGTCTTCCGGCAGCATCATGCGGCTGATGGTGACCTTGCTGCCGCCGATGTGACTGTGCGGATCGATGGCGCCGGCCATGACGACGCGCCCGTGCAGCGGGTATTCGGCATCGACGCGTGTGCCGGGTGGGGGAGCTGCAACGATGCGGCCGTCTTTGGCGTAGATGTCCCGCACCTCGCCGTTGACCCCGTTCATGGGGTCGTAGACGAGTCCGCCGGTGAACTTGATCAGCATGTCTTTAGGGTCCTTGAGGCGGGAATTTAGAGTGCGAGCTCGATGGCGCCGAGCAGGCTCGAAACCTTGGGCAGTGAGGAGCGACCGAGGTTGCGCAGCGGCAGGGTCGCGACGCTGTCGACGCGCATGAGGCGCCCTGCGTGATCCACGCCGGGCGTTCCGACGGGAATGTAGACGGCCGGTGTCTGCGGGAACGTGAGGCCCGGTGTGCCGAAGACGATCAGCGGAATGTTCGTGGCGGGGGGACCGAGGTCGGGCGTGAAGGACGCGGTCCATACCAGCAGGTCGCCCTGGCCCGATGCGAGCATGCTCGGAATGGCGTAGCGCAGCACATCGTAGTCGGGCTTTCCGCTCGCGAACGAGACGCGCAACGGATAGCCGCTCTGCCAGGCCGAGACGGCGACCGCAGAGGTCGAGCCTTCGCTGCCGCCGAGGGAAAGCCCGGCCGCGCGTCCCTTGACGTTGAGATCCTTGATGAGGTCGGACAGCACGCTCACCGTCAGATCCGCATTTGCGAAGCCGAAGCTCGTCGGCGCCCACAGGAACACCGGGTAGCTGGCCTTCTGGCAGCGCTCGGCGAGGGCGCGCACGTCCGCCACCGGGATGCCGGCCACATTGTCGGATGTCGGAGGCGTGCCGCGCACTTCCGCCGCCAGCGCACCGATGACCTCGCCGACGCGATCGTTCTCGCACTCGAGCGTGACGATCTCGCCGATCCGCGATCCCTTCGCCGCCGACGGGTCGAGACCCTTGCCGATGAACACGATCGTCCGCTTCGGCGGCTGGTTCGTGATGACCGACGAGTCGACGTTGACGATGCGCTCGAAGAAGCGGGGATGGACGTACTGGACATTCGTGCCGACGACGATGAAGACGTCGGCGCGGTTGCGCGCCTCCGTCAGCGTCGTCGTGATCCAGCCGCGGGACTGGAGCACCTGATAGTTTCGGTTGAGCGCGTCGGACAGGGCGTGATCGACCACGCCGCCCGTCTTGTCGGCGAGCGCCATGACGGCGCGCATGCCGTCGACGTCGGTGCTGAGGCCGCCGTAGAGCGGGAGCTTGGAGGCGCGGATGAGATCCGTCGCGGCTTTGAGGGCGGTGTCGAGATCGACGTCGCGGCCCTCGATCTGCGGCTTGGCCCCGTCGACGCGGCGCTCGAAACCGGCGATGGCCTTCTTGCAGCCGTTCTTCGTAACCTTGAGCCCGTTGTCGTCGCGGGCCAATTCGAGATCGTCACAGACAAGACCGCAGAATGGGCAAGCGACATCAGTGATCGCGTTGGACTTCGGGGCGTCGCCCGAGCCCGTGGCGGGGGTCCAGTTCGTCATTGTTACGGGTCTCGTGATGTGATTTGGCATCGAAGAAAAGCATGGACTTAAGTCCAACACAACATCGTAAAATGCTGCGCCGCTGACGAGCCGCGCTCGCTGCGCTCTCATTGCGCTCCCCGGGGCGTCTCAAGTATTGTCGCCCGCCGTCTCGGAGAAGGCGCTCACGTGAAAATATCCCGGAGGACGATTGATGGTTAGATTGCTTGGTTCCATGCTGGCACTCGTATGCCTGTGGCCGCTCGCCGCGACGGCGCACGGTCCGACGCGGCAGAAAGTCGTCGAAACGATCGAGATTAACGCGCCCGCCGACAAGGTGTGGGAAGCGGTTGGAAACTTCCAGGACATGAGCTGGCACCCGGCCGTCACGAAGACCGAGGGCACGGGCGGCAACGCCGTCGACGCGACGCGGACGCTGACCCTCGACGGCGGCGGCCAGATCCATGAGAAGCTCACGAAATACAATGCCGAAGGCAAGACGTACTCCTACGAGATCACGGAAGTCGACGTGAAGGTTCTCCCTGTCTCGAACTATTCGGCGCATCTCACCGTCACGCCCGATGGCGACAAGTCGAAGGTCGAATGGCGGAGCGCGTTCTACCGCGGCTACGTCAACAACGATCCGCCACCGGAGCTTTCCGACGAGGCGGCCGTGAAGGCGATCACGGGCGTATTCCAGGGCGGACTCGCGGGCCTCAAGAAGAAGCTGGAAGGCGGCTGATGCCGCACGCTGCCGGCAGCGCGGCGCGGCGGGAGGATGCGCCGGTCCGCGGCTCTCGCGCCGCGGGGTGGCCTCTTCCGCTCGCCTCCGCTCTCGTTGCGCTGGTCGCTCTGCTCGCCCCTCTCGGGACTGCGTCACACGCGGAGGAGCCGCGGGCGGCGCGGCAGGCGTTCGTGACGAACCAGACGGGAGATTCGCTTTCGATCGTCGATCTCGCGGCCGGGGTTGCGGCACCGGAGATCGCGATCGGCGGCAAGCCGGCCGGCGTCGCAGTGGCGCCGGACGGCCGCTTTGCCTATCTCACCGCGCCCGAGAGCAAGGAGCTGATCGTCGTCGATGCGGCCACGGCGACCATTGCCGCGCGTGTGCCGGTGGGGCAGGGGCCGCTCGGCGTCGCCGTGCATCCCGATAGCGGCACGGTGTACGTCGCGGACTGGTACGAGCATCGGCTCTATGCCGTTGACGCGCGGACGCACGCGATCGCCGGTCATGTCGACGTGGGGCATTCTCCATCGGGCGTCGCCGTGACGCCCGATGGAAAGACCATTTTGACCGCCGATCGGGACAGCAACGAGGTCTCGCTGATCGATGCGGCCACCTTCACACGCACGGGCCGCGTGGGAGTCGGGGCCCGTCCGTTCGGGCTGACGATCGATGACAAGGGGCAGCGCGCCTACACAGCGAACGTCGCCAGCGACGACGTGAGCGTCATCGATCTCGCGGCCGGCAAGCTCGTTGGAACGGTCAAGGTCGGCCGCCGGCCGTATGCGGTTGCGCTAGCCGGCGGACGGGGGTTCGTCACGAACCAGTATTCGGCCACCGTGACCGTGTTCGACCTCGCGACGCTCGCCGTGATCAAGACCCTCGACGTCGGCGACTACCCCGAGGGCATCGCGGCCGATGCCACCGGGACCGCGGTCTATGTCGCCTGCTGGGACGTCGACCGGCTGGAGCGCATCGATACGGCGACGCTCGCCGTGACGGCGCGTATCCCCGTCGGGGGAGGCCCGCGCGCCTTCGGTCAGTTTCTTCGACCTTAAGGTTTTGATTAAAATAGATGTTTTTGGCTTGCGGCGCTGCATGCCGCAATAATCTTTCCGAGAATTCATCGAGCCGGAGATTGCTCCGGGGCGGTAGCTGGCGCTAGAAGACTTCCCAATGAGCACCTGGAAAACGGGTGTCCACCAGGAGGAAATTGAGACGATGACGACGATGTTGAAACGTGTGCTCGCCGTTGCGGGATTGCTCGCTCTGTCGGTACCTGCGGTCCAGGCGGGGCAGGACGCGGGGCCCATTCTGTTCGAGACACGCCAGCTCGACCTGATCGAGAAGGGCCACGCGGTCACGTACCGGTTCGTGAAGAAGGGCTCGGATGAGCGCCTCGTGGGCAAGGATTATGCGGACGATCTCAGCCTCGGCGTGACGAAGGTCGACGGCCAGGGCAGCCGCGACGTCGTGTTCCAGGTCTTCACGGGCGCCAGTGCCCGCGACCCGCAGAACTGGCCGGAGCTCACGATCAATCCTCTGTTCATCTGGTATCTCGACCGGACCGTCTCGACCTTCAACGCGCTGGCGGGCGGCAGCCAGCAGTACCTCAAGCACAAGATCCGCGAGGCGCTGGGGGAAGCGAAGGCGGAGGCTGTGAAGGTCACGTACGATGGCAAGGAGGTCGACGGCTTCGCCCTCAAGATCGTGCCGTTCGAGAGCGATCCCAACGCGTCCAAGATGCAGGGCTTTCACAAGACCGCGATGACGATCGTCGTGAGCAACCAGGTGCCCGGCTACTTCGTTGACCTCAAGACGAACTTCGTGAGCACGCAGGCCGCGGGGCCCGAGCTCGAGGAGCGCGTCAAGGTTGTTGGTCTGGGAGAGGCGAAATGAGGCTTGGGCGGCAGGCGAGACTTTTGCTCGCGGCCGGCGCGGCGTTGCTCGCGGCCGGCGCTTCGGCAGTCGGTGAGGAATGTGCCGAGAAGACGGTGGCTCCGGTGTACGTCAACGACTATCCGACCAACGTGCGTGGCGATTACATCTACGGCTGCATGCTCGTGAACGGCCAGACACGCGACGTGCTCGACAAGTGTGCCTGCTCGATCGACGTGATCGCAACGGTGCTGCCCTACAAGGAATACGAGGAGGCCGAGACGATCCTCTCCGTGCGCCAGCGCGGCGGCGAAAGCGTATCCTACCTCTACGCCCCGGCCATGCAGGAGAAGGTCAAGAACCTGAAGCGGGCGCAGATCGAGGGCGAGGTCCGCTGCTTCTGATCTGCTGCTGATGCGTCAAGTCTGACGATTGCAAGAGCGATTTGAAATGGAAGAGGGCGCTTCGAACGAGGCGCCCTCTTTGCGTTGCATGCGTGTGGTAGGCGTCGTGCGGCGCGTGCGTCTTACGAGCCTTTGGACGCGGCACTGGCCGTAAAGGTGCGCCCGTCGGTGTCCTCCGCCGTGACCTTGAGCGTCTCGTCGGGGCCGGCGCCATAGGTGAAGCGGAGGCTCGGGTTCTCCGAGAGCGAGATGCCGCCTTCGAGGTGGAATACGAGATCGTCGCCGCGCAGCACGTCGATCGTGCGCAGGAACTTCGCCGGGATGTAGTAACCCGTCGCCGGGTTGAGCTGCAGGCCCGAGTATTGCGGATGGCGGATCTTGATCTCGCCCACACGCGTGTCGCCTGAGCTGGCGATGAACCGGATGCGCATCTTGCCGGCTTCCGCGAAGGCCGCATCCGGATCCTTGAGAGCCGGCGCCGAGCATCCGCCCGCCGCTTTCACGAACTTCGTCGCCATGTGCAGCGTGCCGTCCGCCATCTCGACGATGGCGCGGACGTGCGAGTAGGCATCGATGCGCACGCGCGTCTCGAGAACCCTCTCGGCATGACCGGCGGCCGGCCCGAACGTGATGTCGGCGACGAGGGGCGCGGGGTTCTGGTCGATCACGAGAGAGAGCTTCCGCACCGAGCCCACCACGTCAGCGGGAATGCGCACGACGAGCGGCACGATGGCGGCGTCCTCGGCGCGATACGGCGCTTCCAGCACGACGGCCGCAGGATCTTCCACGACCGGCCGGTCGCCGAAGATGTCCTGGCGCAGGGCGGGCCAGGCGGTAGCCGGCGGCTCGGGGTCGGCCGCCTTTGCGCCGGACCAGGTGCTGGCCGTGACCGCGAGGGCGGCAGCCAGCGCCGCGACGATCCTGAGGCTGCTCTGTGCACGAGGGACCATGGAGTGCTCCTGTCAGTGGTGCGTCTGCCGGCGGCGCGTCCGGGCCTTGTTTGGTGGGGCTCTCGGCCGTCATGGAAGCCCGCGCGTGCCACTTGTTCACGTGTCCATCCGGCGCGGCGTCAGAGCAGACGCTGCATCGGACTTCGGCAAATGGCTACAAGAATCGGGATAATCCGGGAAGAATCCCACGTCATCGCGCTGCCTAGGGGCGGAAACTTATGCATTTTCGATCTTTTAGGGGCAAACATTCTGCATATGATTTTATTTTACACAAGTGGGAGCCTAAGCCACTTGTCGTAGGAAATTTAGGCGTGCGCCGCAGCAAATTGCATTGCACCGCGAGAATGGCCCATGAAACCTACTGTAAAATGGGTCAGCATGTTTGTCCTAAAGGTGTTGCAGGAAAAATGGCCGCGCGGATTGTCTTGCGGAGTTCACGAGAAAGTGTCTAAAAGGGTCCCACGGTAGCGATGGCTTCCGAAGTCTCTTCAGTGCAGGAGATTTCACTCGTAAGCCAGCGGACAATAAGGGAAAAATTCCCACTGCCGCGAACTGGGCTGTGACACGCTGTCGTTCGCTGCCGCTTGCAAGCGTGGCAAGAACTTTAAGGAGGAAGCGCGATGCGCAGAAGTGCACTCGCATGCGGGCTGCTCGCCACTGTCGCTCTGACTTCGCCCGGCTGGGCGAACGAGGACGTGATCAAGGCGACGTCGGACCCCAATAACTGGGCAATGCAGTCGGGACAGTACAGCGGCTGGCGTTACTCGGAGCTCGACCAGATCAACACCTCGAACGTCAAGGACCTCAAGGTCGCTTGGCAGTTCTCGACCGGCGTTCTGCGCGGTCACGAGGGCTCGCCGATCGTCATCGGCGACCGGATGTACCTCCATTCGGCGTTCCCGAACAACGTGTTCGCCCTCGACATCTCGGACCCGACGGGCCCGAAGATCCTCTGGAAGTACTCTCCGAAGCAGGATCCGTCCGTTATCCCGGTCATGTGCTGCGACACCGTCAACCGCGGTGGCGTGAACATCGTCGGCGATACGCTGATCTTCGGTCAGGCCGACACCACGCTCGTGGCGCTCGACACCAAGACCGGCCAGGAGAAGTGGAAGGTCGTCAACGGCGATCCCAAGAAGGGCGAGACCCACACGGGCTTCACCCTGGTCGTCAACGATAAGATCATCATGGGCACGTCGGGCGCCGAGTTCGGCGTGCGCTGCCACGTGACGGCTTACAACCTGGCCGATGGCAAGCGCGTCTGGCGCGCCTACTCCATGGGTCCGGACTCCGACATCCTGATGGATCCGGAGAAGACGCTGTCGCTCGGCAAGCCGGTCGGCAAGGACTCGTCTCTGAAGACCTGGACGGGTGATCAGTGGAAGATCGGCGGCGGCTCGACCTGGGGCTATGCCACCTACGATCCGGAAGCCAATCTCTTCTACTACGGCTCCGGCAACCCCTCGACCTGGAACCCGGCTCAGCGCGCTGGACCGGACGGCAAGCAGATCGATCAGAAGTGGTCGATGACGCTGTTCGCTCGTAACCCCGACACCGGCGTGGCCGCCTGGGCTTACCAGATGACCCCGTTCGATGAGTGGGACTACGACGGCATCAACGAGTCGATCCTCACCACGCAGACCTTCGACGGCAAGGAGCGCAAGGTTCTGACGCACTTCGATCGTAACGGCTTCGGCTATACGCTCGATCGTCTGAACGGCGAGCTGCTCGTTGCGAAGCCCTACGACGAGGACCTCAACTGGTCGACCGGCGTCGAGATGGACAAGTCGAGCCCGAACTACGGCCGTCCGTATGTCGTGGCCTCGAAGTCCACCTTCCTCAATGGTCCGGACGTCAACACGAAGAACGTTTGCCCGGCCGCTCTGGGCTTCAAGGATCAGCAGCCGGCAGCCTACTCGCCGCTGACGAACCTGTTCTACGTGCCGGTCAACAACGTCTGCATGGACTACGAGCCCTTCAAGGTTTCGTACACGCCTGGTCAGCCGTACGTTGGCGCGACGGTGTCGATGTTCCCGCCGGAAGGCAAGACCAACTCGGGTCACTTCACGATCTGGGACGGCGCTGCTGGCAAGATCGTTCACCAGCATGACGAGCCCTTCTCGGTCTGGTCGGGCGTTCTGACCACCGCTGGCGGCCTGGCCTGCCACGGCACGCTCGAGGGCTACTTCAAGTGCCGCGACCAGAAGGATGGTGCCGAGCTCTTCAAGCACCGCCTGCCGTCTGGCTCGATCGGTAACGCGATGACCTATGCCATCGGCGGCAAGCAGTACATCGGCATCTTCTCGGGTGTCGGCGGCTGGGCAGGCATCGGCCTCGCGGCCGGCCTCGACAAGCCGACGGACGGTCTGGGCGCAGTCGGCAACTACGCCGGCCTCAAGTCCTACACCGATCTCGGCGGCACGTTCACGGTCTACACGCTGCCCTAATGATCAAAGCCTAGAAAAAGACGAGCCGGCGTGGGGGAACCCGCGCCGGCTTGTTTCTTGAATACCATCATCGAGTGGCCTCACATTCCGGTACAATGTCACCAAATTTTGAAGACGGATCGGGAATTTCTGGCTGCATCTCGAGACCCCAATTCCCATAGTGAACGTTCGCCAGATGGCTCGGGTGCGAGGTCTCGGGCGAGAGGCAATAAGCTTCGGTAAGAAAGGGAAGCGCGTGAAAAGGTTTGGAACTGGATTGATCGCCGTGAGCTGCGTCGGCCTTATGGCCGGTTTGGGGCTCTCAGCTGCCGCTGTCGCCGACGAGAGAATTCAGATAGCCGCGCAGGATCCGCCCGCCGCGGATGCGCCGCCTGCCGATGTCGGTACGGGCAAGGAGCCCCCGCCGGCCGAGGCGACGGACGAGGAGAAGGCCAAGGCCGCCAAGCACCTCGAGGAGTCGAAGGCCGGAAAGAAGAAGGAGGTCGACGGCAAGTGGGAGCTGGAGGACGGCACGCCTACCTACAACGTCGTCAAGGAAGGAGACGCGGTCAAGCAGGTCGACTGGTACACCTATTCCGGCTGGCGCCGGTATCACGCCGAATGCCATGTCTGCCACGGCCCGAACGCGGAGGGCTCGACGTTCGCACCGGCTCTCGCGGATTCGCTGAAGACGATGACCTACGAGAAGTTCCTGCAGGTCGTCTCGAGCGGCCAGCGCCGCGACGTCGGCGGCACGCTCTTCATCATGCCGGCCCTCGGCGATAACAAGAACGTCATGTGCTACATCGACGATCTCTACATCTACATCAAGGCGCGCGCGTCCGGCGAATTGCCAGGCGGACGCCTCTCACCGGACCAGCGTGCCGAGAAGCCCGCGACCGCCAAGGAGTATGAGAACTCCTGCCTGGAGTAAGCGAGGCCAGTAATTCGGCGGCGGCCTCCTCGGTTGGATTTGGGAGAAACAACAAAAATGAAACTGCACGCCGTACGGATACGCCTGACCGGTAGCCTCGTGGCTGCCCTCGTCGCCGCCTCAGGCGGGGCTTGGGCTGCCTCGGGCCATCTTGCAGACGCGGTGAACCGCCACGTTCTCCGCGTCTGCGCGACCCCGGCCAACCTGCCTTACTCGAACGAGGCGGGCGAGGGGTTCGAGAACAAGATCGCTCAGCTCGTCGCGGACGAGCTGAAGCGAAAATCGGTCGAGTACACGTGGTTTCCGCAAGGCATGGGCTTCGTCCGCAAGACGCTGTCGGAGAAGCGGTGCGACCTCATCATGGGAACGGTGCAGGCCGACGAGTTCACGCTCAACACCAATCCCTATTACCGCACGACCTATGCGCTGATCACCAAGCCGGGTTCGGGTCTCGAGAGCATCACCTCGATTCTCGACCCGCGGCTCAAGGGCAAGAGGGTCGGCATTCAGGCGGGCGCGCCGGCGGCGGATTACGTCGCCAAGGCCGGACTGATGCCCACCGCCAAGTCCTATCTCTTCATCGTCGATACGCGCTATCAGAACCCCATGCAGGAGATGGCTGACGACGTGCGCTCGGGTGAGATCGACGTCGGCATCCTCTGGGGGCCTCATGCCGGCTGGTATGCCAGCCATGGCGGCGAGAAGCTGAACGTGCAGCCCATGCTCGAAGAGAAGCAGCCGGGGCTTCCGCGGCTCGAATACCGCATCACCATGGGCGTCCGCGCCAACGAGACGGCATGGAAGCACGAGATCAACGGCGTGATCGCCAAGCGTCAGGGCGACATCGACCGGATCCTGCTCGATTACGGCGTGCCGCTGATCGACGAGGACAACAAGCTCATCACGGAGCCGCGCACGGCAGCGCCGACCAAGGGCACGAATTGAGGAGATGGGGCGCGCGGGCCGCCTCTCGGCAGGAGCGGCCCTCTCGCCAGCGCCCCGTGCTTTGCGTTTCCGAAGCCCGTGTGCTTCCCTTTCTGAAGCGAGCCAACGATTGGAACGGGACGGATGCCGTGCGCGCATTGCCGCGAATGACGACGAGCGGTGAGGGCAGGGGCCGCATCGGGCCGGCCGTGGCGGCGTGTCTCGCTCTGATACTGAGCCTCATTGCGGCCGTTTGCGCGCCGGCTGGGGCTGCGGGCGATGACGAAATTCCCGAGGAGCCTGCCGACTACCGCACGGACGCCTACCGCACGCCCGTGCCCAGGACGCTGAAGGGCGCGCGCGTCATCGGGGCCGATGCGGCGGAAGCGCTGTGGCGTGCGAAGGAGGCGGTGTTCATCGACGTCTACCCACGCGCGCCCAAGCCTCCGAACCTGCCGGCGGGTACGGTCTGGCGCGACGTCACGCACATGACCATCGAGGGCGCTCATTGGCTTCCGAACGTGGGCTATGGCGTTTTGTCGCCGGAGTTCGAGAGCTACTTCCGCTCGCGACTCGTGAGCCTGACGGGGGGCGACACGGCCAAGCCGATCGTGTTCTTCTGCCTCAAGAATTGCTGGATGTCGTGGAACGCCGGCAAACGCGCGCTCGAGTGGGGCTACACGAACGTGATCTGGTTCTCCGAAGGAACGGACGCCTGGCAAGAGGCCGGCTTCGACCTCGTGAAGGCAACGCCAGTGCCATAGGGCGGGAGCCTCACGCGCGTCCGGCGATCAATCATGCGGCGCTTCCGCGCGCGGACTGCTGCGCGCTTACTTCCTTCTCCCATAGGGAGAAGGTGCCGCGTCGCGCCGGAGGCTTGCAAGGGAAGGGGGTTTGTGACGGAGCGCCGGCGGCTCCACCCCTCAGCCGCTTTTCGCCAGCTCGCGCAGCTTGAACTTCTGAATCTTGCCCGTCGAGGTCTTCGGAACCTGCGTGAACAGGATGTGGCGCGGCGCTTTGTAATGGGCCAGCCGCTCGCGGCACCACGTGATCAGCTCCTCCTCGGTCGCCGTCGCGTCGGGCTTGAGCTCGACGAAGGCGCACGGCGTCTCGCCCCATTTCTCGTCGGGCTTCGCCACCACCGCGCAAAGGGCGACGGACGGATGCTTGTAGAGCACGTCCTCCACCTCGATCGACGAGATGTTCTCGCCGCCCGAGATGATGATGTCCTTCGAGCGGTCCTTGATCTGGATGTAGCCGTCCGGATGCAGCACGCCGAGATCGCCCGAATGGAACCAGCCGCCGCGGAATGCCTCGGCGGTGGCCGCAGGGTTCTTGAGATAGCCCTTCATGACGATGTTGCCGCGGAACATGACTTCGCCGATCGTCTCGCCGTCGGCCGGGACCTGCGTCATGGTCACGGGGTCCATCACGGTCAGCCCCTCGAGCGCGGGATAGCAAACGCCTTGGCGGAGCCGCAGCGCATCCTTCTCGGCCTTGGGCAGCTCGTTCCAGGCGCTGTGCCATTCGTTGAGCGTGGCGGGGCCGTAGGTCTCCGTCAGCCCGTAGAGATGGGTCAGCGCGAAACCGGCCGCGTCCATGCGCGCCATCACCTCCTGCGGCGGCGGGGCGGCCGCGTGGTTGAAGGCGACGCGATGGGGAATGACGCGCCGCTCGTCCTCCTTGGCGTTGAGGAGGGTCGACATGACGATCGGCGCGCCCGAGAGATGCGTCACGCCATGGTCGGCGATGGCATCGTAGATCGCCTTGGCGCGCACCCACCTGAGGCATACGTGCGTGCCGGCGACGAGCGACAGCGTCCACGGGAAGCACCAGCCGTTGCAGTGGAACATCGGCAGCGTCCACAGGTAGATCGGATGACGCGTCATGCCGGTCGCGAACACGTTGGCGTAGCACATCAGCGTCGCGCCGCGGTGGTGGTAGACGACGCCTTTGGGATTGCCCGTGGTGCCGGACGTGTAGTTGAGGGCGATCGCGTCCCATTCGTCGCCGGGCCTGCGCCAGACGAAATCCGTCGCGCCGCTGGCGAGGAAGGTTTCATACGGCGTGTCGGAGAGCGGATCGCCGAGACCGGGGAACTCCGGATCGTCGCAATCGATGATCATCGGGCGAACCGTGGCGAGGTCCAGCGCCTGCCGCATGACGGGCGTGAACTCGCGGTCCGCGATCAGCACCTTGGTGTTGGCGTGGTCGAGCTGGAAAGCGAGAATGGGCGCGTCGAGGCGGGTGTTCATACAATGCAGGACGGCGCCAGTCATCGGCACGGCATAGTGCGCCTCGAGCATCGCGGGCGTGTTGGCCAGCATGACGGAGACCGTATCGCCCGGGCCGATGCCGAGACGGACGAGCGCGGAGGCGAGGCGGCACGCGCGCTCGTAGAACGTCCTGTAGGTGACGCGCTGCGTGCCGTGGATGATGGCCGTGTGATCGGGGTAGACGGCGGCCGCCCGCTCGAACAGGCTGAGGGGCGTCAGCGGCTGATAGTTGGCGGGGGTCTTGTCGAGGTCGATATCGTAAGGATTGTCCGTCATGCGCGCGCGGTCAGGCTCTGAGTTGGCTCGGTGTTTAGGGATGATCCGGGCAACGCTATCGGACGCAGGCGGCGCGGGCAACGCTGTTTAAGGTCTCATGCGCCGCCCGAAAGCCGTGGTGCGCGGCATGGCGCGGGGCTTTGCGGGCTCCGAATTCGGTGGATGACCTGTGGATTGCCGTGCCCGCTGGGCGGGCGGCGCCCGGTGCGCCGTCCGAACCGTGAAAAGCGGATTCGCGGGCACGAATCCCCAGCCTGAAAAGACTTCGGCGCGGCAAGGTCCCCCCTCGTCCGCGCCGGTGCCTCCGTGTTCCTGTCAACTTCTGAGCGGCCGTCTTGCGCGACCATGGGCACACTATCTCACAGAGAATTAGAATATCCCCTTAAAAGGACTGCTTAATTTTACGTAAGCGCATGCCCCGTTCCCTGCCTGGCCCGACTCTCGGTTCCACCCGGGGTGGATATCGGGCGAGGAGGGGCGAGAGGCGGCCTTGAACGTGCTTTGCGGATGGGGCAGGAAGGGGAATCGGCGCACCTCGACCCCGTGCGCGCCCATGGAGAAATGCGACCCAATGACGGCCGACCGGGACATGGCCCCCAAACAGCGCCTGCACCTCGTTTTCGGCGGCGAGCTTCGCGATCTCGACGGAACCGAGTTCCGCGACGTTGCCGGCCTCGATATCGTCGGGATCTTTGCAAACTATGCCGAGGCTTACGCGGCCTGGAAGGCCGCAGCCCAACGCTCCGTGGACAATGCGCAGATGCGCTATTTCATCGTTCACATGCATCGGCTGCTCGAGCCGACCGCCGAGGCCGCCGATGTGCGCGCCGGAGTTTAGCGGGTGGCGGTGACGGGCGATCATCTCCCGTCGTCGAAGGGGGCATGGGCGATGTGGAGATGGAGCGGGCATGGCGATCGCAAGCCGTAAGAAGTCCGGCGCAGGGGAGGATCAGCGCTCTTATGGGCTCGATGCGCATTCGCGCACGCTGCTGCGGCGGTTCCTTGCGGACTGGGTGCGCCCCCGGTGGCGCGAGCTTCTGATCGCGCTGTTGCTGACCGCCGCGCTGGCGGCGGCGACGGGCGCCTATCCGATGGTCATCAAGTTCTCGTTCGACAGCCTGCTCAAGGGCGACGTGACTTGGCTGCCGTGGGTGCTGGTCGGCATCATCGGCATCACCGCGGCCCGCAGCACCTTTCTCTACATGCAGACGGTGCACACGCAGCGGATCGTTCTGCGCATGCAGACGGACATGCAGAACCGCGCGTTCCGCCATCTCGTGCACGCCGATTACGCCGTTCTCACGCGCGATGCCCCCGGCCGGCTTCTCTCCAAGCTCACCAACGACATGCAGTTCATCCAGCAGGCGGCGCTCGCCTCGATGAACTCGATCATGCGCGACACGCTCTCGGTGGTCGCGCTCGTCGGCTCGATGTTCTACCTCGACTGGATGATCTCGCTCGTCGTGCTCGGCGTCTATCCTTTCGCCGTCGTGCCGATCGCGACCATCGCGCGGCGCGTGCGACGCAACGCGACGCGCACGCAGGCCGAGCTCGGCGGCATGACCTCGCTGCTCGCCGAAAAGCTCGGCGCGACGCGGCTCATCAAGACGTTCCGCCTCGAGGAGTATGCGTCCGGCCGCATGGGCCGCAGCTTCGAGGACGTGTTCCGGCTGAGGCTCAAGGGCGTGCAGGTCAAGGCGCGGCTCGAGGCGCTGCTCGAGGCGCTGGGCGGGCTCGCGGTCGCGGGCGTGATCTGGGTCGCCTACTGGCGCATTTCGAGCGGGGCCGCGACGGTCGGCGATTTCATGGGCCTCACGGCGGCGCTCCTGATGGCGGCCCAGCCCCTCAAGGCGATCGGCGGGCTCATGGCGCGCCTTCAGGAGGGGCTCGCCGCCCTCGAAAGCATCTACGGCATCCTCGACGAGGAGCCGTTAAACCGGGATCTGCCCGGCGCCAAGCCGTTGCAGCTCGCGGAGGGGGCGATGACCTTCGATCACGTGGGGTTCCACTATGGCGATCCCCACATCCCCGCGATCTCGGACTTCAATCTCGCGGTCAAGGGCGGGCAGACGGTCGCGTTCGTCGGGCGCTCCGGCGCCGGCAAGTCGACGATCGTCAACCTCGTGCCGCGGCTGTTCGACGTCACGAGCGGCGCCATCCGTATCGACGGGCAGGACATCCGCGAGGTGACGCTCTCCTCGCTACGCGGCGCCATCGCACTGGTCAGCCAGGACGTGACGCTGTTCGACGATACGATCCACGCCAATATCGCGCTCGGCAAGCTCGATGCCTCCGACGAGGAGATCGTCGCGGCGGCCAAGGCGGCGGCGGCGCACGAGTTCATCCTGAGCCAGCCACAGGGCTATGCGACGGTGATCGGCGATCGCGGCGTGCGCCTGTCGGGCGGCCAGCGCCAGCGCTTGGCGCTCGCCGCCGCGATCCTCAAGAACGCGCCGATCCTTCTGCTCGACGAGGCGACCAGCGCGCTCGACACGCAGTCGGAGCGGCTCGTGCAGCAGGCCCTGGCGGACTTCACGCGCGGCCGCACCACGCTCGTGATCGCGCACCGTCTCTCGACCGTACAGAACGCGGACATGATCTGCGTGATGGAGGAGGGGACCATCGTCGAGACCGGTACGCATGCGGAGCTGATCGGACGCGGCGGCGCCTATGCGCGGCTCGTGCGCGCCCAGCTCCTGAGCGATGCGGATGCCGACAGCCCGCCGCCGGGATTGCCGCTGAACTAGGCAGGCCCGCTATCGCCTGTCGCCAGCGGGCGGGCTCACTCGCGGCGGAGCACCTTGTCCACGATGCGGTTGGCCCACCGCCGGGAGTGGACGCGGCGGGTCACCTCCTCCGGATCGTAGACGGTGGCGACCCAGTCGTAGAACGAGATCGGCGTCGTGGCCGCATAGTCGAGGTAGGCCTCGAGGAAGTGGTCGAGGATGCCGGTATCGGCCGCGCGGATGTGACCGTAGGCGAGCGAGAGCTGGCGGCGCGCCTCCGCGATCGGCACGCCTTGACGTGTGTGGAGATAGAGCGCGCTCATCAGGCCGACGCGATCGGCGCCGGACTTGCAGTGCATGAGGATCGGGTACTCCACGCTTTCGAAGAGGTCGCGCGCGGCCAGCACCTCGGCGCGCGTGGGCGCGGCGCGCGAGCGGATGCGAAAATCGCGGAGCGTCAGGTTCGCGGCCCGGCAGGCCTCGGCTTCGATGGCGTAGGTCGAGGTGTCGGCCTCGCCGCGCAGGTTGACGATGGTGCGGATGCCGCGCCGCGCGGCGTCCCGGATCTGGTGCGGCAGCGGTTGGGCCGCGCGCCAGGCCTCCTCCGACAGCCGGTGACGGTTCGGGAAAGCGAGGCGGACGAAGAGATGATCGAAGAGAAGCATATCTGCGTAGCGCGCATACGGCTTCGCGCGCTCGCGCCACGACGCGGGGAGCGCGCGGGAGACGGTCTCGAGCGTGGTCGCGGCCGAGCGGTGCAGCGCGCGGCGCGCCCGTTTCGAGAGTGATGGCCTTCGTTTTTGCAGGTCCGCCCGCATGCAGGTTCCGCCTGACGGATGTCCGTTGGACACCGCGGCATGCCTCAGATTCCGGCTGCGTAACACTATCCTGTGCACCCTGTCGAACCGATATTGGACAGGCCGGTTCAAGCGGTTGCCTTAGAGGGCTATTCACTATAGGAGATTTCCCGGACTGACGCGGGGCAACCGGACTTGACGCGGGGCGATACTGGGCGGCCCAACCGATCGAAGGGCGAGGCAAGCCGATCGATGGCACAATCGCCACACCACGAGTCGAGATTTGGCCGCTTCCTGGGCCGATGCCTCGCCCGCTACACGCGATTCGTGTCGGCGACCTCGCACGTGATCGTCGATCCGCCGGACGCCGTCGACCGCCTCAAGCGTTATCATCCCTTCATCCTGGCCATGTGGCACGGCCAGTTCCTGCTGATGCCGACGCTGCGCGAGTTGCACGGCAAGGGCTACAAGGTGTCGGCGATGGCCGCGCGCCACAAGGATGCGGCGCTCATCCGGACATTGCTCGGGGATTTCGACATCGACGTCGTGCAGGGCGCAGGGGCGGGGGCGCGCAAGCGCGACCGCGGCGGGGCCCGCGCGCTCCGGGTCGCGCTGCGGCTGCTCGAGGAGGAGAGCACGTTCTCGATCACCTCGGACGTGCCTCCGGGGCCGGCGCGGCGAGCCGGCGTCGGCACGGCGACACTCGCCAAGTTCTCCGGGCGGCCCGTCATTCCGTTCGCGGTCGCAACGTCGCGCTTCCTCGTCCTTCCGACCTGGAGCCGGATGACGGTCAATCTCCCATACTCGAAGCTGGCCTACGTCGTGGGCGATCCGATCTGGGTTCCGGAGGATTCGGACGAGGCGGCGCTTGAGACCCATCGCAAGGCTGTCGAGGACGGCCTCAACACCGTGACGCGGCGCGCTTACGATCTCGTCGGCGCGGACATCGCGCGCGTGACGCCGCCGTCCGCGGCCGGCCCCGACGCGGAGCCCGCGCCGCTGGGCGTGGCGCTCAAGATCTATCGGGCCGCGACCTCCGCGTTCGGGCTCGGCGCGCCGTTGCTGCTCGCCTGGCGCACGCGGCAGGGCAAGGAGGATGCGGCGCGGCGCGGGGAGCGCTATGGGATCGCAAGCCGACCGCGGCCGGCGGGTCCGCTCGTGTGGTTTCATGCGGCGAGCGTCGGAGAGACGAATGCCGTTCTTCCCGTGATCGAGCGCATGCTGGCGGAGCGCGACGATCTCTCCGTGCTGCTCACGACGGGCACGCTGACGTCGGCGGCGCTGGCGGGACGGCGGCTCGGCCCGCGCGCGATACATCAGTATATCGTGCTCGACGTGCCATCTTACGTGCGCGCGTTCCTCGACCATTGGAAGCCGGATCTCGCCGTGTTCGTGGAAAGCGAGATCTGGCCGAACCTCATCATCGAGGCGGCCGCGAAGGACGTTCCTCTGGCCCTCGTCAACGCCCGCATGTCGGCGCGCAGCGGCCGGCGGTGGCGGCGCTTCGCCTCGGTCTCGCGGCCGCTGTTCTCGCGTTTCGATTGCGTGCTTGCGCAGAACGAGCTGATGGGGCGGGCGTTCCAGACGCTGGGCGCACGCCGCGTCGAGGCGCTCGGCAATCTCAAGATCGACGCGCCGCCGCCGGTGGTCGACCCGGCGGAGCTCGCCAGGCTCGAGACAGCGCTCGCCGGTCGGCCGCTTCTGGTGGCGGCCAGCACGCACGATCCGGAGGAGGTGAGCGTTGCGCGTGCGCATCGCATCGTCGCCAAGGCGCTTCCCGGTTTCTGCACGATCCTCGTGCCGCGTCATCCCGGGCGCGGCAAGGCGGTGGCCGAGATGCTGCGCGCGCAGGGCCTTCGCGTCGTCGTGCGCTCGACGGGCGCGATGCCGGATGCCGACACCGACATCTACCTCGCCGATACGATCGGCGAGCTCGGCACGTTCTATGCGCTCGCGCCCGTGGCGTTCGTCGGCGGCTCGCTCATCCCGCATGGCGGACAGAACCCGGTCGAGGCCATCGCGCGCGGAGCAGTGGTGCTGACAGGGCCGCATTGGACCAACTTCCGCGACGTCTATCGCGCGCTCCTGCGCCATCGCGGCGCGCGCGAGGTGGCGACGGCGGAGGAGCTGGCGCAGACCGTCGAGGCCATTCTCACGGACGAGGCGGAGCTGGCGCGCATGCGGCGCGGCGCGCATGCCGGCGTCACCTCGCTGGCCGGCGCGCTCGAGCGCACGGTGGAGACGCTGCTGGAGATGCTGCCGCAAAGCTCTCAGGCGCGCCGTGCATCTTGACGAGCCCTCCTGGTGGTATGGGGAAGGCGGCGGCGAAAGTCTTCCGGCACGGCTTCTCGCGCCCGCCGCCCAGCTCTATGGCGCCATCGCAGAACGGCGTTTCCGGGTCGCCGCGCCGCTCCGCACCGAGCTGCCCGTGATCTGCATCGGCAACTTCACGGCGGGCGGCACCGGCAAGACGCCGCTCACGCGCGCGCTGCTCGACGGCCTCGCGGGGCGCGGCCTTCGCGCGGCGGCGTTATCGCGTGGTTATGGTGGCGCGCTCGCCGGGCCCGTGTGGGTCGATCCGGCGCGCCATACGGCGCGTGAGGTCGGCGACGAGCCGCTGCTTCTCGCGCGCGAGGCCCGCGTCATGATCGGGCGCGACCGGCGCGCGGCGCTCGCGGCCATCGTCGCGGATGGCGCAACCGAGGCCGTCGTGATGGACGACGGGCTGCAGAACCCGCATCTCGCGAAAGATCTCACCCTGGCCGTCGTGGATGCGCGGCGCGGCGTCGGCAACGGGCGCGTCATTCCGGCGGGGCCTCTGCGGGCGGATCTCGGTTTTCAGCTCCGCCTCGTCGATGGCATCGTCGTCATGGGTGCGCGGGCGGCGGAGGCTGAGACGCCCGTCCTCGCGATGCTGAGAGAGCGCTTTCCCGGGCCCGTCCTGTGCGCCGGCGTGGAGCCCGCAGGGGACGCGCTCGATCTTGCGGATCGCGACGTGATCGCTTTTGCCGGCATCGCCCATCCCGAGCGCTTCTTCACGCTCCTCGCGGCGCAGACGCCGCGACGCATCGCGCGCCGCGCGTTTCCCGATCACCATCCCTTCTCGGAGGCGGAGGCGCGGGCGCTGCTGGAGGAGGCCGACCGGCTCGGCGCCGACCTCGTGACGACGGAAAAGGATCATGTGCGGCTTATGGGGACGACGGGCGCGCGCGCCGATCTCGCCCGGCGCGCCAAGACGCTGCCCATCCGCGTCGTTCTGGACGCGCGCGATCAGCTCCGGCTCGATGCGTTGATCGACGGTGCGCTCAAGGGGGGGCGGCGCTGACGCGCTGCTCAGGCGACGGACCCGCTGTTGGTTTCGAGGTAGCGCGACAGCGAGATCTCGGCGGAGGCGTAAGGCTCCTGCAGCGCGACGCTCCAATAGCGCAGCTCGGCGAGCGGGATTTTCTGCTGCGTGACGGCGCAGAGCACATACTCTCCGGGCGAGACGATCTGGAATTCGCCGTCGAGGTAGTGGACCTGGGCTTCTCCCCGGGTGCCGAACAGCTTTTCGAAGCGATTCATGAGCCCTCTTGCGACCTGCCAATCCGTGCATCAGGGCACCGCAGCCCGTCAGGAGGGCCGCAGTACGTCGCATGACATCGCGGTTCCCTGCCGCCGCGTCAAGGCTTCGTTGCCCGCCTGCCGATCAGAAGAGTGAGCCCTGGTCTCCCGGCGAGCGCCGGCGCGGCGGTTCCGCGGCAGGTGCTGCGGCGGGGCCGGGACGGTCCTTCTCCTCGCGCGTGCGGTCGCCGCTGCGGCCCGTGACCTCGGCGGCAAGGCGTCCATCGGCGAACTCGATGTCGAGGACCTGGCCGGGCCGGGCCGCGCCTGCCGAGCGGATCATGTTGCCGGCGCTGTCCCGCACGAGCGCAAAGCCGCGCCGGAGCACGCTCTGATAGCCGAGCGAGCCGAGCAGCTTGTGCTGGCCTTCGAGCAGGCGGCGGCGGCGGTCGAGGCCGGCCGTGATGGCGCGCGTGCTGCGCGCGGCGAGCGCATCCAGACGCTCGGCGCAGCGCGCGACGCGATGGCTGAGGGGCGCAGGCTGCAGGCGTCCGGCGGCGTGCTGCAGGTGGGCGCGGCGGCCGGACGCGATGCGACCGAGACCCTCCCGTGCGCGCCGGTCGAGGGTCTCGAGCCGGTCGGCGGCGCGCGTGAGCCGGTTCGCGAGCAATCCTGCATGCAGGCGCGCGGCGATGCGGACATGGCGCGTGTGATGGGTTTGCGTATTCGAGGATAGCGCCCGGCCGAGGCGGGCGCTTGCCCCATCGAGGCGCTGGCGCGGCAGCGTGACGAGCGCGCGCGCGGGCGGTATGCGCCCGGCGATCTGGGCGAAGCGCGTATGGCAGCGCTGGACGCGCGCGCGCAAAGCGCCATCGAGGCGATGGCCGATCGTGTCGAGACGCTGGCGGGGCAGGGCTGCGAGATCCTCGGGCCGCGGCAGGCCGCGCGCGGCGGATTTGAGATCGCGACGCAGCGTTTCGAGCACGCGCCGCACCGCGACGCCGAGCCTGAGGCCGAGCTTGCCGGTCTCCTGCAGAAGATCCGAATGCTTCGGCACGGCCCATTCGGCCGCCTTGGTCGGCGTCGGCGCGCGCGCGTCGGCGACGAGATCGATCAGCGTCCAGTCCGTCTCGTGTCCGACGGCCGAGATGATAGGAATGCCGCTTTCCGCGACGGCGCGGACGACGGCTTCGTCGTTGAAGCCCCACAGGTCTTCGAGGCTGCCGCCGCCGCGGGCGACGATGAGCACGTCGGGGCGGGGAATGGGCCCCTCGGGCGCAAGCGCGTTGAAGCCGCGGATGGCCGCGGCGATCTCGGCCGCGCTGCCTTCGCCCTGCACGCGCACGGGCCAGACGACGACGCGCGTCGGAAAGCGCTCGCGGAAGCCGTGCAGCATGTCGCGTATGACGGCGCCGGTGGGGCTCGTGACGATGCCGACGACCTTCGGCAGATGCGGGAGGGCGCGCTTGCGCTCCTCGGCGAAGAGCCCTTCGGCCGCGAAGCGACGCTTGCGCTCCTCGAGCTGTGCCATGAGCGCGCCGAGGCCCGCAGGCTCCAGGCTTTCGATGACGATCTGGTATTTCGACGAGCCGGGGAAGGACGACACGCGGCCGGTGGCGATCACCTCCATGCCTTCCTCGGGACGGATCTTGAGGCGGCTCCAGACGCCGCGCCAGACGACGGCATCGATCTTGGCCTTGTCGTCCTTGAGCGAGAAGTAGCAGTGGCCCGAGGCGTGCGGGCCGCGGTAGCCCGAGACCTCGCCGCGCAGGCGCACATGCCCGAAGCCGTCCTCGAGCGCGCGCTTCACGGCGTTGGAAAGCTCCGAGACGGTGAACTCGGCCACGTTGCCGGTGGGTGAGGATGCGGCCACGAATCGGTCCTTGCTTGTCGGCGATCGAAACATGATACAGGGTCTCGGCGTCTTTGCCGCCCCAGGGCAGCAAAGGCGGCGAGCGGGCGATACTATCGGAAGATCGAGGGCCTCTCACAGCATGAACGTACTTCTCATCGGTGGGGGTGGTCGGGAGCATGCGCTGGCCTGGGCGTTGGCTGCGAGTCCGCATCTCACGAAGCTCTACGCGGCGCCGGGGAATGCGGGCATCGGCGAAGTCGCGAGATGCGTCTCCCTCGACACGGCCGACCACGCCGCGGTGCTGCGCTTCGTTGCGGACAACGCCATCGACTTCGTCGTGATCGGTCCGGAGGCGCCGCTCGTCTCCGGGCTCGGCGACGCGCTCGCGGCGCAGGGCGTCAGATATTTCGGCCCCTCGAAGGCGGCGAGCCAGCTCGAAGGCTCGAAGGGCTTCACGAAGGATCTCTGCCGCGAGGCCGGCATCCCGACGGGTGCTTACGGGCGCTTCAGCGATGCGCTTTCGGCGCGCTGCTATCTGGCGCGCCAGCCGCTGCCGGTCGTCGTCAAGGCGGATGGGCTCGCGGCCGGCAAGGGCGTCGTCGTCGCCGCGACGCGGGACGAGGCGGAGGCCGCCATCGATGCGTGCTTTGCGGGCGCCTTCGGCGCAGCGGGCGCGGAGGTCGTGATCGAGGAGTTCCTCGACGGCGAGGAGGCGAGCTTCTTCGCCCTCTGCGACGGCCGTCATGCCGTGGCACTCGCAACGGCGCAGGATCACAAGCGCGTCGGCGACGGCGATACGGGGCCGAACACGGGCGGCATGGGCGCTTATTCGCCGGCGCCCGTGATGACGCCGGCGCTGGTCGAGCGGACCATGCGCGAGATCATCCGGCCGACGGTCACGGCGATGGCGGCGCGCGGCACGCCGTTCACGGGCGTGCTGTTTGCCGGCCTCATGATCACGGCCGAGGGGCCGAAGCTGATCGAGTACAACGTGCGCTTCGGCGATCCTGAGACGCAGGTCCTGATGGCGCGGCTCAACTCCGATCTCCTCGATGCGCTCGTGGCGACCGCGGAGGGCACGCTCGACGACTGCGAGCTGCACTGGCGCGACGATGCAGCGTTGACCGTCGTGCTCGCGGCCAAGGGCTATCCGGGCACGCCCATTAAGGGCACCGAGATCCGCGGTCTCGACGCGGCGCGCGCGAGCCCCGGCGTCGAGATCTTCCATGCCGGAACGCGCCGGGAGGGCGAGCGGATCCTCGCCGACGGCGGCCGCGTGCTCAACGTCACGGCAGTGGGCGCGACGGTGGCGGAGGCGCAGGCGCGCGCCTATGCGGCCATCGCCAGGATCGATTGGCCCGGCGGCTTCTGGCGCCAT
>DAITBB010000040.1:24520-27048 GCA_036823975.1 Hyphomicrobium sp.
GGCGCCATGACATCGGCTGGCGGGCGGTGGCGCGCGAGAAAGGGGAACGTCCGTGAACGGAGCCGATCGGCGGCCCTGCGCGATGTCGCTGGGCGCACGCGGCGCAATCGCCGACGTTGCTTGAGAGGCGCTCCCTGTCCTAGTCTTAGGTCATCGCGTGCCGCCATTCCGAGCGCGCCAGAACGAGGTCCCTGAGACGCATGGCCGAAAGACGCAAGGCCGATCCTTATGACGTGCTGGGCGTCGCGCGTGGCGCGAGCCAGGACGAGATCCGCAAGGCCTACCGCCAGGCCGCGAAGGAGTCGCATCCCGATCTCAATCCCGGCAAGCCGGAGGCGGAGCAGCGCTTCAAGGAGATCACGGCCGCCTACGACATCATCGGCGATGCGGACAAGCGCAAGCGCTACGATGCCGGCGAGATCGACGAGACGGGCGCGGAACGCCAGCCCGAGCGGCACTTCTATCGCGAGTACGCCGAGGCCGATGGCGGCACGCGCTATCGCCGCAGGCCGGGCACGGAGCGGCCTGAAAGCGGCCCCGAGGCCGACTTCGACTACGATATTTTCTCCGACCTCTTCGGCCGTCGCGGGGGGCGTGGCGGCGGGGGTGACAGCGCCTTCCGCATGCCGCCGCAGGATGTCCGCTATGGGCTCGAGGTCGATTTTCTCGATGCCGTCAACGGCGCGCGCAAGGTCGTGTCGATGCCCGACGGCAAGACGCTCGACATCGCGATTCCCGCCGGGATCGACGAGGGCAAGGTGCTGCGCCTCAAGGGCCAGGGGCTCGCAGGCTCGGACGGGAAGCCGGGCGACGCGTACGTCGAGATCTCGATCCGGCCGGACCCGCGCTTCAGGCGCGAGGGACATGACATCCTGACCACGCTTCCGGTTTCGCTCGGCGAGGCGCTGAATGGCGCGAGCGTGCGCGCCGACACCGTCGACGGGCCGGTCGATCTCAACGTGCCCAAGCGCGTCAAGGAGGGGGCCAAGCTGAGGCTGCGGGGCAAGGGCGTGCCGCGGGGCAAGGGCGAAGGCCGCGGCGACCAGCTCGTCGAGATCCACATCGTGCCGCCGCAAGGCGGCGACGACGCCCTGGCCGAGTTCATGGCCGAGTGGGAGAAAACGCATCCGCAGAACCCGCGCGGAAGGGGCGCAGCGTGACATGATCCGGGAAGGCGAGCTCATCGCTCAGTTCACGTGTCTCGAGCAGCAGGTTCTCCTGATCTGGATCGAGGAGGGCGTGATCGCTCCGCATCGCGACGAGAGGGGCTATCTGTTCGACCGCATCGATCAGGCCCGTATCGCGCTGGCGTGTGATCTGCACTATCGCATGGGGCTCGATCACGCGAGCCTGCCGGTGATCCTGTCGCTGATCGATCAGCTCCACGATGCGCGCCACCACCTGCGGGTGCTGACGCGTGCTGTCTCCGCGCAGCCCGATGCCGTCCGCCAGGAGATCACGCGGCACGTCGTCGGCACGGCCAAGCCGGAGGACGAGTAGAAGCTTTGCGCTGATTTCGGTGGACACTCATTTCCTTCTCCCATGGGCAGAAGGTGCCGCGTCGAGCCGGAGGCTCGCAATTGATAGAGCTGGCGGATGAGGCGCTTTGGTTGCGCACAACGCTAGCCGCAGAGCCAGAACGAAGTCCCTCATCTGCCCGTCTTTTGAGCGCCCGCCTTCGGCTCGACGGGCATCCCCTCCCTTCTCGGGAGAGGAACGTGACGTGTTACGCGGGCTCGACGACGAAGACGCTGCCTTTGGCGCCGGTGATGCGCACGTGGGCGCCCTTGGGCGCATCGGCGCCGGAAGCCATCCAGAGCGTATCGCCCACGCGCACCCGTCCACGCCCTCCGGAGATGGCATCCTCGACGACGACGACGCGGCCGAGATATTGCGCGCTGCGGTCGTTCAAGTCCTTCTCGGCGCTTTCCACGTCCTGCGCATCGGCGAACCGGCGCACGCCGAACACCGCAATGACGGAAAGACCGGCGAACAGCACGAGCTGCCACGGCAGGGTGAGGACATCGCCGGCACCCATGGTCGCGAACGCCGTCACGATCAGGCCGACGATCATCGCCGAAAGGCCGAACCACAGAAAGTGGACCCCGGGAATGATGGTTTCGAGCGCCATCAGCAGGGCGCCGGCAATGAACCAGTTCCAGTGGCCGAGGCTCGCGAGAAAATCGGACATGCCTGCCCCCCTGTCTGACCCGTACTCAGGTCTAACGTTTCAGCACATCATAGCACAGCGCGGGAGATGCAATCCCGCGCCGCGCCCCATCAGGACCTGGCGGTCGGCACGCTCGTGCCGCGCAGCGGCTTCGGCGGGGTGGGGGCCGGTCCTGACGGCGTCGGCCCGCCGCCGCCAAAGGCTTCGCCGGTGATCTGCGCGAGGCCGCCGATGCTGCCGATCACCGCGGAGGCTTCGAGCGGCATCATGATGACCTTCTGGTTCGGCGCCTTGGCGAGGGCTTCGAGCGCCTTCACGTAGTTGTTGGCGACGAAGTAGTTGATGGCCTGCACGTTGC
>DAITBB010000041.1:0-27007 GCA_036823975.1 Hyphomicrobium sp.
CTCCAGCTTCATAATGACACCCAAACCAGGTGTCCGTGAAACCGGAAGCAGCTCATGATTTCCTCCTGCCGCATCAGGTTGGCGATGGCGAATTTGATGATGCGCTCCATCGGGATGAGCATGCGGGGGCGGAAGCGGAAGTAGGCCAGGATGCGCTTCAGCTCATCGTCGGTCGGTCGGCGGTCCCGTTCGTTGGATTTGCCGACGAGGCCGAGTTTCATGAGGGCGATGCGAGCAAGGCGCAGGTTTTCGGTGGGGACGTTGTAGCCGTAGATGGCCGCGGCATGGTCCAGCACGGTTTTGAGGAAGCCCAAGTCGGCCGAGAGGGTGACGGGACCGGCGCCCTCTTTGGCGCGGCGGCGCCCGAACTGAATGATGCCCTCGCGGGTCAGGTGGGCGGGGCGCTGCTTGCCAACGTCACGGTCTTCCTTGAGGCGAAGCAGGACGGCTGCCTTGCTGCGCTGGGCTGGCTTGCCCACCTCCGCCATATCGTCCATGTGCAACTTGATGAGGTCGCCGATGGTGTCGGAGGCCGTGTCCTGGCGGGTGGTGGCTGCCTGGCCGCGTTCGATGCGGTCCTGCTGCTCTCTGGCCCATCGCTCGGCCTGGGTTTTTATCCTAAAGGTCTTCGAGGCGGATTGCCGACGGTGGCGAACCTGGGCGAGCCAGTGGCCGGAGGGTAGCTTGTTGATGGTGGCCATAGCGGTGTGTCCTATTCGGGATTGGACAGACTGGCATTGCGGGTGATGCGTGCTCACGAAGTGTGCTCACGTGAGCAATGCGTGAGCACGGCGGTTGAAAAACACCTGATGGCAGGCGAGAACAGACGCGATAGGCGTGAGCAAGCTCACGTCATGTGCGTTTGAAGGCGCAGGGAAATACGTGACATTCCAATCGCATAGGTTCTGCGTGGCACCCATGATGGATTGGACGGATCGGCATTGCCGGTTCTTCCATCGTCAGTTGAGCCGGCATGCGCGCCTCTATACCGAGATGGTGACGGCCGACGCCGTTATTCATGGCGAGCGGGAGCGGCTGCTCGGGTTCTCGCCCGAGGAACGGCCGCTGGCGCTGCAACTCGGAGGCTCGGACCCCGCCAAGCTGGCGGAGGCGACCGCGATCGGGGCGGCGCTGGGCTATGACGAGGTCAATCTGAATATCGGCTGCCCGTCGTCGCGGGTGCAGGAGGGGCGGTTCGGGGCGTGTCTGATGGCCGAGCCGCAACTCGTGGCACGCTGCGTGGCGGCGATGATGGCGCGCGTCTCCATTCCCGTCACGGTGAAGTGCCGCATCGGCATCGACGAGCAGGACAGCGAGGCCGATCTCGCCCGTTTCGTTGCGGCCGTCGCCGATGCGGGTGTGACGACGTTTGTCGTGCATGCGCGCAAGGCGTGGCTGGATGGGCTCTCGCCGAAGGAGAACCGGGAGGTTCCGCCGCTCGACTATGGCCGCATCTACCGGCTCAAGAATGCGCGTCCGGATCTCGCCATCGTCGTCAATGGCGGCATCGAGACGCTCGCCGCGGCGGCCGAGCACCTGCAGCACGTCGATGGCGTGATGGTCGGGCGGGCGGCCTACCAGACGCCCTATCTCCTGGCGCGGGTCGATCAGGACTTGTTCGGCGCGCAGACGCCGGTGGTGACGCGCGAGGAGGCTCTGCAGCGGCTGCTGCCCTACGTGCGGGCGCATCTCGCAGCCGGCGGGCGGCTCAACTCGGTCGTGCGCCATATCCTGGGGCTCTATCACGGGCAACCGCGGGCGCGTCAGTTCCGCCGACATCTGAGCGAGCATGGCGTGGGCGAGGGACCCGGGATCGAGGTCCTGCTCGATGCGATTGCCATCGCAGAGGGCCGTGCCGCATCGGCGCCTTCCCCCGCGGCTGCGGAGTAGTGGCTTCATGGGGCTCGACCTCGCGAACGGCACCCTCGTCTGGCTCGTGCTCGCGCTCCTGGCCGCCGGTGCCCTCACGGGGTTTCTGGCCGGTCTCCTCGGCATCGGCGGCGGCGGTGTGCTCGTGCCGGTGCTCTACGAGACGTTCACGTTCCTCGACGTGCCGGACAGCGTCCGCATGCATCTCGTGCTCGGCACGTCGTTCGCCGTCATCGTCCCGACGACGATCTCCTCCTTTCGCGCGCATCTGAAGCGCGGGGCGGTCGACACTGCGGTGCTGCGGCGGCTCGCGCCGTTCGTGGTGGCGGGCGTGCTCGCGGGGATCCTGCTCGTGTCGCGCGTCAGCGGCGATGCGCTCAAGGGCGTGTGGATCGTCTGTGGCGGGTTGCTGGCGCTCAAGATGGCGCTCGGGCGCGAGGATTGGCGCCTCGCCGACGACGTGCCGGATACGGCAGCGGTCCGTCTCGCGGCGTTCGCGATCGGCCTCGTCTCGACGCTCATGAGCATCGGCGGCGGCATGTTCCTGGTCTCGCTGTTCACGCTCTGCGGATGGAGCATTCTCAAGTCCGTAGCCACGTCGAGCGGGTTCGGGCCGTTCATCGCCATCCCGGGACTCATCGGCTACGTCTGGGCCGGCTGGGGCAATCCCGCGCTGCCGCCGCTGTCGCTCGGCTATGCGAGCCTTCTCGGCGCGGCGATCATCATGCCCATGAGCGTGTTCACCGCGCCGCTCGGCGTGCGGGTGGCGCACGGTTTGCCGCGGCGCGCGCTGGAGCTGGCGTTCGCGACGTTCCTGGCGCTCGTGGCGCTGAGACTGCTGGTGTCGATGCTGTGAGGGCCGCGCTTCGAGGGACGAGCGGAGCGGGCCGGCCGCGTCAGATCTTCTGATTGTACGCGCCGACCTCGGGGCACTTGGCGAGGCGGGCTTCGATGTCGCGGAACATGGCGATCTTGCGCTCTTCCGAGACCGGGCTCTCGACGACGATCACCAACTCGGGCTTGTTCGACGAAGCGCGCACGAGGCCCCAGGTGCCGTCCGCCAGCGTCACGCGCACGCCGTTGACGGTGACGAGATCGCGGATTGCCTCGCCCGCGATTCTGCCGCCCGTCTTGGCGATCGCCTCGTAATCGGCGACGATCCTGTCGACCACGGCGTATTTCGTCTCGTCGCTGCAATGGGGCGACATGGTCGGCGACTGATAGGTCTTGGGCAGCGCGCGGCGCAGGTCGGCGAGCGTCTTGTCGGGCGCGCGATCGAGCATGTCGCAGACGGCGAGGGCGGCGACGAGGCCGTCGTCGTAGCCGCGCCCCAGCGGCGGCTGGAAGAAGAAGTGACCGCTCTTCTCGAAGCCCGCGAGCGCCTTCTGCTCGAAGGTGTAGCGCTTCATGTAGGAATGGCCGGTCTTCCAGTAGAGCGTTTTGGCGCCGGCCGCCTGCAGCACCGGGTCGGTCATGAAGAGGCCGGTGGACTTCACGTCGGCGACGAACACCGGGTTCTCGTGCCGGGCGGCGATGTCGCGCGCGAGCATGACGCCGACGGTATCGGCGAAGATCTCGTGGCCTTCGTTGTCGACGACGCCGCAGCGATCGCCGTCGCCGTCGAAGCCGAAGCCGACGTCGGCCTTGTGTGCCACCACCGCCTCGGCGATGGCGTGCAGCATCTTCATGTCCTCAGGGTTGGGATTGTAACGCGGGAAGCTGTGATCGAGATCGGCGTCGAGCGGCACGACCTCGCAGCCCACCGCTTCCAGGATCTGCGGAAGGAAGGCGCCGGCGGTGCCGTTGCCGCATGCCGCGACCACCTTGAGGCGGCGCTCGAGCTTCGGGCGATCCGTCATCGCCTTCGCGTAGCGTTCGGCCAGGTCGGGCACGAAGATGTAGCGTCCGCCGCCGGGTGCGGGGAGGTTGCCGGCCAGCACAATCTCCTTGAGCCGGCCCATCTCGTCCGGCCCGAACGTCAGCGGCCGGGACAGGCCCATCTTGATGCCGGTCCAGCCGTTGTCGTTGTGGGAGGCCGTGACCATCGCGACGCCTTCGACGTCGAGCTCGAACTGGGCGAAGTAGGCCATCGGCGAGAGTGCGAGGCCGATGTCGTGCACCTCGAAGCCGCCGGCGAGGAGGCCTGTGACGAGCGCCTGCTTTACGGAGGCGGAGTACCAGCGATAGTCGTGGCCGACGACGATACGCTTCTTGACGCCGCGCTCGTCGAACAGCGCGGCCATGCCGAGGCCGACGGCATTGAGCCCCATCAGGTTGATCTCTTGCGGGAAGAGCCAGCGCGCGTCGTACTCGCGGAAGCCCGTCGGCTTCACCAGCGGCAGGCGCTCGAAGTCGGCGGTGTTGGGAACGAGATCGGCGCGGGGCGTGGGGAACATGCGAAGGACTTTCTCGAAAGGCGGGAGGATCGGGCCGTGACCGTCGGCCGGCTCGCGGGGCGGCAAGGGAGGGATGGAGCTCAGCTCGTGGATCTCAACTCATGGACTGACGGCGTGCGCGGGAGGTTTCGCCCTTGCGGGCCTCATGGGGCGAGATTGCGGCGAAAAGCGGTGCAGCGCGACACCCGATCCAAAGGTCTCTCCGGCCTGCCCCCTCCCGAGGGGCCGCTCCCCTTACAACGCGTCTGGGATGAAATCGTTCAGTCTGCGACTCCCAAGGCTATTCGACGAGCCGCAGGCGGCCCTGGCTGATGTCCACGCGCTGAAGCTGGGAGAGGAAGCTCATGCCGAGCAGGGTCTTCTCGAGGCGGCCGCGCTCGCAGACCGCGGCGCGGACGTTGCGGACCAGCACGCGGCCGATGCTGACGCGGTCCAGCGTGACCGGGGCGACGGCGGCGACGCCATTGGCGGTGCTGACACGGCCGGTGAAATCCGAGGGCTTGAGGCGCAGCCCCGCCCGCTCGGCGTCCTCGTAGGTCAGGGCCACCATCGAAGCGCCCGTATCGACCATGACGTCGAGGGGGCGCCCGTTGATCTCGGCGCGGGCGTAGTAGTGGCCATCGGGGGCCGCCTTCAGCTCCTCCGTGCCGTTGGGGGCGTGCGCGGGGGGCGGAGGCGATCGTTCTTCGATTGCGACGGCGGCGGTGGCGTCGGAGGGAGCGGTGGCTTCGTGACCGGGCGGGGCGAGCAGGGTCTCGAGGCCGCTGCGCAGGGTGTCGTAGTGGACGAGGCCGAAGACGAGGACGGCGGCTGCCGTGCCCCAGCTTGCCAGCTCGCCGAGCAACGACCGCGTACCGGACGAGAACGCCATGAACGCCACACTCCTCGTGAGGGCGCCGCGCCGGCGGGCCCGGTGAGACTTCGTTCCGGCCGGATCAGGCGCTGCGGGCGCGCAAAGGCGTCAGCCGCGCAACGTCAGGAAGTCGCCGGAGAACTCATAGGAGCGCAAACGCTTTAAGAAACTCATACCGAGCAGGTTCTCGCTGAGCGCCCCCGGCTTGGCGACGAGGGCTTCGACATCGCGGATCTCGAGCGTGCCGATCGAGACCGACCGCAGGCGGATGGGGGCCGCGAACGTGGTGCCGTTGGCGGTCGAGACGGGGGTCGTGAACGCCAGCGAGGCGGTATCGATGCCGGCCCGCTCGGCGGCGTCCGGCGTCAGCACGACGGTCGAGGCGCCAGTATCGACCAGCAGCGACAGGCTCGCGCCGTTGGCGGCGCCGCGCGCGACGAAATGGCCGTTTTCCTGGCGGCGGAGGCGCACGGCCTGCTCGCCGGCAGAGGTCGGCGCGACGGCAATCGAGTGTCCGGGGGGCAGCACCTCTCCGGCAACGCGGGTGGCCACGCCCTTGAGCTCCTCGCGGTAGGTGTAGGCGACGACGAGGCCGAGGCCGAGGAGGCCCCAGATGCCGACATGGCGGATGGCGTCGCGCGCCCGGCCCCTGTAGTCGCTGCCGATCGAGGCCAGATAGAGGGCGATGAGCGCGAGGCCGGCGATGATGTAGATCAGGTTGCCGCCGGACAGCGCCGACAGATCGCCCGTGTCGCCGCTCAGGCTCCAGAACAGGGCCACCAGTGCGACGAGGATGGCAAGCAGGATGCCCAGCATCGGCTAGCGCGTCGTCCGTGTGGGGGGACCGCGGAACTTCAGCTCCTCCATGATGGTGCGGCGCTCATCGTCGGAATAGGACGCCCAGCGGGCGATCTCGTGGCGCGTCCGGCGGCAGCCTTCGCAGAGGCCGTCGGTCGGGCTGATGATGCAGACGTTGATGCAGGGTGAGTCCATGGATTTGCGCGGGCCGTGCCGGATCTTTCGTTTCTCGCAGTCACGCAGCCAATCTAGGCGCTCTCTGTGCCTCGCTCAAGGCAACGGCGCGGCGACAGTGCTCAAGCTACGCGTGGCGGGCGCGGGGCGGGGCGAGGCGCCATGCGCAGGCGCGGCTGGCGCGTCGGCGGCGGCGTGGGCTGGCGGTGGCGCTCGGCGCCGAGCTGCTGGAGGGGAACGACAGTGGTGAGAACGCGGCTCGGCGGCAAGGTGATGCTGACCTCGGTTCCCTTGCGCAGCTCCGAGACCAGCTCGAAGGTGCCGCCGTGCAGCTCGATGAGGCTCTTCACGATCGGCAGGCCGAGGCCGGTTCCGCCTTCCGCCGCCTCATGGGCGAGCGAGCCCTGGCCGAACGCCTGAATGACGCGCGGGATCTCGTCCTCCGGGATGCCGGGGCCGGTGTCGATCACGCAGAGCCGCTGCCCGCCGTCGGCGGTCGGATGCACGGAGAGGACGACGCTGCCGCCTTTCGGGGTGAACTTGATCGCGTTCGACAGCAGATTGAGGCAGATCTGGCGGAGCGCGCGCACATCGATCCAGACCTGGGGCAGATCGGGTGCGATATCGACCGCGACGGCGAGCCCCTTGCCGCTCGCCCTGAGGGCGAGCAGGCGCTGGCAGTCCTGGGCGATGTCGCCGAGATGGGCGCGCTCCTCCGCGAGGTCGTAGCGGCCGGCCTCGATGCGGGAGAGGTCCAGGATCTCGTTGATGAGCTCGAGGAGGTGGCGGCCGCTGTCGTAGATATCGTTCGCGTACTCGCGGTAGACGGGTGCCGTGTGGGGGCCGAACATCTCGTCCTTCATGACCTCGGAGAAGCCGAGGATGGCGTTGAGCGGCGTGCGCAGCTCGTGGCTCATCGTCGCGAGGAACCGCGATTTCGCCTTGCTGCCCGCCTCGGCCCGCCGGCGCGCCTCGTCGCTCAGGAGGCGCTCCTCGTCGAGCTCGGCGATCAGGATGTCCTTCTGGGCGCGGAAGGCCAGCATCTGCAGAGTCGTCTGCTGCAGCCCCTTGGCGAGGAAGACGAAGTAGATGTGCACGCCGACCGCCATGGTGGCGAGAGCGTAGTAGAAGGGCTCGTGCAGCAGCACGAGGCGCAGGGAGACGGCGATCGTCATGGGGATCGTGCCGACGTAGAGCAGGCTCAGCATCGGGGACGTGAACGTCATGCGCACGGCGAGCAGCACGATGAGGGAGGCGAAGATGAAGACGTGCGAGGAGAAGAGGGGCGCGGCCTCGTCTGCCGTCGATGCGCCAATGCCGACGAGGGCAAACCCCGCCCAGACGAGGCCGCACAGGCCCTCGGCCAGGATGAACATGCGCCGCCAGCGGCGAAGATCTCCATCGGCGCGGGCGTGGGAGACGTAGCGGCGGCAGATCTCGAGCAGGATGATCTTCGAGATCACCACGAGGGCGAGCCACAGGCAGCCTTGCGCCCAGGGCGCCCAGAACATGGAGGCGAGCGAGAAGATCGCCGCGAGCGCCCAGATGGTAACGGCTGCGCTCAGCTCGTTGCGCGCGAAAAGCCCCATCAGCTCGAACTCGAACTCGGGCTTGATCTCGGTGCCCCGAGTCAGGCGATCGCGGGCGGCTTTGACATCCTCGTGCGCCCGTTTGCGGGCGGCGTGGCGGGTCCGCAGCTCGGCAAGTATCTGAGATCTTGTTTCTTTATCCATCCGGTCCGCCGTGCAGGGACGCAGCGGCCAAGCTCCCACCCGCGCGGCGACATGAGGCTTGTCGCGAGCGGCGGGGGAGTGATACGCGTGGGCCTGCCCGCCGCTAATGTCCCTACAATTCGCTAACGATGCGTTTACCGCGAGGGGCCGGCCTTTTCTCGCGGCTGTTCCCTTGGGAACAGGAGCAGGGCGTGCAAGGCCGCAGAATGCACGTTTATGTCTCCAATACGCGGGTTCGGAGCGGGTATGAAACTTTCGCTCCTCGGCTCGAGCGATGCCTTCGGCTCTGGGGGGCGGCTGCAGACGTGCTTTCACGTCGCACATGCCGAGGGTGCCTTCCTGATCGACTGCGGCGCGACGGCGCTGATCGGCCTCGAACGCCAGGGGCTCGATCCCAACGGCGTCTCCACGATCTTCGTCAGCCATCTGCATGGGGATCATTTCAGTGGGCTGATCTGGTGGATGCTGCATGCGGTGCATGTCGCCAAGCGCGAGGCGCCCCTGACGGTGGTCGGCCCCGAGGGCATCGCGGAGCGCTACAGGGTGGCCACGGAGGCGCTGTTTCCGGGCTCGTCGCAGTGCACGAAGCCGTTTCCTCTGACGTTTCGGACGTACGAGGAGCGCGTGCCGCTCTCCATCGGCGCCGTCAGCGTCACGCCGTTCGAGGTCAGCCATCCGTCGGGCGCGACACCCTACGCGCTGCGGTTCGCGGTGGACGGCAAGATCGTGGCCTTTTCGGGCGATACGGAATGGGTCGAGGCGCTGGTGCCGCTCTCGCAAGGGGCGGATCTCTTCATCTGCGAATGCTTCGCCTTCGAGCGCGAGGCCCGGTTCCATCTCAACTGGCGCACGCTCGAGGCGCAGTTGCCGCGGCTCGAGGCCCGGCACGTCATGCTGACGCACCTCGGGCCGGAGGCGCTGGCCCAGCAGGACCGCATGCGGCATCCGCGCGTCTCCATTGCGCAGGACGGCCTCACGCGCGATATCTGAGCGAAGCGCGCGTGTGCTCCTTGTCGTCGTTCCGCGTCGAGCCCGCCGCCGCGATCCAGGATTTTTCGGGAGGTGATGGGGCGTGACTCGCCGGCTCGACAGGCTTGTGCGCGAGATCCGCGCCTGCCGGCAGTGCGTCGATCATCCGATCGGCGCGCCGCTCGCGCATGAGCCGAGGCCCGTGGTGCGGGTCAGCGCGACCGCGCGTCTCGCCGTCGTCGGGCAGGCGCCCGGTACGCGCGTGCATGCTTCCGGCGTGCCGTTCAGCGATCCGTCCGGCCGGCGGCTGCGCGAATGGATGGGGGTCAGCGACGAGGAGTTCTACGACGTCTCGCGTATCGCCATCGTGCCGATGGGGTTCTGCTTCCCCGGCCTCACCGACAGCGGCGGAGACCGGCCGCCGCGGCGGGAGTGCGCGCCGCTCTGGCGGGAGCGGCTGTTCGCGCTGTTGCCACAACTCGAACTCGTGCTGCTGGTCGGCATCTATGCCCAGTCCTGGCATCTGGGGGCGGCCAAGGGGCCGGCGCTCGGCGAAACGGTGCACGCCTTCCGCAGCGTGCTGGACCGGCCCGGACGTCCCCGCTTCTTCCCACTGCCGCATCCTTCCTGGCGCAACAACGCGTGGATCACGCGCAATCCCTGGTTTACGGCAGAGCTTCTGCCGGTGCTGCGGCATGAGGTGCGGGCAATCCTCGATCGCGGATAAAAATGGGCCGAATAATCTCTTGACCCCGATCGCGCAAAAAAAGATGTTGCGTGTGGCTGTAGTTAGAGAATTTCATTTCTTTCTTTCCGGCGGTCTCATCAATGCTCGACGAGATGGACATCAAGATCCTGGGCATCCTGCAACAGGACTGCACCCGGCCTGTCGCCGAGATCGGCAAGGAGGTGGGGCTGTCGACGACGCCCTGCTGGCGGCGCATTCAGAAGCTCGAGGATCTCGGTGTCATCCAGAGGCGCGTGGCGGTGCTCGATCCCGTCAAGGTCAATGCCGGCGTCACCGTCTTCATCTCGATCAAGACCGACAAACACAGCCTGGCCTGGCTCGAGCGCTTTCACCAGGCGGTGGCTGCATTCCCCGAGGTCGTCGAGTTCTACCGCATGTCGGGCGATGTCGATTATCTCCTGCGCGTGGCGGTGCCGGACATCGCGGCCTATGACGTCTTCTACAAGAAGCTGATCTCACAGGTGGAGATCGCGAAGGTCTCGTCGGCGTTCGCGATGGAGGAGATCAAGCACACCACGGCGCTGCCGCTCGCCTTCGCGCGCATGCCGTCCGAGAAGCGCAAGAACAGCTCGTGATCGCGCTACCGCCCGCGTTGAGACGGCGTCGGCGCTTACGTGCGGTTTGACGGCAGGCGTGCGATGAGGCTCGAGGTATCCCAGCGTCCGCCCCCGCCCTCCTGAATCTCGCCGTAATAGCCGTCGACGAGGGCGGCGACGTCGAGGCGTGAGCCGTTGCGGGCCGCTTCGGCGAGGCAGATGCCGAGGTCCTTGCGCATCCAGTCGACAGCGAAGCCGAAGTCGAACCGGCGCGCGTGCATCGTCTCCCAGCGGTTCTCCATCTGCCAGGACTGTGCTGCGCCCTTCGAGATCGTGTCGATGACGGCGGCGACATCGAGCCCCGCGTTCTCGGCGAACGCGATCGCTTCCGAAAGACCCTGCAGCAGGCCGGCGATGGCGATCTGATTGACCATCTTCGTGAGCTGGCCGGCGCCGGCCGGTCCCATCAGCTTCACGGCCCTCGCAAAGCTGAGCATGAGGGGCTCGGCGGCGCCGTAAGCATCCGCGTCGCCGCCGCACATGACGGTGAGCTTGCCGCCTTCCGCACCGGCCTGTCCGCCCGAGACGGGGGCGTCGATGAAGGCGAGACCTTGCGATTGCGCCGCGGCAGCAAGCTCGCGGGCCACGTCGGCGGAGGCGGTCGTGTGATCGATGAAGACGGCGCCGGGTTTCATCGCCGCGAAAGCGCCGTCGGGTCCGGTGGTGACCTGGCGCAGGTCGTCGTCGTTGCCGACGCAGGAGAAGACGAAGTCCGCGTCGCGCGCGGCCTCGGCGGGCGTGGCGTGGCGCGTGCCGGCCCCATAGCGCTCGAGCCAGGCTTCGGCCCTGGCGGGGGTGCGATTATAGACGGCGACGTCGTGTCCCGCGGCACGAAGGTGTCCGGCCATGGGATATCCCATGACGCCCAAACCGATCCAAGCCACTTTGGCCATGCGCGAGATCCTGCTAAACGCTCTTGCATTCCGGCGGTCCGACGCATCCGTCGCCGCCCGTCCCTGAATGCTCTCTGGAGCCAACCAAGGCAAGACCCAATGGCGAAGACCGAGGACGACCCCGCGCGCGCTGTTACGCTGGCCGATATCGAGCGTGCGGCGGCCGTCATCGGAGGGCATGTGGACACCACGCCCTGCGACCGCACCTATTCGCTGAGCCAGGACCTCGGGGCGGAGATCTGGCTCAAGTTCGAGAACCTTCAGTTTACGGCCTCCTACAAGGAGCGTGGCGCGCTGAACCGGCTCGCGGCGCTCTCTGAGGCCGAGCGTCAGCGCGGCGTGATCGCCATGTCGGCCGGCAATCACGCGCAGGGTGTCTCCTATCATGCCGGGCGGCTCGGCATTCCCGCGACCATCGTCATGCCCAAGGGGACGCCGGCGGTGAAGGCGGAGAACACCAAGCGCTGGGGCGCGCGCGTGATCCTCGAGGGCGCGACGCTCGAAGATGCGGCGCGCTTCGCCCGCGACTACGGCGAGGAGCACGGCCTCGTGTTCGTGCATCCCTTCAACGATCCGCTGGTGATCGCGGGGCAAGGGACGGTCGGCCTCGAGATGCTGTCGGAGGTTCCGGAGCTCGACGTGCTCATCGTGCCCGTCGGCGGCGGCGGGCTCATCGGCGGCATCGCGACGGCGGCAAAAGCCATCAAGCCGGGGATCGAGGTCATCGGCGTCGAGGCCGCGCTTTATCCCTCGATGTACAACGTCATCAAGGGCACGCAGCTTCCGGCGCGCGGCGATACGCTGGCGGAAGGCATTGCCGTAGTGCATCCCGGAGAGATCGCCGCGGGGCTGATCCGCGACTACGTGGACGACATCGTGCTCGTGGGCGAGACCGATCTCGAGCGCGCCACGTTTGCGCTGCTCATGATCGAGAAGACCGTCGTGGAGGGCGCGGGGGCGGCGGGTCTTGCCGCGATGATGGCCGACCGGGCGCGCTGGAAGGGACGCAAGGTGGGGCTCGTGCTCACCGGCGGCAACATCGATCCGCGGCTGCTCGCGAGCGTGCTCACGCGCGAGCTTGCGCGCGAGGGACGGTTGTCGCGCCTCACGATCGATATTCCGGACCGACCGGGCGAGCTGTCGCGCGTCTCGGGCGTGCTGGGCGAGGCGGGCGCCAACATCGTCGAGGTCTACCACCAGCGCGTCTTCACGGACTTGCCGGCGCGTGGCACCGAGCTCAATCTCGTGATCGAGACGCGCGACCGCTCGCATCTCGAAGGCGTGCTCGCGCAGCTCGATGCGGCGGGCTACCGCGTGGTGATGAAGAGCAGCCAGGCGATAGTTTAGGTCGGACGGGAGCAGGGCCTAGAGCCGTTCCGCTTTTCGCGACAGCGAGGATGGGCGCGGGCCGCTCTTTTTTTGTGAGTCCGCCGGCTCCGAGACGTCCGCGAGCGCCTTCGCGAGGAGCGTCAGGGCTTCCGAGAGCGCGCGGCGGCGGTTCGCCGCCCGCGTCGCCATTCCGCTCCGGATCTCCACATGATGCATCGGGCTTCCACGCGCCGCGACGGCGATGTGCATGAGGCCCACCGGATTGCCGTCGTTGTCGGGCGCGGGGCCGAGCACGCCGGTGATCGCGACTGCGATGTCTGCTCCGCTGGCGGCGCGGGCGCCGCGCGCCATGCGCTCCGCCACCTCGCGGCTCACCGCGGTGTGGTGTCGGATCACGGCCGGGGGAATGCCGAGAAGGGCGCTCTTGCAGGACTTCGTGTAGGTGACGAGGCCGCCGCACAGGCAATCTCCCGCGCCCGGCGCGTCGGCGAGCAACGTCGCGAGCGCGCCTGCCGTGCAGGACTCCGCCGTGACGAGGCAGAGACCTTCGCGTACGGCGCGATTGACGATGGCGCTGGCTCTTTTTCTCAATTTCTCGGGCATCAGGGTGCAGAACGGAAAGGTTGGGAACGGCGTTCTCGTAGCAAAGGCAACCACGAGGCGTGTGATGACTATCGACTGGGGCGGCATTTTTGTTCCGAGTCTGGGGCTCGGTGAGGTGATCCTGCGCGGAACGCTGATGTATCTCGCGCTGTTTGCGATTTTGCGGTTTGTCGCGCGGCGGCAGGCGGGGCAGTTCGGGCCCGCCGATCTGCTGGTCATCGTCATGATCGCGGATGCGGCCCAGAACGGTCTGGGCAAAGACTATCAGTCGGTGACGGAGGGCGTCGTGCTCGTGCTCACGATCGTGTTCTGGGAGTATGCGATCGATTGGCTCTCATGGCGATTTCCAGCGTTGCGGCCGGTGCTCACGGCTCCGCCCGTGACGGTCGTCGAGAACGGGCGGTTTCTCGACAGCGTGCTTCACCGCGAGATGCTGAGCCGGGAGGAGCTGATGAGCCAGCTTCGTCATAGCGAGGTCGAGGACGTGACGGAGGTGCGCATCGCGCGCCTCGAAGGCGACGGACGCATCAGCGTGCTGAAGCAGAAGACGTGATCCGCCGCTACCGGCCCTCGCGCCACCAGGCGGTGGCGAGAAGCGCGAGCAGGGCGGCGAGCGCGAAGAGGCCCGTGAACATCGGCGTCAGCTTGACGCCCGTCGTCACGAAGGCTTCGCGGTCGCGCAGGCCCATCCAGCCCGAGCCTGCGAGCACGCGCGCGCCCGACATGAGGCTCACGCGCGGGACGGCGACATCCTCGCCCGCGCTCGCGCGGTCGGTGCGCGTCCAGAATACGCCGCCGCCCGTCTGCTCGATGAGCGGCTTCAGCTTGCGGTCCGTGGCGACGACCTCGCTCATCTCGCGGGGATCCTCGGTGCCGGCGTGGGCCACGGCCGTCAAAGGACCGGAGACCGTCTGCGTTTCGGCCTTGTAGAGGCCGGGCAGCTTCACATCGAGGGTCGCTTTCCAGACGCCCGGGCGATCACGCTCGAGGAGGACCTCGGTGCGCTCACCGCCGGGCGCGGAGAGCGTGACGGGGGCGACCTTGTCCTCGAGCGTGCGCCGCTCGAGGGTGAGCTTGAGGCCGCGTGCGGAGGCGATCAGGCGCTCCTCCTCGAGATCCGGCTCTTTCATGAGCCAGTGGGAGAGGCGGCGCAGGAGATCGGTGTGCGGGCCGCCGCCTTCATAGCCGCGCGCCCAGAGCCAGGCGTGGTCGGAGGTGAGCAGCGCGACGCGGCCTTTGCCGCGGCGGTCCAGCACCAGCAGCGGCTGGTTCTTCGCGCCTTCCATGATCACGCGGCCGCGGTCCGGGCGCACCTCGGCCTGACGGAACCAGTGGCCCCAGGTCGCTTCGCGCGTGGAGTCCGGCAGGTTGGCGCCGGCGAGGCCCTGCGTCACCGGATGGCGGAATCCTTCCTCGGTAATCTTGGCGCGGAACGGCTCCTCGATGACGCGGCCGGTCGGCGCGGCGGGGAGAATGGGGGAGAGCGGCGTGCGGTAGAGGCTCGCCATGCCGGCGTAGTCGTCGCCCGCCGCCACCAGCACCGCGCCGCCGTGGCTTTCCACGTAGCGGGCGATGTTGTCGTAGTAGATGAGCTGCAGAATTCCCCGATGCTCGTAGCGATCGAAGATGATCAGGTCGAAATCCTTGATCTTGTCCGAGAACAGCTCCTTCGTCGGGAAGGCGATCAGCGAGAGCTGGTTGATCGGCGTGCCGTCCTGCTTCTCGGGCGGGCGCAGAATGGTGAAGTGGACGAGGTCGACGGCGGCGTCCGATTTCAGGAGGTTGCGCCAGGTGCGCTCGCCGGCGTGCGGTTCGCCCGAGACGAGCAGCACGCGCAGGTTCTCGCGCACGCCTTCCGCGACCAGGACGACGCGGTTGTTGGCGGGGGTGATCTCGCCGGGGGCGGTTTCGAGCTCGATCTCGACGATGTTGTTGCCCGCGTGCGGGAACGGCATCTCGACGGTGACCGGCTGGTCGATGGCGGCGGAGCGCACCTCGTCGGGGCGGCCTTCGCGGCGCACCTTGAGCGTCACCGGAGCGCCGGCACTCTCGGACTTCCCCGTCTCGCGCACGGCGAGCCGGACGTCGCGCGACTGGCCGACGATGCCGTAGCGCGGCGCTTCCAGAACCTCGATGCGCCGGTCGAACTCCTCTGGCGTTCCGGTGAGGAGGGTGTGGACGGGGGCCTCGAAGCCGAGCGCGGCCGTCGAGGTCGGGATGTCGTGGACCTGGCCGTCGGTGATGAAGACGACACCGGCGACGCGATCCGGTGGCGTGCCGGTCAGCGCCTGCGTCAGCGCGGCGAAGAGCTGCGTGCCCTGGCCGGCGGCGGTGTCCGGACGGGCGGCGGCGATCCACTTCGTTTCCAGGTTCTTGATGCCGGCGAGGCGTTGTTCCAGCGTGCGGCGCAGGGCGGCCTTCTGCTCGGGGCGCTTGTCGAGGGACTGGCTCGTGCTCTCGTCCATGACGACGAGGGCAACGTTGGCGAGGCTCTCGCGCTGCTCCTCGCGGAGCGTGGGGTTGAGCAGGGCGGCGATGAGCGCGGCGAGGGCGGCTGCGCGCCACAGCGCGCCGCGGCTCTTGCGCAGGATCAGCACGGCGGTGAGGAGCCCGGCGAGGATCGCCGCCGCCCAGATCAGGGGCACGGGGATCAGCGGCGCGAAATCGATCGACCAGCTCATGGCTTACTCCGCCGCGCGATCGCCGCGCGGCCGTTGGCGGTTCTCATTGGCCGAGGCGCTCGAGCAGCGCCGGCACGTGCACCTGGTCGGCTTTGTAGTTGCCGGTCAGGGCATGCATGACGATGTTGACGCCCGTGCGCAGCGCCATCTCGCGCTGGCTTTCGCCGCCCGGGACCACAGGGTGAATCGGGCGGCCCTGCGCATCGAGCGCCCAGGCGGAGGCGAAGTCGTTCGAGGTGATCATGATCGAGGTCACGCCGTCGGCGCGGCGGGCCTTGCGGCCATCGCCTTCGCCCTGCTGGGTGCCGGCCTCGACCCAGAGCTGGCCGCCCTCCCAGCGTCCCGGAAAGGAGCGCAGGAGATAGAACGATTTCGTCAGCACGTGATCCTCGGGCACGGGCTCGAGGCGCGGCACGTCGAGCGAGCCGAGGACGCGGCGCAGCGCGGCGCCGTTGCGGCCCTCGAAGGTCGTGCCGGTGGGGAGGCCCGAGCCATAGTCGCGCGTATCGAAGATGATGAGGCCGCCCTGCTTCATGTAGGCGTCGATCTTGGCGAGCGTCGGCTGCGGCAGCGGGCGGGCGCTGGACAGGATCGGCCAGTACAACACGGGGAAGAACGCGATCTCGTCGTTGACGATGTCGACCGCCATCGGCTCGCCGGGCTCGACGGCGGTGCGCACCGCAAGGATGCGCGAGAGGCCGGAGAGGCCTGCCTTGCTCGTCGCATCCGCGCCGGGATCGCCCGTCAGCACGTAGCCGAGGGTGACGTTCTCCGTGGCCTTCTGGGCGGCGGCGGCGTTGGCGGCGGCCTCACCCGGCTGCGCGGGTGGCGTCTGGGCGTGGGCGGGCTCGTCGAGGCCCGCGATGCCAGTGAAGAGGAGGAGCATCGCGGCGGTGGCCGGGCCCCGTTTCGGCTTGAGGGTGCGCGCGAGGCCGGCGAAGGCGCCGAGCAGCGCCAGCACGGCCAGGATGTCGATGAGCACGAGCGCCAGCGCGCTCGACAGCAGGGGAGGCGCCAGCGGCGTGGAGGGAAGGCTGTCGTAGAGCATGCGTGTGGCCCCGGCCGGACGAGCGGGCAGCGGCGCGAGCGTGCTCCCCGGGGCGAGGACGTTGAGCGCGCGCGGCGAGCCTTGCGCGCCATAGTACCCGGGCGGATGGGCAAGGCTAGCCTGCACGGAGCCGATCTTCGTGGCGGGAATGGCCTCGGCCGCCGGTGGGGGTGCGCGGAGCACGCCGAACCCGTCGAGGATCTGCACCGGCGCCAGCGCGTCGGTGGCGGCCTCGGCGATGGTGGTGCTGCCGGCGGCACGATCGGCGTCCGTCCCGGTCGCGGTGCCGGCGGGGGCGAGGCTGCCGAGCGCGGTCACGCGGCGCAGCATCTCGACGAACAGGCCCGAGATCGGAAGGTTCGACCAGTCGGAGTTGGCGGTGACGTGGAAGAGGACGATCTGTCCTGCCCCGCGCATTGCGGCCGTGACGAGCGGCGTGCCGTCGCCGAGGCGGGCCCAGACTTTGATGTCGGGCGTGAGCTGTGCGGGATCGGCCAGCACCTGGCGGGTGACGGCCACATCCTTCGGCACGGTGATGCCGGCGAAGAGGCTCGTCTCGTCGAAGGCCGCGAGCGGCTGCGGGCTCGACCAGGAGAGCGCGCCGCCGAGGGTGCGTCCGCCCATGCGCAGCGCCACCGGCAGAAGGTCGTCGCCGCCGCTTTCGAGACGCGGGCCGGCGAAGCGCACGAGGACGCCGCCGCGCTCCACCCACGCCTGCACCTCGTCCTTCACCTCGCCCGACAGCGTGCCGATGTCAGCGAGCATCAGCACGCTCGCCTTGCGGTCGAGAACAGCCTGGATGCCCTGGGCGAGGTTGTGATCCTTCGGGCGGACGATCTCGGCATAGGGCTGGACGGCCTTCTCGAGATAGTAGAGCGGGGCGAGCAGGGGCTGGGACTGCTCCTGGCTTTCGCCGGAGATCATGCCGACGCGCTGCCATTGCGAGCGCCCGTCGAGCAGGCTCACGGCGCCGGCCGAGCGCTCGGCGGCGATGTCGAGGCGCGTCACCTGATTGCGCAGTTCGAGCGGGAGGTCGAACGCCACCTCGGCCGAGGTGGCGCCCTCCGACAGCGTGAAGGGCGTCTCGCCCAGGCGCTGGCCGCGGGCCGAGAACGCATCGATGCGGCCGCTGCGGGCGGTGCCGCCGGCCCGGAGCACGGTCGCGACGAGCTTGCCGTCGGCGCCGACGCCGGCGGTGAGGCCCATGGGCTCGCTGCCGGCCGTATCCTCGACAATGGAGAAGCCGCCGTCGCCCGCCACGCCGGCCAGCCCCTCGGCGAAGGCGGCGGCGTCACCCTGATGATCGATGCCGTCGGCGAGCCAGAGCATGCTGGGTGACGCGATCTTGAGGGCGGCGAGCTGGTCCTTCAGCGCGGCGAGGGTGGCCTTGCGGTCGGGTGCGAAGGGGCGCGGCTCGAGCGCGGCGAGGGTGGCGCGCGCGTCGGCGGGTGCTTCGAGCTTGAGGGTGCGCGACTTGGTGGCGGGCGCGGTCTCGGCGATGACGACGGGCCGGCTCTGATGCTGGGCGTCGGAGAGCGCCTCCTCGGCGAGCGCGGTGCGCCGCTCCCAGCCGGCGGCGGCCGCCCAGCCGTTGTCGACGACGAGCACGACGGGGCCGGTGCCCGTGAGCGCACGCTCGCGCACCGGATTGAGCACGGGCTCGGCGAGCGCGAGGATGACGAGGGCGGCGGCCAGGAGGCGGATGAGAAGGAGCCACCACGGAGTCTTGGCCGGCGTCTTCTCCTCGTTCTCGATGCCGACGAGGATGCGCGTGGCAGGGAACGCGATCTGCTTCGGCCGCGGCGGCACGGTTCTCAGCAGCCAATAGATCAGCGGCAGGGTGAGAAGCCCCGCCAGCAGCCATGGATTGAGAAAGGCGAGCGCGCCGATGCTCATGAGGCCGCTCCGGGCGCGCGCTCCTGCGCCGGGCCGCTCCACTTGTAATGGCCTTCGCGGCCTTCGAGGCGCATGATCAGCGTCAGCAGCGGCTCCGTTGCGGGGCGGTCGGTGCGGTGCACGAGGAACGACCAGCCGAGCCGTACGGCCAGCGCCTGCACGGCGTCGCGGTGGGCCTTGAGGCGGGCCTGATAGCGCGCACGCAGGCTTTCGTCCCGGTCGGCGATCCAGGTCTCGCCGCCTTCGAGGCCGAGGAACTCGGTGCGCCCTTCGTAGGGCAGCGTTTCCTCGGCGGGATCGAGGATCTGCACGAGGTGGCCGGTGGCGCCGCGTGCCGCGAGCGCTTCGACATGCTCGCGCACCGTTTCGATGGGATCGAGGAAATCGCTGAACAGGAGCACGCTCGAGAAGCGTCCGACGCGCGCCTTGGCGGGCTGGCCGGAGGCGAGCGCGGGCGTTTCGGCGTGGGTGGCGATGGCTTCCGCCATGCGGGTTGCGGCGCGGCGGCTGGAGGTCGGAGGCGTGATCCCGAGGAGGCCGACGCGCTCGCCGCTGCGGACCAGCAACTCGGCGGTGGCCAGCATCAGAACGAGCGCGCGGTCGCGCTTGGTGGTGGATGCGAGATGGCTGCGGAACGCCATCGAGGCCGACAGGTCGGGCCACAGCCACAAGGTATGGGCGGCCTCCCACTCGCGCTCGCGCACATAGAGATGGTCTGAGCTTGCCGAGCGGCGCCAGTCGATGAGCTGGGCGGAATCCTGCGATTCATAAGTGCGGAACTGCCAGAACGTCTCGCCGGGGCCGGCCCGGCGGCGGCCGTGGATGCCGTGCGCCACCGTCTGCGCGATGCGGTCGGCTTCGAGCAGGAGATCGGGCAGCCGATCGGCGAGCCCGTGCGCGTCGCGCTCGAGCGTGAAGACCTCGGCGCTGCCGCCGGCCGATGCGCCCAGAGGTGTCGCGCGGGTTGGCGCCATTCCGTTCACTCCGCCGCGTGGGCGAGGCGGGCGATGAGGGAGCCCAGCTCCTCGCCTTCGGCGCGGGCGGCGAAGGAGAGCGCCATGCGGTGCTTCAGGACCGGCTCGGCGAGATCGATCACGTCGTCGACGGAGGGGGCGAGGCGGCCGTCGATCAGCGCCTTGGCGCGCACGGCCAGCATCAGCGCCTGGCTCGCGCGCGGGCCGGGGCCCCAGGCGACGAAGCGGTCGGTCTCGGCGTTGGCGCCGGTGCCGGGGCGGGCCGAGCGGACGAGGCGCAGGATGGCTTCGACGACCTTGTCGGGAACGGGGATCTGGCGCACGAGGCGCTGGATCGCCATCAGGTCGGCGGCAGAGAGCACCGCTTCGATGTTGCGCTCCTCGGTGCCGGTGGTCGCGTAAAGCATGCGCCGCTCGGCGGCGAGGTCCGGATAGGTGACGTCGATCTCGAGCAGGAAGCGGTCGAGCTGGGCTTCGGGCAGCGGATAGGTGCCTTCCTGCTCGAGCGGGTTCTGCGTCGCGAGCACGTGGAAGGGCTGGGGCACGTCGTGGCGGGCGCCGGCGACGGTGACGTGGTGCTCCTGCATGGCCTGCAGCAGCGCCGACTGGGTCTTGGGCGAGGCGCGGTTGATCTCGTCGGCCATCAGGAGCTGGGTGAAGATCGGGCCCTTGATGAAGCGGAAGGTGCGGCGGTTCTGGCCGGGCACCTCTTCGAGCACCTCCGAGCCGATGATGTCGGAGGGCATCAGGTCGGGCGTGAACTGGATGCGCTTGGCATCGAGGCCGAGCACGCGGCCCAGGGTCTCGACCAGGAGCGTCTTGGCGAGGCCGGGCACGCCGATGAGCAGGGCGTGGCCGCCGGCGAGAATCGTGATCAGCGTGCGCTCGATGACCACGTCCTGGCCGAAGATGACGGAGGCGGCTGCCTTGTGGGCGCGCTTCACGCGCTCGGCGGCGGCTTCGAGCCTCGGCACGATCGTGTCGTCGGTATGGATCACGGTTGTCATGTCTTCGCTTCGTCCGCCTGACAAGTTGTACGGGTTCGCTGGCATGGATGCACGCGGCCATGGCGATGACCATGGCATGCGGCACCCGTTCCCGCCGATTGTGACGGGTTGGCAGGGGCTGCGGTCAAGTTAAACCTCGGTAAGTCGCCCTGGGGTCCATCGAATTCCCTGCTGTTACGCCCGAAACGAGGTCCGCGCGAGACCTTGCGAGGCTTTTGCGCGTTTGATCTAAATGATTTTCCGACGAGGAGCGGACGTGATCGACAGGCTGGAGCGTCTTCTGAAGGATACGGATGCCGGCCAGCCGGCGCCGGTCGAGCGCTGGGATCCCCCATATTGCGGGGATATCGGGCTTGCGATCGGGCGGGATGGCGTGTGGTCCTACCAGGGCAGCCCGATCCGGCGGCCGGCGCTCGTGAAGCTGTTTGCGCGCGTGTTGCGATGCGATCCGGACGGGCGCACCTATCTCGTCACGCCGGCGGAGAAGATCGCCATCGCGGTTGCCGATGCGCCGTTTCTGGCCGTCGAGATGGCCGTGCAGGGGAGCAGCCGCGATCAGGTGCTCGCGTTCCGTACCAATGTGGACGACGCGGTGGTGTGCGGGCCGGACCACCCACTCCGGTTCACACTCAGCGAGGACGGCGGCCTCAAGCCCTATATGCGCGTGCGAGGGCGGCTCGATGCGCTCGTCGTGCGCGCGCTGGTCTACGATCTCGTGGAGCTTGCGGATGAGGATGACGCAGGACGGCCCGGGCTCTGGAGCGGCGGCGCCTTCTTTCGGCTGCCGGACGATGGTGAGGACAGGCCCGCCTGATCTCACGCGACCGCCGCGGATGCGGGCCGCTCAGTCCCGCTCGATGAGGAAGTTCTCGCTGCTTGTGGGCAGTGCGCTCGGCAGCGCTTCCGCCTCGTCCTTGAGCTGAACGCCGGAGAGGCCGCGCTTGCGGGCTTCCGTCATCAGGTAAAGCAGCTTGTGGGCGGCACCCTCGTAGCTCAGGCCCTCGCGGCGGACGTTCGAGATGCAGTTGCGCGCCTCGTCCGTCAGCCCCACGCGCGGCTTCAGCGTCATGTAGATGCCCATGCTGTCGGGTGAGCTGAGGCCCGGACGCTCGCCGATCAGCATCACCACCATGTCGGCGCCGAGAAGCTCGGCCACCTCGTCGCCCACGGCGACACGGGCCTCGCGGACGATCATGAGCGGGGCGACGCGCCAGCCCTGGGCGTCCAGCGGCGGCTTCAGGACGTCGAGGAAGGCCGCGGCGTTCTCCTCGATCGCGAACGAGGAGAGCCCGTCGCCGATCACGAACACGACGTCGTAGCCCTCGGCCGGGCGGGCCATCTCGACGAGGCTCTGGCGCGAGGGCTCGTCCAGGCGGCGGCCCTTGTCGGGGCGCTGGAGGTAGACCGGGCGGTTGCCGGCGGCGCTGTGCAGCACGTGCACGGCGTGGCCGCGTGCGGTGAGAGCGGCTTCGAGGCGTGCGATGTCGAGCTCGTGGTGGACCGCGTTGCGGGCGCGGGCATGGGCGAGCTGGAACTCGAGATGCGGCTTGGTGGGGAGGCTGGTGCCGGTGCGGCCGAGCGCGATGCGGGCCGGCGTATACTGGCGCAGCTTGCTCCACGGATTGTCGACGACGACGGGTTTCTTGTCTTCCGACATGGGGTTCACCGCCTAGTGCAGGTGCGCAAGGGCGCGCTGGAAGGGCTTCGGCAGCGTGTCGGCGAGCTTCAGTGCGTCGCCGCCCTCGAAGATGCCGGCTTCGAGCAGCCATTGCTCGAACTCGGGCGCGGGCCGGAGGCCGAGCGCCTTGCGCGCGTAAAGCGCGTCGTGAAACGAGGTCGTCTGGTAGTTCAGCATGATGTCGTCGGAGCCGGGGATGCCCATGATGAACGTGATGCCGGCCACGCCGAGCAGCGTCAGCAGCATGTCCATGTCGTTCTGGTCGGCCTCGGCGTGGTTCGTGTAGCAGATGTCGCATCCCATCGGCACGCCGAGGAGCTTGGCGCAGAAATGGTCCTCGAGGCCGGCGCGGATGATCTGCTTGCCGTCGTAGAGGTACTCCGGGCCGATGAAGCCGACGACGGTGTTGACGAGCAGCGGATGGAACTTGCGCGCGACCGCGTAGGCGCGCGCCTCGACCGTCTGCTGATCGACGCCGTGGTGGGCATTGGCCGAGAGCGCGCTACCCTGGCCCGTCTCGAAGTACATGGCATTGTTGCCGACGGTGCCGCGGTCCAGGCTCTGGGCCGCGTCGTAGCCTTCCTTGAGCACGGCGAGGTTGATGCCGAAGCTGCTGTTGGCCGCCTCCGTGCCGGCGATGGACTGGAACACGAGATCGAGCGGCGCGCCGCGGTTGATCGCCTCGATGCTCGTCGTCACATGCGTCAGCACGCAGGACTGGGTCGGGATGTTGTAGCGCTGAATGATCTCGTGCAGCATCTCGAGCAGCGTCGTCACAGCCGGGATGCTGTCGGTGGCCGGGTTGATGCCGATCACGGCGTCGCCGTTGCCGTACATGAGGCCGTCGACGATGCTGGCGGCGATGCCGGTCGGATCGTCGGTCGGGTGGTTGGGCTGAAGGCGCGTCGAGAGGCGGCCCTTCTCGCCGATGGTGTTGCGGAACTTCGTGACGACGCGGCACTTCTGCGCGATCAGCACCAGATCCTGCACGCGGCAGATCTTCGAGACGGCGGCGGCCATCTCGGGCGTGAGTCCGGGCGCGAGAGCGGCGAGAGCGCGCTCGCTCGCGGCATCCGAGAGCAGCCAGTCGCGGAAGGCGCCGACCGTCAGGTGTGAGACCGGCGCGAAGGCGCCGGCGTCGTGCTCGTCGATGATGAGGCGCGTCACCTCGTCGGTCTCGTAGGGAACGAGATGATCGACGAGGAACACCCTGAGGGGAACGTCGGCGAGCGCCATCTGAGCCGCCACCCGCTCCTCGTCGTCGCTGGCCGCAACCCCTGCGAGATAATCTCCCGAGCGTGCGGGCGTGGCTTTCGCCATCAGCACTTTCAGGCTCTCGAAGGTGTAGCGGTGGCCGCCGACAGTTTGCGAATAGGTCATGATGTGTGCTCGCCGATCGCTGTTGGCCTCAAGTCTCAGTAGGGTGCGTCCTCGCCCGGCGCCGCCGCCACCAGATGATGACGGCTATAGATGGCGAAGTAGGCGACGAGGACCGCGTAGACAATAGCGGCGTAGATCACCACGCGCGGGTCGACGAGGAAGCCGGCGACGAGCGCGATGCAGGCCAGCACGAAGGCGAGGCCCGACGTGAAGATGCCGCCCGGGGTCCGGTAGGGACGGGGCAGGTCGGGCTCCGCGAGGCGCAGCTTGATGTGCGACGCCATCATCAGGATGTAGGACACCGTGGCGCCGAACACCGCGACGAGGATCAGGAGATCGCCCTGGCCGGTCAGCGACAAGAGGAAGCCGATGATGCCGGGCACGATGATCGCCACCCACGGAGTCTGGCGGGCGTTGGTGAGGGAGAGAACGCGGGGGAGATAGCCCGCCCGCGACATGGCGAAGATCAGGCGCGAATAGCCGTAGATGATCGAGAAGAAGCTCGCGATCAGGCCGGCGAGCCCTACGAAGTTCACGAACGAGGAGATCCACGTCGGCTTGCCGTAGGTGCTGGGATGCTCGAGGGCTTCCACGAGCGGGTTGCCCGCGGCCTTGAGAGCGTCAGAGCCGGCGCCGCCGGGGCCGAGGATCATGATGAGGATGCAGAAGACCACCAGCACCAGGATGCTCGCGATCAGGCCGCGCGGCAGGTCGCGCTTCGGATCGGAGGTCTCCTCGGCGGCGAGCGGCACGCCCTCGACGGCCAGGAAGAACCAGATCGCATAGGGGATCGCCGCCCAGATGCCGAGGTAGCCGAACGGCAGGAACGAGCTGGCGCCGACGGCGTCCGTGGCCGGGATGTCGAACCACTTGGCGCTGTCGAAGAAGGGGATCATCGCCACCATCCACGCGACCAGCGCGATCACGGCCAGTGCGGTGATCGCAAAGATCAGGCGCAGCGCCTCGCCGGCGCCGTAGGTGTGGATGCCGAGGAACACGATGAAGAAGGCCGCGTAGACGTAAGGGCCGTTGACGCCGGGGATGCCGTAGGCGTTCGCAAGCGACTCGCAGTAGGCGCCGATGAAGGTGGCGATGGCGGCGGGCGCGATGGCGTACTCGATCGCGATCGCGGTGCCGGTGAGGAAGCCACCCCACGGGCCGAATGCGCGGCGCGCGAAGCCATATCCGCCGCCGGCGGTGGGGGCGATGGTGGCGAGCTCCGCGAGTGCGAAGCACATGCAAGTATACATGGTGGCCATCATGATGACGGCGATCATGAGCCCGCCCCAGCCGCCTTGCGCGAGGCCGAAGTTCCAGCCGGCATAGTCGCCGGAGATCACGTAAGCGACGCCCAGTCCGACGAGCAGCAGCCAGCCGGCGGCGCCCCGCTTCAGTTGCCGCTTCTCGAAATAATCCTTGCCGACTTGATCGTATTCGACTCCGGCATGTCCGGTGTGCTCCATAGGAACCCCCTGGTTTGTTTTGGTTTTTTACTGGTCCTCAACGCGGCGCCGGAGAAGGGCCGTGAGCAGACAACCGCCGGCGCGGATCGGAACCTCCCGGTTCGTCCACCCATAGGGCGGCGGCCATGCCAGCTCCCGATTGGCAAAAAAACTAGTGCTGCGCCAATTTGTCGTCTATCCAATATCGGCACGATGGCCCTCCTCCGACCAAAGTCGCAGGCGCGCCGCAGTGGGCTGGCTCGAAGGCCAATGGGGCGTCGCGGGATGGTGATGCTGTCCGAGAGTTCCGGAACGGATCTGCCGTCCGAGAGGCCGGCGTCCGTGCAAGAGGCCAGCACGCGCGACATCGACGAGCAGGCGGCGCTGCTGCGCGGCTGGAATCAAACTTACGATCAGATCTCCGCCGGAGCCTTCTCCGGCTCCTTCCTCGAAATCCAGCTCGACCGGGTGCATCTCTTCCGGGAGGTCACCAGCAACGCGCTCTATCAAACGGGCGAGCTGGGGCGGGGGACGATCGCCGTCGGCGTGCCGCTCGCGCTCGCGGGCAACGCGACGTTCTGCGGGCGGCGCTGCAACGGCCTGCAGCTCCATGTCTTCTCAGGCGCCGATTCGTTCGAGTTCCTCTCTCCGAGCGGCCTCGACATCGCGGGCTTCGTGCTCGACGAGGCGGACCTCTGCCGCGCCCTCACGTGCGACGAGCTTGAGACGGTGCTGCCCTCTTTGAGGACGCCGCATCTGCGGCCCGCCTCGGGCTTGGCGACCGGGCAGATGCGCGCCATCTTCGCCGACATCTGCGAGGTGCTGGTGCAGTCGCCCGGGGCGGCGCACGACAAGGCGCGCGTCGCGTCGATGTCGCGGGACGTGATCGCCGTGCTGGCGGTGGCCCTCGCGCAGGATCTCGAGACGCCGGGGGAGGGCGTGCCGCCCGCGCGCAGCGCGAGCATCGTGCGCAAGGCGCGTGCGCTCGTGATCGAGGCGCCGGAAGGATACACGAGTGTCGAGGAGCTGTGCGCGGCGCTTCACGTCAGCCGGCGCGCGCTCCAGTACGCCTTTCAGGACACGCTCGGGCTCAAGCCGTCCACCTATCTCAGGGCCGTGCGGATGAACGGCGCGCGCCGGGCCATCAAGCATTCCGGCTCGGTCGCGGAGGCGGCGACGCTGTGGGGGTTCTGGCATTTCGGTCGTTTCGCGCGGGACTATCGGGCGATGTTCGGAGAGCTGCCATCCGAAACGTTCCGCCGCTGTCATGGCGTTGCGGGCAAGGGCGAGCCGGGCGGCTGAGGGCTCACGCCATTAGTTCCGACGGCTTCGGCTCCGTCGGCGTCTCCCTATCGCTTTCGTCTAGAGTGCTTCCGGAAAAGTGGGAACCGGTTTTCCGATAAGAAGCACGATCAAACAAAAGCTTAGAGCCGTTCCGCGATTCCACTAAAACCGGAACGGCTCTAGAGTTCCGACGCGGAGGCCTGCTCGCCGGCGTTACGGAGCGACGTCGGCCTTCTGCCTCTCGACCGGTGGCTTTGCCGCCGCCGCCGCGGCGCCAGCGGCTTTGGCGGGAGGCGCACCCTTGGCCGGCGCGGATGCGTCGGGCGTTTTCTTCGCGGCGGGCTTCGCGGGCGCGGCTTTGTTGGCGACGGCGCGCGGGCCGTAGCGCTTGGCGCACTGCTGATGGATGAATTTGTTGATCTGCTTAATCATCGGCTTGTGAAAGACGCCGATCGAATCTTCCAGCTTGGCGGCGGCGGAGATCGTCGATTTCACGTCCGTCGGGCCCTCGATGCTCTGGAGGTTGATCCAGACCTTGTCCGCCTTGCCGTCCTTGAACACGAGCTTGGGGGCGAGGCGCGCCGTCACCGTCTGCAACTGCGCCTCGCGCTCGATCACGCAGTTCACGTCGTGGGCGGGCACGAAGACCTTGTGCT
>DAITBB010000108.1:0-4684 GCA_036823975.1 Hyphomicrobium sp.
TGAGCCCGAAGAACTACCGCGACATGCAGGTGCAGACGCGCGGCGAGTTCGGCGGCCTCGGCATCGAGGTCACGATGGAGAACGGCGTCGTCAAGGTCGTCTCGCCCATCGACGACACGCCCGCCTCGAAGGCCGGCATCCAGGCCAACGACCTGATCACGCATCTCGACAACGAGCAGATCTCCGGCCTCACCCTCGAGCAGGCCGTCGAGAAGATGCGCGGCCCCGTCAACACGCCGATCACGCTCACCATCGTCCGCAAGGGCAAGGAGGAGGCGTTCGACGTCAAGATCGTGCGGGACTTCATCCGCATCAACGCGGTCAAGGCCCGCAAGGAAGGCGACGACATCGCCTACGTCAAGGTGACGACCTTCAACGAGCAGACCCACGCCAACCTCGTCAAGGCCATGGACAGCCTGAAGAAGGAGCTGGGTCCGAAGCTGCGCGGCATCGTCATCGATCTGCGCAACAATCCGGGCGGCCTCCTCGATCAGGCGATCGCGGTCTCCGACGACTTCCTCGAGCGCGGCGCCATCGTGCTGACGAAGGGCCGCAACAACGAGGAGACGCAGCGCGCCCAGGCCCGCCCCGGCGACACCGCCGAGGGCAAGCCCATCGTCGTCCTGATCAACGGCGGATCGGCGTCCGCCTCCGAGATCGTCGCCGGCGCCCTCAAGGACCACAAGCGCGCGACCATCATCGGCACGCGCTCGTTCGGCAAGGGCTCGGTGCAGACGATCATTCCGCTCGGAGCGAACGGCGCCATCCGCCTGACGACCGCGCGCTACTACACGCCCTCCAACCGCTCGATCCAGGCCAAGGGCATCGATCCCGACATCGTCATCGAGCAGGAGCTGCCGGAGGAGCTGAAGTCGAAGACGCCCGAGAAGCCGCGCGGCGAGGCGAGTCTGCGCGGCCACCTGCGCGGCGAGGACACCGAAGGCGAAGGCAACGTCGAGAGCAAGGAGCCGGTGAAGGAAGAGTCCGGGTCCTCGGCCTACGTTCCGAAGGAGCCGGAGAAGGACACGCAGCTTCAGTACGCGCTGTCGTTCCTGCGCGGCACGGCCACCGGCGAGACCGTCGCCAAGACGCCGGCCACGCCGCCGCCCGCCAACACGCCCGGCGCCTCCAACGCGCCCAAGAGCCCCGTACCGAACTGAGCCTGGCGCTTGTCCGGGCGCACGCCGGAACGCATGCGATCTTCGGATGGGCGCTGAAAGGCGCCCATCTCCATTTCGGAAGCGAAGAAAATGACGAGCCTCCAAGATCCGGCCGAGCTGCCCTACCGGGCCGGCGTCGGCATCATGGTTTTGAACCCTGCGGGCAAGGTCTGGGTCGGCCGGCGCGCCGATGCCGCCAACGACGCGGAAGCCCGCTGCTGGCAGATGCCCCAGGGCGGCATCGACGACGACGAGGATCCCCGCCGCGCCGCCGTGCGCGAGCTTTACGAGGAAACCTCGATCCGAAGCATCGAGATCCTCGCCGAAACCCCTGATTGGCTGAGCTACGATCTCCCCGCCCACCTGATCCCGAAAGTCTGGGGCGGGCGCTTCCGGGGCCAGCGCCAGAAATGGTATGTCGCCCGCTTCACCGGCGCGGAGACGGAGATCGACCTCGGCACGCCGGGCAGCCCCCATGCCGAGTTCGTCGCCTGGCGCTGGTGTGCGCCCCGCGATCTTCCCTCTGTCATCATTCCGTTCAAACGCGACCTCTATGAACGCGTGCTGGGGATCTTCGAGCCGATTCTCATCCGCGCCGGCGGCTAGGCCACGATCGAACCCTTGCGCGCGATGGCCGTTCAAGTCGAAACCGGACACGCGGCCGACGCCGCGATATGCCGCGCGGAACAGACGGCCGCGCCGAGCATCGGCTAAGGACCTGAGAACGATGAGATACGATGGGACTGAGCGGCGCAACGCAGCCTTCGCCCAGGATCCCCCGCCCGCAAGCCTCTCGAGTTGACCGCCTGATGGACCACGCCAAACCTGATCCCACCGAACAGACGCGTGAGCTGCCTTACCGCCCCTGCGTCGGCATCATGCTCCTGAACCGCCAGGGCCGGGTCTGGACCGGCCGCCGCTTGCCGAAGTGGGCGGGCGACGCCTCGGCGCACATCTGGCAGATGCCGCAAGGCGGCCTGAACAAGGGCGAGGAGCCGCTCGAGGCGGCCCTGCGCGAGCTGCACGAGGAGACGGGCGTCACCAGCGCCGAGGTCGTGGACGAGATCCCGCAGTGGCTGACCTACGACCTGCCGGCGCCCCTCGTGGGCGTTGCGCTCAAGGGAAAATACCGCGGCCAGCGGCAGCGCTGGTTCGCCATGCGGTTCTGGGGCGACGACAGCGAGATCGATATCCGCCCCCGCGACGGCAGCAAGGCGGAATTCGACCGCTGGCGCTGGCGCGAGATGTCGGAGCTGACCAGCCTGATCGTGGACTTTAAGCGTCCGATTTACCAAACCGTCGTTGAGAGATTTGCTTATCTTGCCCAAAACTGAAAAGAAGAGGCAATCGGTTCATCCGCGGACGGCTCATTCTTACGCCCGCACAAGTCCCTCGGGAGTCGAGTCCAAGTCCATGTCGACGCGCACATTCAAAAGAACACTTCCTCCGTTTAACGATGGCGCAAGCTACCAGGCGGGCCAGCCCTTCGATCAGGCCGAGTACGACCGCATCAAGGAGCTGTGGCTCGACCACATCTCCGCCGAGCACGCGGGCGACATCCCGGGCCTCATGGCCACCCTCACCGACGACTGCGTCTACACGATGCTGAACAACGGCAAGACATGGCACGGCCACGAAGGCGCGACCAAATTCTACGAAGGGTTCCTGACCGGTTTCCCCGAGAACTGCTTCGCGGTGACGAACGTCTTCATCGGACCTCAGGGCGTCGTCGAGGAGGCGCACTTCAACGGCGTCCACAATGGCGATCTCCTGGGACTGCCGTCCACGGGCCAGCCCGTCGAGTTCGACGTCGTGCTGCTTTTCCCCTGGGATCCGGTCAAGAAGAAGTTCAAGGGCGAGCGCATCTACTTCGCCATCGAGCACAACCTGATCGCCAACGTCGGCCAGCTCCTGCGCCGCATGGGCCGCAAGCTCGACCTCGCCGAGCAGAGCTGAGGGCGTCCGAAACAGCTCTGGCCGCGCACACCCCCCGTCTGGCAAATGGAAATGTCCGCCAAATAAAAAAGCGCCCGAGACCCGGGCGCTTTTCCAATTCAGATGCGGGCGTGATCCGCTGATCAGGCCTTGAGCTGCGAGAGCGCCGCGATCGCCTGGTTGGCGACGAGACGCTGCGCATCGGTCTTGGCGGCCGCGAGCTCCGCCTCCGCCGCCGCGATCTCGTCCGCGATCGACGACGCATTGAGCTCGGCCACGTCCTGCGCCTTCTCGGCGAGCACGGTCAGCCGGTCCGGCTCGACCTGCGCGAACGCCTGACGCACGAAGATGCGCGAGCGCGAGCCGCCGAGGCTCACCTCGATCACCCCCGGCCGCAGCGTCGAAATCAAAGGCGCATGCTGGGGAAGAATGGTCATGTCCCCCTCGGCGCCCGGCAGCAGCACCTGCTCCGCTTCGCCGGCGAGAAGCACCTTCTCGGGGCTGACAAGCTCGAATGTAAACGTCTGAGCCATAGGCGTCCTGTCCTGATCCTTAGCCGCCCTTCTTCACATTCGGAAGAGCGGTGGCGTGGCCGCGCGGGCCTTACGCCTCGTCCTCGTCGTCATCCTCGTCGCCGGTCTTCTCCCGGACCTCTTCCGGCGTCTGCAGCCCCTGTCCGCAGAACGGACAGAAGAACACCGGATGATCGACCATGCCCGGCTCGTCCTCGTCGAGCTCGACGAGTCCGACGGACATGTAGAGAACCCCATCGTCACCGAGCGTGATGAGCGGCTCGAATTCCTCCCCGCTCATCGCATCCTTGAGCTCGGCACAGCACGAGCCGAAAGTTCCTGCCATATCATCACCTGTCTCTTCGCAAGGCGAAGATGCGCAACCCGTGTCTCTAGTTTCTTAGGCGGCTTCCGCCAGCTTCTCGGCCTTGGCGATGGCTTCCTCGATCGAGCCCACCATGTAGAACGCCGGCTCCGGCAGATGGTCGTAATCGCCCTCGCAGAGGCCCTTGAAGCCCTTGATCGTATCGGCCAGCGGCACGAGCTTGCCGGGCGAGCCCGTGAACACCTCGGCCACCGTGAACGGCTGGCTCATGAAGCGCTCGATCTTGCGGGCGCGGGCCACCGTCAGCTTATCGTCTTCCGACAGCTCGTCCATGCCGAGAATGGCGATGATATCCTGCAGCGACTTGTACTTCTGCAGGATCGACTGGACCTGACGGGCGACGGCGTAGTGCTCCTCGCCGACGATGCGCGGGTCGAGCATGCGCGACGTCGAGTCGAGCGGGTCGACGGCCGGGTAAATGCCCTTTTCCGCGATCGAGCGCGAAAGAACGGTCGTGGCGTCCAAATGCGCGAACGAGGTGGCGGGCGCCGGGTCGGTCAGGTCGTCGGCCGGCACGTAAATGGCCTGCACCGAGGTGATCGAGCCCTTCTGGGTCGTGGTGATGCGCTCCTGCAGCGCGCCCATGTCGGTGGCGAGCGTCGGCTGATAGCCCACCGCCGAGGGGATGCGGCCCAAGAGCGCCGACACTTCCGAGCCCGCCTGCGTGAAGCGGAAGATGTTGTCGACGAAGA
>DAITBB010000042.1:0-21073 GCA_036823975.1 Hyphomicrobium sp.
GCGCGCAGCCGAAGCGGCCGAGCGGGCCGCGGCCGCACTCGCCGCCGCACAGGTTCCGCCGCCAGCCGCTCCAGCGCCGGCCGCCGCTCCGCCCGCTGCCGTCGAGAGCGCACCGGCTGCACCGGTCGGAACCGATCCAGCCGCGGCCGACAGCATGCCCGCCGCGACGCCCTCGGCTCCGGTCTCGCCGGTGACGCCGTCGCCCTGAGATCAACGGCACCAAGCCTGATTGAATATCCCGCCCGCCGACGGTCCTGAACCGCCGGCGGGCGGTTTGCTTTTGCGAGTGCGATGCGGGCGTCTCAGCCGCCGCGCGACGACAGCCGGTCGAGCCGCAGCCGGTGGCGCTCGTCCGTGAGCAGCAGCACGCTGCCGAGGCCCGCGGCGACGACCGCGAGCCCTGTCGAGCCCGCAATCAGGAACATGATCATCACCTGGTAGTTGGCTGCCGACACCGGATCGACGCCTGCCAGGATCTGGCCGGTCATCATGCCCGGCAGCGACACGACTCCCGTTGCCGCCATCGCCGTGACGATCGGCATCAGGCCCGTGGTGAGCGCACGGCGCAGCAGGGCCTCGAGCGCCTCGTAACGCCCGGCGCCGAGCGCGAGGCGCGCCTCGATCGCGAGCCGGTCGCGGACGGCGGCCGACGTCATGGTGTCGAGCACGAGGCTCGTGCCCGTCAGCGCGTTGCCGAGCATCATGCCGAAGATCGGCAGCATGTAGCGGGGCGCATGCCAGGGATCGGGAGCGATCACGGCCGTCGCGGCGAACATCGTCGCAACGAGGCTGGCGATGAACGGCGCCCCCGCCCCGAGCGCGAGGGACGTGAGCCCCGAGATGCGCCGCTCCTGCCGGATCATCACCTCGTATCCGGCCGCACACGTCATGAAGAGCATGAACGCCACCGTCCAGGCCGGCGAATTGAGCGCGAAGATCCACCTCAGCGCCAGCGCCACGATCGCGAGCTGCACGGTCATGCGAAGCGCCGCGAGCGCGAGCGTCCGCTCGAGGCGAAGGCCGAACCACAGCGACACCGCCCCGTTCGCGAGAAGCAGGATAGCGGCGATGGCGAGATCGGCGAAGTCGAGCTCGACGTAGGTCATGGCGGTGCCGCCCGCGCGGAGGGAGCGGCCCGGACGGGCGGGGCCAGTTGAAGGCGGGCATGCGCGAGCCGGCCGACGAGCGCGGGATCGTGGCTCGCGATCAGAACGCAGCGCCCGGCCAGGAGCTGAAACCGGATCAGCTCCTCGACGAGCGCCGTCGCAGCGACGTCGAGAGCGCCCGTCGGCTCGTCGAGCAACAGAACCTTGGGCTCGTCGAGCAGCGCGCGCACGAGCGCGAGGCGCTGGCGCTCCCCCGTCGAGAGCATCGTGACGGGGCGGTCGAGATGCTCCTCGCCGAGCCCGAGGGCCGCGAGCAGCCGCGCCGTCCGGGCTTCGGCCTGAGGCGAATCGGGGAGCGTCCCGCGCGGCGTATCCGCCCACCATCCAGGCTCCGCAGCGACGTAGCGCGCCGCTTTCCGCCAGGCGGTGGCGGGCATCTCATGCCGCTCGGATCCATCCAGGAAAAGCTGTCCGTCGACCGGATCGAGATCGGCGATCGCGCGCAGGATGCGGGTCTTGCCGGAGCCCGACGGGCCCTCGATCGCAAGGCATTCGCCGTCCGCCACGGTGAACGACAGCGCGGGCAAGTGGCCGATTCTGAGATGCTCGACGCGCAGCAAAGGGAAGGTCTCACCGGCAGGAGGCGGATGCCCGGACTTTGAGGTCTGCTGGATTCAAGCGGAAACGTCCGAGTCCTCTCACCGCCGTCGTTGCGTGAGGACGAGTCCACTCAAGCCGGGGAAGTTCTAGCAAGAGCCGGGCGGAGAGGCCAGCCGGAGACGGAATGGACCTCGGAAAGGGCGCGCGATCAGGAGGACGCGTAGAGGGCGCGGGCCGGAGTGTCGGAAGGGCGCGACGGCACCGCATCGGCGACGGGCGCGAGACCCGCATTGCGCAGAGTGTCCATGAACGCGGCGCGGTCGAAGGGCTTGATGAGATAGGTGTCGGCGCCTGCGGAGAAAGCTTTACGGATGTCGGGGGTGCTGTTCTCCGTCGTCACGTAGATGACGACGGGCCGATGCGCGATGCCCGAAAAGCGCAGGGCCGAGAGGAACTCGATCGTCGTCATGCCGGGCAGCGCGGCATCGAGGAGGACGGCGGAGATATTCTGTTGCCGGATGAGCGCCATCGCCTCGTCCGCCGTTCCGGCCTCGAGCGCCGTACACGACGCCTGCTCCAGGTAATGGCGCGCGACCTTGCGGATGACCTCGGAGGGGTCTGCGATCAGGCAACACTTCATGAAATTCGATGCCTTCGGCAAAGACGGTTGTAACGCCCGCAAGGGCGCTCCTCCCGCGCAATGCGGGAGAGTCATTTGTGATCTATAGGAGTTAACGGTTGGTTGAGGACGAGGCGCGGCCGACATCGGTCACGCGCCCCGGAGAAGCCGGTCCCAGGGAAGCTAAAGGCAAGCTCAGCGCCGCCTGTTGCCCGCCCCTCGCCTCAGCTCAGGGCCGAGAGCAGCACGTCCGGCCCGTCGGTCATGACCGAGAGCGTCATGCCTGCCGCGCCCGCGAGCCGCCACGTATAGTAAGCCTGGATCGTCATGGCATCGAGCGCGGGCACGCCCTCCCCTCCGGAGATGAACTCGCCGAGGTACATCGGCGGCCGCGCGCTCGTCCCCTGGCAGCGCAGAACGAAGTGCGGCGCCTCGTTGGTTCCCGACATGAGAACCGCAATCTCGCCCCCGCGCGGCAGGGCCGTCACGGCGACCGCAATGAGGTTGAGCAGCAGCTTGACCTTGTCCTTGGCCATATGCCCGGCGAGCCCCTGCCAGGAGAGCTTGTGCTTGCCGGTGCCGAGATACCCGCGCGAGATCTGCTCGGCCGTGGTGAGATCGATCTGCGCACCCGCCGATCCGGCCGCGCCGAAAGCGAAGCGGGCGAACTGAAGGCGGGCGGAGGCCTGCTCGGTCACATTGCGGATGACGCTCATGGCATAGGCCTGCGCCTCGGCGTCGTCGTCCTCGCTCAGGATCTCGAGACCGTTGTAGATGGCGCCGACGGGGCCGATGACGTCGTGGCAGATCTTGCTCGAAATCAGTGCGGCGAGTTCGAGGTCGGTGGGATGGACGCGCTGCGTGCCCTCGGTCATTGAAAAATCCCCCTGTCAGTCGATCTCTTTGTAATCTGGCCGCAGGCGCAGTCTCGCCGTGACGATCCTGGTGCGACGGGATGCGCATTTGCGAGCTGCGCCTCGCAAACGGCGTGTCAGTCTGATACACGCCGCTCAAGAGATCTCAAAGGCCGATCGGGGCGAAGCCGGTCGGCCGGGCGACATTGAGCTACGGATGAGTCGTGACGGACACGCAAGGTTGGCGCAAGCCCGAACGGAAGGGCGAGTGATTCGCAGTATGCCGCGATGACGACGTTCGACTTTCCGGCCTTGGCGGCCAAGCTGCTGCCGGCGGTGCTCGCAGCCGGAGCCGCACAATTGCGGTATTACACCGTCGACATCGCCGTCGAGATGAAGGCCGACGCTTCGCCCGTCACCATCGCCGACCGCGAATCGGAAGCGCTCCTGCTGGAAGGTCTGTGGCATGCGGCGCGCGGTGTGCCGATCGTGGCGGAGGAGAGCATCGCGCTCGGCCATCGCCCCCCGAAGGAAGCCACCTACTTTCTCGTCGATCCGCTGGACGGCACCCGGGAGTACGTCAAGCGTCTCGGCGAGTTCACCGTCAACATCGGCCTCGTCGTCGGGAACGAGCCGGTGTTCGGCATGATCTACGCGCCCGCATTGGGAGACCTCTACGTCACGCTCGGCGAGGGCCGGGCGGTGGAAGCCCATATCGCCTCCGACGAGCCGAGCCCGGACATGGCCCGATGCGAGTTCCGCGAGCTGCACACGCGCGCGCCGGATCTCTCGGCATTGACGGTGCTGGAAAGCCGTTCGCACCGGACCGCGGCAACGGAAGCGTTCCTGGCCCGCTATGCCATCAGCGAGGTCAAGCGCGGAGGATCCTCGCTCAAATTCTGCCGCATCGCGCGCGGCGAAGCGGATCTCTACGTCCGCCTCGGCCCGACCTGCGAATGGGATACGGCGGCGGGCCAGGCGATCGTCGAAGCGGCCGGCGGCGCCGTGACCGACCTCGACGGCCATCGCCTCGGCTACGGCAAGCACGATGCGACTTACGAGAACCCGAGCTTCGTCGCTTGGGGCCGTGCACCCGCCCGATCATGAGGCCGCGCCCGCGTGGGCCGGGCGCAACGCTGGCCGAGCGGCGGGGCCGAAGCGGCGCGGCAGCCACACTTTCGTAACACTTTCAGGAAAGAATCGGAGCCGGGTTCGGTTCGTGCTCACCCAGCAGCGCGCGCGTCTCCGCCTGTCTGCGAGATCCGAGGATTTCGAAAGCCCATGCTCACGATTGTCCGCCAGCGCCGCTGGTCCGCGATTGCCGGATCCGCTCTGCTCTTGCTGTGCGCGGCCCCCGGCCACGCGCAGGAGAGCTACGACAGCTATGACACCTACGGCAGCCGCAGCGCCCCACGGGCGAACGACGCCTACTCCGGCCGGAGCAACGACGCCTACCGCCCGCAGGAGGGATCCTCCGCACGCGGCCGCGCCAACGATGCCTATTCGCCGAGCGGGGATGCCTACGGCGCCGGCCGGACCAACGACGCCTATTCGCCGGGACGGGGCGATGCCTACGCGCCGAGCCGGCAGAACGACGCTTACGCGCCACAGGGTGGCGGCACCTACGACAACGGCGGCTCCTATAACAATCGCGGACCCGACCCCTACGCCTCGGGCGATGCCTATTCCCCGACGCGTAACCGCCAGACCGACAGCTATTCCGGCCGGCCGAGCGATCCCGGCGGCTACGGCGAGCCCTATGCGCCGCCGCCTGGCGAGGCCGGCTACGCCGACGGCGGGCCACCGCCCGCCAGCGACAAATTCTACAGCCAGAACGAGATCGTCAGCGCAGGCCACAGCTTCTTCGGCGCCATCAGCCAGGGGCTGGCGCAGGGCGTGGAGTATGCGTTCAAGAGCCAGGGCCGCCCCAACGGCTATATCCTCGGCGAGGATGCCGGCGGCGCCTTCGTGGTCGGCCTGCGCTACGGCGAAGGCCGCCTCTACACGAAGAACGCCGGCGAGCATAAGGTCTTCTGGCAGGGCCCCTCCGTCGGCTACGACGCAGGCGCGGAAGGCTCGAAGACCATGGTGCTCGTTTACAACCTGCGCGATCCCTCGCAAATCTACGAAAGGTTTGGCGGCGCGGAGGGCTCGGCCTATCTCGTCGGCGGAGTCAGCGTGCAATTCCAGACGTATAACAACGTCACGCTGGCAGTGATCCGCTCCGGCGTCGGCGTCCGTCTCGGGGCCAACGTCGGCTACCTCAAGTATACCCGCACACCGACCTGGAATCCGCTATAACACGCCGAGCCTGATGCGCTCTGCGCAACGGACTTGCACCGGGCTTCGCGGGCGGCTTTAGTCGCCGCATGGCGTTGCGCAGACAGGGGCGCGGGCACGCGGGCGCATCGTGGACCCACGGGGACATTTTTGATCCTCGGGGACATGGGCGCCGGTCGGTGCGCAACCGGTCGGTGCGCAAAATGAGAGGGGTGGCCAGGGGAATGCGCCGGTGATCACCATCCAGTCGGCCATGCTGGTTGCGCTCGGATTCTTTACGGCAGGCCTGATCGGCTTTCTGCTGGCGCCGTTCTATGGGCGCCGCTCGGCACGAATCGCAGCCGATCAGCTTCACGCCACCATGCCGCTGACCTCGGCGGAGATCGCGGCCGACAAGGATCGACTGCGGGCGACCTACGCCCTCTCCATTCACAAGCTCGAGCAGAAGGTGGAGCGTGCCGCCTATTCAGCGGCCCGTCAGCGCGTCGAGCTCAACCGCCGCGACGCGAGCATCAGCGAGCTCGAGGGCGAGGTGGCCCGCCTGCGCTCGACGCTCGAGGAGCATGAGAACGCCCGCCGCGTGCTCGAGCAGACGATCGCAGACCGCATGCCCAAGGTCGAGCTGCGTCTCACGGAGACGAAGAAGCTCCTGATGCAGCGCGACCGCGAGATCGGCAACCTGACCGAGACATCCGGGCGCCAGTCGCAGGCGCTCGACGAGGCGGCGCAGATCAACGCCCAGCAGCGCGACGAGATCCAGCGCCTGAACGCGACGCTGACCGCGCGTGCGGCCCGCAATCGCGACACCCTGGCGGATCCCCGCTTCGATGGCGAGGTGGCGCTGCGGGCCGAGATCGAGGCGCTGCGCACCAAGACGCGTGATCAGGCCGCGATGATCACGAAGCTTCAGGGCACACTCGCGAAAGCGGGCCGCGCGTCCGATGCGGCGGCCTCCGCACCCTCCACTCCCGAGACGGCGGCCAAGGCCACAGCGTCAGTGGCCCCCATCGAGACCGACGCCGAGATCAACCGCCTCCGCAAGGATCTCGCGGAGGCCGAGAAGGCACTCCGCTCGGCACGCGGCATGGCGGAAGCCGGAAACGCGGGCCAGACGGCGCGCGAGGCCGAGATCCGCTCTCTGAAATCCGCCAACGAGGACCTCGGCGCCGAGGTGGCGCGGCTCAAGGCGGCCCTCGCCTCCTACGAGGCCGAGGACGCCGACGATCGTGCGGTCAAGGAGAGCAAGGTGGCAATGCGCGCGCGGCTGAGTGCGCTCAAGGCCCAGGCCGACGAACAGACCGGCACGATCGAGCGGCTGCGCGCCGAGATCGCGGCCGCCAACGAGAAGCTGGCGCGTCAGGCCGCCCATTTCATGGACGAGATGCGCCGCCTTGGCGCCGGCACGGTGCCGACCGCGGCCGCGCGCCGCGAGCCGGCGATCCGCGCGAAGCAGGCCCTTGTCGACCGCATCAACGCCCCTCGCCCACCGCGCGGCGAGAACGAGGACCTGGGGCGCGTGAGCGGCTTTCTGCGCGCGCTCGAGGGCATGTCGGACGCGACAACCAACGGCACCGCAGGATCCGAGGCCGCGGCCGAAGCCTCCTCCGCCGCAGGCGAGGCCACGGCAAGCCCCAAACCCGCCCGGCGCGGCAGCCTGATCGAGCGCATCACGCGCGCCGAGAAGCCGGTAGCGTAAATTACCGCTCGCTTGACATTGCGAGCCTCGCGAACTCATTGTGCAGAAATTCGGCGCGGGGAGGGCTACCGCGCGCCGCGAAAAAAACGATAAGGCCCAAGTCTAGGGAGGATGCTTCGGGGAGCACGACGTCGCTACCCCGAAGCCTTTTCTGATCTCACACGGCGCCTCGCGCTCCGAGCCAAAACGCTTCGTCCAACGACAGCCACAACGAACCGCAGGCGACGCGAGACGTGCGTCATTGTGTCGGCCGTCCCAGACGCGGCAGAGCACAACCGAAGAGATTTTGCAGCCATCCCGCGCCGTTTCCGCCGCCGCTGACAGGACAGTCTTGCAGGAGAGCGCCCTGAGGGGCGAGCGAAGCGGGGACCAGGCGCAGAATCCAGTTGCAGGCGGAAGAGAAATGTCAATATAGCCGCCTCATCGATTTTCCCATTCACTACGCCAGGACCCACCAAATGCAACTTCGCGAGAAGCTCGCCGCCAAGAAGGCTGTCATCGGTATCGTTGGCTTGGGCTACGTGGGAATTCCCTTGGCGCTGCGCTTCAGCGAGGTCGGCTTCCCGATCCTGGGCTTCGACATCGATCCGGATCGCGTCATCGGGCTCAATGCCGGCCAGAGCCCCATCAAGCACATCACGGGCAAGGACATCGCCGCCATGGTCGGGCGGGGCTTCGAGGCCACGGCCGACTTCTCGCGCATCGCCGAGGCCGATGCCGTCATCATCTGCGTGCCGACGCCGCTGACCAAGCATCTCGAGCCCGACCTGTCGTTCATCACGGGCACGATGGACACCATCGCGCCTCACCTGCGCGCGGACCAGATCCTCTCTCTCGAAAGCACCACCTATCCCGGCACCACCGCCGAGGTTCTTCAGCCGTACATCGTCCGCCGCGGCTTCAAGATCGGCGAGGATTACTTCCTCGTCTTCTCGCCGGAGCGCGAGGATCCGGGCAATGCCAACTTCTCCACGCAGACCATCCCCAAGATCGTCGGCGGCACGACGAAAGCCTGCAGCGAGCTGGGCGAGCTTCTCTACGGTGCGGCCATCGACAAGGTCGTCCCCGTCTCGTCGACGCAGGTGGCCGAGCTGACGAAGCTGCTCGAGAACATTCACCGGTCGATCAACATCGGCCTCGTGAACGAGATGAAGATCATCGCCGACCGCATGGGCATCGACATTTTCGAGGTGATCGACGCGGCCGCCACCAAGCCGTTCGGCTTCACCGCCTACTATCCGGGCCCCGGCCTCGGCGGACACTGCATCCCGATCGACCCGTTCTATCTGACGTGGAAGGCGCGTGAGTACGGCCTCAGCACGCACTTCATCGAGCTGGCGGGCGAGGTCAACCGCGGCATGCCGCTATGGGTCGTGACTAAGATCGCCGATGCCCTCAACAACCTCGGCAAATCGATCAAGGGCAGCAAGGTGCTGGCCCTCGGCATCGCCTACAAGCGGGATGTCGACGATATGCGGGAATCGCCGTCCGTGATGGTGATGGAGATCCTGCGGGATCGCGGCGCACTGATCGAGTATTCCGATCCCAACGTGCCGGTGTTCCCGAGGATGCGCGAGCATCATTTCGATCTGAAGTCCGTCCCGCTCACGCCGGAAACGGTCGCGGCCTACGACTGCGTCGTGCTTCTGACGGATCACTCCGATTTCGACTACGAGATGATCCGCAAGAACGCGCGCCTCCTGATCGATACGCGCGGCAAATATCGCGAGGTCTTCGAGAACGTCGTGAAGGCATAAGCCTTCACGGCCTCCGCCGCCGGTAACGCGAGCGCGTCTTTCATACGCGGCGAAAAGAGGCCGGCGTCCAAGCGGAGGATCGCGCCCGGCATGGCGCGAGGACGCTCAGTCCCCGGGGCGCCGACGGCTCCAGAAGAGCGCGACGAACAGTCCGACCAGACCGCCGGCCGCGCCGGCGGCGAAGATGGCCGGAATGGCCCAGCCCGGCATGAAGGAGCCCGCCACCGACGGCCCGGCCACCGGTGTATGCAGCGTCTTGAACTGTTCCCTCAGCGTCTGATTGGCGCGGCCGAGAAGCTCATTGTAATTCGAGATCAGCTCCTTCAACGCACCCACCGCCTTCTCGCGGATAGAGACGAGCCCCATCACCTCCTGATTGCCGGTGACGATATCGAGTTCGCGCTGGATGGCCGAGGCCTCGAGCGAAAGCTCCTCGCGCTTTTTGAACATCTCCTGCACGAGCGCGCTCGATGAGGCCCGCTCAGCGAGACCGATGATCTCCGTGATCCCCGAATCGCCGATCTGCAGCCCATCCTTGCTGACGATGGCGCCCGCTCCCGAGACATCGCCCGGCACAGTCGTGGGCCGCGGCCGCATCAGCTTGTCGATTGCGCTGTCGTATTGGGCGATGTTGCGTTGCAGTTCGGCAAGCCTCTGGCGTGTCGTATAGAGGTAGGTCGTGCCCACACTGTCCTTCGCCTGAAAAGCATAAGCTTTGATCGAGCCGAAAAAGATGAGATCGTAGGTTTTGATCTTCTCTCTGAGTGCGGACACGGTGATTCCATCCTCGGTCACGAGGCCCGAGAAGCGCCGATCTCCGGCGAGAAAAGTCAGTCCTTCGCGCATGGTCCTGAGACCCGCATTGACCACCAGCACGCTCGTCACCGAGTCCATCGCCTCATCCTCTTTCGACAGACGGACAGGCGTCAGGCGCTCGTCGGCGAAGATATTGAAGCGTGTCGCATAGACCTCGGTCCAGATGACCGGCAACGCGCGCGCGATGGCGATTCCGGTCGCCGCATCGAGACCGATGAGGTCATAGTTGACGTCGATCTGCAGCGAGGAATGGACAGCGGCCTGCAGCTCCCTCTGATACTCGGCGTTGATGGCGGCGAGATCGACCTGCGACAGGTTCCGCGTTTCGAGCCGCCGCTGATAGTACTTCTGCAGGCCACCGACGATCGGCGAGCCGTAAGAGACCGTGATCGCCTCGCGAAGCTTGACGCCGGGCGCGATCTTGAACCGCCGGCTCACCTCCGAAAGCACCTCCGGCGCAAGGAGATTCTGCGGCGAGAAGGCCGCGCCGCCCGGATAGCGCTCGTTGGTGATCCCGTTGAGATCGATGAAGTAGACGGCGGGGCGGTTGACGCGCACGGCCACGGCCGTGATGAAAATCGCAGCCAGAACGACGCCCACTGCGGCGTAGAGGATGATCCAGCCCCGCCCCCGCCAGACTTTGGCGATCATGTCGGTCAAGGAGATTTCGTCGCTGTCGCGCGTATCGGAAATCTGCGTCATGGGATCATCAGAACCGGAGCGTTGCCAATCCAGGAAGAGGGGTGATGGTTATAGGAGAAACGGCATGGGGTAAAGGCAGGGGCCTCCCTGCAGACAGGCATCTCCAGCTTCACGCCGCAGCCCCGGCGAGCGCATCCACCACGCGGTCCATGTCATCCCCGCCGAGATCGGGGCCCATCGGCAAGCTCATGACATGGCGGGCAGCCCACGCCGAGATCGGAGTTTCGCCCCCGGTCGCGAGATGCCGATAGGCTGGCTGCTCGTTGAGCGGCACGGGATAGTGCACGGCGGTTGGGATTCCCGCCGCGTTGAGTTTGGCCTGCAGGGCCTCTCGCTCGGGCACGATCAGAGTGTACTGCGCATAGACGCTCGTACGGTCCGCTCTGAGCACAAGCGTCCTGACGCCGTCGACGGTTTTTCCGGCCTCGTCCTGAGACATCGTGCGCGCACCCGGAACACGCGCCAGGATGGCTTCCGTATAGCGGGCGCCAATCGTCGCGCGGGCCGCGATCTCGTCCGCAAACCGCGGGAGCTTAGCGAGCACGATCGCGCACTGGAGCGTATCCATCCGGCCGCCGAGGCCGATGCGCGTGTGTACGTAACGCTTGCTTTGCCCATGCACGCGGATCTCGCGCGCCGCCTGCGCGAGTGCATCGTCGTCGGTGAAATATGCCCCGCCGTCGCCATAGCAGCCGAGCGGCTTCGACGGGAAGAAGCTCGTGCAGCCGATCGTCGAAAGCGCGCAGCTCCGCCGTCCGCCCAGCGTCGCACCGAAGCTCTGCGCGCCATCCTCGATGACGGCGATGCCGCCATGGCGCGCAGCCAGCGCCGTGATGGCATCCATATCCGCGGCCTGCCCGTAGAGGCTCACCGGAACGATCGCCTTCGTGCGCGGCGTGATCTTCGCCTCGATCAGCGCGGCATCGATATTGAGCGTATCGGGCTCGATGTCGACGAACACCGGCGTCGCCCCGAGGAGCGCGATCACCTCAACGGTCGCGACAAACGTGAACGGCGTGGTGATGACTTCGTCGCCGGGGCCGACGCCGAGCGCCATCAAGGCGATGAGCAGAGCCTCCGTGCCGCTCGCGACCGTGACGCAATGCTTCGTTCCGGCGAAAGCTGCGAGCGCCGTCTCGAGCTCGGCGACCTCCGGCCCCATGATGTATTGCCCGTGCGCAAGAACGGCCGCGATCCGCCGGTCGAGCTCCGGCTTGATGGCAGCCTGTTGCGTCTTGAGATCGATGAATTGCATGGGTCTTGGCACGGGCTCAGTTGGAACAATGCGCACGGATCTGCGTGTCGGCACCCGCGTCGTGGATTGCACGGGAACGGGCGGCGACCGACACGCGCTCAGTACTCCAGAGGAAGCGAGACGCGCCGGCCGTCGCGGGCCGAAAGGTACATCGCGATCAGAAGCTCGAGTGACTTGAGCCCCTCTCGGCCGTCGGTCTCGGGCTCTGTCTCGCCGCGCAGACAGGAGATGACGTTGGCGTAGTAGAACGGATGGCCGAACCCGTAGACGCTCGTGGTCTCGTAGCTGGCCTGAGAGATCGTCTCGTCCTCCGGCTGCGCGTCAGCGAACTCCCAGTGCAGGATCTCGTTCGCGGCCCGCCCGCCGATGCGCACCGTGCCGTTCTCGCCGAGAATGGTGATGCTGCCTTCGTAGTTCTTGGGGTAGGTGAGCATCGTCACGTTGAGTGTGCCGAGGGCCCCGCTCCGCCAGCGCAGCGCCGCCACGCCCGTATCCTCGACCTCGATCGAGCGCGCGAGCGTTCCGGTGAACGCCGCGACGCTTTCCATCGGCCCGATCAGCCATTCGAGAAGATCGATGTAGTGGCTCGCCTGGTTCATGAAGGCGCCGCCATCGAACTCCCAGGTGCCGCGCCATTTGGCGCTGTCGTAGTAGTCCTGCGGACGCGTCCAGAAAACGTTGACCGAGACCGAGTAGATCCGGCCGAACCGGCGCTGCTCGACGGCCCGCTTCACGAGCTTCAGCGTGGCATTGTGACGGTTCTGCTTCACTACGAACAGGCGGACGCCGGCGGTATCGCAGGCCTCCACCATCGCCAGCCCGTCCTTCCAGCGCGTCGCCATCGGCTTTTCGGTCATGACGTGGAAGCCCGCGCCCGCAGCCTGGATGGCCATGGTCGGATGCAGCCCGCTCGGCGTCGTCAGAACAATGCAATCGGCATCCGTCTTGGCGAGCATGTCCGTGTAGCTGGCGAAGGGCTGGGCCCCGGTCGCATCGGCCGCGGCCTTGAGGGCGTTCGGCACCGGATCGCAGACGGCCACCAGCTCGCATCCCTCGGCATTGGCCTTGATCGCGCCGAAATGATTGTGGGCAATGCGCCCACACCCAGCGAGTGCGAAGCGAACCTTCCTGTCAGTGATCGGCGTCATTGAGCTGTCCTGGCGAGCGGGGTGAGACGTGTCATCCGCACCGTCCGGGAGAGCGGCGCGAACTGCGGCGAGAGGCCGGAGATCGGAATCAATCCATGGCTCCCCCGCATCCCTCCGAACCGACGCGGGCCAGACGCGCAGCGTAGGGCCGAGAGAGCGCACCCCGCTCTTAATCGCAAAGCGATCCCTACGCTAGGCCTAACGCGCAATTTCCCGCCAAGACACACAATGCCGCCACGAAAGGAACCGCACTTTGCGCACCTTGCCCGGAATTTGCGCCTTCGACTCAAGATCTCCGTAAGGGAAAGTCCCAGTGCCCTTGCGGCGGGCGGGTGCCGCGTGGAAGGTGGATATCGTCGAAAAGAGAAGGAAAGGCCGCCGTGATCGAGCTGATAATGGGCCTGCTGCTGATCCTGGGCGCCGGCGTCATCGCCACCGGGACGGCGACGGATCTCGGATTGCGCGTCCCCGACCTCCTTCCGCTGATCGGCTATGGCGGGATCGCGGCCATGGCGCTGCTGGGTCTCTTGCTGTGCGCGGCGGGCATCGTTCGCCGCACCATCCGGCGCGATGAGCACCGGCGCCACGCGCTCCGCTCCGCGCGCCTTGCAACTGTTGCGCTCTTGTCGATCGGCGCCTTGTCCGTGGTCGTCCCGCTCGCCTCCGATCTCCTGAACGTCCTGCGTCTGGACGGCTTCCCGTTCGGCTATTATCTGGCCGCCCAGGGCGTCCCGATTGCGCTCGCAATCGTGGCGTTCGTCTGGGCAGGGCGACAAAATCGTATCGATGCGCGAGGGCCCGACGCATGAGCGCAGAGGCCGAAGTCACCGCACCAGCGCGTGGCACTGTCTCCCTGTCGGCCTCTCTCGCGGCGGCGGCGCTCGCCGTTCCGACGGGCCTTCTTCTCGCGCTGCCGGGACTCGTCTATGTCGCGGGCTTCGACCACCTCGCCTATCTCCTCGGCCTGCTCGCGGGCGCCGTCCTGGCGGGTGTGTGGATCGCGCCCAAGATCGCAGAGGCCGCAGCCAATACGTTGGTCGAGGCCTTGCGCCATCGCTTCGGAAACGGCACGGCCCGCCTCGCGGCCCTGGTGATCGCGCTCGCGATCCTCTCGCTTCTGACCGCCAATCTCGACGCGGTCGCATCCCTGCTCGACGTCGGCTTCAGGATTCCGCCGCGGATCGCCCTTGCCGGCGCCGTGGCGTTATCCATAGCCGGTGCCTTTTTGCTCGACGACCGGCGCTTTCGCCTCATCGCCGCACTGGCCTTTGCCGCCCTCGCTTTGGCCGTGATCGCACTGCTGGCGCTTCTCTCCATGAGGCACGGCACGGACTCCCTCCCCCTGCTCGGCTACGGGCCGTCGCTGCCGGCGATCGCAACGCTCGAAGACATGTTGCTCGAGACCGGCGCCGTCGATTTCGCAAGCTTCGGTGCCCACACGGCCACGTTTCTGAAGCTCTCGCCGCTCGACTTCGCCGCACTCGTGCTGTCGCTCGCGGCCGGCATCGCCGTGTTCCCCCCACTTGTGCGAACCCTCGCCGCCGGGCACACGCCGGCGGCCACACGCCTGACCGGAGCCTGGTCCGTGGTCTGGCTCATGGCAGTCCTGATCGCGATCCCACCTCTGGCCGCCCACGCCAAGATCGAACTCTACGGCGCGCTGGCGAGGCCGACGCCGCTGGCAGCGCTCCCCGCCTGGGTCGAGGCGCCCTCGCGCGCCGGTCTCGTCCATATCCACGGCACCTCACTCGGATTGCTCGAGGAGGTCGCGCGCGCGGTGGAAGCCGGAGACGCGGACAGCACCGCGATATCGAATGCGATCGCGACCCGGTCGCTCGCGCTCGCCAACCGCTGGGACGAACTCGACGACGCGGTGAGAACCGCCCTCGTCGACACGGCCCGCACCCGCCCGCAGAATGCTGATCCAACAGCGGCCTGGGCGGCGTATGTCACGGGCGTCCTGCCGGCGGCGGCCACGGCGGCCGGCGACGAGACAGGTACGCTGACGCAGGGCGCGCTCGTCATCGAGCCGCTCGCCGTGTTGAGCGCGCTGCCAGCCCTCGCCGGAGCACCCGAGGCCGCCGCGCCCCTCGCCGTCCTCTCGGCCTTCGCCGCGATCGTGCTAGCCGCCGCGCTCCTGCGCACACTGCTCGCGCTCAGGGCCCCGCACGATGCAAGCGGCACGCCACGCAGCGCACGGCCATCGCGCGTGCTGGCCCTCTCGATCGCCGCGATCGCGGCCGCCTTCGCGGCCTTGCGCGGGGGCGAAGGCGTGCCTGTTGCCGTATCGGGCCTGTCGCTGCTCGCCGCAGGACTTTTTCCCGTCGCGGCGCTCGGACTGTCCTGGCGGCGCGTCTCGGCCGCGGCAGCCGCATCGGCCATCATCGCCGGAGCCGCCGTCTCGCTCTATTACGACATCGGCACGCAGATCTTTCCCGTCGCCTTCTACAAGACCTGGCCCAATCTCTCGGACGCGGGCGAGGCGGCCATCGAGGAGTTCGGCCTGCTCGAGGACGCAGTGAACGGCGCGGCCGACGACGCGACGAAAGCGCAGGCCCGCGCCGCGCTTGCCGATTTCGCGGCCGGCACCGCAACGCGGCCCGGCCTCGCCAACTGGGCGGGGATCGATCCGGCGGCCTCGGCCGTCTTCGCCGTGCCGGCCGGACTTATGGTGCTGATCCTCGTAACCGTCGCCATTCCGGCACGGAGGCGCCCTCAGCCGTAGGCGCGGCGCGGTTGCCGCTCGGCCGCCTCCGTGGCGACCAGGAAGTCGGCCACGGTCTCGATCGTCTCCTTGTCCCGCAGCAGCGGCGCGTGCCCCTGCGCCGGCACCACGAACGACGCCAGCGCCGGATGCCGCCGCTGCATGGCCTCGACGGTGGCCGCCGAAAGAATGTCCGAGGTCTCTCCGCGCAGCACCAGCATCGGAACGCGCTTCAAGCCCTCGAACTGCGGCCACAGCTCCGGCAACGGCCCGTCGAGCACGGAGAGCACGTTCGAGAGGGCGGGATCGTAGGCGGGCGTGGGACGGCCTTTGTGCTCGTTGAACCACTGCCGCGAGACGTCGATCCACTCCTCGGCGGAGATGTTGGGGAAAGCGCGCCGCCCCATGTCCTGCAAGAGCGCGCCCGCCTCCGTCCACGAGCCCGGCAGCGGAATGCGCCCGACGTAGGCTGAAATCCGCCCCAGGCCCTTCTGTTCGATGACGGGGCCGATGTCGTTGAGGATCACCGGGCCCACGGCCCGCGGACGCAGCGCGGCCATCGCCATCGTGATCAATCCGCCGCGCGAGGTGCCGAGGATCGCCGGACGCGTGAGGCCCGTCACGATCATGAAGTCGAGCACGTCCACCGCCTCGACGGGAACGGCATAGTTGCGCCAATTGCCGTCGGAGTCCGAAAAACCCCGTCCGCGATAGTCGAGGGTGTAGACGTCGCGCGGGTTCTCGAGCCGCTGCGACAGCGCCTCCGCGATGACGTGAAAGTCGCGGCTGTTGCGGGTGAGGCCGGGAAGGCAGAGGAGCGGCTGGCGCTCGCCCGAGCCGCTGCCGTAGATGGCAGGGTAGTGCCGGCCGTAGAGCCGCAGCCCGTCATGGGTCGTGAAATAGATCTCGCGATACGACTGTGCCGAGCTCGTCATGCTACTACCCACCCCACTCTGTTCCGCCCTCCGCAGGCGCTGCCCCCAGGCCGCGACGGACGGCGTTACGTGTCTCTTCCTCGTCTCGTCGGTCTCATCCGTCCGATTGCGCCGGCGTCGTCCCTCCCGCCATGCGCGCCCGATTGAGATCCTCCTCCAGACGAAGCGCCGCCTTCTCCTCGCCGAGCCGCGCCCGATACATCTGAATATTGGCGAGCACCTTCGCGACGTACTCGCGCGTCTCCTGGATCGGGATCCGCTCGATCCAGTCGATCGGGTCGACCTTGGAATCGCGCGGATCGCCGAACTCGCGGATCCACTGCCGCGCCCGTCCGGGGCCGGCATTGTAGCCCGCGAGCGTCAGGATGTACGAGCCAGAAAAATCCGCCATCCTGTCGCCCACGTAGGCCGAGGCGAGCATCGTGTTGTAGGAAGGATCTGAGAGTAGCCGATTGATATCGCACTTGATTTTGTAGTCACGGCAGACGTGCTTGGCCGTCACCGTCATCACTTGCAGAAGACCTTTGGCGCCCGCTCCGGACACGATCAGCGTATTGAATTCCGTCTCCTGGCGCGCGAGCCCGAGCAGGACGGCCGTCTCCGGCGGCTTGCGCAGCGGCGTGTAGGCCGGGAAAGGATGCACGGGATAGGCGTAATAGTAGAGGTTATGCCCGCGGGCGATCCCGGCCTTCCCCACCCGCACCGCCGATTGCGTATCGCCGAGGGCCTCCGCCAGATGCGCGAGCAGCGACAGCATCGTCTCGCTCTGAAGATAATGGTTGCGCAGCGAGACGATGAACGCGCGCATGATGCTCGCGTCGAGCTTGGCCTCCCGCGCGATGACGGCCGCGCGCACCGCGTCCTCGCCCAGGAAGCGCTGCACATCCTCGCGCGTCGGCTCGGCCGGCGGCGTCGTGATGATGGCGAGACGTCCCCGCTCGAGCTTCTGGCGCGCGAGCAGCGCGTGGAACGTATCCGGATCCGCCTGCGCCTGCTGATAGTACTCCCGGGCGGCGGCCTTGTCGTTGCGCGCCTCGGCGGTGCGTCCCAGCCAATAGCGCGCCTTGGCGCGGCTCAGCGGCCCGTCGGCCGCCTTGTTCATGGCCTGAAAGTGCGTGAGGGCCTTCTTCGAATCCTTGAGATAGCGCAGCGCCAGCCACCCGGCCATGAACGCCTGGTCCTTGGCCGGGTTCGCGCTGAGAGGCCCCGCCTCACGCACGAGCGCATAGGCGAGCTTGGGATTGCCGTCCTTGAGCGCGCCATAGGCGGCCTGGCGCCGCTCGATCCACCATTCGTCGGGGGAGACGATCAGGGCCTCCTCCGTCGGCGCGCCGAGCAGCAGCTTCGCCGCCTCGCTGTCCTTGCCCGCACGCCGCAGGGCGCGGATGCGCGAATAGACGAGTCCCCAATCCGGCACCGCCTGGGCCGGCAGCGACTCGACGCGCTTGCGCCCGTTGTCCGCGCCGAGAAGCACCGCGAGCCGCGCCTCCGCCTTCACCTTCTCGGCCGGCGACAGCAGCGGAATCACGCGCCGCACCACCCGCGCCCGCGCCTCCCGGTCCGCCTTCCAGCGGATATCGTCGATGAGGAGGCGGTCAAGGCGCCATTTGTGATCGGCCGGCGTCAGAAGCGCGCCGAAGCGCTGCAGGAACCCCGGCTCGAGATTGGCCGGCAGCGTCTCCTCCCGCCAAGCCTTGGCGGCGAGACGGCGCGCGTTGTCCTTGTCCCCTTCCGCAAGATAGGCCGAGGCCAGCGCCGCATAGCCGACCCCACTATGAGGCTCCCGCCCCGCGAAATAGCTCTTGATCTCGCCCGAGGTGCCGCCGCGCGTGAAAAGCGCCTCCTCGAGCCGCTGCGTCAACGTGGAGCGATCGGGCCAGGACGGGTTCGCGTCCAGAAACGCCCGAATCTCATCGGGCGAGCCGAGCCCGCGCCGCAAGCGATACCAGTCGACGAGCTTGCGCGCGGCCGGGTCCGAGATCTGCCCCTGGATAGCCGCCGCCTGCGTGACGTCGCCGCCGCCGGACACGAGGGCACTGAACGCCTCCTTCACGCGCCGGCTGTCGTCGGGACTGGGACGGCGCGACAGGAGCGGCGCGATGGCCGCGTCGAGGCGCGCCATGTGCGCCCGCTCGCGTGCGGACGGATTGGCGGGCTTGGGCATCTCGCCGAGCGCGCCCGCCGGGCCGGCCCCCGCCAGCAGGAGCACGCCCGCCAGAATAAGCAGACGCCGCACGGACCCTGCCGGCGGTTCCCGCCGGATGCCCGTCCGCTGTCCTCTATTGTCCTGTGAGTGTGGGCTCAGCCCCGCCAAGCTCGCGAATCGTCCCGCCACGCATCTCCTCGCCAGCGGCCCCGGTCCCGGGCGCCGCAATTGTCCATGTTTCAGGGCCGGTAACGCCAGTGCACGGGTCGTGTCTCTGGTCGAGAACGCTGGGTCACGCCGCCGGCGTCGGCTTGCAGGGCGCCGCCCGAACGCATAATGTCCACCATCCCAGCCGTAATGAGGCGCGAGGCCGGAACGAGCGAACGCCGCAGGGTACAAACTCGGGCGCATGCGTTCAAGGTGCCCGAGGCTGCCCCCGGCAAGGCGCAGGGGTGGCTGCGGTCAGACCGGTCCGGGCGCGACGCACGAGAACTGCACGAGAATCGAGAGAGCGGGAATGTTCAAAGGCTCCATCACGGCGCTCATCACGCCATTCAAGAACAACGTCTTGGACGAGGACGCGCTCCGCAACCTCGTCGAATGGCAGATCGCCGAGGGCATCCATGGCCTCGTCCCCACCGGGACCACCGGCGAAAGCCCGACTTTGAACTACGACGAGCATAAGCGGGTGATCGAGCTGACGGTCCAGACCGCGCGCGGCCGGGTGCCGGTGATCGCCGGCACGGGCTCGAACGCGACCGACGAAGCGATCGACCTCTCGCGCTATGCCGAGAAAGTGGGCGCGGACGGCCTCCTGATCGTCAACCCCTACTACAATAAGCCGAGCCAGGACGGGCTCTACCATCACTTCAAGGCGATCAACGACGCCGTCGGCATTCCGATCCTGATCTACAATATTCCCAGCCGCACCAACGTCGACATGTCGGTGGCGACGATGGCGCGCGTCTTCGAGCTGAAGAATGTCGTCGGCGTCAAGGATGCCACCGCCAATCTCGCGCGCGTCTCCCAGCAGCGCGAGGCCATGGGCCCCGAGTTCAACCAGCTCTCCGGCGAGGACGCGACGGCGATCGGCTTCATGGCGCACGGCGGCCACGGCTGCATTTCCGTCGCCTCGAACATTGCCCCGCGCCTCTGCTCCGAGCTTCAGAACGCCTGCATGACGGGCGACTTCGCCGCGGCCTTGAAGCTTCAGGATCGGCTGATGCCGCTGTTCGACGCGATGTTCGTGGAGACCAATCCGGGCCCGGTGAAATATGCCGCCTCCCGCCTCGGCCTCTCCTCGGCCGAGATGCGGCTGCCGCTCGTCCCCGTCGCCGATCAGACGAAGAAGACGGTGGATGCCGTGCTGGCCAAGGTCGGCCTGCTCAAAGCCGCCGCGGCCGAGTAGCGAGCGCAGGACAAAACCCCGATGTCGGCCAAAAAGGACGACGGCCGCCGGATCATCTCCGAGAACCGGAAGGCCCGGCACGAGTATTTCATCACCGACTCCTACGAGGCGGGCATCGAGCTCAAGGGCACCGAGGTGAAGAGCCTGCGCACGGGCCAGGCCAACATTGCCGAAAGCTACGCCTCCTTCGAGGACGACGGCAGCTTCTGCCTGATCAACGCCTACATCCCCGAGTTCCAGGATGCGGGGCGCTTCTTCCAGCACGAGCCGCGCCGCAAGCGTCGCCTTCTCCTGCACAAGAGCGAGCTTGCCAAGCTCCTCAACGCCGTCGACCGCAAGGGCATGACGATCGTGCCGCTCGAGCTGTATTTCAACGCGCGCGGCCGCGCCAAGCTCAAGATCGCGCTGGCGGAAGGCAAGAAGCTGCACGACAAGCGCGAGACCGCCGCCAAGCGCGATTGGAACCGCCAGAAGGCGCGCATCATGCGCGAGAAGGGATGACGCCGACCGATCCGCAGAGCTTTGAGAAGGTCGACTGGTCGCAGCTTCCGGTGCCGGAGGACGACGGCGCCGCCCGTCATCTCACGGGCCGCACGCTCGCGGACGTGGCCCTGCCCTCGACGGCGGGCGGAACGGTCTCGCTCGCACGCAGCACCGGGCGCACCGTCCTCTTCGTCTATCCCATGACCGGCACACCGGGGATTGCGCTGCCCGAGGGCTGGGACGACATTCCGGGCGCACGCGGATGCACGCCGCACACCTGCGCCTTCCGCGACCTGCATGCCGATCTCAGCGCGGCCGGCGCCACAGCGGTATTCGGCCTGTCGACGCAGACGCTGGCCGAGCAGGAGGCGACGGTCGCGCGGCTGCACCTCCCGTTTCCGCTGCTGTCGGATGCCGCACTCGATCTCACCCGCGCCATGGCGCTTCCCAGCATGGAGGTCGCCGGCAAGGTGATGATCAAGCGGATGGCGCTGGTGATCGACGGCGGCACGATCTCGCGCGTCTTCTATCCGGTCTTCCCGCCCGACCGGAACGCCGCCGACG
>DAITBB010000042.1:21083-26917 GCA_036823975.1 Hyphomicrobium sp.
TGCTCGCGTGGCTGCGAGACAATCCCGTATGAGCGATACCGGCTGGCCCTTCCCCGCGCCGCCTCAGGATGGCGCCGCCGATCACCTCCGCCCGGGAGACACGCTTCCCGATCTCCCACTTCCATCGACGGACGGCCGCGAAAGAAACCTCGCCCGCCTCGCCGGCCGCTGGGTCGTGTTCGTCTATCCGTGGACGGGCCGGCCCGGGCATCCCAATCCCCCACACTGGGACGAGATCCCCGGCGCCCATGGCTCGACGCCCGAGGCCGAAGGCTTCCGCGATCATCACGAGAGCTATCGCCGCGCAGAGATCGGCGTGCTCGGTCTGAGCGGACAGACGCCCGCCGACCAGCAGGAGTTTGCCGCGCGCATGGGCCTGCCGTTTCCGCTTCTCTCGGATCACGCCGGGCGGCTACGCGAGGCGCTGCGGCTTCCGTCTTTCGAGACCGGTGGCGTCGTCTATTTGAAGCGCCTGACGCTCGTCATCCGAAACGGCACCATCGCGCACATCGAATATCCGGTGCATCCTCCGGATACGCACGCCAGCCAGTTGCTCGCGAAGCTGGTGCCTTAGACTACGATGCGGCACGTCCCTCACCTGCCCACCTCGCCTTCGGCGAGTTGGTCTTCCTCTCCGTCCCGGAAGAGGAAGAGGAACCAGCGACAGCACACACTTCCCTTCTCCCGGGACGGGAGAAGGTGACCCGAAAGGGGCGGATGAGGGACCTTTCGAGTCCTCGAACGTCAGCCAGAAGCAATGCAGGACAACGCTCTTAGAGCCTGATCGTTTGAGATGCGAGCACTTCAGCTCGCATCGAGAGCGTGAATCAGACTCTAAAACAAAGAGATAGAGCCCGTTCACTCCCGATGGGCCGATTCCATTGAGAGTGAACGGCTCTAGTTGAGCCAGAAGCCCGAGATCGCGTCGGCCAGCGTGTCGGGCGCCTGATAGGTCTTCTTCTTTTTCCGGCTGGCCTGCCTGCTGGAGCTGACAGGAGCCTCCTCGGCCGCGTTCGACGACATCTCCACGACCGGATCGAGCCGCAGCGTCCGGCCCGTCAGCGCCGCCGACAGCTTGCCGTCGTGGCCGTAGATGTCGGTGAAGGCGGTGACCTTGCCGGCCTCGTCCGCAACGGCCGTGAAGTAGGTCATGTGGACCGGGATGCGGTGTTCGAGGTGGATCTCGCCGCCGCCCGAGATCGCGCGCGCGACCTGCTTCTCATCGTAGCCGTTGCCTTCCCGCAGCATGATGGCGGCGAACTCTTTCGGATTCTGCACGCGGATGCAGCCATGCGAGAGCGCGCGGTTCGACTGCGCGAAGAGGTTCCGCTCGATCGTGTCGTGCATGTAGACGTCATGCTTGTTCGGGTAGCGGAACTTCACCATCCCGAGCGGGTTTTTGGGGCCCGGCGGCTGGATGAAGCTGTACTGGCGCAGGTCTGCGTTGCCCCAGTCGACGGCTTCCGGACTGATCTCGCGCCCGCCGCGGTAGACCTTGAGCCCGTGCGCGCGGATCGAGGCGGCAGCCCCTCCTCCGCCTCCGAACAGTTGCGAGAAGAAATCGCCGCCGCCGGCCGCTCTCAAGCGGGGCTGCAGCTCTCGCATCTTGATGCCGTCCGGCATGCCCCACGAGGGATTGAAGCCTACGAACTCCATGTGCGCGGAGAAGACCGGCGTCGCCCACGCCGGCAGGCCGACGACGATGCGCTCCTTGAAGATCACCTCGCCGTCCTTGTAGACGCGGGTCATGTACTCCGGAATGTTGTTCTGGACATTGACCTTACCGAGATCCTCCGGCATCCAGCGCCAGCGCTCCATGTTGAGGATGAGGCGCAGGCTGGAACGCTCGGGATCGGGTGTCTTGTGCGAGTCGACCTCGCGGTTGAGCGAGACGCGCGTCGCCCCCGAGAGCTGGCCCGTTGCCTTGATCCCGCGCTCGACCTGGAACGCCTTGAGCGCAAGCTCGACCTTCTCGTCGAAGAGGGTCTCAGCCGTACCGGCTTCCGCCGGCACCTTGAGCCGCTGGCGCAGCAGCGCGACCTGCGGCGCATCCACGCCGCGCTTGAGCGTGATCTTCGTCGCCGGAAGCACGACCTTGAGCGCCGGATCGACATCGGCCTCCGTCTTCGCCGGGCCGCGCGCGGCCAGAAGCGCCTTGTGCAGGTTCTTGAAACCCTGATGCTGGGGATGCTGATCGCGCAGGAAGGCATCCGGCGTGGACGATGCCGCGAGCTCGGTCAACACGACGTTCGGATCGCGGACCGGCGGCACCTGGTCGAGAATCCGGCTCAGCGAAGTCGGATTGACACGTCCCCCACGGGCAAAGCGCGCATACTTGAGCAGCGCGAGCGTGAGCTTGCCTTCGGCCTCGGCCAGCGCCTCCGGCGCAGGCGAGCCCGTGAGCGACGGCAGATCGAACGCGGCCGCCGAAAGGCCCCAATCGTCGGCCTTGCGCACCTCGTCCATGGCACTCTTGGCCTTGGCGTTGAAGCTCGATCCCTCGATCCACAGCGGCGCACCGTTGCGCGCCTCGTAGAATGCGACCGCCGCAGCGGCATCGTCCTTGGCGAACGCCTGGACGTTGCCCGGCACCGCGAGCCAGGCGCGCACGGCCACGACGACCGGATCGGCGACAGGAGCGGCCGGAGGAGCAGCAGCCGTCGCAGGCTGTGCCGGATCGGTCGGCGCCGGAGCGGCGGCATTCTCCGACGGTGTCGTCGCTTGAGCAGGCGCCGCGCCGGTAGCGGGCTCAGCCGTTTGCGGCGACGCAGGAGCAGGCGCCGCCGCGTTGGGGGATGCAGTCCCAGCAGCGGCAGCAGGTGCAGCCGCCGCGTCGGAGGGCTTCGCGGGCTCGGACGCGGTCGTCTGCGCCGCCGGTGCGGACGGAGAGGCGGTCGTTTCGTTGGCGTTGGAGGCCGGCGGCGGCGTCGCGGCGGCCGGCGAGGCGCCGTCCGGCTTCGGCGGCTCTGAATTCGTCGGCTCGGAAGCGGACGGCGCCGCCGCTTCCGTTCCGGCTGCCGGTGCATTTGAAGGAGCCGTCGGCGTTACGGCATTGGCGACGGCGCCCGCCGGAGCATCCTGCGCCGGAGCCGCGTCGGATTTCGCTTGAGCCGGCGTGTCGGGAAGAGCGCCGGTCGTCGTCGGCGCGGCGGTCGCGGGAGACTCTGCTCCGGCCTGGTGGGCGTTGAGCGCCAGTACGGCGACGGCGGACAGCAAAGCCGTGCGCAAGCACGCGGTCGTGAGCATGAATTTCGGCTCCCTCAGAACGGGACGCGGCACCCCAATCACCTGTCGAGATTGCGAACGACGAACACGTGCCGACAGAGCATGGCTATTTCATGCCCGATCATAACGTTATGGCACGTGAACCCTCGGAATCCCCTCTCGAGCGTCCGCCATGTCGTCCGTTGCTGCGGCGCACACCGATATCGTGGCACGCTCCGCCGGACCTCGGCCGACGCCCCCATCGATCGCGCATTCTCGTGCTTGATCCATGGGTTAACTTCTCGATTCGCTTCGCGAAGGATAGCCGTAAAGCACCGCAGGCGATAGCCGGAAGTCGGCGCGATCGCAGTTGTCCCAAGCTCAGGGCTGCTCGCCCGGCGGGAATCACTTTTCCGCCGGAATTCGGCCGGATAGGGTCCCCGCGAGATCGCGCTCCGGCGCACGCGTTCAGCTCCTGACGATACCCGGACCCATGACCCCATCCTCTCCCCCCACCGGGCTCTGCCTCATTGCCGAGGTGCGCGAAGGCCATGACGGCCTCGCTCGCACCGAAGAGGCGCTGGCCGCCACCGGAGCCACGACCCTGATCGTGACCGCGCCAGCCGAGACCGTGATCGACGCGGAAGCCGCGGGCACCCTTGTCCGCATGGCGCAGGCCGGCAACGTCGCCGCCCTCATCCGCGACGACTGGCGCACCGCCCGCACGCTCAAGGCCGACGGCGTCCATCTCGGCCCCCGCGCCGACATCGACGAGGCCTATCGCGCCGCCCGCGCCGGACTCGCGCCCGGCACCATCGTCGGCGTGGATGCGGGCACGTCGCGCCACGACGCCATGATGCTCGGCGAGGCCGGAGCCGACTACGTCGCCTTCGCCCGCGCGGGAGACGACGCCGAGGCCGAGACCGCGCTCGCCGAGATCCTCGCCTGGTGGTCGGAGGTGTTCGTCATCCCCGTCGTCGCGTTCGGCGTCGCAACGGCGGAGGAGGCCGCCCGCCTCGTCAAGGCGAAACCGGATTTTCTCGCCGTACCGATCCCCGAGGAAGGCGAGATCGCGCCCTGGGCGGAGGCGCTGAAGGCCGCCCTTACGAGATCGCCGTCTCCCGCACCCGGAGCCGCGACGTGAGGACCTGGCACCTCGTCGCCCTCGGTTGCATCGGCCTCGTCGTCGGTGTGGTGGGCGGCCTCGCGGCCACGGGCCTGCTGCCGCCCGCGCTCACGCAGCTCGTCACCCGGGCGCCCGCGCCGGCCTCGCCGACGCTCAAGAGCGAGCCGGAGGAGCTGCCGAAGGACGACGCCGCTTACATCGCGTTCGACCAGGGCCGTTATCTTACCGCGCTCGAGCTGGCCGAGAAGGCGGCCGCGCGGGAGGATCCGCAAGCCCACACCCTGATCGGCCGCATCTACGCCGAGGGCCTCGGCGTGGCGAAGGACGAGGCCACCGCCGCCCGCTGGTACGCCCGCGCCGCCGAGTTGGGGGACCCCCAAGGCATGCTCGCGCTCGGCACGATGCTGGCGGAGGGGCGCGGCGTTGCCCGGGACGTCACGCTCGCCGCCGAGATGTTCGAGAAGGCCGCCGCCACCGGCGATCCGCTCGCCAACTACAACCTCGGCCTCATGTTCCTGCGCGGCGCGGGCAAGCCCGAGAACCCGCACCGTGCCGCCCAGCACATCCGCTATGCGGCCGAGAACGGCATCGCCGCCGCGCAATACGATCTCGCCGCCCTTTATCTCGATGGCCGCGGCGTGCCCAACGATGCGCTCGAGGCCGCCCGCTGGAGCGCCAAAGCCGCCGCGCACGGGCTGCCGGCCGCCGAATACGACTACGCCGTCATGCTGCTGGCCGGGCGCGGCCTGACCGCGGACGAGAGCAAGGCCGTCCCGTATCTCAAATCGGCCGCCGAGAAGAATGTGGCCGGGGCCCAGAACCGCCTCGCCTATCTCTACAAGGAAGGCGTCGGCGTCGAGGCCAACCCCATCGAGGCGGCCAAATGGCGCCTGATCGCCAAATCCACGGGGCTGGCCGACGACACGCTCGACCAGTTCGTCGCCGCCCTCCCCGAGGCCGACCGCCAGAAGGCCGCCGCCGCCGCGACAGAGTGGCGGGAGAAGAAGCAGATCCTTCCCTGACGAAGCCCGCGGACGAAGCGCGCGCGGCAGGCCCCGCCTGCGGCCGCTGACCACGGCGCCGGGAAAGGGGTTGACGGGGCCGTCCGAACCCGGCAGAGCCACGGCCATCCGCTGGCCGAACCCGGCTAAGCCTCCGCGTTTCCGAGAGATCATGCCCGCCTCCGCCCTGATGAACGTGATGATTGCCGCCGCTCGCAAGGCCGGCCGCTCGCTCGCGCGCGACTTCGGCGAGGTCGAGCACCTGCAGGTCTCGGTCAAGGGCCCGGCGAATTTCGTCTCCGCCGCCGACCACCGCGCCGAGGACATCATCTACAAGGAGCTGGCGAAGGCACGTCCTGGCTACGGCTTCCTGATGGAGGAGCGGGGCGTCGTCGAAGGCGACGACAAGACCCACCGCTGGATCGTCGATCCGCTCGACGGCACCACCAACTTCCTGCACGGCATTCCGCATTTTGCGATCTCGATCGGGCTCGAGCGTGAGG
>DAITBB010000043.1:0-4776 GCA_036823975.1 Hyphomicrobium sp.
CCGATCCGCATCATCGCGCCGGGGCGTGTCTACCGCTGCGACAGCGACCAGACGCACACGCCGATGTTCCATCAGATCGAGGGCCTCGTCATCGACGAGAGCACGCACATGGGCCATCTCAAGTGGGTGCTCGAGGAGTTCTGCAAGGCGTTCTTCGACGTCTCCGACGTGAAGATGCGCTTCCGCGCCTCGCACTTCCCGTTCACCGAGCCGTCGATGGAAGTCGATATCGGGGCCGAGGCCATCGGCAAGCCCGGGCAGTGGCTCGAGATCCTCGGCTGCGGGATGGTGCATCCGAACGTGCTCAGGAACTGCGGGCTCGATCCCGAGGTGTACCAGGGCTTCGCGTTCGGCATGGGCCTCGATCGCCTCACGATGCTGAAATACGGCGTGCCCGATCTGCGTGCGTTCTTCGGCGCGGATCTGCGCTGGCTGCGCCACTACGGATTTTCCGTGCTCGACGTGCCGACGCTCGGCGGCGGACTTTCGGGCTGACATTCCAGGACTGAGACCATGAAGTTCACGCTGAGCTGGCTCAAGGATCATCTCAAGACCAAGGCCTCGGTCGAGGAGATCGCGACCACGCTTTCGGCCATCGGGCTCGAGGTCGAGAGCGTCGAGGATCCGGCCGAGAAGCTCGGCGCCTTCCGCGTCGCGCGGATCGTGGAGGCCAAGCGCCACCCGAATGCCGACAAGCTGCAGGTCGTGCAGGTCGAGGTCGCGAAGGGCGAGCCGCTGCTGGAGGTCGTGTGTGGGGCGCCCAACGCGCGGGCCGGCCTCGTCGGCGTGTTCGCGCCGCTCGGCGCCTACATCCCCGGCTCCAAGATCACGCTCGAAAAGAAGCCCGTGCGCGGCGTCGTCTCGAACGGCATGATGTGCTCGGCGGCGGAGCTGGAGCTCTCCGAGGAGAGCGAAGGCATCCTCGATCTTCCCGCCGAGATGGCGGAGCACGTGGGCGCGCGCTACATCGATGCGGCCGGCCTCAACGATCCGGTGTTCGAGGTGAAGCTGACGCCGAACCGTCCGGATTGCACGGGCGTGCGCGGCATCGCGCGCGATCTCGCGGCGGCAGGGCTCGGGACGCTGAAGCCCGAGAAGGCGATCTCGGGCGTCGAAGGCGGTTTCGACAATCCGGTCGCGATCGGGCTCGACTTTCCGAAGGACGCCGAGAGCGCCTGCCCGGTCTTCGCCGCGCGCCTCGTCAAGGGCGTCGTGAACGGCCCTTCGCCCGAGTGGCTGCAGACGCGCCTCAAGGCCGTGGGGCTGAGACCCATCAACGCGCTCGTCGACGTGACGAATTACATCAGCAACGACCGCGGCCGGCCGCTGCACGTCTATGATGCCGACAAGCTCAAGGGCGGGGTCTCGGCACGCCTCGGCCGGGCGGGCGAGCGCTTCCTCGGCCTCGACGGCAAAGAGTATGCCGTCGACGAGACGATGTGTGTGATCGCCGACGAGAGCGGCCCTCTGGGCCTCGGCGGCATCATCGGCGGAGAGGCGTCCGGCTCGACCGAGACGACGACCAACGTGCTGATCGAGAGCGCGTATTTCGATCCGCTGCGGACAGCGGCGACGGGGCGTAAGACCGGCCTCGTCACGGACGCACGCTACCGCTTCGAGCGCGGCGTCGATCCCGAGAGCGTGATGAGCGGTCTCGATCTCGCGACGCAGATGATCCTCAAGATCTGCGGCGGCAAGCCCTCCAAGGCGCGCGTGGCCGGGGCTGTGCCGGATACGCGCCGCGCGATCGTGTTCGATCTTTCCCGCGTCGCCAAGCTGTCCGGCCTCGCGCTGGAGGAGCGCGAGATCGTCACCATCCTCGAGACGCTCGGCTGCGTGCTCGTGGGCGAGGGGGGCGTGCGCGAGGTGACACCGCCGTCGTGGCGGCCGGATATCCACGGGACGGCGGATCTGGTGGAGGAGGTCGTGCGGATTGCGGGCATCGACCGTATTCCGGCGACGCCGCTGCCGCGCAACAGCGGCATTGCGCGCGCGGGGCTGACGGGCACGCAGAAGCGTGCGCGCCGGACGCGCCGTCTGCTCGCGGCGCGCGGGCTCGTCGAGGCGGTGACGTGGTCGTTCCTGCCGCGGGCCGAGGCCGAGGCGTTCGGCGCCGGAGCGCGCCTCGTGGAGCTGGCGAACCCGATCTCCGTCGATCTCGCCGTGATGCGGCCGAGCCTCCTGCCCGGTCTTCTGACGGCGGTCGAGCGCAACCGCAATCGCGGCTTCTCGGATGTGGGGCTGTTCGAGCTGGGGCAGGCCTATCGTGGGGATGCGCCGGCCGATCAGGTCCTCGCTGCGGCCGGCGTGCGGGCCGGAAGCGCGACGGTCTCCGGACAGGGACGCCATTGGGATGGCCGGGCGGGCGAGGTTTCGCTTTTCGACGCGAAGGCGGATGTGGTGGCCGTGCTCGGCGCCCTCGGGATCGACGCGGGCAAGGCGCAGATCACGCGTGATGCGCCGGCCTGGTTCCACCCGGGCCGGTCCGGCACGCTGCGGCTGGGGCCGAAGACGGTGCTGGCCTATTTCGGAGAGATCAATCCGCGCACGCTCGCCGCGCTCGACGTGGCGGCGCCGGTCGTCGCGTTCGAGGTCTTCCTCGATGCGCTGCCGCCCGAGAAGCGCAAGTCGCGGGCCCGTGCCCCGATGGCGCAGTCCGACCTCCTCGCGGTGCGGCGCGACTTCGCGTTCGTGCTCGATCGCGATGTGGCGGCGGGCGACGTGGTGCGTGCGGCGCTTGCGGCGGACAAGGGTCTGATCTCGAGCGTGACCGTGTTCGACGTGTTCGAGGGCGGTGCGCTGGCGGCGGAGGGCAAGAAGTCCGTGGCGATCGAGGTGACGCTGCAGCCGACCGCCGAGACGCTGACCGACAAGGCCATCGAGGCCATCGCCCAGAAGGTGATCGCGGACGTCAAGACGGCGACGGGCGGCGAGATCCGCGGCTAGCCTGGCTCCGGCTCCGAGGAGGATTGGCTGCGTCTTCTGGCGCGCTATTTTCGCTCTCTTCGGACGGGCCTCGGCTCGTCCGGGGGCGGGTGTCAGACTTTAGAGCGCGTTCACTCTTATTGGAATCGGCTTTTGAGCGTGAGCGCGCTCTAAGTCCTTGTTTGAGAGTCTGATTCACGTCCTCGATGCGAGCTGAACGCTCGCATCTCAAACGATCAGGCTCTATGCGGGTGCGATGCCTGCGGCGATATTCTGTCGCCGTCCCTCCGTATTTCCTGGTAAAGACACTGCGCTATAAAAATTGTTGCTGACTGTGCTCCCGGCCGGAAGAATTCCGGGGGCACGCAGTGCGGGAGACGAGAGATGGTCGCTGACGTTACCATGCAAGAGAGCGCGGGCCCCCTGACCCTGCCGAAGCCCGATCTGCACCACATCATCATCGTGGGCGGGGGCGCAGGCGGGCTCGAGCTTGCGACGAAGCTCGGCCGGAAGCTCGGCCGCGATGGCTGGTTCCGCAAGGCCTCGGCCGCGATCACGCTCGTCGATCGCGCGCGCACGCACATCTGGAAGCCGCTGCTCCACGAAATCGCCGCCGGCAGCATGGATGTCGACCGGCACGAGGTCGAGTACATGGCGCAGGGCCACTGGCACGGCTTCAAGTTCCGCTACGGCGAGATGACCGGCCTCGACCGGGAGAAGAAGCTCGTGCATCTGTCGCGGACCGTCGACGAGGACGGGCGCGAGGTGACGCCGGACCGCTGGATCCCCTACGACACGCTCGTGATCGCGGTGGGCAGCGTCTCGAACGACTTCGGCGTGCCGGGGGCGAAAGAGTACGCGATGACGCTCGATACGCCCGAGGAGGCCGAGCGCTTCAACCGGCGTCTCATCAACGCGTGCGTGCGGGCGAATACGCAATCGGGGCCGATCCGGCCCGAGCAGCTTCATGTGGCGATCATCGGCGCGGGCGCGACCGGGACCGAGCTTTCCGCGGAGCTGCACGGCACGGCCCGCGGCGTGGTGGCGTTCGGCCTCGACAAGATCGATCCCGAGAAGGACATCAAGTTCACCCTGATCGAGGCGGCCGACCGCGTCGTGCCGGCGCTGCCGCCGCGCATCTCCTCGGCCACTGCGGAGATCCTGATCAATCTCAACGTCGACATCCGCACCGGCGCGCGCGTCACGGAAGTGACGCCGACGGGCGTCAATCTCGCGAGCGGCGATTTCATTCCGGCCGAGCTCGTGGTGTGGGCGGCGGGCGTGAAGGGACCGGATGTGCTGGCCCATCTCGACGGACTCGAGGTGAGCCGCTCCAATCAGCTCATCGTCAAGGATACGCTCGAGACGACGCGCGACGACAACGTGTTCGCGTTCGGGGACTGCGCCTACCTTGTGCCGGAGGGCGAGACGCAGCCGATCCCGCCGCGCGCGCAGGCCGCGCACCAGGAGGCGAGCCATCTCGTCAAACAGCTCAAGGCGCGTCTCGCAGGCCGGCCGCTCAAGCCGTTCAAGTATCGCGACTTCGGCTCGCTCGTCTCGCTTGGGGATTATTCGACCGTCGGCAGCCTGATGGGCTTCGTGACGGGGCGGAAGATGCTGATCGAGGGCTTCATGGCCAAGCTCATGTATCGCTCGCTCTACAAGATGCACGAGACGGCCCTGCACGGGTACGGGAAGGTGGCGCTGGATACGCTTTCGCGCCTCATCACGCGGCGTACGGAGCCGCATGTGAAGCTGCATTAGAGCCGTTCCCGCGCAGAAGCGGAAAAGGCTCGGGAGCGTGTCATGGGCGAGCAGCCGTTCGTGGAGGGGGCCGGGGGGTCCCTGTGC
>DAITBB010000043.1:4786-26376 GCA_036823975.1 Hyphomicrobium sp.
CCGCATTTGACGTGTCCAATTCCTCTCCGGGCGGAGGCCGGATCGCCGGGTATAGGGAGAGCCTGCCTAGCGGCGGAAAATGCGTGGAGGGTCACATGCACACGGGAAGCTGCCTGTGCGGGGCGGTGCGGTTCGCGGTCAAGGGCCGGCCGATCCGCATGGTGCAGTGCTCTTGCCGGGACTGTCAGCGGGCCTCGGGGTGCGGTCATACGCCGAACGCGATCTTCAACGCGGCGGACGTCGCCGTCACGGGCGAGACGGCGCGCTATGCCAGCGCGGCCGACAGCGGAACCGTGGTGACGCGGCACTTTTGCCCGACCTGCGGCGGACGCCTTTTCCTCTTCAGTGAGGCGCGGCCCTCGATCATCGTCGTCGCGGCAGGTGCCTTCGACGACAGCGGCTGGTTCGCGCCGCAGACCATGCTCTACACGAAGAGCCGGACGGCGTGGGATGCCTTCGATGAGTCCGTGCCGCATTTCGAAGGGATGCCGCCTGCGAAGGCGTGAGCATCCGGGGCGCGCCGCTTCGGTCGGGACTGCTTCAAATTTTAGCGGTTGCCTCAACCGGGCGTTCAGGCGGATCGGCTAACGTTCACCCGGGGCAGAGCGTGCTCCGAGGATTGAGCGCCATGTGTGAGCTCAGCATCGTCTTTTCGTTTACTCTGGCCCATATCGTGGCGTGGACGGCGCTGGGGGGCGGATGGCGCGGGGCTGCCCGGGCGCCATTCCTGGTTCTCGTGCCGGCGTTTGCGCTCATTCTGCTCGATGCGGTGTTCTTCGATTCCTACGGCCGGTTGCCGCTGAAGCTCGGCACGCTGCTGGCGTGGGAAGCGCTCTATGTCTTCGCCTACGTCATGCTCCGGATGGCGCTGCGTCCCCCGCTCGTGCGCTCATAGGCTTTGTCTGCCTGTCAGGCTTTCCCGCGCAGGTAGCCGACGCGCCCGCGGGAGCTGGCGCGCAGGCGTTCGAGGCTCTCGAACATCGCGCGGGGGTGCAGCGGAAATCCGGTCGTGCGCACGTGGTCGTCGTCGAGGGCGGTGAGTGCGGGCAGCACCTCCTCCGCGGACTTGTGCAGCATGACGATCGTCGCCACGCACGAGCGGCTCATGTTGCGCGGCACTTTCGGGGCAATGCTCGCCAGCAGCGCCTTCGAGCGGTCCGAGAGGTAGCTCGAGAGGCGCCCAAAAACGGCGATGAGCGTGATCGCGAACGTCTCCTTGAACTGGTCACCGCGCGTCTCCATCCACTCGAAGAACTTGGTCATGATCATGTCCTGGCGGCGCAGGAGCGGCGTCAGGCGATAGTCCTGCCATTCGGCGACGAGGTCGAAGCGGGGATCGAGGTCGATGTCGCCGGGGGCGAAGGTCTCCTTCGCTTTCACGCCGATGCTCTTGAAGAACGCCGGGTTGCGCTGATCGAACCGCGTCTTGAAGAGGGGGAGCTGCTTCTCGCCGTCCGTCGCGTCGGCATAGGCCTGGGCGACGAGCTTGGCGCAGAAGAGCTTGCGGCGTCCTTTGAGGCGCATCGAGAAATCGTAGGGAATGGCCGGAGCCCGACCGGTCCGTGCGGCGTAGACGCGGTCGTAGGCGAGCCGCGCGGCGCGGGCGGCGATCTCGGGATCCTTGCAGCGGTAGAGCACGGCGCGGCCGAGCCCGTGGTGAAGCACGCTTTCCAGCGGATTGATGACGGAGCCTTCCTCGATCAGCGCCTCGACGAGCCAGGCCTTTCCTTCCGGATCGACGTAGACGATGGCGAGATGGCTGAACTGGCTGTCGACATCGCCGATGCGGGCGATGGCGGCGCTATTGTGGGCGCTGCCGCGCATCAGGATGAGGTCGCCCGAGCGGAAGGGAAAGTTGGCGCCGTTGTAATATGACGGATGCACCAACGTGTTCCACGAGGTGCCGGAGAAGCCGCGTTTCGGCTTCTCGCCGTTGGCGAGGCGCACGTTGCCGGAGGCGATCTCGCCCAGCATGTCGGAGGCGTAGCGCGTGATGCGGAAGACGTTGCGCAGCGCGATCTCGGCGGGGCGAGCGAGGAGGCCCGCCGCCTGCCATGCGCCGATTTTGTCGCGCATCGCCATGCGGGCGGCGAAGATCTCGTGCATCAGAAGCGGGGCGGCGCGGCGCACCTCGTCCGGATCGGCGCCGGTCAGATCGGTCTCGAACAGGCTGCGGTAGAGGGCGCTCAGCGCCGCTTCCAGCTCCTCAGCCGTGGCGAATGTCGTTTCCGAGATGGCATGCATGCCGCCGAGCTGATGCTCGAAAGCGCTCACGATCGTACGCTGCACTCGCCGATCCTCCCTCAACGCGCAGGGCCGCGGCTCGGCCCCGATGCGGTTCCCCCGGCGAAGCCCCCATCGCTCCGCCGCCTCAGAGATTGATAGAATCGGAAGCCGGGCGGGTAAAGCCTTGCCATATATCGCCTCACCCGCGCCGGAGCACCGCCAGTAGCTCATGCGTGGGATAGGAGTCGGCCGGCAGCTTGAACTTGATCTGCATCGCCTTGACGGCCTGGCGGCTCTTGAGGCCGAGGAGGCCGTCGATCTCGCCCACATCGAACCCGCGCGCGGTCAGGAGCCGCTGCAGTTCCTTCGCCTCCTCCATGCTGAGCGTGTTGATGCCCTCGCGGCCACGGCGCATGGCGGGGGCGCCGTCGATCCGGTTCGCGAGATAGGCCGCGGTGACGGCGTAGTTCAGCGACTGGTTCCACTGAAGGTAGACGTCGAAATTCGGATAGGCGAGGAACGCCGGGCCGAAGCGGCCCATGGGCAGGATGAGAGAGGCCGGCATGGCGTCGCTCGGGAGCGGGCTGCCGTCGGACTGGGTGACGCCCCAGGCGGCCCACTGCGAGCGGGGATGCTTGATCGTGAGGTCGGCCTGATCCCAGGGCATGCGCGCGGGCACACGCACCTCGTCGATCCACGGCTCGTTAGGCCGCCAGCCGAGATGAGACATGTAATTGGCGGTCGTGCCGATGATGTCGGTCGCGTTGTCGAACAGGTTCGGGCGGCCGTCGCCGTCGTAGTCGATGGCGTGCTCGAGGTAGCGGGTCGGCAGGAACTGCGTCTGGCCGATCTCGCCGGCCCAGGAGCCGATCATGGTGGCGGGCGTCATGTCGCCGCGCTGGATGATCTGGAGGGCCGCCTTCAGCTCGTCACGGAACATGGGGCCGCGCCGGCAATCCCAGGCCAGCGTCACCAGCGAGCGCATGATCGGCAGCTTGCCCATGCCGGCGCCGAAGTCGCTCTCGAGGGCCCAGAAGCCCGTGATGACGGCCGGGTGGACGCCGAACTCCTTCACGGCGCGGTCGAACGCCCGCTTGTTCCGCTTGATCTGGGCGCGGCCGTTGACGACGCGGTTCTGGGTGGCGAGCTTGGCCGAGAAATCGAGGAAGCTCTGGGCGAAGAAGCCCTGGCGGCGATCGCGGGAGATGACGCTCTTGTCGGGCGTCATGCCGTCGAGCGCGGCCGAGAGGACGCGCGGGCTGATGCCTTCGGCGGCGGCTTCCTTGCGGAACTGGCGCATCCAGGAGTCGAAGCCCCATGTCGTCTTGCAATTCCGAGAGGCGGCCGGGGGCGGCATGCCCTTGGTCGAGACACGGCCCGGGGCTCCCGCGGAGGGGAGGGCGGCCGGGGCGACCGCGGGGGCTGCGGCGGCCGACGGCAAGGTGGGCCCCGAGGGTCCCATCTCCGGAACCGGGGCGGGCGGGAGCTTCCTTTGCGGCTTGGCGCGGGAGGGGGGCGTCTGGCCGGGACCGAACTCGATGGCGCCGGCGGTCGCGGGGCTCTCGAGGAGGGGAACGAGCAGCAGGGCCGCAGCGGCAAAAAGAGGGGTCAGGCGCATTCGGTTGGTCCATCCGGGTCAGAAAATCGCCGCCACTCATGCCGACCCATGTGGCGCCGTCAAGACACGGGAACGGGGAAAGAGCCCCGAAGACGCCCCATTTCCCTCAGGATCCGGCCGAGAGTCAGAATGATTCCAGAGAGGTGCGGCAACGTGCTCCGGCGGCGTGGCCGGGGTGCGCTCCCGCGGGCGAGCGAACGCTCTTTTGCCGCCTCACACGAGGTGATAAGCAGCCGCGCATGACCGATATCTCATTGATCCGCAATTTCTCCATCATCGCGCACATCGATCACGGCAAGTCGACGCTGTCGGACCGGCTGATCCAGCTTTGTGGCAACGTCACCAACCGCGAGATGAAGGAGCAGATCCTCGACTCGATGGACATCGAGCGCGAGCGCGGCATCACCATCAAGGCGCAGACCGTGCGCCTCGATTATAAGCACACGGACGGCAAGATCTATCAGCTCAACCTGATGGATACGCCCGGCCATGTCGACTTCGCCTACGAGGTTTCGCGGAGCCTCGCGGCCTGCGAGGGGGCGATTCTGGTCGTGGACGCGAGCCAGGGCGTGGAAGCCCAGACGCTGGCCAACGTGTATCAGGCGCTCGACAACAACCTCGAGATCCTGCCGGTCCTCAACAAGGTGGATCTGCCGTCGGCGGACGAGGATCGCGTCAAGCAGCAGATCGAGGACGTGATCGGCATCGATGCGTCGGAAGCCATCGGCGTCTCCGCCAAGACCGGGCTCAACGTGCAGGCGGTGCTCGAAGCGATCGTGGAGCGGCTGCCGCCGCCCAAGGGCGATGCCTCGAAGCCGCTCAAGGCGATGCTGATCGATAGCTGGTACGACGCCTATCTCGGCGTGATCGTGCTCGTGCGCATCATCGACGGCTCGTTAAAGCGCGGCCAGAAGATCACCATGATGGCCACCGGCGGCCACTATCAGGTGGAGCGCGTCGGCATTTTCCGGCCGAAGCAGGAGATGCTGGCGGAGCTGGGACCCGGCGAGGTCGGCTTCTTCACGGCTGCCATCAAGGAGGTGGCCGACACGCGCGTCGGCGATACCGTGACCGACGAGAAGAACCCGACGCCGGAGCCGCTGCCGGGCTTCAAGCCGGCGCAGCCGGTGGTGTTCTGCGGTCTCTTCCCTGTCGATGCGGCCGACTTCGAGGATCTGCGCGATGCGATGGGGCGGCTGCGTCTCAACGATGCGAGCTTCTCGTTCGAGGCGGAAAGCTCGGCGGCGCTGGGCTTCGGCTTCCGCTGCGGTTTCCTCGGCCTCCTGCATCTCGAGATCATCACCGAGCGGCTCGAGCGCGAGTTCAACCTCGACCTCATCACCACGGCGCCGTCGGTCATCTATCACATCCACATGACGGACGGCTCGGTCGTCGAGCTGCACAATCCGGCGGACATGCCCGATACGGTGCGCATCGATCACATCGAGGAGCCGTGGATCGAGGCGACAATCCTGGTGCCGGACGAGTATCTCGGCGCCGTGCTCAAGCTCTGCCAGGACCGGCGCGGGCGGCAGAAGCAGCTCACCTATGTCGGCACGCGCGCCATGCTCGTCTACGAGCTGCCGCTCAACGAGGTGGTGTTCGATTTCTACGACCGGCTGAAGTCGGTCTCGCGCGGCTATGCGTCGTTCGACTACCAGATCAAGGGCTACGAGGAGAACGATCTGGTGAAGCTCTCGATCCTCGTCAACGACGAGCCGGTCGATGCGCTGTCGATGATCGTGCATCGCACGCGTGCGGAGAGCCGCGGGCGGTCCATGTGCGAGAAGCTCAAGGAGCTGATCCGGCCGCACCTGTTCAAGATTCCGATCCAGGCGGCGATCGGCGGCAAGGTGATCGCGCGCGAGACCATCAGCGCGCTGCGGAAGGATGTCATCGCCAAGTGCTATGGCGGCGACATCACGCGCAAGCGCAAGCTGCTCGACAAGCAGAAGGCCGGTAAGAAGAAGATGCGCGAATTCGGCAAGGTGGAGATTCCGCAGGAAGCCTTCATCGCCGCGCTCAAGATGGACGAGAACTGAGCCTCGCGGGCCAACCCAGTGGCCCCGCGGGGTTGCGCCCGATGTCGCAAGAGGATGACGCCGAGGTTTTCCGGCAGGCCACGCCGCGAGCAGGATGGGCTCATCGTGCGGCTCGAAGAGTTTCTCGACGCGCCCTATTTCGAGGCGGTCCAGCGCTTCGTGAGCTATCTCGAAGAGACGGCGAAAGGGACGAAGGAGACGCCGTGAGGGACGGCAGCCGGCGCTTTCGGAGATCGCGGGCTTGCGGTCATGGCCCGTTTTAACCGAGCGAGCATCTCACAGATCTGTGGCGTGTCAGGTGCGGGCGAAACGGGCTTCGAGGTCGAGAAGGCGCTGTTTCGTTTCGAGGCCGCCGGCAAAGCCCGTGAGCTTGCCGTTCGTGCCGATCACGCGATGGCAGGGCGCGATGATCGAGATCGGGTTGCGCCCGTTGGCCGCTCCCACGGCCCGCACCGCGTCGGGATTGCCGATCTGGCGGGCGATGTCGCCGTAGCTGCGTGTCTCGCCGAACGGGATGGTGGTGAGTGCCGTCCAGACGGCCTTCTGAAACGGTGTGCCTTTGGGGGCGAGCGGCAGACTGAAGCTCTTGCGCTTGCCGGCGAAGTATTCGCGGAGCTGGCGCTCGGCTTCGGCGAGGATCGGGTGCTCCTCGCCGTCGGTCGTCGGGCCCACGCGGACGCGTGCGGGATTGTCGTTCTCCCAGAGGACGGCGGCGAGACCCGTGTCGCTCGCGATTAGCGTCAGCGTGCCGACGGGCGACGCCATCGTTTTGCGATAGCAGAGCCGCCGATCCGTGTTCTCCGCGGGCCGTTGGGTGGACGACACGCTGCGCGTCGCGAGGGTGCGGCTCATTCGGCGGCGTCCAACTGGGGATCGGCTTCGAGCATCGGCAGCGTCAAGGCTTCGATCTCGTCGAGCGCCTGGCCGGCGATGCCCTGGACGTCGCCGTAGAGGCCCACAGTCGCCTCGATTACGCCCTTGATCTGCGTTTCGCGCTTCGCCCAGAGACGCGTCATCGCCTTGCGCTCGCGCTCGAGGTCCGCCTGCATGTCGGAGAACTTCTCGACGATGGCCTCGACGCGATGGCGGAAGCGCGGGCCGGTCAGGTACTCGTAGACCAGCTCCATCTTGGTCTCTTGCCCTTCACGAGCATGGCGGGCGCCGGACAGCTCGATCAACGACTGACGCAGCGCGATGGCGACGGGGATGGCGCAGCGCGGCTCCGTGACCCAGATCCCGTCGACGAGGTCGAACGTGTCGATGCCCTTGGGGAGCGCGTTCGAGACCAGGAGCGCGATCTCGGCTTTGGCCGCACGCTGGTCGCCGCGCAGCTTCGCCAGCCAGCCATCACTCCAGTTCTTGGTGCGCTTCGATTCCCAGAGGATCGTGCCGCAGGACTGGTCGAGCGGACCCATGATCCGCTGCAGAACGTCGCCGCCGAACTCGCCCTTCGGCACGGGCTCGATGCGATCGCGCGGGAACTTGATGCGCAGGGTGTTTTCCAGCTCGATCTCCAGCGCCTCGCCCTGAAGCTGCTGGGAGCCCTGCTCGGCCTTGCGCTTCAGCTCCTCGATCTGGCGCTGCATGGAGGCGATCTGCTCCTCCTTTTCGAGGACGCGCAGCTTTAAGTGCTCCTCGGCTTCGTGGCGGGCTTTCTGGCGCACGTCGCCGAGCGCGTCCTGCACGCGCTTCTCGATGGTGAGGTCCATCTCGCGGCGTGCGTCGTCCAGCTCGCGCTGCTTGCGGATCAGCTCGGCCTGCGCCTTCTGGGCTTCGGCGAGCTTGCCCTCGCGCTCGCGCAGCACCGCGTTCAGCTCCGAGAGTTGCTTGGTCTTGGCGTCCATGTCGGCGGCGACCAGGAGCTTGGCCTTGCGCGTCTCCTCCGCGGCGATGCGCTCACGCTCGGCCGAGACGCGGGCGGCCACCTCTTCGGCCATCGCGGCCTTCTCTTTCGCCAGCATCGCCTGTTGGTTTCTGATCTCGGCCTCGCGGCGGGCGACGGCGGCGTCCTTCTCGGCCAACGCGTGCTCGAACCGGCGGCGCGTCTCGGCGAGGAGCGGGGCTGCGAGCTGCTCCGTCAGTTTGATCTCGGTTTTGCAGCTCGGGCATTTGATGGCGGGCTCGGTCATGCTGTTTCCCTGCGTCTTTCGTCTCGATACGGGCCGCTCGCGACTCCTTCAGGCCGCCCGGTCAGGCTCCTCGCGGAGCGTGCCCAGGGCAAGGCGATGAAGACGGCTGCGAGTCGATGTTCACTAAATGTTCTAACGTTTTGATGTTGCGGTCAACAGCAATTTTTTCCCCATGGCTCGGCGGGTGCCGGCCCGCCCCGCATCGGCCTTCCCCTTTGAGAGGCTGGCTTTCTTCCGATGCGGGGTGGGGGAGCAGGCTTCAGAGGGCCGTGCGGTTCAGGCGGAGCGCGTTGGCGACCACGCTGACGGACGACAGCGACATGGCGGCGGCCGCGATCATCGGCGAGAGCAGAATGCCGAGGGCCGGGTAGAGAATGCCTGCCGCGATCGGGACGCCCGCCGCGTTGTAGACGAAGGCGAACACCAGGTTCTGGCGGATGTTGGCCATGGTCGCGGCCGAGAGCTCGCGTGCGCGCACGAGCCCCATGAGGTCGCCCTTGATCAAGGTGACGCCGGCGCTCTCCATGGCGATGTCGGTGCCGGTGCCCATGGCGATGCCGACATCGGCGGCGGCGAGGGCGGGCGCATCGTTGATGCCGTCTCCGGCCATGGCGACGACGCGGCCTTCGCTGCGGTAGCGGGTGACGATCCGGCTCTTGTCCTCCGGCAGCACCTCCGCTTCGACGGCCTCGATGCCGAGCGTGCGGGCGACGGCGTTTGCCGTGGTTTTCTGGTCTCCCGTCAGCATCACGACGCGGACGCCCGCCTCCTTGAGTGCGGCGACAGCGCGGGGCGTGCTCTCCTTGATGGGATCGGCGATGGCGATGATGCCGGCGGCCTCGCCGTCGACGGCGACGAAGATGGCGGTGGCGCCGTCGCGGCGGAGCGCGTCCGCCTTCTCCTCCAGCGTGGCGGTGGCGATGCCGGCGTCCTGCATGACGTGGCGGTTGCCGATGACGATGCTGCGGCCGGCCACCTTGCCGAGTACGCCTTTGCCGACGGGCTGCTCGAAGTCCTCGGCCGGCGTGAGGGCGAGGGCGCGCGTGCGGGCCTCGTGAACGATGGCGGCGGCGAGAGGGTGCTCGCTCGCCTGCTCGAGGCTTGCGGCCAGGGCCAGGAGGTCCGCTTCGGACCGGGCGCCTGCTGTTTCGATGGCGACGACGCGGGGCTTGCCTTCCGTCAGCGTGCCCGTCTTGTCGACGAGGAGCGTGTCGACCTTCTCCATGCGCTCGAGGGCCTCGGCGTTGCGGATGAGGATGCCTGAGCGCGCGCCGCGGCCGACGCCGACCATGATCGACATGGGGGTGGCGAGGCCGAGGGCGCAGGGGCAGGCGATGATGAGCACGGAGACGGCGGCGATCAGCGCATAGGCGAGCCGCGGCTCCGGGCCCCAGATCCACCAGGCGGCGAACGCGAGGGCGGCTACGAGCAGCACGGCCGGGACGAACCAGGCGGAGACCTGATCGGCCAGGCGCTGGATCGGTGCGCGGCTGCGCTGGGCGTCGGCCACCATCTGCACGATGCGGGCGAGCATGGTGTCGCGGCCTACGCGGTCGGCGCGCATGATGAAGGCGCCGGACTGATTGGTGGTGCCGCCGATGACGGCGTCACCTGCCGTCTTGGTGACGGGCATAGCTTCACCGGTCACCATCGATTCGTCGATGGCGCTGCGCCCTTCGAGGATCTCGCCGTCGACCGGGATGTGCTCGCCGGGACGGACGCGCAGGCGGTCTCCCGGCGCGACGTCGGCGAGATCGATGTCCTCGTCGGTGCCATTGGGCGCGATGCGGCGGGCCGTCTTGGGCGAGAGGTCGAGCAGGGCGCGGATAGCGCCGCCGGTGCGGTCGCGGGCGCGCAGCTCGAGCACCTGGCCCAGGAGGACGAGGGTCGTGATCACGGCGGCGGCCTCGAAGTAGACGGCGACGGAGCCGTCATGGCGGCGCATGGTCTCGGGGAACAGGCCGGGCCAGAGCGTGGCGACGAGGCTATAGATCCAGGCGACGCCCGTTCCGAGCGCGACGAGGGTGAACATGTTGAGATGGCGCGTCTTGAGCGAGGCCCAGCCGCGTTCGAGGAACGGCCAGCCGGCCCAGATCACGACGGGCGTGGCGAGCAGGAGCTGGACGATGTTGGAGGTCGCGCCGCTGAGGCCGGTGTGGAGGCCAAAGAGATGCGCGCCCATCTCCATGACGAACACCGGCAGCGTGAGGGCGAGCGCGATCCAGAGCCGGCGTGTCATGTCAGCAAGCTCGGGGTTCGGCCCACTCGAGGCGGTTGCGACCTCGGGCTCGAGGGCCATGCCGCAGATCGGACAGGCGCCGGGGCCCTGCTGGCGGATCTCCGGATGCATGGGGCACGTGTGGATGGCATCCGCATCCGCGGGAGGCTCGGGTGCGCGGGCCTCTTTCGGCATGAGGTAGCGGGCGGGGTCGGCGATGAAGCGCTCCTTGCAGCGCGCGGCGCAGAAATAATACGTCACGCCGCCGTGCTCGTGGCGGTGCTTGGCGGTGGCCGGGTTAACGGACATGCCGCAGACGGGATCGATGGCGGCTGGCGTCTCTGCGCGAGCGTGCCCGCCCCCATGCTGGTGGGGTGCGCTGCCGTGATGGGCGCAGCAGGAGCCCGCGGGCTTGTCCGGATGGTCGCTCATTATCATGCCTCTCGCCGTGTCTCACAGGCTATACCCATAGGGGGTATGTGTTGACACGTATACCCAGGTGGGGTATCCGTCAAGCATGTCCGAGGCTGTCAAATCCGCGCGCTTGAAGCGTCTCTCCCGCATCGAAGGTCAGGTGCGCGGCTTGGCCCGCATGGTCGAGCAGGACCGCTATTGCATCGAGATCGTCACTCAGATCGCGGCGGTGCGGGCGGCCTTGCGCCGGGTGGAGGAGGACGTCCTGCGCGATCACATCAGCCATTGCGTGGCGCACGCGATGGAGAGCGGCAGCGCGGCCGAGAAGAATGAAAAGATTGCCGAGCTGATGGACGTGCTGGCGCGGAGCGCGCGCTGAGGCGGGCAAGGCCTCGACGCCGCCCGCGGGCTGTCCGCTAATCCGTGATCCAATCGGCGCATTTGACGGGCGGGGTCGCCTCGCCCCAGGGGCTGATCGGCACGCTCGACGTCGAGTTCTCAGGGCTGCCTTCGATCATCTTGTCGGTATAGACGAGGTAGACCAGCACGTTGCGCTTGGTGTCGCAACCGCGCACGATCTGCATGCGCTTGAAGATCAAAGACCGGCGCTGGCTGAACGCCTCGTCGCCCTGGCGGGTCTTGCGCTTGAACGTGATGGGGCCGACCTGGCGGCAGGAGAGCGAGGCGTTGCTCAGCTCCTCGGCGAGGCCGAGCCAGCCGATCCATCCGCCTTTCTCCGGCACTGTGAAGTAGCAGGTCACGCCCGCGACGTCGGGATCGTCGATGGCGTAGGTGCCGAGCTTGTGGTCCGGCGACAGGAACTTCCAGACCGTCGTTTTCTTGAAGATGAGATCCGGGTCGTCGGCTGTCGCCGCGGTGGCCAACAGGGCCGAGGCCGCCGCCAGCAGGATCGCTTGCCACTTGATCATGTTCGCCTCGTGCCGCCTTTGCATGCCGGGAAGCTTCCCTCGGCATGGGGCACATCGGCAACGGAATTGTGGCCAACTGATGCGATCGCCCAAGCGGGCGTGGCGACAAAATGGGGCCGTTCGTGCGGCCTCTTTGTGCGACCCGGCGCCCCGTCTCACTCGTTGGCGAGATCGGTGAGGCCGTTGAGATCGAGGATGCGGACGGTCGTACCGCCATGCTGGACGTCGATGATGCCCATCTCGCGCAGCTTGGTCAGCGTGCGGCTCACGGTCTCGATGGTGAGGCCGAGAAGATCGGCGATGTCGCTGCGGCGCATGTCGAGCTTGATGATGTCCTTCTGCGTCCTGCCGTTGCGCCGGTTGAGGGCGAGCAGGAACGCGGCCACGCGCTCGACGGCGCTGCGCTGGCCCAGCGTGACGAGCAGGCGGCGGGCGGCGGCGAGATCCTGGCAGACGGACTTGTAGAGCTTGAGCGCGAGCGTCGCATCGGTCGCGGCCAGGCTTTCGAGGGCGGAGGCGGAGAGGCAGCGCACGCGCGTGGGGCACGTCGCCTGGGCGCCCATGATGTGCTCGCTCAGCATGCCGAGGCCGATGAAGTCTCCCGGATAGGCGAAATCGATGATCCGGCGCCGACCGTCGAACAGGGTCTTGTAGATCGCCACCACGCCCTCCTCGACGCGGTAGACCTGCGTGCGCGGGTCGCCCTCGCAGAACACGTGCTCTTTCGCATCGAGCTTGCGCTCCGCGGCCTGCGTCAGCCGATCCTCAAGCGTGACATTCTCTCGCGCGCTCTCGTGGGCGCGCTCGATGCGAGGACGGACCTCGACGGACTGGCTCGACAGCATGGGCTCTCCCTGGACCGCATCGACGGTGGTGTTCGGATGTCGGACTTGTCGTTTTGGACATTCTGGGCGCCGCGCGAGCCAGGCGTATGCGTGCCTCGTGACGAATTGTGAGCGTTTGTAACAACGGCGCCGGCGGGGCGTGCCGCATGATCTCAATCAAAAGTCGATCGCCCCCGCGACGTTATGGTCGCTTGCGTCTTTCAACGAAGGCTCGTGCGGCCATGGCCTCCTCCCTCACGCCCCCCGTTGGGCCTGCCGAGCATCTGAGACGGAAGCTGGCCGCCGACCGGGACCTGCAGCGCGAGATCGACATGGCGCTGGCCTCTCTCGTCGATGGGCCGCAGGCGGATGCCGCCTCCGACGTCGCCTCGATCCTCGCCGCGGTGCTCGCGCCGGGCTGGGGCGAGCATACCGAGTTCCAGGAGGAGGCCCTGTTCCCGCTTCTGGTCGCGGGGGCGGAGGCGACGCTCGCCACGCGGGACCTTCTGAACCGCCTCTCCCGCGAGCATGCGGAGATCGCGGAGCGCCAGCGCGCGATCGCGGCGATCCTCGGCGAGGCGGCCGCCGGGCGCTGGGCCGCTTTCGGCCGGGGCCGCGCGCTCTTCACGGACCTCATGGTGCTGCGGCGCGGGCATCTCGAGGCGGAGCTCGCCCTCGATCTCCTGGTGCCGGCTACGCTCGCCCCGGCCGATCGGCTGCGGCTCGAGCACTGGGCGCAAAGCCGCCTCGCGTGGCCATTCCCCGTCGATGTGCTCCTCGAGGGGTGGAAGCGGGGCGTCAGCACACCGCCGGTGCGCAGATCTCGATCGTGAACGTGCGGGCGGTGCCCTTGCGCGAGAAGTCGAAGTGGCGCCCGTCGAAGCATGAGACGCGGCCGTCCACGCCGATCCCGGCTCCGAGCGGCATCTCGTTGAAGGCGAGCACCTCGTTCAGCTCGCATCCCTTTTCGCGCTTCAATTGATCCTTGAGGATGATCCGCCAGTGGCTTTCGTTGGGCTGCTGCTCCTGGCTGCTGTCGGCCAGGGCTGGCGCGAGGGTGACGACGGCGAGAAGGGGCAGCAGGGCGAAGCGGCGCATCGGTTCCCTCCGAGGGTTTCCACGCACGACTGGTGGACGCGCCAGTGTCGCCGCCGGGGCCGGGAGGGCGCCTTGATGCGGGTCAAATCGGCTGGCGCGCCCCTCCTTTAGATTGTGCCTGCTGTGGCGGGAGTGACGGCGGGAGCGACCATGAGCGGTTATCTGATCGATCTCCTCTTCTCGTTTTCGGGGCGCGCCAGCCGGGTAGAATGGCTGCTCGGGACGGCCGCGATCGGCGCGGCAGGGCTCGCAGGCGTCTGGCTGTTCAACGACGCGAGTTTCGACGAGAGCCTGCATGCGGATGCGGCGGTTCCCACGATGGCCGCCGTGTTGTGGGCCCTTCTGTGCCTCTATGCCTTCGCCGCGCTCAGCGCGAAGCGCCTGGCCGAAGCAGGATACGGGCTCGGCCGGGTTCTGGCGCTGGCGGCGCCCGTCTCTCTTCTGGTCGGCGGGTGGAGCAGCGGGTATTTTACGGCACCCCTTTCGCTGCGTATGATGGAGACGCAAGTTTTCTGGCTGCTTGCTGTGCTCGCCGTTCCGACGCTTCTCGTCTGTGCGCGTGCGCGCGAGGTGGAACGCGACCATGGCGCCTGACATCCTTCTGCTGTCGGCCGGTTTCGGGCTGGGGCTCGCGAGCACGCTGCATTGCGCGGGCATGTGCGGCGGGATCGCGGCGGGGCTGCTCCTTCTCGGCGGGCCGCGCGGTACGCCCGAAGCCGTCGGCATGGCTGCGCTCGCACATGGCGGGCGGATGCTCTCCTATGCCCTCGCCGGCACTCTCGTCGGCGCGCTCGGCGCGCCGGCTATCGGGTGGCTGGACCGCGAGGTCGCCTTTCGCCTCGTGCAATGGGCGGGCGCCGTCGCGCTCATGTGGATCGGCCTCTCGACGGCGGGTTTGCTGCCGCCGCTCTCGGGGCTCGATCGCCTGCTGGCGCCGGTGGCCGACCGGGTCGCGCGGGTGCGGACGCCGCGGCTCGGGCGCTATCCCACGGCCTTCGCGGGCGGCATGGCGTGGGGCCTGATGCCCTGCGCGATGGTCTACGGCGCCCTCTTTACGGCTATGCTCAGCGGCTCGGCTGCGGCGGGCGGCGCGGTCATGCTCGCGTTCGGTCTCGGCACGTTGCCGGGGCTGGCGGCGGCGACCGTCGGGTTCGGAGCCCTCGCCTCTCTCGGATCGCGCGCGAACCTGCGGCTCGTGGCGGGGCTGGCGCTGGGCGTGCTCGGGTTCCTGACCATCTGGGTGCCGCACGGTGCGATCGAGGCCCTCTGCGTGCCCGGGGCGAGCGCCGCGTTGAGCCAGATCAATCCCGCGCCCTGAGACGTGCGTTAGCCTGACTGCTTCCTCTGCCGGAGGCTTGCAGCATGCACCCTCGATCGATCGCCGCGTTTCTTTTTGCCGCCGTCCTCGGCCTCCATTCTGCAGAGGCCCAGCAGATCGGCAATGTCGAGGAAGGTCGGGCCTACGCGCGGGCGCACTGTGCGGAGTGCCATGGCGTGGAGACGAATGGCGAGGATTTCTCGCCCAACATCGATGCGCCGGATTTCTCGGTCGTCGCCAATACGCCCGGCATGACCGAGAGGGCGCTCGTGGTGTGGCTGCAGACGTCGCATCCGACCATGCCGAACTTCATGATTCCGGCGGAGGTGCGCGACAATCTCGTGGCTTACATCATGAGCCTCAGGAAGAAGTGAGCCCCGTGACGGCGTTCCTCACCAGATCCCCGCTCTTGGGGCTTGTCCTGCTGGGCCTCGTTGCGGCTCCGGCCTTTGCCGAGCCTCTCACCTCTCTCGAAGAGAGGGGGCGCCATGCGCTCGAGACGCGGTGCAGCCGGTGCCATGCCATCGGGGCCGACGGGGCGAGCCCGCACGCCGAAGCGCCGCCGTTCCGCGAGATCATCACGCGCTATCCGCCCGAGAGCCTGGAGGAATCGCTTGGGGAAGGGATCGTGTCCGGCCATCCCGACATGCCGGAGTTCATCCTCTCTCCCGACGAGATCGAGGGGGTGATCGCCTATCTCCACACGCTCGACGGCAAGTGAGGCGCGCCCGGGTTCGTCGCGCGCGTCCAAGCGCCTTGTTCGCCACCCGGCGATGACCTAGAACACCTTTGAACCTCCGTCGGGGCCGAGCTTTTGCCGGCCTCAGCCCTTACCTCAGAGGTGCTCTTTCGATCGTGTCCGAACGACCTGCGACCATGCCCCAGGACGTCTCGCCGCCGGCTTCCGAAGAGAACAGCGCCGCGTTGGCGCAGGCGCAGGTTTCGGCCATCCTCGCGATTGCCGCCGATGCGATGATCGGGCTCGACGACGCGCTCCGGATCACCCTCTTCAACGAGGGAGCGGCGGCCATCTTCGGCTACAAGCCCGCGGAGATCCTCGGCCAGCGGCTCGACATCCTCATCCCGCATCGGTTTCGCACGCGGCATGGCCACCATGTCGCCGAGTTCTCCGATTCGCCCATCGCCGCCCGCAAAATGGGCGAGCGCCAGGAGATCTTCGCGCTCCGCAAGGACGGCTCCGAGTTTCCGGCGGAAGCCTCCATCGCCAAACAGGTCATCAACGGGCGGACGGCCTACATGGTCGTCCTGCGCGACGTCACCGAGCGCAAGCTCGGGGAAGCAGCTCTCGCCGCTGCCAATACAGAGCTCGAAGCGCGCGTTGCCGACCGGACGCGCGCGCTCGAGGCGGAGATCCGGCGGCGCGAGGATGCGCAGGCCGCCCTGATCCAGGCGCAGCGCATGGAGGCGTTCGGCCAGCTCACCGGCGGCGTGGCCCACGACTTCAACAATCTGCTCACGATCGTCACCGGAAATCTCGAGCTGCTCGGGAATGGGCTCGAGAACCCGGCGCATTTCGCTTTGCTCAAGAGAGCGGCCGATGCGGCGGACATGGGGGCCGCCCTCACCAAGCGGCTCCTCACGTTCGCACGGCGGCGCCGGCTCAGTCCGGAGATCCTGCATGTCAACGAAATGATCCTCAACCTCACGGAGCTGTTGCAGCGCGTGCTGGGGGAGCCGATCGCGCTGACGACCGTGCTGGCGGGGAACGTCGGGGCGACCCGCGCCGATGCCAGCGAGCTCGAGAACGCCATTCTCAACCTCGCCATCAACGCGCGCGACGCCATGCCTTACGGCGGAAGCCTCATCATCGAGAGCCGGAATGCCACGGCCGAGGAGGCGGGGCTGGCGGGCGAGGGAGCGTTCGTTCTGATCTCGGTCAGCGATACCGGGTTCGGCATGCCGGCCGACGTGCTCGAGCACGCGTTCGAGCCCTTCTTCACGACCAAGGAGCCCGGGCGCGGAACGGGGCTCGGCCTCAGCACGGTCTATGGTTTCGCCGAGCAGTCCGGCGGGCATGCCACGATCCGCAGCACGCCGGGGCGGGGCACGACGGTCGATCTCTTCCTGCCGCGGGCCGAGGAGGAGGGGCTGGCCAAGGCGAGCCCGGCCGAGGCCGTGCCGCTTTCGGAGAACAGCGAGGCGATCCTCGTCGTCGAGGACAACCCCGGTGTGCGGGAGCTGACGATGCAACGCGTCGAAGGGCTTGGCTATGTCGCTGTCGAAGCGGAGAACGGGGCGGCGGCGCTGCGGCTGCTGCAGGCGGGCGCGGATGTGCAGGTCGTCTTGAGCGACATCGTCATGGCGGGCGGCGTTTCCGGCTTCGACTTGGCGCGCTGGGTGCGTGCGCACGCCCCGCACGTTCGGGTTCTGCTGACGACGGGCTACGCGGCCGAGGAAGCCAAGCCCGACGCGGCCGACATTCCGGTGCTGCGCAAGCCCTACAAGCGGGCGGATCTTGCGATCGCGCTGTGGGATGCGCTGCATCGGTGATGGCGACGGCGGAGCTTAGGCTTTCGGCCGGGCTTCAAAGCCGCTTTGCGCTGCCGGCGAAGACGTAGCCTACGCCGCGCACGGTCTTGAGGAGCTGCGGGCGCTCGCTCGCGGGCTCGATCTTCTTGCGGAGGCGGGCGACGAGGCCGTCGATCGAGCGATCCATCGGCGTCCAGTCCTGACCCTTGAGGAGGTCCATCAACTCGTCGCGCGAGAGCACGCGGCCGGGACGGCGGACGAGAATGGCGAGAAGATTGAACTCGGCCGTGGTCAGCTCGCAGGGCGTGCCATCGGGCATGCGCACCTCGCGGCGCTGGGTGTCGAGGAGCCAGCCTTCAAACGCAAAGCGCTCTCCGTCGGAGGGCGTGGCCGCGACGTCGGACGGGGCGCCGGTCTCGCTCGCCTGATAGCGGCGGAGCACGGCGCGCACGCGCGCGACCACCTCGCGCATGAGGAACGGCTTGGCGATGTAGTCGTCGGCGCCGAGCTCGAGGCCGACGACCCGGTCGATCGGGTCGCCTTTGCCGGTGATCATGACGAGCGGCGTGTTGCGTCTCGCGCGCAGGTCGCGGGCGAGCTTGAGGCCATCCTCGCCGCCGAGCTTGAGATCGAGCGTGAGCAGGCTCACCGGGTGCGTGGCGAGGTGCGTCTCGGCTTCCGCGGTGTTGGCGGCCTCCACGACCGAGAACCCCTCGGCTTCGAGGCCGGTGCGCAGGAGCCTGCGGACCTCCGGCTCGTCATCGACGATCAGTATCATGTCGGGCATGGATCGAGGGCCCTGGCTGTCGGCTCACGCTCCCCCTTTAACAGCCTCGCGGGGGCCGGCCGCTGTCACATCATGTCACACAATCTCACAGGCGCGGCATATCGTGCGTACGTCGATTGGCCTTACTCGGAGACGATGATCCGCGTCCGGAGGCCACCCCGATTGACCGAGCCCGACGATGCCAGCCGTGACGGCGTGCCATCGATCCTGCCGGCGGGCTTGATCGGGGAGACGCCGTTGCGCGGCGCGGCGGCCGGAGCCGGCGGCGTGCGCTCCCGGTACGTTGTCGGAATATTCGGCCGGGCCGCCATCGGTCCGGAGCCGGCGAAGCGGCTCTCCGCGGGGCCGTGCGATGTCCTCGTTCTTATTCCCTCGGGATCCGACGTCATGGCGGACGAGGGATTGGCCGGCGTGGCCGTGTATCGCGTTGCGCCCTCGGACGCGCCGGCCTCCGATCTCGCCGCTGCCGTCGGCGCATTCGCGCCGTTCGCGGTGCTGGGTCACGATCGGCTGGCGCACGCGGCGGATGCGGCGCGCCTCCCCTGGACCCCCCGACTGTTCGAAAACCTTTCAAATCATATCGCGGCAGGGGCGGCTGTCGTGCTCGTCCGGGTGCCCGATACGGACCTGCAGCGGCAGGTCTCGCGCGCGCTGCTGGACGCGAGATGCGATGTGCTCCTGACGCACGACGTGCTGTCAGGGTGGGGCTGAGGGACTTCAGGAACGCGCCGACCCGTCCTTTCTGGGCTCGCCGTCGTCGTCTGAAATCGCACGCCAGCCGGCGCCTTCGAGGTCGTCGAACTGCCCCGAATTGATCGACCACAGGAACGCGGCAAGCCCCAGGCCGCCGAGGGCGAGCGCGCAGGGAATGAGCCAGGCGAGCGCGCTCATGAAAGCCTCTCGGCCGATGCGGCCAGCGGTGCCGTCAAGGCGTGATCCACAGGCGCCTCCGCGCTTCGTACAGGGGCTCGGCGTCCGGAGCGTCCGTCCTCGCGGCGGAAACGGTCGCGATCCAGGCGCCCGGCGCAAGCTCGCTTTCGAGGGCGGCTTCGAAGGTTCCCGCTGCGGTCTCGGCCAGGCGCAAGGGCGTATCGGCGGCGTTGGTGGCGGGGCGCCCGAGCGTGGCCGCGACGCGGAGGCCGGAGGGCGCGTTGCCCTGGGCATCCCGAATCGAGATGCGCACGCGGGCCGGGGATTTCTCGACCTCGACCGTATCGGTCCAGCCGAGTGCGGCCTGGCGCGCCTCGCGTGCGATGCGGCTGTTGTAGGCAAGGCCGTCGCGATAGGCGTTGACGTTGTCGAGGCCGCCGAAGGTCGTGATAGCGTGATAGATCATGATCGCATTGACGACGACGATGGCGCCGAAGAAGGCGAGCATGGCGGCGAGCACATGGCGGCCCGAGAGGCCTTCCGTTGCTCGCGCCCGCGGCGTTTCGGCGTTCGATGGCGTCATGGTGCGGGGCTCCTGAAGGCGGTGCGCCGGGCGAGCGTCTCGCCGCTGGCGGTGTCCGTCAGAACGATGTCGATCGGCGTCGAGGTTCCGGTGAGGCCGGCTTGGGCCGCAACGGGAACGGTGACGTAGAGCTTGAGCGCCCGCACGACGTCGGCCTCGACGACGACCTCGGTCTCGCTGCTCTCCTGGCCGACGATCGCGAGCGTGGTGCCGGGGATGCCCTCCGTCCGCACCACGAACCGTTGCGGCTGTGGCGTCTTGTTCAGGATCTTGACCGTATAGCCGTTGCGGATGGCGCCGTCCGACAGGCGCACGAACAGCGGGTTGCGGTCCTCGATGACGCTGATCTCGACGTTCGCGCGCACGATCCAGGCCCAGGCCATGATGGCGAGAACACCTGAGATCAGCGCGGAATAGAGGATCGTGCGCGCTCTCAGGAGACGCACGGGGCGGCGCTCTGCGTCGCTCGCGGCGGCGATGTTGGCGAAGGTGTCGTAGGCGATGAGCCCCTTCGGCCGTCCGACCCGGTCCATGATGTCGTCGCAGGCATCGATGCACAGCGCGCACTGGATGCATTCGAGCTGGGCGCCATCGCGGATGTCGATGCCCATCGGGCAGACTGCCACGCACGCCTTGCAGTCGACGCAGTCGCCGCGGTTGAGCCAGGTCTGGCCCTTCTTGTGGGGGCCGCGCGGCTCGCCGCGATAGCCGCGATAGGAGACGAGAAGCGAGTCCGAGTCGAACATCGCCGCCTGAATGCGGGGCCAGGGGCACATGTAAATGCAAACCTGCTCGCGCGCGATGCCGCCGAGAAGATAGGTCGTGCCCGCGAAGAGGCCCATGAACACATACGCGACCATCGGCGCCTCGCCGGTGATCAGCTCCCGGGCGAGGGTCGGCGCGTCGCGGAAGTAGAAGACGAGCACGCCGCCCGTGGCGAGGCCGATCAGGAGCCAACTGACGTGCGTCGCCGTCTTCTTGCCGATCTTCTCGAACGTCCAGGGCGCATGATCGAGGCGCATGCGGGCGTTGCGGTCGCCTTGCCAGAAGCGCTCGACGGCGATCATGAGATCCGTCCACACGGTCTGGGGGCAGGTATAGCCGCACCACATGCGTCCGGCGAGAGACGTGACGAGGAACAGCCCGAGCGCGGAGACGATGAGGATGCCGGTGATGAAGTAAAGCTCCTGCGGCCAGATCTCGATCGGGCCGAAGTAGAGCCTCTGGTTGGCGAAATCGAGCAGGAACGCCTGGTTCGGCCGTCCCTCGCCGCGATCCCAGCGGATCCACGGCAGCAGGTAGTAGATGCCGAGGGTGACGGCCATCACGATCCACTTCACCTTGCGGAAGGTGCCGTGGGCCTCTTTCGGGTAGATGGGCTGGCGCGAGGCGTAGTAGCTGCGCCGCTCCTTCGAGGACACCGCATCCACGTCGATGCGCGCAACGCCCGGCGCGGCCTCGGTGGGGCTAAACCTTGAAGCTGGATCCATCGGGCGCACGCCGTTCGTTGCCTCCGCTTTCGCTACTTTCCACCCCCGAGGGCGTGGACGTAGATCGCGAGCATCTTGATGGTCGTGGCATCGAGCTTACCGTCCCAGGCCGGCATGACGCCGCCGCGGCCGGTGCGGATGGTCTCCTCGATGTCGGCCTTGGTGCCGCCGAACAGCCAGATCGCATCGGAGAGGTTCGGCGCGCCCATCTCGGCGTTGCCCTTGCCGGCTTCGCCATGGCAGGCGGCGCACTGCTCGGCGAAGGTCGCCTGGCCGCGCTCCACCGCGGCCGCATCCTGATCCGGCGCCGACAGGGACATCACGAAGGCCGCCGTATCCGAGATCTGCGCGTTCGTCAGGATCTGGTCGATGCCGAAGCGGGGCATGGCGCTCTCGTGGCTTTCGGCGTGGCCGGAGCGGATGCCGTAGCGAATGGTCCGCTCGATGCTCTCGAGCGATCCGCCCCAGAGCCAGTCGTCGTCGTTGAGGTTCGGATAGCCTTTGAAGCCCTGGGCGCCGCGGCCGTGGCACGGCGCGCAGTTGTTGGCGAACTG
>DAITBB010000044.1:0-1475 GCA_036823975.1 Hyphomicrobium sp.
CCTGGCCGCGAGGGCGAGGCGGAGGCGATCTTCCGGAAATGGGGCCTCGACTTCGCCGTGATCGGCCAGACGACCGACACGGGCCGCATGATCGTGATGCACAAGGGCCAGGTGGAGGCCGACCTGCCGGTGCCGGTGCTCGCCAACTCGGCGCCGATGTACGAGCGGCCGTGGTATGCCAGCGAGCCGCCGCAGCCGGTGCTGCCGCAGTGGGTGAAGGCGCCGAACGGCAACCTCGATGCCCTGAAGCAGATGATGGGCTCGCCCGCGCTCTGCTCGCGCCGCTGGGTGTGGGAGCAGTACGACCACATGGTGATGGGCGACACGATCGGGCGGCCCGGCGGGGACGCGGCCGTCGTGCGCATCCACGGCACGCAGAAGGCGCTGGCCGCGACGTGCGACGTCACCCCGCGCTATGTCGCCGCCGATCCGGAGATGGGCACCAAGCAGGCCGTCGTCGAGACCTGGCGCAACCTCACCGCCGTCGGCGCCGATCCGATCGCGATCACCGACAACATGAACTTCGGCAACCCGGAGCGCCCCGAGATCATGGGGCAGTTCGTCGGCTCCGTGCGCGGCATGGCCGAGGCGTGCCGCGTGCTCGACTACCCGGTCGTCTCGGGCAACGTCTCGCTCTACAACGAGACCAACGGCGTCGGCATCCCGCCGACGCCCGCGATCGGCGCCGTGGGCCTCATTCCCGACATCGCGCACGTGGCCGACATCAAGCTCAAGCGCGAGGGCGATCTCCTGGTCGTGCTCGGCCGCGAGCAGGGCTGGCTCGGACAATCGCTCTATCAGCAGATTCTATGCGGAACGCTCGAAGGCGCGCCGCCGCCGGTCGATCTCGCCGACGAGATCAAGGCCGGGCGCCTCGTGCGTGCGCTCATTCGCGAAGGCAAAGTCTCGGCGGTGCACGACGTCTCGGATGGCGGGCTCTTGGTGGCGGTCGCCGAGATGGCGCTCGCCTCGGGCGAGAAGGGCAGCGGTCTCGGCGTCGAGCTGTTCGCCTACGAGGGCAAGCTTCCAGCGCATGGCGTCTGGTTCGGCGAGGACCAGGGCCGCTACGTGCTCGCGGTCGATCCGGCACGCGCCGAGGAGGTGGTCGAGCGTGCACGCCTGCTCGCGCTTCCCGCCCGCATCATCGGCCGCACGGGCGGCTCCGCCATCGTGCTCAAAGGCGAGGAGCCGCTGCAGCTCGCGGTGCTCGCGGAGATCACGGAAGGCTGGCTGCCGGCGTATATAGCAGGCGAGGTTTAAGGCTCCGGCTTTGCGAGGCTTACCCCGCACGGCCACCAAAGCCCGTTGCAAACGCTTTCCGTTCCCCACCTTTCGAGCGCCCGGAGCACCAGCAGGTATCGGGTTAATTTCGCGCTTTTTCTCTTCGGGCCATCCATCGCGTGCATAGACCGAAGGCAACGCCGGCCAGCGGCCAGATCACGAGTGCCGGGATCACACCCCACGCGTCGGAAGAC
>DAITBB010000044.1:1485-26235 GCA_036823975.1 Hyphomicrobium sp.
GAAGGAATTCATGCGACACGAAGATAAGCCCCGCGGGCAGGCCCCAACCGATCACTCCGAAAAGCGCGGCCTCTCCCGGCTCTAAGAAGGTCCACGCCGTCTTGGTTGGCGCGCCAAGACCGCCCAGCCGGCGCGTCGCCAAGCTCAAAGGGACGCCGACTGCCAAACCTAAGACAAGCGCGGCCAGGAGCGGCGCAAACGTCCCGGCGGCTTGCAGGAAAGGAAGGGCGTGCAGGATCGGCATTGCCGCGCAGGATACGGCAGCGATCATCCAAATCGTCAGAGCCGCAGATATGAGATCCAATTTGGGGGGCATGGATCGTCCTCTGTCGTTTCGCTCAATGAACCTACCGCTCGCAGGGCATGCGCAGAGCGTGTCGCAAATTGTTGCAAAATGCGCCGGCGTCGACAAGGGGACGATGGCGGGCACCCTTGTGCGGAATTCTGATCGGCGAACCCTATGTCCGCAAATTAGCGCACCGGATGGTCATGCGCCCGATGACGCGTTCGAGGCCGCTCGCGCCGTCTTTGCGGACAAGGAACTCGCTGACCTCACGATCGCGATCGGGCTGATGAACGCCTACAATCGGTTGGCCATCAGCTTCCGGAAGACGCCGCAGGCGGTAGGCGAAAGCTGAGAATCTCGAAACGCACAGACTGAGAGGTCTTCTACACCCCAGATGGCGGAACTTGCTTTTCGAGCTTCAAGAGCGTGAACGATGCGCCGAGGATCAAAATCATGCTGACGACGATCCACGGCGTCACCGCCTCGTGGAAGAACACGGCGGCAAAGAGGATCGCGTAAACCGGCTCCAAGGCGATGAACCCGCTGCAGGTGCTGGGTGAGATGCGATTCAAGGCATAGAGATAGATCAGGAGCATCACGGCCGTGTTGATCGTGCCCAACCCCACGAGTGATACCCATGCGATGGAGGTCGCCGGAACCGGAGTCGTAAAAGGCAGCGTCGGCGCCAGCAGGACGAACACGACGAGGTTCTGCCAAAAGGAGAGGCTGATGGGCGACAAGCCGCTCACCCGCTGGCTCGCGCGCCAAAAGAAGGCATAGATCAAGCCGGAGGCAAGCCCGGCCGCGGCGCCGACGAGATTGCTTCCGCCGTCGCGCGGCTCGACGATCAGCGCCACCGCCACGATGATGATGACGGCCACCGCGATCTCCGCGGGATGCGGCAGCCGTCGTTGGTGAGCCGCCTCGACCAGAACCGTGAACAGCGGGAACGTCGCGAAGGTCAGCGTCGCGACCGCGACGCCCGCCTGCTGGACGGAGATGAAGAAGGTCAGCCAATGCGCGGCGAGCAGGGCCCCGCTCAGCACGAGGGCCTTCCGGGCCGGCGCCGCAACACCACCGAGGTCGCGCTGGCGAGCTCCGATCAGCGCAAGCGCCATTGCCGCGAAGCCTCCCCGGGCGGCCACGATCCAGAAGGGCGAGACGTCCAGCTTGCCGTAAAGCGCCGCGGTCCCGAAGATGACCGCTGCGAGGTTGATGGCGACGACGCCTTGGGCCTGAGCGGAGAGATTATTCAGCCATGAACGGCGGAGGGGTTCGGTCGGCAAACAGCAGGGCCCTGATCGTTTGGTCACCGGAATTCCGGGAGCATTGTCTTCGGCACGGCCGTCGATCGCGCCGTCCGCACGACGAGACACACTACTCCCCCCAGCCGCCGATGGCCTTCACCTCAAGGTATTCCTCGATGCCGAAGCGGCCCCACTCGCGGCCGTTGCCGGACTGCTTCATGCCCCCGAACGGGGCTCGCCGGTCGTTCATCGCGCCGTTGAGGTTCACGTTTCCGGCACGCAGCCGGCCCGCCACGCGCCGCGCGCGGGCGAGATCGCCCGACGAGACGTAGCCGGCGAGACCGTACGGCGTATCGTTGGCGATACGCACGGCGTCGTCCTCGTCCGCATAAGGCAGGATCGAGAGGACGGGGCCGAAGATCTCCTCGCGCGCGATCCGCATCTCGGGGGACACATCCGCGAACACCGTCGGGCGCACGAAGAAGCCGGTATTGAGCCCTTGCGGACGGCCGGGCCCGCCCGCCGCAACGCGTGCGCCTTCCTGCATGCCGCTTTCGATCAGCCCCTGCACCTTCTCCCACTGACGGCGGTTGGCGACGGGCCCGAGATCGATGCCCTTCCCGCGCGGATCGCCGACGCGGAGGCTGTCGGCCACCGCAGCGGCCAGGGCAGCCGCTTCGTCCATGCGGGCGGCCGGCACGAGCATGCGCGTCGGCGCGTTGCACGATTGCCCGGAGTTGCCGAAGCAGTGGCGCGCGCCGCCGCTCACGGCCTTCTCGAAATCCGCGTCCTCCAGAATGATGTTGGCGGACTTGCCGCCCAGCTCCTGCGTGACGCGCTTGACGGTCGGCGCCGCCCGCGTTGCGACATCGATGCCCGCGCGCGTCGAGCCCGTGAACGACACCATGTCGAGACCGGGATGCGCGCTGATCGCAGCGCCCACCTCGGGCCCCAGGCCGTGCACGAGGTTGAACACGCCCGGCGGCACGCCCGCGTCGTGCAGGATCTCGGCCAGCACCACGGCGCAGGAGGGCGTGAACTCGGACGGCTTGAGCACCATCGTGCAGCCGGCCGCGAGCGCGGGCGCGATCTTGCAGGCCATCTGGTTCAGCGGCCAGTTCCAGGGCGTGATCATGCCGACCGCGCCGATCGGCTCGCGTACGACCATCGCCGCGCCGATCCGCTCCTCGAAGATGTAGGCCTTCAAGGCTTCGAGCGTCGACATGAGGTGGCTGAGGCCGGCCCCAGCATGGACACGCTCGGCAAAGCCGAGGGGCGCGCCCATCTCGTTCGAGACGGCGGCGCCAATGTCCTTCATGCGGCGGGAGTAGACCTCCATGACGCGCGTGATCAGGGCAATGCGCTCCTCGCGCGTCGTCGCCGCGTAGGACGGCCAGGCCGCGCGCGCAGCCGCGACGGCGGCATCGACGTCCGCGGCACTGCCGAGGGCCAGATCGGCGATCGGCTCTTCCGTCGCCGGGTTGACGACGGGAAGGGTGCGCGCCTCGCGGGGGGCCACCCAGTCTCCGCCGATGTAAAACTTGCTCAAGTCTGCCATGTCGTTCGTTCCGTCGCCGTGCTGGGCTTCTCTTGACATGTGCGTCGCGGCAAGGCCAGCCCGCACTCTGCCGCGCGGGCCCTCGCGGCCCGCCCCCGTCTCGCACCGCAAAAAGAGCGGCGCCGGGACGCAGCTTCCGATTCAGACGCGATCCCTATAGTGTCGCCGCGGCTGCCTCTGAAGGCGGCCTTACGTCATTCAGGAGCCCGACCCTATGCCGATGGACCGATCCGAGATCGAACGCCTGATCAAGGCGAAATTCCCGGATGCCACCGTCGAGATCCAGGACCTCGCCGGGGACGGAGATCATTACGCGGCGCGCGTCGAAAGCCAGGCCTTCAAAGGCAAATCCCGCGTGCAGCAGCATCAGATGGTCTATGAGGCGCTCGGCGGGCGGATGGGCGGCGTGCTGCACGCGCTGGCGCTCACCACCGCGGCGCCGCGGGATTGAACGCCTCGCCTTCCCTGCTCCGCTGCCGTGGAGCGCATTGACAACGGCCAAGGGCGCGCCCCATCTCTACGGCCAAAGTCCGGGCCGCTTTCGGCCCCCAAGAACGAAGAAAGGTTCGACGATGAGCGAGGCAGCCGCCCACGAGGCGATCAAGCAGATGATCGACAGCAACGACGTGGTGCTGTTCATGAAGGGAACGGCCAAGTTCCCGCAGTGCGGGTTCTCTGCCCAGGTGGCTCAGATCCTCAATCACCTCGGCGTGCCCTACACGGACGTCAACGTGCTCGACGACCAGGACATCCGCGACGGCATCAAGAGCTACACCAACTGGCCGACGATCCCTCAGCTCTACGTGAAGGGCGAGTTCATCGGCGGCTGCGACATCGTCCGCGAGATGTTCCAGGCCGGTGAGTTGCATGCCCTCATCCACGACAAGGGCATCCCCCACACCAACCACGGCTAATCTTTTCCGACGCGGCCAAGGCCGCTTCGCCGGAAGAAAATACGCCGAACACCAGAGGGTCTAACACCCGCGCTGGGCGGCGCCTTCGGCGTCGAGCACGTGGCCGGAGACACTCCGGCCCTTGCGGCTCGCGATCCGCAGCGCGATGGCGGCGAGGTCCGCATCCGAGCCGCCCGAACGGCCGTCGCGCACGGCCATCGACGAGGGCGGACCGATGGCGTTGATGCGGATGCCCTGATCGGCCCACTGGGCGGCAAGGCCACGCGTCAGCTCCTGCAGCTCCGCGCGCAGCACGTCGGCCAGCATCATCGCGGGGCCGCCCGACAGGTGCGGCAGCCGCACGACGTTGAGGATCGAGCCTTCGGTCCAGACGAGGCGCATGCGGTTGGCCGCGACCTGGGTCAGCGCGAGCGGAAGGCGCAGCGCCTCGTGCACGAGCGCCTCGACGTCCTCGAGCGTCTCGAGCCGCGCGACCGCGGCCCGCTCGATCGTCACCAGATTGACAACCGTGTCGATGCCGCCGAAGTCCTGCACGGCGGCCTGGACGAGGCGGGCCGCCTGCTCCTCGGTTTCGAGCGGCGTGGTGAAAAGCTTGATGGCGCCCGCGTTCTCCGCCAGCACGGCGGCGAGCTCGGTCATCTCGGGACCATCTTCAGGCGACTGAACGATGAGCTGGGCGCCGTGGTCCGCAAACGCGCGGGCGAGGTCGAATCCGGATTGCGAGGTGAGGCCGGTCAAGAGCAGCCGCGACCCAGAAAGCTTTGCGAAATCAACAAAATCATACGGATGCGCAACAACACTCATCAACATCGGGACTGGTCTCCTGCTACGCCGGACAGTGAGGCGGCCCGGACGAGACGATACCACGCCGATTCGCCTAACGACATCTAAACGGCACCCCGATTCGGGTTGCCTCGCGGCCCTCTGGTGGCGCGATTGCGACCCTCCCCTGGTCGCGCAAAACAGCGCGCGCACCTCCGGACGATGCGCGCCGGCCACGCCCGCTCTAAGTCTTCCACGCACTTCGGAAAATGCTGGTGATAGGCAGGCTCCCTCGCATTGCACAGACGCCCCAACAGACCGACGCTGACGGAACTGATTCGTGCGCGCATGATGGAGTGCCGCGTCTGCATGTTTGTGGGGAAGAGCAGATCATGACGGGAATTCGGACGGCCTCTCAGACCGTTGTCGTGGTTGCGATGGGTCTCGTGTCCATCGCCGGGGCTGTGGCGCTGTACCAGCACGCCGCGCTGCCCGGTCCGGTGGCCGCAACGACGGCGCTGGCGGTTTACCTGCTTCTGTTGACGGGCCACATGCTCGCCTGGCGCGCGAGCGCTCGCAAGGGCGGCACGGCAGGCGCGGCACGCGCCCCGGCGCGGGACCGCCGCGAGCAGGAGGTGCGCCGCATGAAGGACGAGACGCGGGCGGCCCCCGCCGTCCCGCCGCTCCAGGCCGCACCGGCGGCCCGCAATCCGCTCAAGATGCCGCCGCCCGCCCAGCCGTCGCTCGCGACGGCGCGCGGGGAGGCCTTCGGGCGTCCGTCTGCCCCCGCCGGCGGCGAGCCTCAGGCCGGCCCGAGCTTGCCGGGCGCAGCCCGCACCTCCGAGCCGCCCCGCGCCATGCCGCCGCCGCTGCCGCCTCAGCAGGCCGCAGCCCCGGCCGCGCCCAACGATGACCAGGACTTCTGGTCTTACCGCCCGACGCCACCGCCGCGCGGGACGGCACCGCTTCCGCCGTTCGTCACCGGCCGCATCTCCGGCCGCCCGACGGAGCCGACCCTGCCCGACCCGGCGGCTGCGCCGCGGACCGAGCCCGCCGCCAAACAGCCCCGCGAATCCGATGTCGAGGCGATCCAGGACGCCATCAAGCGGCTGATCGAGGACGTCAACGCCAGCGAGCGGCCCGAGTTGCCGATGCCGGCTCAGGAGGCGTCCCATCAGGCCGGCCCCGCCGTTCCGCCGAAGTCACCGCAGGCGGCCGTCGATCAGTCGATCGAGGCGCTGCGCATGACGGCCGGGACGATGCGCTCCGCGCTAGGCGAGGCCGCGCCGCAGCCGGGTGCCGCGCGCGGTGCCGCTCCGCAACCGCCGCCGCTGCCGCCGTTCGTGCGCCCGCAGCAGCCGCAACATGCGAAGGCGCGCCCGGCCTCGCCCTCCGACACGCTGGCGCGCCAGATGGCCGACGCCATCTCGGCCGGCCGCATCGACGTCGCGCTGGAGCCGATCCTGGGCCTCGAGGACCAGCAGACCCGCCATTACGAGGTGAGCGTCCGCCTGCGCGATGCCAGCGGCCATCCGATCGCGCTCGACTCCGACGGGCCGGACCTGCGCGGCACCGGCCTCCTGCCGCTGTTCGACGGCGTGCGCATCACGCGCACCGCCGCCGTCGCCCGCCGTCTCGAGGAGCGCGGCAAGGGCGGCTCGGTGTTCTCCGCGTTCAGCGGCGAGTCGGTGGCCGACGAGCACTTCCTCGGCGAGATGGCGGAGACGCTGCATCAGCGCGGCAGCCTCGCCACGCAGCTCGTGCTCACATTCACGCAGAGCGACGTGCGCGGGTTCTCGACGCCCGAGTGGGATTCGCTCGCCGACATGCGCGCCCTCGGCTTCCGGTTCGCCGTCTCTCACCTCACCGACCTCGAGATGGACTTCGAGGCGTTGGCCGAGCAGGGCTTCGCCTTCGTCAAGCTCGATGCCGAGGTGTTCCTGAGCGGCATGCCCGCGCCGACCGGACAGCTCCCGTCGAGCGACGTGTGCCGCCACCTCGCCAGCCACGGCCTCGCCCTCGTCGTCGACGGCATCGAGAGCGACGAGCAGCTTGCCCGCGTCTTCGGCTTCGGCGTGCTGCTCGGCCAGGGCCAGCTCTTCGGGGGTGCCCGCCCGGTCCGCGCCGAGGTGGTGGAGAACAGGCGCACGGCAACGGCCGCCGCCTGAGATTTCGCGCCGACGTGAAAACGGCCGGCCACCTCCCGCCTCGCGCGGGAGCCGTGGGCTTGCCGAGCGAGGGGTGGGCAGAGTACGCATGCGGGATGGACCGCGACATGCCCGACGCCAACGCCGGCCTCATTCCCATCCTGCCCTCGATCGCGACGCTCGCCGAAGCGCGCGACGCCTGGCTCACGGATATCTGGGGCGTGATGCACAACGGCGTCGCGCCGTTCGCCTCCGCCTGCGAAGCCTGCACGCGCTTCCGCCTCGCCGGCGGCACCGTGCTGCTGCTCTCGAATGCTCCGCGCCCGGCGGCGTCCGTCGCCGCCCAGCTCGATCGCATCGGCGTGCCGCGCTTCGCCTGGGATACGATCGTCACGTCGGGCGATGCGGCCCGCGCGCGCCTGGCCGCTTTTGCCGGCCAACCGGTCTTTCACCTCGGACCCGAGCGCGATTTCGCACTTTATGACGACCTGGGGCTCGTGCTGGCCCCGGCCGAGGAGGCCGTCGCCATCTCATGCACGGGGCTCTTCGACGACGAGGTCGAGACGCCCGACGATTACGCGAGCCTGCTGGCGGACTTCGCGGCGCGCAAGCTGCCGATGGTCTGCGCCAATCCCGATCTCACCGTCGAGCGCGGTGAGCGGATCGTCTACTGCGCCGGCGCTCTCGCCGCCGCTTATGAAACCCTCGGCGGCAGCGTCGCCTATGCGGGCAAGCCGCACCTGCCGATCTACGACATGGCGTTCGAGCGGCTCGCGGAGATCAAGGGCAAGCCGGTCACGCGCGACCGCATCCTCGCGATCGGCGACGGTCTGCGCACCGACATCGCGGGCGCGGTACGCGCCGGCGTCGACAGCGTCTTCATCGCAAGCGGCGTGCACGTCACGGACGGGCTGAGCGCGGCGCGCCTCGCCACGCTGTTCCCTGGCGAGGGGCCGCATCCCGTCGCCGCCATGACGGCGCTGGCCTGGTAGCGGGCGCCCGCTCGCTCGGCCTGATCCGTACGAAAGCGATCACACCGTCAGCACGATCTTGCCAATGTGCTGGCCCCCTTCCATGCGCGCATGCGCAGCCCCGGCCTCGGCGAGGGGGAACGTGCTGTCGATCACGATCCTGACTTTACCGTCCGCCACCAGTGGCAGCACGTCCGCCTCGATGGCGCGTGCGATCGCGCCCTTGACCGCGGTCGGCCGGATGCGCAGCGTCGAGCCGGTCAGCGTGAGGCGCTTCAGCATGACGCGCATCATATCGACCGTGACTTTCGAGCCGGACTGATAGCCGATGTTGACGAGCCGGCCGTCGTCGGCGAGCGAGCGGATGTTGCGGTCGACGTAGTCGCCACCCACCATGTCGAGGATGACGTCGACACCGCGCCCCCCGGTCTCCGCCTTCACGGCCTCGACGAAATCCCCCTGCGTGTAGTCGACGGCCCGTCGGGCGCCGAGCGCGCGGCAGGCTTCGCATTTGGCCGCCGACCCAGCCGTCGCGATCACGCGCGCCCCACGTGCAACGGCGAGCTGGATGGCCGTGACGCCGATACCGCTCGTGCCACCGTGCACGAGGAACCACTCTCCCTCTTTGAGCGCACCGCGCTCGAACACATTGTGCCAGACGGTGAAGAACGTCTCGGGCAGAGCGGCCGCCTCGATGTTCGAGAGACCCTCCGGCACCGGCAGCGTGGCGGCCTCCTCCGCGAGCGCGAATTCGGCGTAGCCGCCGCCGTTGAGCAGCGCCATTACGCGATCTCCCGGCTGGAAGCGGCCGGCGCCCTCTCCCACCGCAGCTATTGTGCCGGAGACTTCGAGGCCCGGAAGCTCCGAATGGCCCTTCGGCGCCGGATAAAGCCCCTTGCGCTGCAGGACGTCCGGCCGGTTCACGCCGGCGGCGGCGACCTGGATCAGCACCTGCCCCGGCCCCGGCGCGGGCACCGGGCGCGTCTCCGCCACCAGCACCTCCGGCCCGCCCTTGCCCTCGATGGCGACGACGGTCATGGTTTCGGGAAGGTTCGACATTTCGGAAGGCTCCTCGGCGGCTTTGCACGTGCATACCTGCCCGACCGGACGCCTTGAGACAAGGCTGCGAAGATGACAGTCTGCCGCGCGCGGCGAAGCGCAAAAGCCAATCGAGAGACGCGCAGCCCAGGAGGACACCATGGATTGGGACGACACGCGGCCGCCCACGCCAAAGGCGATCGGGATCGGCGACCCTCTCGACACGCTCTCCGTGGCGGAGCTGGAGCAGCGCATTGCCGCGCTCGAAGTCGAGATCGTGCGCGTGACGGCCGAGCTGACGAAGAAGCGCGCGCATGAGGCCGCCGCCGCCGCGCTCTTCAAGTCGGGGAACTGACGAGACAGGCGATGGAAAGGGCGCCGTGGATGGGCACGAACCGCGAACCGCGCCTGATCGCACACGCGCACGCGACGTCGGGGCTTCCCCGAGATTGACCGGCCGCGGACGGCCCGATAGCATTTCCTCCCTTCGAAACTTGGAGTGGCTTCGACCCACCGGTCGGCCGCAGACCCCGTGACCGACCTTGTGATCGTTCTAGGCCTTATTCTTCTGAATGGCCTTTTCGCGCTGTCCGAGCTTGCGGTCGTCTCCGCCCGGCAGCCTCGCCTCAAAGCTATGGCCGCATCGGGCCGGCGCGGCGCGGAGAGCGCCGTCGCACTCTCCTCGAACCCCGGCCGCTTCCTGTCGGCGGTGCAGATCGGCATTACGCTGATCGGCATCATCAACGGCGCCTATTCCGGCGAAGCCTTCGGCGAGCAAGCCTCCGCAGCCCTGCGCGAGGCGGGCCTCTCGCCGACGCTCGCCGCCTCGCTCGGCTATGGCGCCGTCATCGCCATCATCACCTATCTCTCGGTGATCGTCGGCGAGCTGGTGCCGAAGAACGTCGCCCTCCGCAACGCCGAGAGCATCGCCTGCAAGGTCGCCCCGGCCATGACGGCGTTCTCGCGCATCGCGCGTCCCGCGGTGTGGCTGCTCGATACCTCGACGCGCCTCGTCTTCCGCCTGTTCGGCCAGGCCGAGCAGAGCGAGAGCCAGGTCTCCGACGAGGAGATCGCCATGCTCATCCTGGAGGCCGAGGCCGCAGGCGTGCTCGAAAGCCACGAGCGCGAGATGATCTCCGGCGTCATGCGCCTCGCCGACCGCACGGTCATCGGCCTCATGACGCCGCGCACCGATGTCGATTGGATCGACATCGCGACCTCGGAAGCGGAGATCCGGCAGCAACTCATCGAGACGCCGCACTCGCTCATCCCGGTCGGCGAGGGCACCATCGATACACTGGTCGGCGTCGTGCGCGCCCGTGAGATCCTGGCCGGGATCCTCGCCGGCCGGCCGCTCGATATCCGCGCCTCCATCCGCCGCGTCCCGATCATTCCGGAGACGATGGACGCCCTCGACGCGCTCAAGGCCCTGCGCGAAGCGGAGGTCCCGATCGCCCTCATCCATGACGAGTACGGGCACTTCGAGGGACTGGTCACGCCGGCCGATGTGCTCGAAGCGATCGTCGGCGCCTTCAAGTCCGGCGGCGAGGACCCGAATGCCGTGGCGCGCGCCGACGGCACATGGCTGCTCGCGGGATCCATGCCGGTGGACGAGATGGCGGCCCAGTTCGGCCTCACCCTTCCCGAGAAGCGCAGCTACACGACGCTCGCCGGCTTCGTCCTCGCCCACATGCAGCATATTCCGAAGACGGGCGAGTTCATCGAGCTGGATGGCTGGCGCCTCGAGGTCGTCGATCTCGACGGCCGGCGCATCGACAAGGTGCTCGCCTCGCCGCTCGGCTCTGCCGAATAGCACGCGGGTCCCGCACACGCTCGCGATGACACACCGCGTTAACGTCGACGGGGCGGAGATATCTGAATGTGAATGCGCGGTTTGTGCGTCGTCGTTTAAGCTTTCGTTAGGAAACCGCGCGTATCCTGCCTCTCATCCAGTGACCTGGATCCCGGGTGGTGCCTAGCCACCCTGTTTGACGCCTCCCTGTTGACTTCTGAGCCGCCGCAAGGCGGCTCATTTTTTTTCGGCGCGCGTCTTGCATCGAACAGCGCGCTTCATCCGGGCATCGTTTTGTCTCTTTTCTGGCCAACTTTGTTAACTCTGGCCTCTTAGGATCTTGCGATGTTAAGGTGAGCAATCAGTAGGCGTCTGTGTCAAAGCGTGTCATGAGCAACGGGTCCAGCGTAGAAAATCTGTTTGCAGCCAAGGGCGAGACGGTGTCCTTCGGCGAGCGTTTCCAGGCCTCGGAGCAGTTCGACCGGGTCTTCACGGAAGGCATGGCGCTCGTCGAGCGCGCAGCCGCCTATCTCGACGGCGACGGTCGCCGCGAGTCGAAGGGTCTTCCCAACCACGTCACCGTTCTTTACGCGACGGAAAGCATGCGCCTCACGACGCGCCTGCTCGAGCTGGCCTCGTGGCTGCTCATCCGCCGGGCGCTGAAGGAAGGCGAGATCACGGCGGAGCAGGCCGAGGCCAAGCGCGCCCGCATCAAGCTTCAGACTCTCGGCCGGCCGAGCCACACCAAAGGCTTCAGCGAGCTGCCCGAAGGGTTGCAGGCCCTCATCGGGGCAAGCTTCATGCTGCACGACCGCATCGTCCAGCTCGATCGCGCCATGCTGCCGCCCGCCGAGGACATCGCGCAGGCGCCGCTGATCAATCCGGTCGCGACCCAGATCCACACGCTCGAGTGCGCCTTTGGCGCGAGCCCGCGCCGCGCCGCCTCGCGCTGAGACGCACGGGAAGAGATCGCAATATAAGAAAGGCCCGGAGCGTTTGCGCTCCGGGCCTTCTTTCATTCCGCAGGAAAGATCGCCGCGCCCGTCCGGGCGCGTGCAGTCTTTAGAAGATGCCTTCGAACTTCTTCTTGAAGCGCGACAGCCGCCCGCCACGGTCCATGAGGCGCTGGTCGCCGCCGGTCCAGGCCGGATGCGAGGACGGATCGATGTCGAGCTGCAGCTCGTCGCCTTCCTTGCCGTAGGTCGAATACGTGACGAACTGCGATCCGTCGGTCATCTTGACCGTGATCTGATGATAGTCGGGATGGGTGTCTACGTCTTTTTTCATGAACCGTGCTCGCTCAAAGCCGGGGCCGACCGGGCGTGCGGCGCTTTTCAGCGCGACGACACCCGAGCTGGCGGCAACCTGCCCGCCATTCGCACGGCCCGGAATTTCGGGATGGGCTTCTATAATCGAGTTGCCCAGCCAGTACAAGCCTCGCAAAACGCCGATGAATAAAGCACTTACCCGGTCGGAGCGGCACGCAGCCGCAGGGCCGGGCCCAAGGGATTGCGTCGCGCCTTCCCCCCACAATGTGAATTCTAGGGTTGCATCAAAGATCTAGGCCGCAATCGCGATCCGATCGGAGCCGATCGCGCGCTGACTCTGCGCGGCGCCGTCGCGCGCAGCACCCCCGGCAGGCGTTGACGCGGAGGTCGAATGTCGAGCATGCTCGAAAGTGGCCGCAACGACGACAAGAGTCATAAGCCTCGGCCGGGAAACGCTGAATTCGAGAGAGCAAGACTTGAGCCTGCGTAACGAAACCGGGGGAGCCCCGCTCCGCCAGGCCGAGGCTTCCTCGTCCGACGACGCCGCGACCGCGAGCCGCCGCTCGCTCCGTCCCCTTCTCGCCCTCAAGCCCTATCTTCTGCGCCACCCGGGCGCGATGATCGGCGCCGGCCTCGCGCTCGTCGTTTCGGCCGGGGCCATGCTCGCCATTCCGATGGCCGTGCGCCGCATGATCGATCACGGCTTCGGCGCCAAGGACGGCGCCATGATCGACCAGTATTTCATGATGCTGATCGGGATCGGATTCGCCCTCGCTCTCGCCAGCGCCTCCCGCTTCTATCTCGTCAACTGGATCGGCGAGCGCGTCGTGGCGGACTTGCGCTCGGACGTGTTCGCGCACCTCGCCCGCCTCGGCCCGGAGTTCTACGAGCGCACGCATTCGGGCGAGGTCATGAGCCGCCTCACCGCCGACACCACGCAGGTGAAGACCGTCGCCGGCTCCGCCATCTCGCAAGCGCTCCGCAACGCGATCATGCTGATCGGCGCGCTCGTGATGATGATCGTGACGAGCCCCAGCCTGTCGCTGCTCGTGCTCATCGCCATTCCCGTCATCGTGCTGCCGCTCATCGGCTACGGGCGCATGGTCCGCCGCCTGTCGCGGCGCGCACAGGATACGCTGGCGGAAGCCTCGGCCTATGCCGCCGAGAACCTTGCCGCCGTGCGCACCATGCAGGCGTTCGGCCACGAGGATGCGGTCGCGAACCGCTACGCCACCTCCGTCGAGCGCTCCTTCACCGCCGCCCGCGACCGCATGCGCGCCCGCGCCGGCCTCACCGGCCTCGTCATCATGCTCGTCGTGTCGAGCATCGTCGGCGTACTCTGGTACGGCTCGGCCTCCGTCATCAGCGGCGAGATCACGGCGGGCCGTCTCAGCCAGTTCGTGATCTATGCGCTCTTTGCCGCCGGCGCTCTCGGCGAGCTGTCGGAGGTCTGGGGCGAGACCACGCAGGCTGCCGGCGCCGCCGAGCGTATCATCGAGTTCTTGAACGTCGCCCCCGAGATCACCTCGCCCGCACACCCGGTGCCGCTGCCGAAGCCGGTCAAGGGCGAGATCGAGTTCCGCGCCGTGCGCTTCGGCTATGCCAGCCGTCCCGGCACGCCGGCGCTCGACGGCATCTCCTTCCGCGTCGCGCCCGGCGAGCGCATCGCTCTCGTCGGTCCGTCCGGCGCCGGCAAGTCCACGATCCTCAACCTCATCCTGCGCTTCTACGATCCGACCTCGGGCGAGATCCTGATCGACGGCCTCGACATCCGCACCTTGGCGCTCGACGACCTGCGTGCGGCGACTGCGCTCGTGCCGCAGGAGGTCGCGCTCTTCGCCGATACCGTTGCCGAGAACATCCGCTACGGCACGCCCTCGGCCACCGATGCGGAGATCGCCAGCGCCGCCGTCGCCGCCCAGGCCGACGGCTTCATCCGCGCCCTTCCCCATGGCTACGCGACGCGCCTCGGCGAGCGCGGCGTCTCTCTGTCGGGCGGCCAGCGCCAGCGCATCGCCATCGCGCGGGCCATCCTGAAGAACGCGCCCATCCTGTTGCTCGACGAAGCGACGAGCGCGCTCGATACTGAGAACGAGGTCGCCGTGCAGCGCGCGCTCGATGCGCTCACCAAGAGCCGCACGACGATCGTCGTCGCCCATCGCCTCTCCACGGTGCAGTCGGCCGACCGCATCCTGGTCATCGACAAGGGCCACATCGTCGAGAGCGGCACCCATCGCGAGCTGGCGCAGAGGAACGGGCTCTACGCGCGCCTCTCGGAGATGCAGTTCGGCAGCGAGGCGGCGGAGTAGCCCCGCCACACGATCGAGCGCCGCGCTGCGCGCGACTTCACCGCATGACACGCTTTACGGAACGATGCCGAGCCCCTCGCCCGGCGGCGTGATGGCAGCGTCGGCACCGGCTCTGTCGGAGGCGGTCGCGGCCTGGAGCGCGGCGGCCGACGTCTGGCCGTGGCGGGAAAGCACGCCGCGTGCGCGCTCGACCACCGCATCGGCGATGGCCGCATGCCCCTCGGCGGAGGGATGGAACGCGCCGGAATAGGTCGCGGCCAGCAGAAGCTGGAACCACGAGAAGCTCTGCATCTTGAGAACGTTCTGCATCACGGATCCGGCCGCGTGGAAATTGCCGGTGAGGAACGCGTCGTTCGGCGTGCGGAACCAGCGCCGGCGCGCCGCATAGGGCTGGAAGAGCGCCGGGTTGTAGGGCACCCACACGTCGCCTCTGCGCCGCGGCAGCCGGAGGTCGTCGACCAGCGGCCCGAGCCCCGTCGTGTGCCCCGCGCACAGCCCGCGCCCCACGAACGTGCGGCGGTGATCGGAAACGAACGTCCAGCCGTGCCCGGTCGCGCTCTCCTGCATCACCTGATCGAGCTTGTCCGCGAGCCATGAGCTCGACAGCGCCGCCTTCTGCGTGATGCGGAATTCCTCGAACAGATCCATGCCCGCAGTGCCGTCGCTGCACATCACGCCCTGGTCGTCGAGCAGCGCGAACGGCGGATAGGCGGTGAGGATGATGCGGTCGCTTTCCTCCCAGGGGATATGCAGGATTCCATGCAGCGCCCGGTTCATGGCTTTGTAGCGCTGGTCGAGGCGGGCCAGCAGCTCCTGGCTTTCGCGATTGCCGTGCACCTGTCCGAACCAGCCGCCGAGACTGCGCACGAGCGACTGGTCGGACAGCACCGCGTTGGCGACGAGACGCGCAAAGCCGATGTCGTTGCCGCCGACCGACATCAGCACGAGATCGATCTTGCGTGCCTTCTCCACCGGGCATTTCGAGAGCACGAGCCCGCCCTTAAGCTCAGGGATGATGCCGTTCATGTGGTAGGCTTCGGGCATATCGACGGTCGGCGCGTTGCGCCGGCCGCACTGGGCATCCGCCGCCGCGGAGATCTGCGAGAGATCCGGCGGGTTCGGCACCCACTCGTTGCCCTTGTAGCGCAGGAACAAGCCCCACGTGACCTCCGCGCCCGAGCAGGCGAAGCCCGCATAGGTGACGGACCGATGCGGATCCTCGACCGCGAGCTCCAGCGCCGTGCGGAGCTGATAGGAATAGAGCGAGCGATGGCAGGCCTGATCCAGCCAGCGGGCGTTCTCCTTCACGAAGGCCGCATCGCCCACCTGCTTCCAGTCGCCCACGCGGGCCGGATAGCCGCTGAGCCCGCCGCCGCTGCCTTTGCCGTACTCAATCATACGCTCGGGCGAGAAGCGGACCGGGACGTCGGGATTGCCTTCGCCGGAGCCGAAGCTGTCGCCGAGGCCGACGACGAGGAGGTCGCGCACCTTCACGTCCGTCGACGCTACCGTGACGCCGCCGATCTCGACCCGCACCGAAAGGCCCGCCGGATAGGGCGCCTCGAACAGCACGGGCTCCTCGCAGGGCCGCGTGAGCAGGCTTTCCCCGCCATCCCGCGCACCCGGGGACGACGTGATCCAGCGGCAATCGACGCCCGGCTCGGGCAGGCCCTTCAGCGACAGTACGACACGATGCAGCTTGGGATTGATGTAGTCGGCCACGTTGGGGCAGACGTGACGGTTCTTGCCGCTCGACCAGCAGGTCTTGCCGACCATCGTCTCCGCCCATCCCTGCTCGTAGCGCCGCGCGAGCGCGTGCTCGGCGGAGAGCACCGGCGCCGTGCGCTTCTGCTCCGGCGTGAGCGCGGCATGGGCTGCCCGGTGCACCTCCGTGTCCTTCGCGTCGACGAAGAAGCGGAACGGGTTCTCCACCCGCCATTCGATCTCGACCGCAGAGAGCGCAAAGAGATCGTCGATGCCGAGCCCCGGTTGCGGTGCCGCCGCATCGGGGCCGATCGGATCCGGAAGGCCGTCCGCTGGTGCGGGATACGCTTCGGGCGCCGGCGCGCCCTCGCTTGCCCCGTTGCTCGCCCCGGGAAGCCGCTCCAGCGGCCAGGGCCCCGCCTCCGGCAACGGAGCGGGCTCTTGCGCGCCCACGCTTCCGCAGACGCCTGCGGTCAGCAGGACGATCCCGAATGCAGCAAGCGATCGCACCATTCCCAAGCTCGTCGACCTTTCCACTGCGGGATCGGCATGCGGGGACACTAAATGCGACCCCGCCAATGAGCGAACCATAGCTTCCATACGCGCGATAGCGGAGCGATCTCCGCCACGCTGCCCAGCACGTCCCGCCCCGGCCGCAACGCCGCCGAGAGCGCGGGCACGACGAGCGCGGCCGGCAGAACCGCAGGCAGGGCCCGCACCTCGATCCGCCCGGCCTTGGCCTTGAAGCGCGCGAGCGCAGCCTCGGCCGCGTGGCCCAACTCGTCCATGAGTGCGCGAGCCGCTGCACTGGCTGCTTCGGCCTCGCACCCGCGCGGATCTCCCGCGCGCGAAACCCACGCCGCCGGAACCGGCAAGCGACCATGAGCAAGATGCTGTGGCAAGGTGAGGGCAAGACGCGTCAAAGCCAGCGCACGCGCCACCTCGGCCTCGCCAGAAAGCGGCGCGGCCGGGCGCCCGGAGCTGCCCAGGATGGCCAGGGCCAGGCGGATCGCCGCGCCCTCCGTTTCCTCCACATAGGCGGCGAGCTCGCGCGTATCGGCGACCCCATCCTCGTACAATTCCCGCCCATAGCCCTCGATCGGCGCCATCAGCAGCGCCGGATCGAGGCCGCGCCTGTCCCGCAGGGCGCGGATGGCGTCCGCGACCGGGTGGCCACTCGCGCCCTCGGCCGCTAGCGCGTCCCGCCACCACTGCAGCCGGATCTCGCCCGCAATCGCCTCGCGCACTGCGAGCGGGATCCGCTGGATCTCCCCCAGATAGGCCGCGAGCACGAGAAGATCGTCGCGCGCATCCGCCGGCGCGAGCAAAGCCGAGAGATAGCGGTCGCGCGCGAAGGTGCGCGCGGCGTCGAGGACACTGAGCGCCGGAAGGTCTTCAGAGTGCGGTGAGGCTTCGGTCATCCCGCATCGATAGCGGAGCGCGGCGCCTCAGGCGACCGCGATCAGCGCCGCCGCCACCGGGCGGCCTTCGGCCAGCAACACGTTGTAGGTGCGCGCGGCTGCCCCGGTATCCATCGGCTCGAGCCAGAGGTTCGCCTGCTGGCAGGCATCGCGCAGTGCGCGCGAGGGAGCGACGAGCGTGGGCCCCGTGCCGAGCAGAAGCAGCGAGATGGCCCGCCCGAGGGCCAGCACGTCGGCGAGGCTATCCGCATCGACCTCGGCGATCTCCGTGACCGGCCATTCCCAGATGCCCGTCGGCAGGCAAAGGATTGAGCCCTTGTGGCTCATGCCGCCGAAACGAAAGCCGCCGTTCCCGTAGGCCTCGATGGCCGCCTGGGTGGGTAGGTGCGCACGCGCCGCCACGGGGCCGGGTCCGACGCGCGTTAGGGCCGCGCCGTGGCGCCGCCCGCGGTCTTCGCGCCGGCCTTCTCCTCCGTCCAGTCGCGCTTGACGCCGAGCAAGTCGATCACGGGAGCGGAGATGAAGATGGACGAATAGGTGCCGATCAGCACGCCGAACAGCATGGCGAAGGTAAAGTTCTTGATCACGTCGCCGCCGAGGAAGAACAGCGCCAGCAGCACCGCAATCGTCGTGACGCCGGTGAGAATGGTGCGCGACAGCGTCTCGTTGATCGAGAGGTTGAGCAGCTCGGTGAGCGGCATTTTCTTGTATTTGCGCAGGTTCTCGCGGATGCGGTCGGCCACCACGACCGAGTCGTTGACGGAGTAGCCGAGAATGGTGAGCAGGGCCGCCACGATCGAGAGATCGAACCCGAGCTGGAAGAAGGAGAAGATGCCCGCCGTCACCAGCACGTCGTGGAAGAGCCCGAGCACGACGCCGACGGAGAACTGCCATTCGAAGCGGAACCAGACGTACATGACGATCGCCACGATGGAGGCGAGCACCGCGATGAGGCCGGTCATCCGGAGCTCGCTCGACACCGCCGGCCCAACGACCTCGATGCGCCGCTGCTCGAAATCGCTGCCGAGCGCGTCGAGCACCTTCTTGGCCGCGACCTGCTGGGCCTCCTCCTCGCCCGGCTGCTGCTCGATGCGGATGAGCGCATCGGCGTCCGAGCCGAAGCTCTGGATCTGGATGTCGCCGAGCCCGAGCTTGTCGAGCGTCTGGCGCATGCCGGCGATGTCCGCGCTGCCAGACTTCGCACGCACCTCGATGAGCGAGCCGCCCTTGAAGTCCACGCCGTAGTTGAAGCCTTTGACCATGATGATCGCGAGCGACAGGGCCATCGCAATGAGCGAGAGGCCGACGCAGAGCGTCTTGAACTTCATGAACGGCAGTTGCGTGCCGTGCGGGAAAAAGTCGATTCCCTTGAAGTCGGGCACAAGAAACATCGAATCACCTTCTTGAGTTCACGAAGCGGACGACGGCGCGGGAGGACGCTTAGATCGGAACGTCGAGGGCGCCGCGCCCCTTGCCGCGGGCGTTCTTGACCCAGAGCGCAACGAGCAGGCGCGTCACGGTGACGGCCGCGAACACCGAGGTCAGAATGCCGAGCGAGAGCGTGACGGCGAAGCCGCGGATGGGGCCGGACCCGAGCCAGAACATGATCACCGCCGCGGCGAGCGTCGTGAGCTGGCTGTCGAGGATGGTGACGAACGCCTTCTGGAAGCCGGCCTCGATCGCCGCGATCGCCGTCTTTCCGGCTCTCAGCTCCTCGCGCATGCGCTCGTAGATCAGCACGTTCGCGTCGACCGCCATCGCGATCGTCAGAACGAAGCCGGCGATGCCGGGCAGCGTCAGCGTCGTGCCAATCAGCGACATGAGCGCGAGAATGAGGATGCCGTGCACCATGAGGCCGAGCACCGCGTACACGCCGAAGGTGCCGTAGGCCAGCACCGTGAGGATGACGGTTGCGATCATGCCGACGACGCCCGCAAGCTGGCCCGCCTCGATGCTGTCGGCGCCGAGCGAGGGGCCGACCGTCCGCTCCTCGACGATGGTGAGCTTGGCGGGCAGCGCGCCGGAGCGGAGCTGAATCGCGAGGTTGTTCGCGCTCTCGACGGTGAAGTTGCCGGAGATCTGCCCCGAGCCGCCGAGGATCGCCTCGCGGATCACGGGCGCCGAGATCACCTTGTCGTCGAGCACGATGGCGAATGGCTCGCCCACGTGATCCTTTGAGAAGTTGCCAAACTTGCGCGCGCCCGCCTGATTGAAGCGGAAGCTGATGATGGGTGCATTGGTCTGCTGGTCGAAGCCCGGCTGCGAGTCGACGAGGTCGTCGCCCTGGACGACGGGTGTCTCCTGAAGCACGTAGGCGCTCGGATAGCCTTCGTCGCGCTCCCGCTCGTCCGCCTCGTAGACCTTGTAGCCCATCGGGGCGCGCGAGAGCTTGGCCTCGTCCGCCGTCACGGTGGGATGCACCGCATGGAAGGAGAGCTTCGCCGTCTTGCCGATCAGCTCCTTGAGCTGGGTGGTGTCGCTGAGGCCGGGATACTGCACGAGAACGCGATCGGTGCCTTGGCGCACCACCGTCGATTCCGCCGTGCCGAGCGCGTTGACGCGCCGGTTGATGGTCTCGATGGAGGCGGCCGCGGCGTGCGAGACGCGCTCCCTCATGCCATAGGCCGTCGGCTTGACGAGGATCAGGCCGGCTTCCGCCCCTTTCTCCACCTCGACGTCATTGCCGCTCGTGCCGAGCATCATGTTGCCGATCGGCTGCACGAGCTTGCGCAGATCCTTGAGCGCGCGGTCGGTTTCCTCGGGCTTGACGAGGCGGACCTGCAGCGTATCGCCGGCGATGCCGATGGCCGAGAAGCCGATCTTCGCGTCGCGCAGCGTCTTGCGGGCATCCTCGCGCAGCGTGTTCAGCCAGTCCTTCTCGAGCTCCTTGGTGTCGAGGGCGAGCAGGAGATGCGCGCCGCCCTGCAGGTCGAGGCCGAGCGGCATCGTGCGCGCGGGCAGGAAGCTCGGCCAGGACTGCAGCGTCTCCTTCGACATGAAGTTCGGCAACGCGCAGAGAATCGCTCCGAAAATGGTCCCCAGGATCGCGATGATCTTCCAGCGCTCGAAGTGCAGCATGAGGGAGCGTACCTTGCCCTGCGTGTTGAGGTGGAAAGGCCGGCACGCTCAGGGCGCCTCGGCCTTCCGGATTAGCTCTTGGAGACGGTCTGATCCTTCACCGGCTCGCCTTTCGAGCGCACGTCGAGAAGGGTGCTCTTCAGAACGCGCACCTTGAAGGTGTCGCTGAGCTCGACGTCGATCTCGTCGGAGCCGTCCGGCACGCGCGAGACCTTGCCGATGAACCCGCCCGAGGTCACGACCGTATCGCCGCGCCGCACGCGCTCGATCATCTCGCGGTGCTGCTTCTGGCGCTGGCTCTGCGGGCGAATGACGAGGAAATAGAAGATCAGAACCATCAGCAGCATCGGAACCAGGAGCCCCGTGAACGGGTCTCCCATCGGGCCGGAGGTTTGAGCGAAAGCCGGGGTGATGAGCATGAGGGCTTGGTCCTTGCCGGATCGTCTTGATTGCCGTGAAGTAAAGCGAAATGCGGCGTGTCTTGACGGAGGGGCACCTCCGCAAGCACGCCCGCCTGAGATCGGCCGCGACTATAGTGCCCGGGGCCCGGTTTGCAACCCTCCGCGCGGCGCCCTGCGTGGCGGCACCCGGAGGGACGCGCCGCCCGCGTCATGGAGGCACTGGCGCCGGAGCGAGGCATCTCTAAACTGGCACGACGATAGGACAACACGTGTCCGACCCGACCAAATCCAAGGCAAGCCTCCCCCAGTACTCCCCAGGACTCCCCATGACTGACGAGACGCGCCACGAGGCTCTCCTCGAACGGATTGCGGCCGCCCTCGAGCGGCTGGCGCCGAGCGCACCCGCAAAGCCCGATTTCGACGCCGCCGAGGCGTTCGTGTGGAACGCCGCCCAGGGCGTCTTCCAGCCGGTTCGCACCGTCAACCGCGTGCCGCGCGCCCTCCTGCGCGGCGTCGATGGCGCCGCCCGCCAGCTCTTCGACAACACGAGCCGCTTCGCCCAGGGCCTGCCCGCCAACAACGCGCTGCTCTGGGGCGCGCGCGGCATGGGCAAATCCAGCCTCGTCAAAGCCGTGCACGCCGAGGTGGCCGCGGAGGCAAGTACAGGCCCCAGCAGCCTCAAGCTGATCGAGATCCACCGCGAGGACATCGACAGCCTGCCGGCCTGCCTCGCCGCGCTGCGCGCCTCCCCGCACCGCTTCATCGTCTTCTGCGACGACCTTTCGTTCGATCGCGACGACACGAGCTACAAATCCCTCAAGGCCGTGCTCGAAGGGGGCATCGAGGGCCGGCCCGAGAACGTCATCTTCTACGCCACGTCGAACCGCCGCCACCTGATGCCGCGCGACATGGTCGACAACGAGCGCGCGACCGCTATCAATCCGTCGGAAGCGATCGAGGAGAAGGTGTCGCTCTCGGACCGGTTCGGCCTCTGGCTGGGCTTCCACAACTGCAGCCAGGACGACTACATCGCCATGGTCGAGGGCTATGCCGCCCACTTCGGCCTGCCGATCGCGCGCGACGCGCTGATCCGCGAGGCGCTCGAATGGAGCCTCACGCGCGGCGGCCGCTCGGGGCGCGTCGCATGGCAGTTCACGCAGGATCTCGCCGGCCGCCTCGGCAAGACGCTTCACTGCGGCACGGGCTGATCCCGCGCGCAGAAGTCCCGGCACGCTCAAACGACATGGGGCGCAGCTCCCGCTACGCCCCGCCGACCGCACGCCTGTTGACCGAGAGACGGGCTCAGCTCATTCGCTCGAGCCCGCGTCTCGCGCCGAGAGTGCTTCCGGAAAAGTGGGAACCGGTCATGGCGGAGCCATGCGCGGGAAGTGTCCGATAAGAAGCACGATCAATCAAAAACTTAGAGCCTTTCCATGAACGGCGTCGGATCGACTGGCTTCTGGCCTTGTCGCAGCTCGAAGTGCACCTGCGGCTGATCCACCTGGCCGGTCCGCCCCGCCTTTGCGATCACCTGCCCGCGCTTGATGCGGTCGCCGCGCTTGACGAGGATCTCGTCGGCGTGCGCGTAAGCCGTCACCCAGCCGTTGTCATGTCGCAGAAGCACGAGATTGCCGTAGCCCTTGAGCTCGTCGCCCGCATAGGCGACGACGCCGCTCTCGGCCGCATGCACATCCGTACCCATCGGCGCGGCGAGATTGACGCCGTCGTTGTGGGTGCCGTCCGGACGCGGGCCGAAGCCGCTGATCATCTTGCCGGCCACCGGCCAGCGCAGACGGCCGGTCTCCGAAAGCGAGCCCGCCTGCTGCTGGCGCCGCGCGGGCGAAAGCGCATCGTTGACCGAGCCGGGCGTTTCCGCCCTGGCCGTCGCGCCGCTGCCGTTGAGCAGCGTCGGCTGCTGCGCGGACGACGGCGTCGGCGCGGGACCTGCCCTCACCTCACCGAGTTGCACAGCCCCCGACGTTTGTTCCGCTACGGGTGCAACGGGCGCTGTCGCGGCGGGCGGCGGCGAAACCTCGGCCACCGCGGCCGCGGGCGCGTCGCGGCCCGGCAGGCGAAGCACGGTTCCGGGCTTAACTTTGCGAGAATCCGCAATGCCGTTGTAGCGCTCGAGATCCGAAAGCTTCACGCCGTGCTGGCGCGCGATGCCGTAAAGGCTGTCACCCGGGCGCACAGTGTAGCTGCCGCTCCAATCGGACGGCGCTTCTGCGGCATGCGCGGCCACAGACGGCACCTCGTAATCTTCCCGCGGCGGACGCGCAGTCTGCGTCGCGCGGCCCACGCCGGCCACAGCGCTGCCGCCCTGCGATCCGGCCGGCAGATGCAGCCGCTGGCCCGGCTTTATGTTCGGCGACGAGAGGCCGTTGAGCGTCATCAGCTCGTCGAGAGACACGTTGTGGCGGCGCGAGAGGCTATAGAGCGTATCTCCGGCCCGCACCTCGATCACGTCGCCCCGCGCGCCGGCGCCTTCCGAGGCGATCGGCGGCACGACGCCGCCGCCATACCCGGACGGCCCGCGCTCAGCGGCGTCATAGCCCCGCGCAACGCGTTGCTGAGGCTCATGGCGCGGCGCTTGATAGGCAGGCGCCGCATACGATGGCGACGCATAAGGCTGGGACTGCGCGTTATAGGACGGCCGCGGCCGCTCGCCATAGGGCGGCGGGGTCGGCTGCGGGCGAAGGGAGCTCGTGGAGAAAGTGTCCTGCTGCGGAGGCGGCGGAAGATTGTCGCGCGCCACGCTGTTGCCGCCATAGCTGCGGTCATAGGACCCGGCGGAGCCGAACTCGGCGGATTGGGAGCGGCCTGTGGTGGCGGAGTGGCCCGCCGAATGTGCGCGCGCCCCTTCCGGATTGCCGAGATCGAAGCGGCTGATGTCGGCGCTGCAGCCGGCGAGTGCCGCAGCCGAGACGACGAGCCCTGCCCGCGCGAAACGCTCGGCGCACGCGAATAGATGACATTTACGCACGGAACTTAACATGCCACACACCCTAACGACCCTCTCCAGGTAACCCTTAACCGGTTAAGAGGAGCTTAACGGCGGAAGGATCGCGCGACCTGGCTCGCGGGCACGCGGGGCAATCCTGGCGAAAATCGGAGACAGGTCGAACCGCACGCTCATCGTCCGTACGCCCCGATTGTGCTGCGGTGACGGAGAAATATCGGCGACTTGGCGGCTAACTCAGGACACGTCGCAAAACCCAGGCCCTTCTGGCACCGAGTAAAGTTGGTGAGGCAACGCCTCTTTCAGGCGGTTCCCTTGCAGCGCTGCTCGGCCGGCAGCGACAGCGTCTCGGCGAGCGCTGCGCGCGTCGCTTCATGCGTCAGATTGAGATGGAGCGGTGTCACCGAGATGAGCCCGTCGGCGATGGCGCGCAGGTCCGTGCCCGGAGGCGGATCCGAGCGGCGGCGCTCGAAGCCGACCCAGAAGTAAGGGTCGCCCCAGGTGTCGCGCCGCTCCTCGATATGCAGTCCGCCCTGGTCGCGCCGGCCCTGGCGCGTGGCGACGATGCCCGCGACGGCCTCCGGCGCAAGATCAGGATAGTTGACGTTCATCAGCGTCATGGCGGGCCACTCGGACGCCATGAGTTGCGCGACGAGGCCCGGACCGTGCTCGAGCGGCGTCTTCCAGTGCTGCTTGCCGTCCGGATCGAAGCCGATGGTGAGGCTCATGGCGATGGAGCGGATGCCGAGCAGCGTGCCTTCCATGGCGCCCGCGATGGTGCCGGAGTAGGTCACGTCCTCGGCCAGGTTGGCGCCGTGGTTGACGCCCGAGAGCACGAGGTCCGGCGCCTTGTCCTTGAGCACGTGCTTGACGCCCATGATTACGCAGTCGGCCG
>DAITBB010000045.1:0-25933 GCA_036823975.1 Hyphomicrobium sp.
CGACGCGCGACGTCATCGAGGTGCGCCTCGATCTCGGCGGGCTGCCGGTGATCGTGTCGGATACCGCGGGGTTGCGCGAGACCGTGGGCGAGATCGAGCGCGAGGGCATCCGGCGGACTCTGGCCGTGGCGGAGGCGGCCGATCTCGTGGTCTGGCTCACCGAGGCGTCCGCGCCGCAGACGGCGCTTCCGGCGGAGCTCGCGCACGTGGCGGACCGCACGTTGCTCGTCCTCAACAAGACGGACCTGATGGCGGGCGGACATGCGCCACCGGCGCTGCCGGACGACATGGTACCCCTTTCGGTGGCGACGGGTGAAGGCTTCGATGCGCTCGTGAAGCGCATTGCGATGATCGCTGCCGAGCGGATCGGTCACGCACGGGAGCCCGCCCTCACGCAGGTTCGTCACCGCCGGCTGGTGGAGAGCTGCCGCGACCATCTCGCGGCGTTTCTGGAGGGCGATGCCGACGCGGTGGAACTGCGCGCGGAGGATCTGCGCCTGGCGGCGGATGCCTTGGGCCGGCTCACGGGGCGTGTCGATGTCGAGGACGTCCTGGATCAGGTGTTCGGCCGCTTCTGCATCGGCAAGTGACGGCGGAGCGATCGATGTGCGCGGGTGGTGTGCCGCGCGCGTGCTTGATCGGGTGAGGATCCATTTTGCGGAGCGGCGTTGCGCCGAGACGGTCTCTTTTGTCGGGCTCGTATGTTTCACGTGAATCGAAAGGTGACATAGCGGGCGCGGGCTTTCAGCGATCGTCGCCGTCTGGATGGAACGGCGGTCGAGATGGCTCGGCATGGGATGTTTCACGTGAATCCATGCTGGCGTGAGCTTCTGAGGCGCGCGAGCGGTGTGTGCAGGAGGACTCGGGATCACCCGACGAGGGATCCGACAGCCTCGGGTCGATTTGCGAAACGCGATCCTTTTCCCGTCCTTCGGGTCGGAAATGTTTCACGTGAATCGTTTCTCGGGTTTGGTGCCATGAGCTTTGATGGACTCGTGATTGTATCCTCGAAAGGGAGATGATTTGGGTTTTCGGATGGTTTGGGCGAGAGGCGATCGTGCGCGCAACGTGCTTTTGCCGCATCGTCTCGTGACGACCTGACTGCAACAAGCTCGCTCGATTCCACGCCGCGCGGGCTCATATGTTTCACGTGAATCCTCGCCAATTCTGGATGGTATCCACTTCGGCGACGTTCCAGCGGCATGGAATGTTTCACGTGAATCCATTTTTGCGGCCAACTGCCGGATGCATTTTGGCTCTCGGCATTTCGTTTTGTGCGTTTCCCTGAACAGTCGTTTCCTGGGGGCCTGAAACGCTCCAAGCCCGTGACCTTCGCTCCGGATCGCCGTGACGTGGTGTCTGTTAATTGCGTTGGCAATGGGCTTGGGGTTGAGAGCGAGGGTGGCCAATCGTTGTGCTGCCTCTCTCCCTGTGACAGGGGAGGATGGAGCGGGGACATCGGTCGCGGCGAGAGCCTCCCTCCCCGTGTGCGCTTTGACCGAGGCGCGGGGCTTTAGTATCTCTCGCGCCGGATCAGCTTCCGATGGCAGGTGCGGCCGATGGCCGATGAGACGTTCGATGTGATCGTGGTGGGCGGCGGGCATGCCGGCGTGGAGGCGGCCGCGGCTGCGGCGCGCATGGGCGCGTCCGTGGCGCTCGTCACGCATCGCTTCGCGACCATCGGCGAGATGTCCTGCAATCCTGCGATCGGCGGGCTCGGCAAGGGCCATCTCGTGCGCGAGATCGATGCGCTCGACGGCCTCATGGGGCGCGTCGCCGATGCCGCCGGCATCCAGTTCCGGCTGCTCAACCGCTCGAAGGGGCCGGCCGTGCAGGGGCCGCGCGCGCAGGCCGACCGCAAGCTCTATCGCGCGGCGATGCAGCAGGCGATCCGCGAGACGGAGCGCCTCACGGTGCTCGAGGGTGCGGTCGAGGATCTCATCGTCAACGGGCGTGAGGTGCAGGGCATCGTCACGCAGAGCGGCGTGCGCATCCGGGCCGGTGCCGTGGTTTTGACGACTGGTACTTTTCTCAACGGTCTCATTCACTTAGGAGATCAAACTCATCCTGCCGGACGGGTCGGAGATGCGCCCGCGCTCAAGCTCTCCGAGCGGCTCTACGGGCTGGGGCTCGCCATGGGGCGGCTCAAGACGGGGACTCCGGCGCGCCTCAAGCGGGCCTCGATCGACTGGGAGTCGCTGCCGCAGCAGGCGGGCGATGACGATCCGGTGCCGTTCTCGTTCCTGACGGCGCGGATTACGAACCCGCAGGTGACCTGCGCGGTGACGACCACGACGGCAGAGACGCATGACCTCATCCGGGCCAACCTCGCGCGCTCGCCGCTCTATTCCGGGCAGATCGCCTCGCGCGGGCCGCGCTATTGCCCGTCCATCGAGGACAAGGTGGTGCGGTTTGCCGACCGCACCTCGCACGCCGTGTTTCTCGAGCCCGAGGGGCTCGATGACGATACCGTTTATCCGAACGGCGTCTCGTCCTCTCTTCCTGCTGATGTCCAGCATGCTTTTCTCAAGACTTTACCAGGGCTTGAGTGCGTTGCGTTAAAGCAGCCTGGCTATGCCATCGAGTACGATTACGTCGATCCGCGCGCGCTTCTGCCGACGCTCGAGACGAAGTGCCTGGCGCGGCTTTTCCTGGCCGGACAGATCAACGGGACGACGGGCTACGAGGAAGCCGGCGCGCAGGGCCTCGCGGCGGGCATCAACGCCGCTTTGCGGGCGTCCGGTGGCGCCAAAACCTTCGTCGTGTCGCGTGCGGAGGCTTATCTCGGCGTCATGATCGACGATCTCGTCACGCGCGGGGTCACGGAACCCTATCGGATGTTCACGTCGCGAGCGGAATTTCGTTTGCGATTGCGGGCGGATAACGCGGATCAGCGGTTAACGCATCTCGGCGAATCTCTGTCTGTTGTGGGCCCGGTTCGTTCTCGGCTCCATTCTAATAAAAACAATAAGTTACTAGAGTTTTCTCAACTTCTTTCTCAAAAAACGCTCACACCGACAGAAGCGGAACGAATCGGAATCGAAATCAACAAGGACGGTCGGCGGAGATCGGCGTTCGAACTTCTCTCTTATCCTTCCATGACGTTCGCGCGGCTTATTGAGATCTGGCCTGAGCTTCATTGCGTCGAGCCGGCGATCGCGGCGCAAATCGAAATTGACGCTCGGTATGCCGCATACGTGCGTCAGCAGGAGGTCGATGTGGCGGCCTTGAAGCGTGACGAGGGCGTCCTCATTCCGGCGGACTTCGATTACGCGGCGTTGCCGAGCCTCAAGGCCGAGCTGCGCCAGAAGCTCGCTCAGCATCGACCCGCGACGCTGGCGCAGGCCGGCCGCCTCGAGGGCATGACGCCGGCGGCGCTCCTGCTCATTCTGACGGCGGTCAAGAAGCATCCGGCGCAGAAGCAGGCGTCATGACGCTGGAATCTGGCCCGATCGACGGCCCGGCGGCATTCGCGCGCGTCTTCGGCGTTTCACGTGAAACCGTGGCGCGGCTCGAAACCTATGAGGCGCTGCTGCGGACGTGGCAGCGGACCATCAATCTCGTCGCGCCGTCGACCCTGGATTCGGTCTGGCAGCGCCATTTCGCGGATTCGGCGCAGCTTTTTGGGCTTATCGCGCCGCCGCCCTCGAACGGGCGGCCAATCCCGAAAACCTGGCTGGATCTCGGCTCGGGCGGCGGGTTTCCGGGCCTCGTGCTCGCAATTTTGCTGGCGGAACGGGAGCCGGCGGCGCGGATGTCGCTGGTCGAATCCGACACACGAAAGGCGGCGTTCCTCGGCGAGGTCGCCCGGAAAACGGGTCTGACTGTGGAGATTCGCGCCGAGCGGAGCGAAAAATTCGCGACTCAGGCTAAGTCTCATATCAAAGACGTCATCACTGCGCGGGCGTTGGCGCCGTTGCCGAAGCTGTTGGGGCTGGCTTTGCCGTATTTTTCCCCCCAAACCGTGGCCTTGTTTCCCAAGGGACGCGAGGTCGAATCGGAGGTGCGGGAGGCCGAGCAGGCGTTTCGGTTCGATGCCGCGCTTGCGCCGAGCCTCACGGACGCGGGGGCGCGGATTGTGATTGTCAGGAATTTGGCTTTGAAGACGGAGGGTTAGCCCCGTGACCGGCTCGAACCTCAGAGTGCTGGCGATCGCCAACCAGAAGGGCGGCGTCGGCAAGACCACGACGGCCATTAATCTCGGGACGGCGCTGGCCGCGATTGGCGAGCGCGTGCTCGTCCTCGATCTCGATCCGCAGGGCAACGCCTCGACAGGGCTCGGCGTGCCGCCAGAAGCGCGCGTGCGGACCTCCTACGATGCCGTGATGGGCTCGGTCAGCCTCGCCGAGGCGGCCGTGCAGACGGCTATTCCGGGGCTCGTCGTCGTTCCGGCCAACGCGGACCTGGTGGGTCTCGAAGCCGATCTTTCGGGGGATGCGAGCCGGGCTTACAAGCTGCGCGATGCCGTGACGGCGCTCGTCGCGCAATCCCAGTCGAAGCCGGCGGATCAGGCGTTCCGCTATATCCTGATCGATTGTCCGCCGTCGCTCAACATCCTCACTTTGAACGCGCTGGCGGCGGCCCATGCCGTACTGGTGCCGGTTCAGTGCGAATTCTTTGCTCTGGAAGGCATTTCCCAGCTCAAGGACACGATCGACCAGATCCGGGCGACGCTCAATCCGCGCCTCGAGATCCAGGGGGTCGTGCTCACCATGCACGACGGGCGGACGACGCTGTCGCGGGAGGTGGCGGCGGAGGTGCGGGCGTTCTTCGGGCCCAAGGTCTACGAATCCGTCATTCCGCGGAATACGCGCGTGGCGGAAGCGCCCTCGCACGGCAAGCCGATCCTGCTCTACGATTACGATTGCGCCGGGAGCCAGGCGTATATCCGCTTGGCGACCGAGATCATCGAGCGCGAGCGTCGCACGAAAGCTGCGTAACACTCTAATTTAGCACGCGAAAACAGGTCACGTCATGAACTCAGCGCTTCCCAAGAGCCGGCTCGGCCGGGGTCTCGCCTCACTGATCGGGGAGGCGCCGCAGCAGGGCCAGCCGCGCCTGCCGGCCGAAGGGGAGCAGCGCCTCCTCGCCGTCGAGCAGCTCCGCAGCGGGCGGTTCAACCCGCGCAAGGATTTCGCGACGCACGATCTGGCGGAGCTGGCCGAGTCCATCCGGACCAAGGGGATCCTGCAGCCGATCGTCGTGCGGCCGCATCCCGAGGACAGCCTGGCGTTCGAGATCGTCGCGGGCGAGCGGCGCTGGCGTGCGGCGCAGCAGGCGGGCCTGCACCAGGTGCCGGTCATCATCCGGGACCTCGCCGACCGGGATGTGCTCGAGCTTGCGATCATCGAGAACGTCCAGCGCGCCGACCTCAACGCCATCGAAGAGGCGAACGGCTACCGCGAGCTCGTTGAGCGCTTCGGCTACAGTCAGGAGCAAGTCTCTGAGATTATTGGGAAAAGCCGCAGCCACGTGGCGAACACGCTGCGCCTGCTGAAGCTGCCGGAGGCAGTCCAGGCCTATGTGCTGGACGGGCGGCTTTCGGCTGGCCATGCGCGCACGCTGGTCGGCCGGGGCGATGCTGCGGCGCTCGCGCAGAGGATCGTGGACGAAGGGCTCAATGTGCGCGCGGCCGAAGCGCTTGCGCAGGCGGGGCCGATCGGGGTGCCCGGCGCCTCAGGCGCGCGCAAGGCGCGCGAGAAGGATCCGGATACGAAGGCGTTCGAGAAAGAGCTCGCGGATACGCTCGGTCTCAAGGTGGAGGTCAAGCGCGGCTCGGGCGAGAGCGGCAACCTCATCATCAAGTACGGGAACTTCGATCAGCTCGATTATATCCGCCTGCGCCTGACGGGCTCGCAGGGCGGGTGAGAGGCCGATCGTTAACGGCGACCGCACACCGGGCTCGACGTAAGCCGGCGGCTGGCATAGACTTTTCTGCGTCCGTCCTTGTGTGCGGTGCGCTTCGGGCCCTCCTCATGAGAGCTGTCCGGGCGCTTTCGCTCGCGGCGTTGGGCGCGCAAGGCCGGCGTTGGGCTCGTCCGCGGCGTCCGTCATCGCAGAATGGGACGTGGTGCAATTTTTCTCCCTTTCCAGATTGCCCTCCTTTCGCATGAAAATCCTTGAGATTGAAGGATTTGCTCGAACATGGCGGCAGCGGACGGCAAGGCGACACTCATGAGCAGCGATACCCTGCAGCGGCTGGCCGCGACCATCAAAGCGCGGCGTGCGGAGTCCTCCGGCACCTCCTACACCCGCCAGCTTCTCGACAAAGGTCCGCTTCACTGCGCCAAGAAGCTGGGCGAGGAGGCGGTCGAAACGGTGATCGCCGGGACCAGCCAGGATGACGACGCGCTGCGCGCGGAGGCGGCCGATCTCCTTTATCATCTGCTCGTTCTTCTCGAGGTCCGCCAAGTCGCCTGGGACGATGTTCTGGCCGTGCTCGACAAGCGCACCGGTCAGTCGGGCCTGGCCGAAAAGGCATCCCGGGTCCGGTGAGTTGATATGCAACGCGTCATGACTCCATCCGCAACCAGGGAGGAGGCCGTCCCGGCTTCCGTGTGAGCGCTATGAAACTGGTGTGCGACGCCGAATCCGACGAGGGAGGAAAACTAGAGGCGACATGTGTCGAGGACGGGGCGCAGCCGAATTTTTCTCCCTATCGGGTTTTCACCCGGGCGCAGTGGGCGAAGCTGCGTGCTGACACGCCGATGACCCTGCAATCTCAAGAGATTGAGGTTCTCTCCGGCATTCTCGACGAGCTCAGCGTGGAGGAGGTGGAGACAATTTATCTCCCTCTTTCCCGCCTCCTGAATCTGTATGTTGCTGCGGCGCAGAAGCTGCACGCCGTCAGCTCGACCTTTCTTGGGCGGGCAGACTGCAAGGTCCCGTTCATTATCGGTGTGGCAGGGTCGGTCGCGGTCGGCAAGAGCACGACAGCGCGCGTGCTCAAGGCGCTGCTTGCGCGGTGGCCGGATCATCCGCGCGTCGATCTCGTCACCACCGACGGCTTCCTCTACCCGAACCGGGATCTCGAGGCGCGGGGGCTCATGAACCGCAAAGGGTTTCCCGAGAGCTTCGATACGGGTCGCCTGATCACCTTCCTGGCGGATGTGAAGAGCGGCAAGGCTGAGATCGAGGCGCCGGTCTACTCGCATTTCTTCTACGACATCATCCCCGGGCAGACGGCGACGGTGGAGCGGCCCGATATTCTGATCGTGGAAGGCCTCAACGTGCTGCAGCCGGCGACGTCCAAGCGGGGCGACGCGGGACCGTTCGTCTCCGATTTCATCGATTTCTCGATCTTCATCGATGCGGATCCCGGGCTGATCGAGACCTGGTACGTGGAGCGCTTCATGCGGCTGCGCAGCACGGCGTTTCGCGATCCCGCATCCTTCTTCCACCGCTATGTGACGCTCACGCACGACAATGCGGTGGCGCGCGCGCTCGAGCTGTGGCGGACGATCAACCTCAAGAACCTCATTGAGAATATCCTGCCGACGCGGGCCCGGGCCCGCCTGATCCTGCACAAAGGGTCGGACCACAGCGTGCGGCGTGTTGCGCTGCGGAATCTCTGAGGGCGCGCTGCGTGGCGCCTTGGCGGAGGTCGAACGCATTTTGCGCAGGCGCGCGTTTTGCCGCAGGCTGATTTCTCGCTTCCTTCACGATGAAACCGAGAAATTTTCGCTTGTGAGCGGGGGAGTTGATTTATTCCCGATTAGATTGGGAATTCTTCCCTATGGACTTACCACAACGCAGCCGCAACATATGGGACATATTCCTCGTTGTCCGAGTCCCTGCCCCTTTCAAGCTGTCTTTCAAGGAGATCCCATCATGAAGACCCTGGTTGCGATTGCCGCTGCTCTTGCCGTCTGCTCGACCGCAGCGTTTGCCGATGAGAAGCCCACGGATGACGAGGTTGCCAAGATCAAGGCGGCCGTTGCCGAATGGGGCTGCGACGGCGGTACCTACGAGAAGGAGAGCGAGGGAACGGGCGTGTACGAGGCCGAGGACGTCAAGTGCAAGGCCGGCCAGTTCGATTTCCGCCTCGACAAGGACTTCAAGGTGTTCGTGATCACCAGGGACTAGAGTGCTTCCGGAAAAGTGGGAACCGGTTTTCCGATAAGAAGCACGATCAAACAAAAGCTTAGAGCCGTTCCGCGATTCCACTAAAATCGGAACGGCTCTAAGCCGCTCCGGGTCGGGTTCCTGGTTTACAGGTCTCAACTTTTGCGCGCGTCGCCCTTTCCGGCACGTTCTTCAGAATGAGAAAGGCCCCTCGTTGGAAAACGAGGGGCCTTTTTCGTGTCGGAGTGACGCCGCCGCGGCGGGACTCAGGCCGCGAGCGTCTCGAGCTTCTTCAGAATGGCCTCGCCCATCTCCTGGGTGCTCACCTGGCGCATGCCTGGTTGCATGATGTCGCCGGTGCGCACGCCGTCGTCGAGCACGGCGGAGATCGCCTTTTCGACCCAATCCGCCTCGGTCGCCATGCCGCACGAATAGCGCAGCGCCATGGCGAAGCTCGCGATGGTGGCGATCGGGTTGGCGAGGCCCTTGCCGGCGATGTCCGGGGCCGAGCCATGGACGGGCTCATAAAGCGCCAAGCGCTTGCCGGTCTTCTCATTTTCCGCGCCGAGCGAAGCGGAGGGAAGCATGCCGAGAGAGCCGGTCGTCATGGACGCTTCGTCCGAGAGCACGTCGCCGAAGAGGTTGTCGGTAACGATCACGTCGAACTGCTTGGGGTTGCGGACGAGCTGCATGGCACAGTTGTCCGCCAGGATGTGGTGCAGCTCGATGTCCGGCGCGTAGGCCTTGTGGGTGGCGGTGACGACCTCGTTCCAGAGCACGCCCGTCTTCATGACGTTGCGCTTCTCGGCCGAATGGACCTTGCCGCCGCGCTTGCGGGCGAGATCGAAGGCGACCTTGGCGATGCGCTCGATCTCGCGCGAGGTGTAGAGCTGGGTATCGACGGCGCGCTTCTGGCCGTCCTCGAGCGTCACGATCTCCTTCGGCTCGCCGAAGTAGACGCCGCCGGTCAGCTCGCGCACGATCATGATGTCGAGGCCTTCGACCAGCTCGCGCTTGAGCGAGGAGGCGTCGGCGAGGGCCGGATAGCAGATGGCCGGGCGCAGGTTGGCGAAGAGGTCCAGATCCTTGCGCAACCGCAGCAATCCCGCCTCGGGGCGGACCGCATAGGGGACGCTGTCCCACTTGGGGCCGCCGACGGCGCCGAAGATGACCGCATCGGAGGCCTTGGCCTTGGCGACGCAGGCGTCGGTGACGGCAACGCCATGGCGATCGTAGGCGGAGCCGCCGACGAGGTCGCTGTCGGTCTCGAAGGTGTGCTTTCCGCTCTTGGCGTTGAAGAAAGCGATGATGCGCTCGACCTCGGCCATGGTTTCGAGGCCGATGCCGTCGCCCGGCAGGAGAAGCAGCTTATGCGTCGTCATGGTGTGGGATGTCCGTCAGGAGGGATTACGCTGCCGGTACTAGCGCGCCAGAGGGGGCGGGGCAAGACGAGCGGCCCTGGCGGATGCGCGCATGGGCCGATGGCGCGTGCGTTCGGGCACGGCCTCGCTCTTGCGATCCGGGATGCACGGCGGGCTGGCGTCAGCCGAGGAAGGGGATGTCCAGCAGAAGCGTGAAGCCATTGATCGTCATGACTGCGCCGAGAAGGCCGGCCAGGGCGCTCGCGACGAGGATCGCCGTGCCGCTCGAGATGATGGCGACGGAGGCGAGCACGATGGCGATCTGAAGCAGGGCCTGGCCGTAGTCGAAATAGGGATCCTGCTGCATGGCCCGGTCGCGCTCGACCTCGAGGGCCTTGCCGCGCTCGAATAGCTCGTCCAGCCCTTCGTTGGATTTCTTGTCTGAGGTGAGCTGGCGATCCTGCTCCTTGTAGGATGCGATCTTGGCCATGATGGCGGCGCGTGCGTCCGCGGACAGGGCCGGATCCTTCAGGGCGACCAGTTCCAGAGAGTCGGTCTCCGTCCTCAGGATGTGGCGACGCAGGTTCTTGGCCTGGAAGAAGCTCCAGGTGTTGGCGGCCTCGATGTTCTTGAGCGTCGCTTCCTTGGCCGCGTTGCCGCCGCCAAGGGTGCAGATCGCCAGGACCACGGCGAGCACGCCGATGTAGACGCCGATCCAGCGCTCGCGCTGATGCTTGGGATCGACGACGGCCTCGTGGGCGAGATCAGCCAAGGCCGCTGTCCCGTCCTTCGGAGCGCACCAGCTCGCGGTATTCGACGACGTCGCCCGTGTCGGCCATGCGATAGACCTGGGGCGCGCCGGTCGCCAGCTCGCGGTCGAGGATCTCGGTCTCGGAGAGCTTTTCGAGATGCATGATGAGGGCGCGCAGCGAGTTGCCGTGCGCGGCGACGATCACGTTCTTGCCGGCGGCGACGTGCGGCCAGATGTGGTCGCGGTAGTAAGGGAGCACGCGGGCGGCCGTGTCCTTGAGGCTTTCGCCGCCCGGCGGGGGAATGTCGAAGCTGCGGCGCCAGGCGAGAACCTTGTCCTCGCCCCAGCGTTCGCGCGCCTGGTCCTTGTTGAGACCGGCGAGCTCGCCGTAGTCGCGCTCGTTCAGCGCGGGATCCTCGATGATCTCGGGGATCGCGCTGCCCATCTCGCCGAGGATGATGTCGAGGGTGTGCTGGGCGCGCTTCAGCTTGCTCGTGAAGGCGATATCGAAGCGCAGGCCCTCAGATTTCAGAACGCGCCCGGCCCAGCGGGCCTCGATCACGCCCTTATCGGTCAAATCCGGATTGCGGATGCCGGTGAACAGATTCTTCTTGTTCCATTCGCTTTCACCATGGCGCACCAGTACGAGCTTGTTCGTCATGGATCCAATCCGTTGCGTTCTTTGCATCGTCGACATGCTGCTCAAATTCCCAATACGTCGTTCATGCTGAAAAGTCCGGCGCCCTTGCCTTGGCCCCACAGCGCCGCCTTGACGGCCCCGCGGGCAAAGATGCTGCGGTCGCCGGCGCGATGCGTCACCTCGATACGCTCACCTTCGCCTGCGAAGATCACGGTGTGATCGCCGACGACGGAGCCGCCGCGCAGCGTGGCGAAGCCAATGCTGCCGCGCTCGCGTGGGCCCGTATGGCCGTCGCGCACCGTCACCGCGTTCGATTTGAGGTCGATCCCCCGTCCTTCCGCCGCCGCTGCTCCCAGCATCAGCGCCGTGCCGGACGGCGCGTCCACCTTGTGACGGTGGTGCATCTCGACGATCTCGATGTCGAAGTCGGCATCGAGCGCTTCGGCAATGCGCCGTGTCACGGCCGTCAGCAGGGTGACGCCGAGGCTCATATTGCCGGCCTTGATGACGGTCGTATGGCCGGCGGCGGCCTCGATTGCGGCTTCGTCGCTCGGCGAGAGGCCGGTGGTGCCGATGACATGGACGAGACCGGCCTTGGCGGCCAGCCCGGCCATTTCTACGGTGGCGGCCGGCGTGGAGAAATCGATGATGGCGTCGCTCCTGGCCACGACCTCGGCCGGGTCGGCCGAGACGGTGAGGCCCAGCGGAGGAAGGCCGGCAAGGACGCCGAGATCGGCGCCGATATGCGGGGAGGCCTTGCTTTCGATGCCCCCGCTCAGAGCGCATCCGGAGGTGGCCGCGATCACACGCACAAGCTCACGGCCCATGCGGCCCGCTGCTCCAGTGACGGCGATCCGGACCTCGCTCATCTCGCAACCTCGCGCCTCGATGCGGGCCGATATAGCATGCATGCGCCGCAGCGGAAGTGCGGCGCTTGGGCCCGGCGGCAGTTCTCAACGGCCGTCTTGCCTCGCCGGACGATTTCCCGCGCCGGCCCGGATTTTGGCCACGAAGCGCTTTATCATGGGAAGATGGGGAACCTTCTGAGGGGAGAAGCGCGGATGGGCCCGTTTCCGTCGACGCCCAGGGTGTTCTCCGTCGCGCTCTCCGTCGTGCTTTGGTCGGGGGCGGCCGGGGCCGTGCAGCCGGTCAAAAGCCTTTATACGGCGCTCGATCTCACGCAATGCGAGCAGGTAGACGGGGCGGCGGGGGCGCCGGCCCGGCTCTGCACGGGGCTGCCGGGCTATCCGGTCTATGTCGCGCAAGGCCGCGCCGGCACGTATCTGAGCGTCGGGCCGGATGCCGCCCAACGCCGCGCCGCGCGGCAAACGCTCCGTGCCTTCAACACCTTGTTCGAGCGGGGCGGTCGGCGCAGCACGATCGAATGGCGGTTCGTGGTGCGCAACGAGAAGCCGGTGCCTTATGCAACGATCGTCCGCTATTTCACCGGAGGCCGGACGGCGGCGGGCGAAGTTCTGGTCATCACCCGGGTGACGGACCGGGAAGCCTGTCATGTGGCCTATGTCGATGCGCTCGCGAATCGCAACGCCATCGTGCTGGCGCGCAAGCTCGCCGATACGGTGGCGCGCAAGGCGACGTGCCCGGCCGAGCCGATGGTGACGGGCGCGGCCGGGCGGAGTCCGATGTAAGACAGGAGCCTCTGCGTGGGATGGGATCTGCGGCTATCGCGCTGGCCGCGGGTGTCAACGTCTCAGCTCGGCCAGCCGAAGGCGATCTTCTCGAGCTTGCATGCGCCGAACTGCTCGAAGGCCTGTTTGACGGGACGGCCGCCGCGGCGCCAGTAGAAGTCGGTCGCGGTCGTGTTGTCGGCGAGCGCCCACACGATCAGCCCCTTGAGACGGCGCTGGTCGAGACCGTGGCGGCAGGCTTCGAACAGATGCTCGCCGAGGCCCAGGCCCTGATGTACCGGGGCGATGTAAAGCTCGTAGATCTCGCCCTGGAAGGGGCCGCGCGTGCGCGAGAAGCCGAGCGTCGAATAGCCGACGACGGTGCGCCCGGACTCGAGGACGATGAGGCTGTCGCCCTTGCGGATGACGTTGCTCCACCATTCGGCGCCGCGGCGGCGAATCATGTCGTCGAGATGGGATTGGGGGATGATGCCGCTGTAGGCCTGCAGCCAGGACTGGCGAAAGGTCTCGGCGACCGCCGGTGCGTCGGCGAGCCTGCCCTTACGGACTTTGATATTCGAACGCGACCCTAACATCGCTTCACTATAGCGCGAATTTCGCGCGCCGTAAGGCAGCGTGTCGCACGCGCGCGAAAAAAGGTGCGTCCCGAAAGACGAAAGCCCGGCGAGAGACTCGCCGGGCTCGTCGGGTTTGCGTCCGGTCGAGGCGTTCAGCCCCGCCGAGGTCAGCCGGCCTTCTTGATCTGCTCGAAGGTCTTGCTGGCAGCGGCGTTGAGGTTCTCGAACGTCTGCTGGGCGACCTTCGTCGAAAGCTCGAACAGCTCCTTCGACTGAGCGCCGGCCGTCGTGATCTGCTGCTGGACGAACTGCGTCTGCAGGCGGACGAACTCGGGAAGCGTCTTGGCGCGGGCGAGAGCCTGGGCGGCCTCGAACGCAGCCTCGGTGTTCGCCTCGGTGTTCTTCACGACCTTGTCGCTGATCGTCTTGGCGCCGGCCTGGGCGGCGGCCATCACGTCCTCGAGCACCTTGGCGCCGTCCTTGGCGACGGTGTTGAACTTGCCGTAGGTCTCACGGGCCTTCGAAACGCTGTCCTCGGCAATCGCCTGCACCTGCTCGGGGATGCGAGCCTCCTTGGCGGCGGCGAGGAAATCCTGGGTCTGGCGAGAGAAATCGTTCATGGGGCGTGCTCCTTGGGATGCGGTCTCAGGTTCGGCGAGGGACGCGGCCCGGTGCGGTGTCGCTTAGGGTGGACAACGTCTCATCTCTGAGGATGACCATAGCACACCTTTGTTGCGGTGCAACATAGAAATTGCTGCCCCGCGGTGCGACGTTTTATTCCCCGATAAAATCAGGATATTTCGTCGAATCCTTGGGCGGAGCTTCACGATCACCCGAGGCCGTTGCTCGCATGTGCGAAAAGAGCGAGGAATTCCATTGTCTTACTACTGAAGACTTCTCGTCATTGAAGGCTGGGGAAGCGGTTCCGATAGCCCATCGCTGCCGGATCGAACAGGATGTCCCGCGGCTCGAGCCTGCGGGCGAGGGCGAGGCCGTCGAGCGTGCGGCACCGCGACAATGCGACATAAGCCTGCCCGTGGGCAAAGGTTCCGCGTCCGAGATCGATGTAGACGCTTTCGAGCGTCAGGCCCTGCGCCTTGTGGATCGTGAGGGCCCAAGCCAGGCGCACCGGGAATTGCTTGAAGGTGCCCGCGACGGTGCCGACGATCTTCTCCTGCTCCTTGTCGTAGGCGTAGCGGCGCTGCTCCCAGCTCACGGGCTCCAGCTCGTGCTCGCGGCCGGCGACCTCGACGAAGACCTTTTTCTCCTCGAGGCGGGCAATCCTCGCGATGGTGCCGTTGACCCAGCGGCGGTCCGGGTCGTTGCGCAAGAGGATCACCTTGGCGCCGGGCTTGAGGGTGAGGGCGCTGTCGGTCGGGTGGGAGGCGGCCGTGAATTCGCCCGTGATCCCGGCTTCGTATGTTTGGGCGCGTCCGGAGAGTGCGTCGAGGTAGGCGGTATTGATGCGCTGGGCGGCGGCGTTGGTAGGGGTGAGGATCACGAACCGCTCGCCTTCGCCCAGGGTGCGGATCGGGCTGACGCGGGTGTTGAGGTCGGTCAGGTCGTCGCTGTCGGCCTCGCCGTCGCGGATGCGGTTCAGCACCGAGATCAGCCGCTCGTCGCTCTGGCGGAACACGCGTGTCAGCTCGAGGCGCGCCGTACCGGCTCCTTCGCCGAGCGCCGAGCAGGAGAAGAAGAAGGGTCCGCCGAACTCCTCCTCGAGATGATGGGCGACCTCGGCCTCCTGGACCACCGGGGGGAGCTGGTGCAGGTCGCCGAACATGATGAGGCGCACGCCGCCGAAGGGCTCGCGCGGGCGGCCGCGGTTGACGCGCAGCGACTGGTCGATGGCCCACATCAGGTCCGAGCGCACCATCGAGACCTCGTCGATGACGAGAAAGGCGATCTTGCGCATGACCTGGCCGTTGCGGCTGCGGCGGATATCGTCGGAGCGGATCAGGCGGGGCGGCAGCCCGAAGAAGGAATGGATGGTCTGGCCGCCCACGTTGACGGCGGCGAGGCCGGTCGGCGCGACCACGACCATCTCGTGATCGATGGTGGAGCGGAGCGCGCGCAGGAGGGTCGATTTGCCGGTGCCGGCGCGGCCGGTGACGAACAGGTGGCCGTCGTTCTCGCGGATATAGGCGAGGGCGGCGTCGTATTCCTCGGTCGGCGTTACGCCGTCGGGCCAGGGCGAGCCGAGGGCTACAGCCGGATCCGGAGAGGTCGGAGAGGAGGTCGGCACGGAGAACCTTCTGAGCGGCGACGGGGCTACGACCTAAGGGCATGCGCCCCGGGCTGTCAAAGGCGGGGGCGAATTGGTCCTTGAAAGGCCGCCCACGCGCGCGTAAGTGAACCGCGCGTGGGCGATTTCCCAGTAAATTCGGCTTCAGGGCCGAGGCCTGTGGGAGATCTCCCATCCCGTGCGCCGCCCGGAGCGGCGCCTTCTTTCAAAGGACGATCGAGGCCATGGGCTACAAAGTCGCTGTCGTCGGCGCTACCGGCAATGTCGGGCGCGAGATGATGAACGTGCTCGTCGACCGCCGCTTTCCGGCCGACGAGATCTATGCAATCGCTTCGCGCCGCTCGCTCGGCACGGAAGTGTCTTGCGGCGACCGCACGCTCAAATGCCAGGACCTCGAGCAGTTCGATTTCTCGAAGGTCGACATCTGCCTGATGTCGGCGGGCTCGTCGGTCTCGAAGGCGTGGAGCCCGAGGATCGGCGCGGCCGGCTGCGTTGTCATCGATAACTCGTCGTGCTGGCGCTACGACCAGGACGTGCCGCTCGTCGTGCCGGAGGTGAACCCCGACGCGCTCGCGGGCTTCACCAAGAAGAACATCATCGCCAATCCGAACTGCTCCACCGCGCAGATGGTGGTGGCGCTGAAGCCGCTGCACGATGCGGCCGGCATTCGCCGCGTCGTCGTCTCGACCTATCAGTCCGTCTCGGGCGCCGGCAAGGAGGCGATGGACGAGCTGTGGGCGCAGACCAAGGCCAAGTACGTTCCCGGCCAGGAGGTGGAGCCCACGAAGTTCCCGAAGCAGATCGCCTTCAACTGCATTCCTCATATCGACGTCTTCATGGAGGACGGCTTCACGAAAGAGGAATGGAAGATGCTGGCCGAGACGAAGAAGATTCTCGACCCCAAGATCAAGCTCACGGCGACGTGCGTGCGCGTGCCGGTGTTCGTCGGCCACTCCGAATCCGTCAACATCGAGTTCGAGCGTCCGATCAGCGTGGAGGAGGCGCGGGAGGTTCTGCGCGACGCGCCGGGGATCCTCGTCGTCGACAAGCATGAGCCGGGCGGCTACGTGACGCCGGTCGAGGCCGCGGGTGAGTATGCGACGTACGTCTCGCGCATCCGCGAGGACACCACCGTCGAGAATGGCCTGGTGCTGTGGATCGTGTCCGACAACCTGCTCAAGGGCGCGGCCCTCAACACGGTGCAGATCGCGGAGACGATGATCGCGCGCAACATGCTCAAGGCGAAGGCGGCAGCCTGAGCCGCGGCCGAGCCTGGCGTTTAAAACGATCGAGCCGGAGGTGCTGTCAGCGCCTCCGGCTTTTTCATTTCGATTGTGCGGAAGATGGGGCCGCTCAGCTCTCGCCGGCGGGCGGAGTGAGCTGATGGCGCTGGAGCAGGCCCACCTGCGAGAGCGCGAAGACCATCGTGATCGGCATGATGGCGAAGACCTTGAAGCTCACCCACTGGTCGGTGGTGAGGAAGCGCCAGGCGGCCGCGTTCAGCAGCGCCAGGAACACGAAGAAGCAGGCCCAGCGGAAGGTGAGCTTGCGCCAGCCTTCCTCGTCGAGGGCGAAGACGTCGCCGAAGAGATAGCGCAGCAGCGACTTGCCGGCGGCGAGGCCGCCGAAGAGTACGCCGGCGAAGATGGCGTTCACGATCGTGGGCTTCAGCTTGATGAAGAGCTCGTCCTGAAGCCAGAGGGTGAGGCCGCCGAAGATGACGACGACCACGGCGGAGACGAGCGGCATCACGGGGACGCGCCCGAAGAGGATGCGCGAGGCGACGAGCGAGACCAGCGTGGCGGCGATGAAGCAGCCGGTGCCCCAGAAGATGCCGGCGCGGGCGTTCATCAGGAAGAAGACGACCAGAGGGCCCAGCTCGACCAGAAACTTCAGGAGCTGCTGAGAGCCGCTCTCGCCGGCCCCGGGTTTGCCCGTCTCGCTTTGGCTCATGGTGGTCCGATCCGTTCTGTTTCGGGGCGCGGCGCCTCGCTTCGGCGGCCGCCGCTTCTCAGAGTCTCAAAGGTGGTGCTTGCTCATGAGCTTGGTCAGTATCCAGGCGTAGAGACCGCTCATCGGCAGAACCACGAAGAGCTTGAACGCGATCCAGATATCGACGCCGTTCATGGCGTGGCCGAGCACGTTATAGACCTGATCGTCCTTGAAGTAGAGCCTCACGGCCTCGTTGATGAAGGCGGTGAACATGAAGAACCACGCGAAGCTCTTCGTGAAGGCGTTCCAGCCTTCCTTCGTGTAGTGGAAGGTCTTCTCGAAGACGTACTGGAAGAAATTGCGGTCCAGCCACAGGCCGACGAACAGGAAGGCCGCGAACAGCGCGTTGAAGATCGTCACCTTGATCTGCACCCACATGGGGTCGTGTGTGATCAGGGTGAGGGCGCCGAACACGATCGTCACCGTGGAGGCGATCAGCGGAAACACTGGCGGCCGGCGGAACATGTAGATCATGGCGCCGATGGCGAACACCGTCGTGATGATCAGCGCCCAGGTGCCAGCGTTGATGCCATAGAGCGCGTTGACGAGGAACATCGTCACGAGCGGGCCGAACTCGGACAGGATGTTGACGGTCTGCTCGGCGTTGAACGGATAAAAGCGTTTGCGGGGGCTCATGATCCCTGTGTGATCCTTGTTGGTGCCGGCCGGCGGGCTCTCTGGCCCACTCGGGCAGCCTCAGAGTTCGGCGATCGCGCGGGCATAATCCTTTGCTGAAAACGATTGCAAGTCGTCGATCCCTTCGCCCACGCCGATGGCGTGGACGGGAAGGCCGTGGCGGGCCGCGATGGCGACGAGAATGCCGCCGCGGGCCGTGCCGTCGAGCTTGGTCATGACGAGGCCGGTGACGCCCGCGCGCTCGCGGAACACCTCGACCTGCTGCAGCGCGTTCTGGCCGGTCGTGGCGTCGAGCACGAGCACGACGTCGTGCGGCGCGCTCGGATCGATCTTGCGCAGAACGCGGACGATCTTCTCGAGCTCGGCCATCAGCCCTTCCTTGTTCTGAAGGCGCCCGGCCGTGTCGATGAGCAGCACGTCCGAGCCCGCCTCGCCCGCCTGCTTCAGCGCATCGAAGGCGAGGCCGGAGGCGTCGGCGCCGACATCGCGGGCGAGCACGGGGATGCCCGAGCGCTCGCCCCAGACCTTGAGCTGGTCGATGGCGGCGGCGCGGAAGGTGTCGCCGGCGGCGAGCATGACGCGGCGTCCCTCGCGCGTGAGCTTGGCCGCGAGCTTGCCGATGGTCGTCGTCTTGCCGCTGCCGTTGACGCCGAGCACGAGCACGACATGCGGCTTGTGGGCCGGATCGATGACGAGGGGGTGGGCGACCGGGTCGAGGACGCGGGCGACCTCGTCCGCCAGGATGGCGCGGATCTCGGCGTCGGTCACCATCTTGTCGAAGCGGCCCTTGGCGAGGGCCGTCGTGATGCGCGACGAGGTCTCGATGCCGAGGTCGGCGGCGAGCAGGATCTCCTCGAGTTCGTCGAGCGTATCCTGGTCGAGCTTCTTCTTGGTGACGAGGCCGGTGATGCTTTCGGTAAGACGCGAGGACGTCTTCGAGAGGCCCGACTTCAGGCGCTCGAACCAGCCGACGCGCTTGGGAGGCTCAGGCGCCGGCTCGCTTTCGGCGGCAAGCTCCTGCGCAGGCGGCGCTGGGGGAGCGGGCGGGGGCGGCTCGGGTGCGGCAGCGGGAGCCTCAGGCGGAGCGGCTGTCGTCTCCGGCGTTTCGGCTGCGTCGGAGTGATCCGGCTTGTCGGACTGCGCCGGGGCTGGCTCGGGCGCCGGCGCGCCGCCGCCGAGCCAGCGGCTGAAAAGGCCCTTCTTCTTGGGTTCGCTCGTGCTCACGCGGTGACCATCCCGTTGACGCGATGGCCATCGTGGCGGCCCAGCGTGGCCCATTGCAGGGTGCCGACGGGGGCGCGGCGGTCGATATGCACCTCGGCGAAGTGGGGCGTGCGGCCGATGTCGTCGCGCTCCATCAGGATCTCGATGCGCTGGCCTTGGAGGCGGTCGAGATAGCGGGCATGGGCGGCGTCTCCCGCGGTGCGCAGGCGCTTGGCGCGGTCCTTGACGATGGTGCGCTCCACCTGCGGCATGCGCGCGGCGGGCGTGCCCTTGCGCGGCGAGAAGGGAAAGACGTGAAGGTAGGTGAGGCCGCACTGCTCGACGAGATCGAGCGTGTTGGCGAACATCTCCTCCGTCTCGGTCGGGAAGCCGGCGATGAGGTCGGCGCCGAACACGACGTCAGGCCGGAGCCGGCGCACCTCGGCACAGAAGCGGATGGCGTCGTCGCGCAGGTGGCGCCGCTTCATGCGCTTCAGGATGAGATCGTCGCCGGCCTGCATCGAGAGATGGAGATGCGGCATCAGGCGCGGCTCGGTTGCGATGGCGTCGAGGAGGTGGGCGTCGGTCTCGACCTGGTCGATGGAGGAAAGGCGCAGGCGCGGCAGCTCCGGCACGTGCGCCAGGATCTGCTTGACGAGGCGGCCGAGCGACATGCGGCCGGGGAGACCCGCGCCGTAGGACGTGATGTCGACGCCGGTCAGCACGATCTCGGGATAGCCCGTTTCGACCAGCTTGCGGATCTGCGCGACGACGTCGCCGGCGGGGACCGAGCGCGAGGGGCCGCGGCCCATGGGGATGATGCAGAACGTGCAGCGGTGGTCGCAGCCGTTCTGCACCTGCACGTAGGCGCGGGCACGGGTGCCGAAGCCGTCGATCATGTGGAGCGCGGTTTCCTTCACGCTCATGATGTCGTTGACGGCGACACGCTCGAGGCCGTCGGTGGCCAGCGCGCGAAAGGTGGCGGGCTCGAGCTTTTCCGCATTGCCGATGACGTGATCCACGCCGGCGAGGGTGGCGAAGCGCTCGGGCTCGATCTGGGCGGCGCAGCCCGTCACGATGAGGCGCGCGGCGGGATGCTCGCGGCGCAGGCGGCGAATGGTCTGCTCGGCCTGGCGTACGGCCTCGCCGGTGACGGCGCAGGTGTTGACGATCACGCACGCGCCGAGGCCGGCGTCGACCGCGTGGCGGCGCATGACCTCGGACTCATAGGCGTTGAGCCGGCAGCCGAGCGTAACGATCTGGGGTTCGGACATCGGAGGTTCGGGGTGCGGTGTCACTCGACGTTTCCGGGGTGATTAGGGCAATCGGCCGTGGCGGACAAGGCGGGGCGGCGGCGTCATGCGCTGGACAAAAAAGGAGGGGGACGGGCGTCTCGGCAGTTTTGCTTCGCGTTCTCCATGGCTTATGGGGACTGCTTGCGACAAACGGCCGAAGCGGCCTCAGCCTCCGGCAGGCGTAAGGGCTTCGCGCGCGCGGCTGCCTTCGTGCTCGACCTCGACGGGGCCGGTCATCAGAATGCGGTCGTCCGCCGTCCATTCTATGACGAGATCGCCGCCCGGCAGCGTTACGGTGACGCGGCGGTCCGTGAGGCGCTTCCTCATGGCGGAGACGGCCGAGGCGCACGCCGCGGTGCCGCAGGCGCGCGTGAGGCCGGCGCCGCGCTCCCAGGTGCGGATCCTGAGGGCGGAGCGTGACAGCACGTTGGCGATCGACACGTTCACACGCTCGGGAAAGAGCGGGTGGTTCTCGATCATGGGGCCGAACCGGCCGAGGTCGTAGCTTTCGACCGGGTTGTCGGCCCAGAAGATGACGTGCGGGTTGCCGACGTTGACGACGGACGGCGAATGCAGGACCGGCGCGTCGATCGGGCCGATCTGCAACTCGATGGCGCGGGTGTCGTGGAAAGGCTCCGACAGCGGGATCTCGGCCCAGCCGAAGTGCGGCGTGCCCATGTCCACCGTAATCGCCTGCCGATCTTGGACGACGACGGCGATCACGCCCGCCTCGGTCTCGAAGCGCATGGCGGGGAGGCCGGAGCGCTCGCGCTCGAGCCAGCCGATGCAGCGCGTGCCATTGCCGCACGCGGCCGCGCGCGATCCATCGGTGTTGAAGATCTCGACGTAGGCTGCCGTTCCCGGCGTGCGCGGCGGCAGCGTCACCATCATCTGGTCGAAGCGGGTGGCTGGGTCCTCTGCCAACACCTTGATCTCACTGGGTTTCAAGGCCCGCCCTCCGTCCCGCAGGTCGACTGCGAGGATCTCGTTGCCGAGACCGTTCATTTTCACATAGCGGAGGGGCGGAGAAGCGCTCATGGGGCGCATATATGGGTGAAGCGGGGGCAAATGACAGCCCCAATCGGTGCCGCGCTCGCCGGAAGTCTCGGAATGCCGTCCCGGCACCCTACATAGAGACGATCCAGCAAGTCAGACGAGGTCATCGCATGAACCCCCGCCTGAGCCTTTCGGCTCCCCTTCTGTTCCTGATGTCGGTTCCGGCCTTCGCGGTGCAGACCAATGCGCCCGCCGTGCCAAAAACGGCCGTCAAGCTCGAGACGGTGGTGAAGGGGCTCGAAAATCCCTGGGCGCTCGAATTCCTCCCCGACGGGCGGATGCTCGTGACCGAGAAGCCCGGGCGGCTCCGTGTGGTCGCCAAGGATGGCACGCTCGGGGCGCCGATCACCGGGGTGCCCAACGTCGAGACCCAGGAGCAGGCCGGGCTTCTGGATGTGGCGCTGGCGCCGGACTATGTCGAGAGCGGGACGATTTTCCTCTCCTATTCGGAGCCGCGTGGGGAGGGAAAGAACGGCACCAGCCTGGCGCGTGCCAAGCTCGTTCTCGACGGCGACAGCGGCCAGCTTGCGGACCTGAAGGTGATTTTCCGCCAGGAGCCGGCGCACAAGAGCTTCCATCACTTCGGCTCGCGCATCGCCTTCGCCAACGACGGCACGCTGTTCCTGACGGTGGGCGAGCGCTTTTCGCTGCGCGAGGAGTCGCAGAACCCGGCCAACCACATCGGCAAGATCATCCACATCACCGCGGACGGCGCGCCCGCGCCGGACAATCCGAAGAAGGACGGCTGGGATCCCAAGGTCTGGTCGATCGGGCACCGCAACGTGCAGGGCGCCGCTCTCGATCCGGCGACGGGGACGCTCTGGACGCTCGAGCATGGCCCGCAGGGCGGCGACGAGTTGAACCATCCCGAGGCCGGCAAGAACTACGGCTGGCCGATCATCATCTACGGCAAGGAGTACTCGGGCGGGCCGGTCGGCGAGGGGATCACGTCGAAGCCCGGGCTCGAGCAGCCGGTCTACTACTGGAACCCCTCGATCGCGACCTCGTCCCTGCTGATCTATTCGGGGGATCTCTTTCCGGAGTGGAAGGGCAATTTCCTGGTCGGCGCACTGAAGGCCATGCAGGTGCAGCGCCTCGTCATGACCGATGGCCAGGTGACGGCGCACGAGGTGCTGGCCGAGGACATCGGCGACCGGGTGCGCGACGTGAAGCAGGGGCCGGACGGGGCAGTCTACCTCGTGACCGACGATCCCGATGGCCGCATCGTGCGGATGTCGCCCAAGTAGGCGGCCCGCTGTTACGGCCGTCCGCCCGTGCTCTGCGGCCCCTGACCCGTGGTGTCGGGGGCTGCGCCCTTGGCCTTGACGGAATCCACGCCGTGGACCTGAACTGTCTCGGTGCGGTCGATCTGGCAATCCTGGTTGCGGTCGAGAAGCTTGAAGGCGAGGTTCTGCTTGCCGGTCATCTCCTCGACCGTCACCTTGCCGTCACCGTTGCCGTCGTAATAGGCGATGTTGGCGATCTCGAAGAGACGGTCGCTCTTCACCAGGGTCGTGTATTCGGTGGCATCGAGGAAGCCGTCGCCGTTGGCATCAGCCTCGCGGAACGAGGTGGTGACGTAGTGCCCCCACTCGTCGCACGTTACGACGCCGTTCTTGTCGAGATCCCAGGTCTGGGCGGCGCCGATGAAGGTGCGGTCGAAATCGTTCGTATCCTTGAATGGATTGCCGCCGGAGGAGCATCCTGCCGCGAGGACGGCCGGAGCGATGGCCAATCCGGCCAGCGTGCGAATCGAGCGCCGCTTGAGCATACGCGTGTCCTTCCCCCGTGATCCCCGGCCGGGATCGTCCGCTGTTGGCGGCGTCTCCTCCCGTGCCCTTTCGTCGTGTGAACGGTCTCCCCGACCGCTTGCCTCGGGCGCGTGGCTCGCGCGCACTCAAATCCCGACCCGCCTCCGTGCGTCCGGCAGGTCCCCCTCGGCCAAAACCCTGAGTGCGTTCTGACCCCCGATCGGCGCGGAATTATGGTTCGCGGGCGTTCGGCCTGGCAACGCCGATGGGTCGCCTGCCCACATTTTTCGGGCGGGGGTGGGTTTCGGGCGAGCCTCCAAGAGGGTGCCGGCCGGCCATCGGAAGCTCTCAAAATCCTTGCAGGATCCGCGTTTTAGGGCCTGGGCGTTGACAGGCGGGGCGGGATCGGGGAATGTGCGCGCCAAATCCGACGGCCCTGACCTCAGAGCCGCCGCCCGTCCCGAGGGAATCCGGCATCTGCCGGGCCAGGAGGCCGGGGGGTCAACATCCGACAGCGCGTCGCGCCCTCGGATGCGTTCCTGTTTGCAGAAAGGCTGTGATGTTTCAATCGCTTTCCGATCGTCTGGGGCAAGTCTTCGACAAGCTCACGAAGCGCGGCGCGCTCTCCGAGAGCGACGTGTCGGAGGCCATGCGCGAGGTGCGCCGCTCCCTCATCGAGGCGGACGTGGCGCTCGACGTGGTGCGCACGTTCATCGAGCGCGTGAAGGCCAAGGCCATCGGCCAGGAGGTGCTGCGCTCGGTCACGCCGGGGCAGATGGTCGTCAAGATCGTCAACGACGAGCTGATCCGCACGCTCGGCTCGGATGCGGCGCCGATCGATCTGCATGCCGCCCCGCCCGTCACGATCCTGATGGCGGGCCTGCAGGGCTCGGGCAAGACGACGACCACGGCCAAGATCGCCTGGCGCCTCAAGACGCGCGACCGCAAGAAGGTGCTGATGGCGTCGCTCGATACGCGACGCCCCGCCGCCCAGGAGCAGCTCCGCGTGCTCGGCGAGCAGACCGAGGTGGCGACGCTGCCGATCGTGGCCGGGCAGACGCCGATCCAGATCGCCAAGCGCGCGGCGGAGGCGGCGCGTCTCGGCGGCTATGACGTCTTGATGCTCGATACCGCCGGCCGCACGACGCTCGACGAGGAGCTGATGGCGGAGGTGGCGGAGGTCAAGGCCGCCACGAGCCCGCACGAGATCCTGCTCGTGCTCGACAGCCTGACCGGCCAGGACGCCGTCAATACGGCGAAGGCGTTCGATAGCCGCCTCGACATCACCGGTACGGTGCTGACGCGGGCCGACGGCGACGGGCGCGGTGGCGCGGCGCTCTCGATGCGGGCCGTCACGGGCAAGCCGATCAAGCTGCTCGGCACCGGCGAGAAATGGGATGCGCTCGAGGATTTCGATCCGCAGCGCATCGCGGGGCGCATCCTCGGCATGGGCGACATCGTCGGCCTCGTCGAGAAGGCGGCGCAGTCGATCGACGTCGAGAAGGCCAAGTCGATCGCCCAGAAGATGAAGAAGGGCGATTTCGACCTCGAGGATCTCGCCGAGCAGTTGCGCCAGATGGAGAAGATCGGCGGCATGGGCGGCGTGCTCGGCATGCTGCCGGGTGTCGGCAAGCTCAAGAGCCAGATCAACGAGGCGGGCCTCGAGAAGGACCTGAAGCGCCAGCGTGCGATCATCTCGTCGATGACGCCGAAGGAGCGGCGCGCGCCCAAGGTGCTCGACGCCAAGCGCAAGCGGCGCATCGCGGCGGGCTCGGGCACGCGTGTCGAGGACGTGAACAAGCTCCTGAAGCAGCATCGCCAGATGGCCGACATGATGCGGACCATGGGCAAGAACCGCGGAATGATGGCGCGCATGTTCGGCATGGGGGGCGGCGGCGGTCCGTCCGAAGCCGAGATGGCGGATATGCAGAACGAGCTCGCGAAGCTCGATCCCAAGGCTCTCGCGCAGCTCCCGTCCGATCTCAAGGACGCGCTGCCGAAAGGATTACCGGGGCTTGGAGGCGGCGGACGCCTTCCGGGTCTCGGGGGTGGCGGATTGCCGGGCCTCGGCGGTCCCCCGAAATTCCCGGGATTTCCGGGGAAGAAGAAATGACGACGACCTAACAACGACGACCTAGAGACACCGGCGGCGTGCCGCCTCAACCCAATCGACAGAAAGGACACTCTTCCATGGCAGCCAGAATTCGTCTTTCGCGCGGCGGCGCAAAGAAGCGGCCCTACTATTACATCGTCGTCGCGCATAGCACCTCGCCGCGCGACGGCCGCTACATCGAGCAGATCGGCACCTTCAACCCGATGCTGCCGAAGGACCACGCCGAGCGCGTGCGCCTCATCGAGGACCGCTGCAAGCATTGGCTCTCGGTCGGCGCGCAGCCGACGGACCGCGTCGCGCGCCTGTTCGACGCGGCGGGCTACATGAAGCGCGATGCGCACAACAACCCCGAGAAGGCGAAGCCGAAGAAGAAGGCGCAGGAGCGCGCCGCCGCCAAGGCGAAGGCCGCCGAGGAGGCCGCTGCGGCGGCTGCGGGTGGCGACGCATAAGCGAGGCCGCTTCGTTCCGCACTTCAAAGGCTCCCGGCTTTGCGGCCGGGGGCCTTTTTGCGTTCGGGGCGCCGTTGCTGCATTTGCGCATCAGGCCCGCGCGCTACAGAGGGTGCTTTGCGGGAGGTCTCGATCGATCGGACGAATTGGCTTAGCTTTGGGTCGCCGCCG
>DAITBB010000046.1:0-5849 GCA_036823975.1 Hyphomicrobium sp.
GCCGTCCTCGATGTACTTCTTGGCGTTGTCCCAGGCGCCGCCGCCCGAGGTCATCGAGATGGCGACGAAGAGACCGGTGACGATCACGCCGAGCAGCATGGCGCCGACGGCGGAGAACGCCGCGCCACGGCCGCCGATGGCCTCGATCACGAAGAACAGGAGGATCGGCGAGAGCACCGGAAGGAGCGACGGGATCACCATCTCCTTGATCGCGGACTTCGTCAGCAGGTCGACGGCGCGTGCATAGTCGGGGCGCTCGGTGCCCTTCATGATGCCGGGCTTCGCCTTGAACTGACGGCGCACCTCTTCCACGATCGAGCCTGCCGCGCGGCCGACGGCCGTCATGGCGATGCCGCCGAACAGGTAGGGGATCAGGCCGCCGAGCAGCAGACCCACCACGACGTACGGGTTATCGAGGCCGAAGTTGGTCTCCACGCCCTTGAAGAACTGGAACGACGTGGAGCCGGGCTCGTTGGCCTTCTGGATGAAGTACTGCAGATCGTAGTTGTAGGCCGCGAACAGCACGAGCGCACCAAGACCGGCCGAGCCGATGGCATAGCCCTTGGTGACTGCCTTGGTGGTGTTGCCGACGGCGTCGAGCGCGTCGGTCGAGCGGCGAACCTCCTTGGGCAGGCCCGACATCTCGGCGATGCCGCCGGCGTTGTCCGTCACCGGACCGAAGGCATCGAGCGCGACGATCATGCCGGCCAAGCCGAGCATCGTCGTCGTGGCGATCGCGGTGCCGAAGAGGCCGGCGATGTTGTAGGTGAAGAGGATGCCGGCCACGATGGCGATGGTCGGCAGGGCGGTGGCCTCGAGAGAGACGGCGAGGCCCTGGATGACGTTGGTGCCGTGGCCGGTGACGGAGGCCTGGCTGATCGAGCGGACCGGACGGTAGCCGATGCCGGTGTAGTACTCCGTGATCCACACGATGAGGCCGGTCAGCACGAGGCCGACGAGGCCGCACAGGAACAGGCTCTGCCCGGTGATCGCGACGCCGTTGGCGGTGCCGACCTCGCCGAAGCCGCCGAGGACATACTGAGTCGCCGCATAAAGACCGGCAATCGACAGGACGCCGGAAGCGATGACGCCCTTGTAGAGTGCGCCCATGATCGAGTTGTTGGCGCCGAGCTTCACGAAATACGTGCCGACGATCGAGGTGACGATGCAGGCCGCGCAGATCGCGAGCGGATAGACCATGAGGGCCGCGAGGTTGGCCTGGCCGGCGAAGAAGATCGCCGCGAGCACCATCGTCGCCACGACCGTGACGGCGTACGTCTCGAACAGGTCGGCGGCCATGCCGGCGCAGTCGCCGACGTTGTCACCGACGTTGTCGGCAATCGTTGCCGGGTTGCGCGGATCGTCCTCGGGGATACCCGCTTCGACCTTGCCGACGAGATCGCCGCCGACGTCTGCACCCTTGGTGAAGATGCCGCCGCCGAGACGGGCGAAGATCGAGATCAGCGAGGCGCCGAAGCCGAGCGCGACGAGTGCGTCGATCACCGTGCGGTCGGCAGGGGCGTGGCCGAGAACCTCCGTCAAGACATAGTAGTAGATGGCGACGCCGAGGAGGGCGAGGCCGGCGACGAGCATGCCCGTCACGGCGCCCGCCTTGAAGGCGATATCGAGGCCGCGGGCGAGCGAGACGGTTGCGGCCTGAGCCGTGCGCACGTTGGCCCGCACGGACACGTTCATGCCGATGTAGCCGGCGAGGCCCGAGAGCACGGCGCCGACGAGGAAGCCGATGGCGACGGGCGCGCCGAGGAGCACCCAGGCCGCCACGAAGATCACGGCGCCGACGAGGGCGATGGCCTGGTACTGACGGTTGAGGTAGGCGCTGGCGCCTTCACGGATCGCGCCTGCAATCTCCTGCATTTTTGCATTGCCGGCATCGGCCTTCATGACCGACTGAATCGTGAGCACGGCGTAGACGATGGAGAGTGCGCCGCACGCGACGATCCCCCATAAAATCTCGGTCATTGAGTGCTTCCCCTTATGTTGCCAGCACGTTGGCCTCGACGCCCCCTGCGAGCCGGGCGGGCGCAGACCCTCGTTCGGATCCCCGCTCGTAACGCAGCCGCGAGACGCGCGCGGACCATGCCAAAAGAGCCATTGCGTTGCAATACAGGCACAACGGCCGTGCACGGGAGCCCAAACTGGCACTCCGAAACGGCTCCGCGAGATAATCGCGTTAGTTTTCAGATTGTTAGGTCGCCCCTTCGGGTGCGAGACGCCGCACGCCGGCTCTGTTCTTTAGGAGAAGGGGCGGCGCAGGGATCCCACAAAAGGCGATGGGGCACCGCAGAAAGGCGCCCAAGCCGAGAGTTGATTCGGTCGCGTCTCTGCGTGGGGGCTTCCCCTCGGGCGCTATTTGCAGGGGCGCGCCTCGATCTGGCAATCGATGCTGCCGGCGCCGCCGGAGCACGACATGCGCTTGCCCGCCGCCCGCGAGAAGCGGGCCCAGTCGCTGCCGTACTCGAAATCCGTGAAGCTCGCCCAGGATCCGATGGCCGCTTTCTGCGCCGCGGCCTTGGTCGCGCCGCTGCCGCTGCCGTAATGATAGTGATCCGTGAAGCAGGTGCGTCCGCCTTCGCGTCTCAGGTCGTGCACATAAGCGAACCCCGAGTCGTCCGCCTGCGCAGACCCTACGCCTGCGAGGCCCGCGCCTGCTGCGAGCACAGCCGTGAAAATCCGAAGTGCCGACATGGTCACCGCCCCCAATGACGTTCAGATCCAGAGGCGCGAAGTGTGCATGATTCAGCCTTTCGCCTCGATAGGCGAGCCTGTTCGCGCCAGCGAATACGCAGCCTGCGCGGCAAAGACGCCACAGGATCATTACTTAAGCGCGAGGATCGGATTTTTTGCGGCGCAGGATGGCGTTTCGGGGCGCCGTAACGGCGCTCTCTCTGCGCCGCGCGTCCCTTCCATTGGCCGATTTGCAACAATGCTACGGCAAAAAGGATCCAAGGCGGCGGTTGCCCATATCGCATCCGAAACGTGGGCCTCTATAGATGAAGGTTGCAGGGGCCTGCGCGTCACCAATGGACCGCCAAACGGCGGGAGTCTCGTTCAAGCGGGGTGATGAGACTTCAAAAACCAAGGTCGGCGGGCGATGCTCGCCGACGCGCGCAGTGCGCCCTGCACCGCTTCTTCCTTCGCGCCGCAACCGGCGGCCAGCCGCTCTTTAGAGCCGTTCCGGTTTTAGCGGAATCGCGGAACGGCTCTAAGTTTTTGATTGATCGTGCTTCTTATCGCAAAACCGGTTCCACTTTTCCGGAAGCACTCTAAAGCAGCGGCTCCTCGTGAACGCGCTCGCCGTCGACGAGCAGCGCCTTGATGGCAACGTCGCCGGAGCGGCCGACGGCCAGCACGGCCGAGATCTTCTTCTCGCGGACTTTCGCCTCGAGCGCGCGGCCGGTGCCCTCGGGCACGAAGTAGCTCTCGATGCCATAGCGGACGGCCGCCTTCGACAGCCCTTCCGGGCCCGGACGGCTGACGTAGGTCACGTAGCCCTTGAGCACGACGTCGTCGGGTGCCGTGCCGGCGGTGGGATAGGACGGCGCGGCGGAGACGGCCTCCCACTGGCCGGGGCCCGTAGGTTTCAACGTGACGTAAACCTTGTCGCCTTGCACCGTGTCGTTGGCGACAGGCACCTCCGCGCGGCCGAAGGTGTAGCCGAGGATCACATAGTCGCCGCGGAAGAGATCGCGCGGATCGACGGGAACGACCTCGGCCACGATCTCGCGACCCTCCGCCAGAAGCTGCACGCGGCCGAACACCATGGTGGCGAGTGCGGCCGTCTGCAGGAGCGCGACGATGGCGACGGCGGCCCAGGAGGCGGGCGACAGCTTGATCATGACGCGGCTCTCCCGATCTGCGGCTCGGCGCGGGCGTGAATGCGGTAGGCGAACGCGGCGAGCCCCGAGACGATGAGCCCGGCCAGGAGGAAGAACAGCGACTTGTTGAGAAGCGTGCCGATCGTGGTGCCGTAGATCGCCAGGATCTCCACGGAGAAGCCGATATAGCCGAGCCACAGCGCGCCCCTGTTGCCCGTCTTGAGGCCCCAGAAGATCGACGCGACGACGAGGCCGAGCGCGAGCACGGCGAGCAGCATGAACACGTCGAGCTTCGGGCTTTCGATGAACTGCAGAGCCCAAAGACCGGCCAGGGCCATCACCAGCCCGTAGTTGTAGACGCCGGACCAGAGGGCCGGCAGCTCGGCCTTCAGGCGCTCGCCGACGAGGGAGGCCGCCATAACGGCGAGGCCCGCCATCACGACGAGGCCGTGCGCGTGCCCGTCGTTGAGGCGATAGCCGAGGCTGACGATGAAGCCCGTGAGCGCGATGCCGGAGAGATGCAGGCCGGGCCGCCAACGCTGCCAATAGAAGGCGGCGGAGACGAGCGCCCAGGGGCCGAGGAACGGCCAGAACACGGTGTCGAGCCGGAGCGCTTCGGAAATGCCCCAGTAGGTGACGAGGACCATGGCGAAAGCGAGCGCGGGGTTCGAGCGGAGGCCGACGCCGGCGACGAACGCGCCCGCCGCCCAGAGCAGGATGGCGTCGGCCACGTTGCCGTCCATGTGGTACATCTGCGAGATCAGCATGATCGCGCCGCCTAAGAGGCCGACGCCGAGCAGCACGGCCGCATGTGCGAAGCCTTCCATGCCGCGGCGCGCGAGCACGGCGGCGAGCGCGTACGACACCCAGAGCGACACGGCCAGCATGCCGAGGCGGAGCACGCGCGGCATCTCCTGCCAGTTGGCCGCGACGAAGCTCATGACCGCGAAGCCGATCAGGACGGCGCTCAGGATCGCGAGCGCGTTGGCAAGGCCCAGCGTGCGGATGCCCTGCTCGACGTCCCGGCGGATGGCCGCCTCACCCTCGGGCGTGACCCAGCCGGCCTCGCGCCAGCGCACGAGATCGCGATCGATGCGTTTGCGGTAGCCCCACATGGATGGACGTTCCTGATGGATGGAGAAACGCGACAATCGAGAGCGGACCGCAATCCGTGATCCGTGTCGGAGCCGATGCTCGGCGCCCGGATCGTCCGATCCCCGACACACGAGTCATCGCGTGATCATTATGTCACCAGCATGACCCGCGCCCAAGCGGCGCCTGAGCGAAGCCGCGGGAGCTCGCGCGTTTAATCTTAATTTTTCATGGGCTGCCGCGGTGCGACTTCTCTCATGAGGAGAGTGAAAAGGTTGTGTGACGCGGGCAGCGGACACCACTTCCCTCTCCCGCAGGAGAGGGAAGTGCGTGTGCGAGTAAGTGCTGCCGCGACGCGACGAGATTCCGCGGCGCGTCAGGCAAACCTCACGGCGCGGAGGGTGGCGTCTCAGCTGGCGGCGTCTCAGCCGGAGGTGTCTCAGCCGGAGGCGGCGTAGGCGTGGGCGCCGGAGATGGAGCGGGTGTTGCGGCCGGCGGGGATGTCGCCTCGGGTGTCCCCGTTTCGGTCGGCGCGAGGGCCGTGTAGGCGATGATCGCCAATGCAAGGGCTGCGGCAATGGCAACAACGACTTTCGTATCCATTGGTCAGTTCCTCCGTGCTCTTCCAAAGTCACGTGGCCGAACCCTATCATGGTCTGCTCGCACCCGCCATGAATCGGCGCGCTTTGGGCTCGACGTGTGGCGCGACGCGCGTCAGTATAAGGGCGCGGCCTTTCCCAGCGATCGCGCTTTTGCGTTCAACTCCTTCCGAGATGAAGCCCCATGGATCTCGACGCAACATTCCTGGCGCGCATTCAGTTCGCCTTCACAGTCTCGGTTCACATCATTTTCCCGAGCTTCACGATCGGGCTTGCGGCCTTCATCGCGACGCTGCTCGTGAGCTGGCGCATGACCGGGGCC
>DAITBB010000046.1:5859-25803 GCA_036823975.1 Hyphomicrobium sp.
GGGCGTCGTGTCGGGCATCGTGCTCTCCTACGAGTTCGGCACGAACTGGAGCCGCTTCTCGGTGGTGGCCGGCAACGTGACAGGGCCGCTGCTCGGCTACGAGGTCCTGACTGCGTTCTTCCTCGAAGCCTCCTTCCTCGGCATCATGCTGTTCGGCTGGAACCGCGTCTCGCCCGGGCTGCACGTGACGGCCGCCGTGCTCGTCGCCATCGGCACCTCGCTCAGCGCCTTCTGGATCCTGGCCGCCAATAGCTGGATGCAAACGCCGACAGGGCACGAGGTGCGCGACGGCATCGCCTATCCGGTGAACTGGCTCGAGATCATCTTCAACCCGAGCTTCCCTTACCGCTTCTCGCACATGTTCACGGCGGCCTACCTCACGACGTCGATCGTCGTGGCGGCGGTGGGCGCGCGCTACATGCTGCAGGGGCGCTTCGCCGAGGAAGCGAAGACGATGCTGCGCATGGGCATCGGCATGGTGGCGCTGCTGGCGCCCTTGCAGCTCGTGATCGGCGACCTGCACGGCCTCAACACCGCCAAGCATCAGCCCGCCAAGGTGGCGGCCATGGAAGCGCATTGGGACGGCAGCAAGCCGGCCGACCTCGTGCTGCTGGCCTGGCCTTCGGAGACCGAGGAACGAAACCTCTACGAGCTGGCGATCCCCAACCTCGCGAGCTTCATCATCACCCACGATGCGAACGGCCTGTTCAAGGGCCTCAAGGATTTCGCACCGCAAGACCGGCCGCCCGTGAAGCCGGTGTTCTTCGCTTTCCGTGTCATGGTCGGCCTCGGGCTTCTGATGATCGCGACAGGGCTGGTCGGTGCTTACCTCTGGTGGCGCGGGCGCCTGTTCGACTCGCGCTGGTTCCTGACGCCCGTCGCGCTCTCGTGGCCGGCCGGCTTCGTTGCCATCCTGGCCGGCTGGTGGGTGACGGAGACCGGCCGCCAACCCTGGCTGGTCTCGGGCATCCTGCGCACGGCGGACGCGGCCTCGCCCGTCTCGGCGGGGGCCGTCCTCACCACGCTCATCCTGTTCATCGTCGTCTACACGGTCGTGTTCTCGATCGGCACCTACTACATCAACCGGCTGATCGAGCGCGGCCCCTCCGGCGCCCTGGTCGAGCCCTCCGAGGGCTTGCCGTCGCGTCCGCTCTCCGCGGCCGAGACGGCCGCGCAAGAAGCCATCGAAGGGAAGAGGTGAGCCCATGGAAGACGGCCTTGCTTACTGGCTTCCGCTCGTGTGGATCGTCGTCCTCGGCGTGGCGGTCGCGCTCTACGTGGTGCTCGACGGGTTCGATCTCGGCATCGGCATCCTCTTCCCCTTGAGCCCGGAGGAAGCCCACCGCGACCAGATGATGAACTCGGTGGCGCCCTTCTGGGACGGCAACGAGACCTGGCTCGTGCTCGGCGGCGGCGGGCTTCTCGTCGCCTTTCCGATGGCCTACGGCATCCTGATGCCGGCCGTGTATCTGCCGGTGATCATCATGCTGCTGGCGCTCGTGTTCCGCGGCGTCGCGTTCGAATTCCGCTGGGTCGCGAAGCCCAATCATCGGATCTGGGACCTCGCGTTCGCGGGCGGCTCGATCGTGGCGTCGGTGATGCAGGGGATCATCCTCGGCACCCTGCTGATGGGGATCAAGGTCGAGAACGGCGCCTATGCGGGCGGCACGTTCGACAACATCACCGCGTTCTCGCTGCTGACGGGGCTCGCGGTGCTCGCCGGATACGGGCTGATCGGCGCGACCTGGCTCGTCATGAAGACGGACGGGGCCGTGCAGGCGCGGGCCCGCGAGCAGGCGAAGATGCTGCTGCCGGTCGTGCTGGCGGCGCTCGCCATCGTCAGCCTGTGGACTCCGTTCGCCATCCCGCACATCTACGAGCGCTGGTTCACGATGCCGAACATCCTTCTGCTCTCGCCCGTGCCGCTGCTCACGGCCTATGCCGCGTGGTCCTGCTGGTCGGGACTGCAAGCCGGGCACGAGGTGCGCCCGTTCGCATCGACGATCGCGCTGTTCCTGCTCGGCTTCGTCGGGCTCGCGGTCTCGAACCTGCCCTATGTGATCCCGCCGACCATCGACGTCTGGCACGCCGCCGCTCACCCCTCTTCGCAGCTCTTCATGCTGGTGGGCGTGCTCATCCTGCTGCCGATCATTCTCGCCTACACGCTGTTCGTCTACCATACCTTCCGCGGCAAGGTTAAAGCCGGGGAAGGCTATCACTGACGGCCGCAGACGCTTCGTCCAGGACGTGACGGGCCACGCCTCGACCAGTTGGCGCGGGGTTGACGCGACGCCCGCTCTCCTGTGATAGGCTCGCGGGCATGCAAACACCTGCTCCCATTCACGTCATCGGCGGCGGCCTCGCGGGATCCGAAGCGGCCTGGCAGATCGCAGAGCGCGGCGTGCCCGTCGTGCTCCACGAGATGCGCCCGGCGCGCACGACGGAGGCGCACAAGACGGGCCTCCTGGCCGAGCTCGTCTGCTCCAACTCGTTCCGCTCGGACGCGTGGGAGACGAATGCCGTCGGCCTCTTGCACGAGGAGATGCGCCGCCTCGGCTCGCTGATCCTCGGCGCGGGGGACACGCACAAGCTTCCGGCGGGCGGCGCGCTCGCCGTCGATCGCGATGCGTTCGCCGGCGAGGTGACGGCGCGCCTCACGGGTCATCCGCTCGTCACGCTCTCGCGTGCGGAGGTGGAGGGCCTGCCGCCCGCCGCGTGGGACAGCGTCATCGTCGCGACGGGGCCGCTCACCTCGCCTGCACTCAGCGGCGCGATCAAGGCGCTGACCGGACAGTCCGAGCTGGCCTTCTTCGACGCCATCGCGCCCGTCGTCCACCTCGAGAGCGTGGACCAGACCATCGCGTGGCGCCAATCGCGCTACGACAAGGCCGGGCCCGCGGGCACGGGGGCGGATTACCTCAACTGCCCCCTTTCCAAGGATGAGTACGAGACGTTCATCGATGCGCTGCTGGCAGGCGAGAAGACCGCCTTCAAGGAGTGGGAAGAGAGCACGCCCTACTTCAACGGCTGCCTGCCGATCGAGGTGATGGCGGAGCGCGGGCGCGAGACGCTGCGCTTCGGCCCGATGAAGCCGGTCGGCCTCGCGGACCCGCGGACGGGGCGGCGGCCTTATGCCGTGGTGCAGCTTCGCCAGGACAATGCGCTCGGCACGCTGTGGAACCTCGTCGGCTTCCAGACCAAGCTCAAACACGCCGAGCAGGTCCGCGTGTTCCGGATGATCCCGGGGCTGGCGGAGGCCGAGTTCGCGCGCCTCGGCGGGCTGCATCGCAATACGTTCCTCAACTCGCCGAAGCTGCTCGATCCGGGGCTCCGCCTCAAGGCCGAGCCGCGGCTGCGCTTCGCCGGCCAGATCACGGGGGTCGAGGGCTATGTCGAGAGCGCCGCCATCGGCCTCCTGGCGGGACGGATGGCTGCGGCGGAGCGCCTCGGAGAGGTGCTGGCGCCGCCACCGCCCACGACGGCGCTCGGTGCGCTGCTCGCGCACATCACGGGCGGCCACCTCGTGGAGGGGGCGAGCGAGGGCGCGTCGTCGTTCCAGCCCATGAACATCAACTACGGGCTTCTGCCGCCCATGGACGAGACGCCGACGATCGACGCGGACGGGCGGCGCCTCAAGGGCAAGGAGCGGGGCGCGGAGAAAAAGCGTATCCTGTCGCGGCGGGCGCTGCGGGATCTCGACGGCTGGATCGGCGCCCACGCGCACGCCGAGGCGTGAGGGCACGAGATGGCCACTACCGGCGCGTCCGCGCGCAAGAGGCAGCTGCATTGGGCGATGCCGAGCCAACGATCGTAAAAGTCCTGCCCGGCCTCGAGATGATTTCGGCCGACGCGTGGGACGCGTGCGCCAATCCCGAGGCCGCCACCGCCAATCCGTTTCTCTCGCATGCGTTCCTCTCCGCGCTCGAAGCTTCGGGCTCGGTCGGCGCCGGGACCGGGTGGACGCCGCATCACCTCGTGATCGAGGACGCGGCCGGCTCGGTCGCGGGCGTGATGCCGCTCTACGGCAAGACGCACAGCCAGGGCGAATACGTGTTCGATCATGCCTGGGCCGAGGCCCTGCATCGGATCGGGGAGCCCTATTACCCGAAGCTCCAGGGCGCGGTGCCGTTCACGCCGGTGCCGGGGCGGCGGCTGCTGGCGCGGCCCGGCGCGCACGAGGCGGAGGTCGAGCGGCTCCTGGCGCGGGCTTCGATCGCGGTGGCCGAGCGGCTCGACGCCTCGTCGGTGCACATCACATTTCTGACCGAGGCGCAATGGACCCGCCTCGCCGGTGAAGACTTCCTCAAGCGCACGGGCCAGCAGTTCCATTGGCGCAACGCCGGCTACGGCTCCTTCGACGATTTTCTCGCCAGCCTCTCCTCGCGCAAGCGCAAGGCGATCCGCAAGGAGCGCGCGGAAGCGCAGTCGGCCGTCGAGATCATCGCCGTCTCCGGCCGCGAGATCACGGAAGCGCACTGGGACGCGATGTTCGCCTTCTACATGGATACCGGGTCGCGCAAGTGGGGGCGGCCCTATCTCAACCGGGCCTTCTTCTCGCTCCTCGGCCAGTCGATGGCGGACCGCTGTCTGCTCGTGCTCGCGCGCGAGAGCGGTGCGTTCGTCGCCGGTGCGCTGCATCTCATCGGCGGCGACTGCCTCTATGGCCGCTACTGGGGCGCGACGGCCCATTATCCGGCGCTTCACTTCGAGCTCTGCTACTATCAGGCCATCGAGTACGCCATCGCGCATGGGCTCGCGCGGGCCGAAGCCGGCGCCCAAGGCGAGCACAAGCTCGCGCGCGGCTATCTCCCCGAAACGACCTACTCGCTGCACTGGATCCAGGACCCGCGTCTCAGGCGGGCGGTCGCGCGCTACCTCGAGGAGGAGCGGCACGCGGTGGAGGATGCCAACGCGATTCTGAGCGACCACGGCCCCTTCAAAAAGAGCGGCGGCGCGTAAGCCGGTGCCGCCCCGCGCCCATGCTCCGGATTGGGGCTTGCGGACGCGCGGAGGCGATGCTTTGTGAGGGCATCGATCACAGCTCTGGACGCATGCGATGGCCTACGACGAGAACAACGTCTTTGCGAAAATTCTGCGCGGCGAGATCCCCGTGCACAAGGTGCTCGAGGACGACGACGTCATCGTGTTCATGGATGTCATGCCGCAAGCGCCGGGCCATACCCTCGTCGTGCCCAAGGCGCCCTCGCGCAATCTTCTCGACGCGGATCCGGCGGTGCTGGCAAAGCTCCTGCCGGTGGTGCAACAGGTGGCGCGTGCGGTGAAGACGGCGTTCGCGGCCGATGGCGTCAGCGTGTTTCAGTACAACGAGCCGGCGGGCGGACAGAGCGTGTTCCACCTGCACATCCATGTCGTGCCCCGCCACGACGGCGTGGCGCTCAAGCCGCACACAGGCGCCATGGAGGACGGCGCGGTGCTGGCCGCGAACGCGGAGAAGCTCCGCGCGGCACTCTCGGGCTGACGCTCTCTGACTTTGCCTCAGCGGATCGGGGAGAGCTTATCGCGAACCGGCGGCCGCGGCGGAACCGGCGGAGCTACGGCGGGGGCAGCCTCAGTGGGCATCGCCTCGGCAGAGGCCTCCGAGACGTTGGTCGTCAACGCGGGCTTAAGCCGGAGCGGCGGCATATCGACGGTTGCGGCCGCGGCCGCCTCACCGTAACAGCCCGCGACACACGCCGGCGCGTCTTCGTCGATCGTGGCAGCATAAGCCCGGGCCGAGGTGGTGACCATCTCGCCCTCGACGTGTCCATGCGCGCGCGCGAAGACGACCTGAGGATCGTTGCCGGTGGGGCATCCGGCCTCGCACACCACGACATCGAAGCCGGGATAGGCTTCCGCCAGAGGATGCGGCTTTGCCCCTCGCGCCTTTTCCGCGGCCAGGACGCTCTCGGCGCGGCGGGTGTAGTAGTCGGCTTCGGGCGTGGCAGGCGCGGCAGCGGTCGAAGCTTCTGCCGGTGCGGGCGATGGCTCCTCCGCAGCCCAGGCCGCAGACGCGGCGAGGCCGAGAACGACCGCAGTCAACGTGACGGCACCGGCGCGACGAACCCGCATCTCCCGCTCCCATGGCTTGAGGCCCAGTTTGGGACTTTCGCAAACGCGGGTTAACGAAGTGCTGCCGTGTCAGGGGGCGCCGGCCGGATAGCGCCAGTAGGCGCCCCGATCGGTCGTGATTTCCTCGAGGCGCGGCGTCCTGAGCTTCGGCGGGCGCGTTCCGGTGACCATCAGGGCGGCGATATCGGCCAAAAGGTCCTTGCTCTCCGCATAGCCCGAGTGATTGAGCGCGAAGATGGCCGTGCTCGCCGCCGAGATGTCGATCGTATCGATGCCCGGCAGCACCATCGGCCCCGTCTCCGGCACGTCTCCGGCGCGCGGGATGCCGCCGTAGAAGTTGCGCGAGACTTGGAGTGCGCGATCGTTGCCGGCCGCGTAGAGCGTGACGCCGCTGGCGAGACCCTGGATCTCGGCCACGATGTTCTCGAAGTTGTCGCGATCGACATCGGGTGCGGCCAGCACGATCTGGCCGATGCGGACGTGATCGGGCGTGGCGCGGCGCAGGTCGCGCAGCACCTGCAGCACGGGCTGGTTGCCCATGCTGTGGGCGATCACGCTGACCGACTTCGCGCCGGACTTCTCGATCACCATCTCCATGAACTTCTTGAGATAGGGCTCCGACTGGCCGGAGCTTTCGCGGTCGTAGGTGTAGCTCGCGAGCCCGCCGCCCGACGGCCAGCTATAGGCGAAGGGCGCGCCGTCGAACTTCAAGTCGTAGGCGATCTGGGCCGTGCGGTAGATCGCGAAGTCGAAGCTCGTGTTGTAGCCGTGGATGAAGATGAAAGCGTGATCCTTGAAGCGCTGCGAGGCGGCCAGGCGCTCGCGCACGAGGGTGAGCAGCTCGTCCTCCGACAGCGCCTTCACCTCTTTCATCGTGAAGTGCCGCTCCGGGTCCTCGGCCTCCTCGTAGAGCGTGATGTTGAAGACGCGGATCGCCCACGGGCGCTCGACGGCGGGCACCTTATGCACCCTCGGCACCGTCACCAGTGCGCGGCCCAGCTCCAGGCGGCGGCCCCGCTCGCGGCCGTAGTCGAGCCGCTTCTCGTTCGGCGCCTGCGCGCGGTCCGTGCCATAGAACACCGGGACGACGTCCCATTCCCCTTGCTCGGCGCCTCCCTGCCCCTGAGGCGCCGGCGCTGTCGGCGCGGGCGCAGGTGCCGGGGGCGGAGGTTGCGCGCCGGCGTCGGGCGGCGGGCCCGCGCCTCCAGCCGGCTCCGAGCGGCCTCCGGGAGGCGCCCGCATCGAGCGCGGCGGCTCGGCCCGGCGTGGACGCGTCTCGTTTTCACTTTCGCTGCCGGCGCCGGATCCGGGCGTGCCGATCGCGCCGCCTGAGAGGCCCTCGTCAGACGGGCTGGATGGGGCTCCGCCGGCGGGTGGCGGCGCCTCGGTCGCAGCGGGGGGCAGGCGCTCAGCGCTCTTCTGTTGGGGATGTTGCGGAGCTTCGCCGCACGCGCTCAGGGCCGCCACCGCAAGGCACAAAGCCGTAATACACAACTTGCGCAAATCCGCCCCTCCCGAATTCCCGCTTCGCGCGTCCGCCATTGAAGGATGGCGGCGGCATGCCCAACTGCCTACTTTAATGGCTCCCCGAACGCCGGCGGAGCCTAAATCCGATCCTACGTGCGATCAACCGATCCCCTCACCCGGCCGTCGCCAGCAGCGAGCCGTCCATTTGCGGGGCGTTCCTTGGAGAAAGATGCGACGCCGTGACACCATCCTGCTGACGGGCTTCGGCCCCTTCCCCGGCGTGAGCGAGAACGCCAGCGAGCGCTTCGTGCCCAAGCTCGCCCATCTCGCCGCCCGCCGCTTCAGCGCGCACCGCGTGGTCGCGCGCATCCTGCCGACCGAATGGGAGCGCGCGCCTCAGCGGCTCGCGACGCTCTATCAGCGCGAGCGGCCGAAGCTCGTGCTGCATTTCGGCGTCTCGTCCCGGGCGACCGCGTACGTGATCGAAACCGTTGCGCGCAACGCGTGCCTCGCGGCCGAGGACGCGACCGGCGCGCTGCCGACCCAGGAGGTTCTCGATACCTCTGGTCCTGCGACGCGCACGGTGGCGCTGCCGGCTGCCGAGATCGTGGCCCGGCTCGCGGCCATCCGGGTGCCGGCAACGACCTCCGAGGATGCGGGCGGATATCTCTGCAATGCCGTGCTCTACCGCTCCCTCGCGCTCGCCGAGGCGGCGGACCACGTGCATGGCGTCGGCTTCGTCCACATTCCGCAAGAGATCCCGCCGGCGCTGCTCAAAACACGTACCGAGCCCGCCGCGATGCGCTTCGACTGGAACTCCGCCCTTCTCGGCGGGCTCGAGATCATCCGCACCTGCCTTGGCCGGCCACCGCCCTCGCGCCGGCACGTTAAGGTCTCTTAACCGCTCTCTGCCATGATGGCGGGCAGGAGCCTTGCCGATCATGCCACTCGACCGCCGTATGCTTCTTTCGACGGGACTCGCGTCCGCCAGTCTCGCCACCGCGGCCGTGGCAGCAGGACCGCGCGGGACTGCGCCGCCTGCGGCCGGCGGCGGGCTGCTCGCGCCCGACGGCGACGGCGACCAGACACAGCGCCTGCAAGCAGCCATCGACACCGCCGCCCGCCGCGGCGCTCCCTTGCGCCTTGCCCCCGGCCGCTTCCGCGTCGGGCCGCTGACGCTCAGGCCCAACACGCGCCTGATCGGCGCGGCGCGGCAAACCGTGCTGGAGTTCACCGGCGGCGGCGCCTTCCTCACCGCGCGGAACGCCCCGGGCGTGCGCCTCGAAAGCCTCGTCGTCGACGGCAGCCTGCTCGGCATCGACGCCGCGCGCGCCACCGGGCTGATCGTGCTCGAGGCTTGCGAGGATGTGGCACTCGTGGATCTCGACGTGCGGCGCAGCCTGCTCGACGGCATCGTTCTTAAGGCGTGCTCCGGCCGTGTCAGCGATTGCGACATTCGCGAGGTCTCGCAGGCAGGCCTCTTCAGCCTCGATGCGCGCGGGCTCGTCCTCGCGCACAATGCCATCGCGGACTGTGCCAACAACGGCCTCCAGATCTGGCGCAGCGCGCCGGGCGAGGACGGCACGCAGATCGTCGCCAACCGCATCGCACGCATCGCGTCCAAGGGCGGGGGCACCGGACAGAATGGGAACGGCATCAACGTCTACCGGGCGGGGGGCGTCGTCGCCGCCAACAACCGGATCGAGGATTGCGCCTATTCCGCCATCCGCGGCAATGGCGCCGACAACATCCAGATGACCGGCAACGCCTGCCGCAAGCTCGGCGAGGTCGCGCTCTATGCGGAGTTCGCGTTCGCTGGCGCGCTGATCGCCAACAACGTCATCGACGGCGCGGCGAACGGCATCGCCGTCACGAACTTCAACGAGGGCGGGCGGCTCGCGGTCGTGCAAGGCAACCTGATCCGCAACCTCTTCCGCCGCGAGCACGAGCCGGTCGACAAGCGCGGCATCGGTATCGGCATCGAAGCGGATGCGGCCGTCACCGGCAATGTCATCGAGGGCGCGCCGACCGCGGGCATCTCAGCCGGGTGGGGTCCTTATCTGCGCGATGTCGCCATCACCGGAAATCTGATCCGCGACGCCGGCGTGGGCATTATGGTCTCGGCCGATCCCGGCGCGGGGGCCTGCCTGATCGGCCACAACATGATCTCCGGCGCGAAGGACGGCGCGATCCGCGTCATGGATCACGGCACGGCGCATGGCCCCGATCTCGCCCGAGCCGAAGCCGCAGGCACCGCGGGCGGACGGCTCGCGATCAGCGGCAATCTTTCCGTTTAGAGCGCGGCGTCTGCTTACATCACTACCCTCTCCCGGGACGGGAGAGGTGGCCGTCGAGCCGGAGGCTCGCAACCAAAAGACAGGCCGGCGAGGGACTTTGCTCTGGCGTCGGCGCTCGCGTCATGCACTCACGGCGTCGGAGGCGGTGGGTTGGCGCGGATCAGCTTGAGAAGCTCGCTGTCCTTGGAGATCTGAGCTCGGTCGAGGCACTCGTTCCTCGCAGCCTCCGTGCATTCGACCGTGACCGTGTAGGGCACGCCGAAACGCATGATCGTGTACTCGGCGAGATAGCCTTCCTCGCCGCCCTCGTTGCGATCGTCGAACACCGAGACCGCGGGCCCGGCCTCCGGTACGGCGCCGGGGCTCTGGTTGCCATACACTGGGAATTTCTCGGGTGCGAAGCGATGCTGCACGCGCAGGTCGGCCGAAACCGAGACCGTCACATCGCCATAGCGTTCGACGATCTGATACCAGACCGGATTGTCATCATCGACGACGACGTCGCGCTCGGTCGCAGGACGCGGGCCGAGACGGAACGTGCTCTCGACGATACCGGGTGTCGCCTCGAAAGCCAGAACGGGGAGCTTGAGCTTGCCGAGCTTGTCGTCGGCGGTCGGCCCGAGCGAGCGCGGAGGACGGCCCGCGTTCGCGGCGACGAAGCTCGTGATCTCCGGATCCGACCATTGTACCGGGATCAACGCCTCGGCCGCGTGCACGGGAACGGCAGCGAGCAGGCCGAGCGCCATGACGACCAAGCCCGCGGCGCAGCATCCTGGCCGCGAGAACGACAGAGCAATGGGCATCCGATACGTCCCCCGTTGTCTCAAGCCTGGTCTCTCAAGACTGGCGTCTCGCGCCATCCCGTGCCTCAATTCACGCGGCGGCGGCGGGCGGGAGCGACCTTAGCCGTCCCTCACGCCTCCGATCAAGCCCGTGTGAGCGGAGAGTCACGCACGGGCAACGCTCGCGCCCTTCCGCACGCGGGCCGGTTGAATGCATCCCTCTCGCAGAGTATTCGCTTGGGGGCCACGCTCCCTGGGGGGAGCGGCCGCGATCTTCCGCGCATGCGGCTCGCGCGCGCTCAGTCTGCGCCGGCCGCCACCGCAACGACCGCGGTCTCAAGTGTTGCGTGGAGACCCGTATGGCCTGGCGCATCTTTCGAACCGTGCTCGTCGGCGCCGTCGTCTCGGCCGCGCTGCTCGTCGCCTTCCCGCCGACCGGCCTTCTCAAGGATCAGCTCGCCGTCACGCTCGGCAATGCGCTCGGACGCAAGATCACGATCGGCGACATGCGCCTCAGCGTGCCGCTCAAGCTCGAACGGCCGAAGCTCGACGTCGTGCTCGACAGGGTCACCGTCGCCAACCCCGAGGGGATGCCGGCGCGCGATCTCCTCAGCGGGCAATCCGTGCTGACGACCGTCGAGCTTCTGCCGCTGCTCAAAGGCCGTGTGCGGATGGAGCGCCTCGCGTTCGTCGCGCCCGTCTTCACGCTCGAGGAGGACGCGGCCGGCAATCGCAACTGGGCGTTCGGCGAGACGGCCTCCGCTCAAGGCGCGGCCGCAGCACCCGCGCCGCAGCTCCCGGCTGCCACCTTCAGCCCACCCACGACGATCACGATCGAGAACGGGACCGTGTCCTACCGCAGCGCCCAGACCGGCGCTTCCGGGGCCGTGACGGCGCTCGGCTCCGTCCAGACGATCGATCCCGTCTCGGGCGGGTTCACCTCCAAGGGCCAACTGACGGCGGGTGGCGAGCAGATGTCGTTCGACCTCGCGCTCGGCGACTATCAGGCGATGGCGACCGGAACCGCGACGACGGCCTCCGCCAAGATCGATGGACGGCCGGTCACGGCCATGCTCTCGGGCGACGTCGCGTTTCGCGCGGTGACGGAGTTCAAGGGGCATGTCGCCGCCTCGACGCCCTCGCTCGGGCAGCTCGCGCAGTGGATCGGCTCGGACAGTGCGCCGTCGGGAGACCCGCTCAAGACGTCGCTCGACGGCCAGGTGACCGCGACGTCCGAGATCCTCACATTTGCCGAGACCGACGTGATGATCAACACGACGAGCGGCCGGTTCGACGGCACGCTCGATCTCACCGGCGATCGCCCGAAGGTCACGGGCGCGTTCGCGAGCCCGCACATCGACGTCGATCGGATCATCGACGCCACGCGGCGCATGGCTCTTGCGCCCCAGCCGATGGTGGACTTCACGCCCCTGATCACACCCTCATGGGAGCAGCTTCTCGACGATCTCAACGTGCTCGAGGGCGGGAGCCCGAGGACGGCGCCTGCGGCGGCGAGCGCAACCGCGTCGCCGGGATGGAGCGAGCAGCCTTTCAACCTCAAACCGCTCGGCGCGCTCGATGCGGATGTCGAGATCCGCGCCGATACGATCACCTACGGCGGGCTCGATCTCAAGCAGGGGCGCGCCAAGGCCGGGCTGGTCAACGGTATGCTCGAGGCAACGCTCGAGGAGCTGGCGATCGAAAAGGGCACGGCGACAGGCACGCTCAGCATCGACAGCCGCGCTTCGCCGCCGCGTGGATCGGTGCGCATGAGCCTCGCCAACGTCGCCGCCGAGCCGATCGTGACGGAGCTCACCGGCAAGCCGCTGCTGTCGGGCACCTCGAATGTCGTCATCGATGCGAGCGCGGCGGGCCAGAACCAGAGCCAGCTCACCGCCTCGCTCGACGGGCGGGCGCATTTCCAGATGGGCAAGGGATCGCTGCGCGGCTTCGACGTGCGCCGCATGATTTTCGAGTGGTGGAAGAGCTGGAAGTTCGATCTCGCCATGAAAACCGGCTTCGAGCGGCTCGATGCGCAATACGACATCAAGAAAGGCATCATGCGCAGCCAGCCGGGCTTCTCGCTCGGCGGCCCGGAGGTCGAGATCAACTCGACGGGCTCGGTCAACGTGCCGGCCAAGCGGCTGAACCAGGAGATCCGCGTCAAGGCGATCCCGCCGCCGACCGCGTTCCCCATCCCCGTGCGCATCTCGGGCGACTGGGCCAAGCCGTCCGTCGGGATCGACTGGGGCGGGCTGTTCTCGTCGTCGGCGATGGGGCTCGGCGGGCCGCAGGCGCTCGCGATGCCGTCCGAGCCTCCACCCGCCAACGTGCAGGCCGCCATCCGGCGCGTGCTGGCGGCGGATTTACCTGAGGATAAACTTTCGCACGAGGCGCGGCAGATGCTCGAGCAGCTCCTGCCGCGCGACGACGTTTCCGACGCCGACGAGACAGCTCCTTAGGGGAGGGCCCGCATGCCGACGCCTCAGGCCTTACGCATTGGCGCGTGTCGCATTTCGTTCGTGAGCGAACGAGCGTGCGGGGCACGGCGGCCACATGCCCTCGCGTTGCCAGGGCGGGGTGTTTGGGCAATAGTCGCCGCGGGGCCCGGATGCAGGCGTTTATCGGCATTGGGAACGGGGGACGTGGCGTGAGAGTGGTTCGCAAGGTTGCCGTCGTCGTCGCGCCTCTGTGCGCGGGGCTCTCGCTCCTTCTCCCCTCGCCGACGCCCGCGGATGGGAGGGCGGATACGTCCGGCCTCTCCCGGCGCGCGCCGTCTGCGTCCGCGCTTCAAGGGCGCGATCTCATGACGTATGCACTCGTGCAGGGCCTCGCCAGTCCGTCCGTCGGGCGGGGCTTCGGCGTCGTGCGCGGCACGGACGGCACGTGCTACGGACGCGACAACCAGGGAAGCCTCGTGCAGCTCGCGCGTTGCAGCCTGCTTCCGCCCGAGGGTCCTGCTGAGCCGCCGCCCGCTCCCACGCCGACGCCACCCGTGGTCGAAGGGCCGGAGACACCGCCCGCGCCGCCGGGCGGGCCGCTCAACACGCCACGCGACAAGGCCGGCTTCGCCTACTATCCGCCGGGCGACCTCTTCGAGCGCGACAAAGGCCGCGGGCGCGTGGACCGCTACGTCTACATGCCGAACATGCTGTTTCCGCTGAAGCTCGCGGACGGACAGTTCCCGCACATGAACTCCCAGATCTGGGGCTATGGCGGCGGCGGCTGGAACGGCAAGGGCGCGGCGGGCGGCAGCGAGAGCGACGCGCGCAACTACGATCCCATGAAGCAGCGCGACAACTACTGCGAGGTGCGCGGCTGGGACATGCCGCTGTGTCCGAGCGGGGCGGGCCACCAGGGCCAGGATATTCGTCCGCCGACCTTCAAGGACAACACCTGGGAGGCCGTGGCGGCCGACGACGGACAGATCGTCAACGTGACGTCGAACACGACGGTGCAGCTCAAGGCCGCCGACGGCACGGATTACTACTACCTCCACATGCACCCCAAATCGATCACCGTGAAGACGGGCAACAAGGTCAAGCGCGGGCAGGTGCTGGGGAAGGTCTCGCGCTACATGGGCGGCAAGACCTCGACGAGCCTGCATCTCCATCTGCAGGTGCGCCAGCGCGTGCAGGTGGGCGACAAGACGCTGCAGGTCTATGTGCCGGCGTTCACGTCTCTCATCGCCGCGCTGCGCCGCGCGAAAGGTCTCGACGCCGGGATCGACGCGGACGGCAACCTGATGGTGGATGCGGGCCTCGAGATCGGCGCACCGACGCCGCCTCCGACACCGCCAGCTCCAAAGCCGGAGCCCCCGGCTCCCGCGCCAGAGCCCGCGCCCACTCCGACGCCGCCGGCGCCGGAGCCGGAGCCTGCACCGCCTGCGCCGGAACCCGCACCACCGGCGCCGACGCCAGAGCCCGCGCCGGTTCCGACGCCACCCGCACCAGAGCCGGAGCCTGCGCCACCAGCACCGGAACCCGAGCCACCGGCACCGACGCCGGAGCCCGCACCTGTGCCAACGCCGCCTGCACCGACGCCGGAACCTGCGCCACCAGCTCCGGAACCCGCGCCACCGGCACCAACACCGGAGCCCGCACCTGTGCCGACGCCGCCCGCACCGGAGCCGGAGCCTGCACCGCCGGCGCCGACGCCAGAACCTGCGCCACCGGCTCCCAAGCCCGAGCCGCCGGCACCCGCGCCGGAGCCCGCACCTGCGCCGGCCCCTCCGGCGAGCGAGCAAGGCTGGTGGGATTGGGTCAAAGGCTATTGGAACCGCTGGTGGGGCTCGTGAGCCCGTCGCCGTTGGACCCGCTTTGCTAGGAGTCGCTTCGATGCCGAGACCTATGCCAGCCTCTACTGCGGCGATGCTCACCGCCGTGGGCCTCCTCGCTGCGACGACCGTGCTCGGTATAGGCGTGGGGTCCCTCGCCTCGGAGGCCCATGCGCAGTTGCCGCCCTCGCAGTACGATCGCCTGCAGCGATCGCTCGAGGAAAAGTTCGCACCGAAAAAGGCGCCTGCGCGGAAGTCGTCCGGGCAAAAAACGCCGGCGCCATCCGACGAGTTCATCTACATCGAGCCACCGAGCAAGACGAAAAAGCCCGGCGAGACCAAGCGGTCGGAAGCCACCTTGGGCGAGAAGATCTATGCGTTCTTCACCTCCAAGCTCGCAAAGGAGGGGGCGCCTCAAACGGCGACACCCGAGGGCGCCTTCAGCGTCGCCGCGACGGAAGCGGATTCGGCGAAGACGCCCGGGATCCTCCTTCCTTTCAAGCGCCGCCCGCGCGGTCCGCATATGCACCGCGAGCGCCGGCGCGTGCCGGTGGCGAAGCCCAACAGCTACGTCATCCAGCTCAGCCCGACGGCGACCGACCGGGAGATCGAGGCTCTCCTCAAGAAGTATAGCCTCAAGATCACGAAGATGATCGCGCCGCTCGGCGTGATCACCGTTGAGGTGGACGAAAGCGCCGCCGCGCAGCCGCCGGCTCCGGCCCCCGCGCCGCCAGCCCCCTCGGCCGAGGCGGTGCCCGAGGACACAGACAGCAAGACCCAGCTTCAGAGCGTGCTCGAGCCGCCGCTCATCCAGAACCTGCGCAAGGAGAAATGCGTCGAGGGCGCATTCGTCAACTCGACGATGCAGGCCAAGCATCTGCCGAGAACGAAGGGTGCGGCTATCACCGTCGGCGACGAGGTGGTCTCGTGGCGCTGGCAGGCCGGCGACGATCTCGACGGAAACTGGGGCCTCAAGGCGATCCGCCTGCCGCCGGTCTGGACCATCGTCGATCGCTATCGCAAGGCGCACCCCGACGCGGTGCGCCCGAAGATCGGCATCATCGACGGCGGCTTCGCCAGCAATCCGATGGTGCCCTTCGCATCCATGCAGAACGTCAATCCGCTCGTCTATCACACGGCGAGCTGCGGCACGCACCACGGCATGCACGTGGCCGGCATCATCGGCGCCAATCCGGGCGATCGGCCCGGCATCAACGGCATCGTGCCCGGTGCGCGCATGGACGCGATCGCGGTCGATGACAAGATCGTGGGCGACTCGGGCAGCGTCGGCGTCGACGAGGGCTGGCAGGTGCATGCCCTTCTATTCGACGACGTGCTCGCCAAGACGCTCGACTACGTCTACGCCAACCTCATGACCCCCGACGGGCTCAAGGTCATCAACATCAGCCTCGGGTACAATTTCGTCGCGAGCGATCTTCTCGGCGACGAGGATCCCGAGGAAGTGCCGGGGCTCGCGTTGCATGTCATGCATCAGGCGAACCTGATCCGGCTGATGGCGAGCCGCGTGCAGGAGCACGTGCTGTTCGTGGTGGCGGCCGGCAACGATTCCGAAGGGCGCACGACGCCGATCGCGGCGAAATGGGCCTCGCCCTTCGCCTGGGCCGGCACGCAACCCTCGGCGACGGGCGAGAGCCCGCCCAACATCCTCGTCGTGGAGGCCGTGGACCGCGACGGCACGCGCGCCGACTTCTCGAATGCCGGCGGCCACCTCGCCGCGCCCGGCGTCGACATCATGAGCACGCTTGCCGCCGACAAGCTGCCGTTCGCGGTGTGCAGCGGCACCTCCCAGGCCGCGCCGCACGTCGCGGCGCTGGCTGCGATCCTGTTCGAGCTTGCGCCCGAGAAAACGCCGGCAGAAGTCGCCGCCGCGCTCAAGAAGAGCGCTACGCCCGCGCCCAACGGCGAACAGCGGGCCGGCATGATCGACGCGCTCGAGGCGGTCGACGAGGTCGCGCCGCAGACCGTTCGCCTGCTCGCCGACCTCGACGGCGACGGCACCGTGGGGCCGAGCGACCTCGCGCTCTTCTCACGGCAGATCGGTGCCCTTTCGAGCGCCGGCACGGCCAACGCCGCGTTCACCGAGGACCTCAACGGCGACGGCATCATCGACGACAACGAATGCTTCTGGCCGCAGATCGATCTCAACGGCAGCGGACAGGCCGCCTTGACGAAGGGTGACGCGCGCCTTTTGAGCGGCAAGCCGCGGACGGACCTCGACGCCCTGGAGCTGCTGTGGTCCGACGCCGCGATGCCGTTCGGCACGGCGGTCGCGGGAACGGGGCTTGCGGCGCCGGCCGAGATCTATCCCGCCGCCGACTCTCCGCCCAAGCCTCTCACGCAATGCCGACGCCTCGTCAACACGGGCGCCAACGTGGCTGCCGCTCCCTCAGATGCGGGAGGCCCCGGCGGCACCCCGATCGCGGCGACGGCCGACGGCAGTGGGGCGGCTGGTGCGGCGAGCGATCCCAAGGCCGTGCGCGCCGAGGTCGAGGCCGCCATCGCGGAGCTGCGCAAGACGCATCCGAACCTGCACGTTACGATCAATCCGGCGACGGGCCTGCCGAGCACCGTGATGGGGCTTTCGCCGCAGCCCGGATCGGCCTCCATCGGCGCGGCCGATGGGGCGCGCGAGATCACCGAGGAGGAGACGAAGCGCGCGGTCGAGTCCTATTTCGGCACGGGCGGGCTCGGCTCGCTCTTCCCCTCCGGCAACAAGAGCGCCAAGCATCAGTACGTCAGCCGCCGCAAGGATCCGGACTTCCCGGACCGCTACGTGGCGGAGGTCGAGCAGCGCATCGGCGAGGTGCCGGTGTTCGGATCGACGGCGAAGCTCACGGTGTCGCGATCGCTCGGCGTGACGAAGTTCAACGGCACGACCTCCAACGCCGCCGTTGCAACAACGGTGCCGAAGATCGCGGAGGGCGAGGCCGTGGCCGCCGCGCGCGCGCGCCTCACCGAGATCCTGCGCACCGCACCCGACGCCTCGCGGGCGTTCCCGCTCGCGCCGGACCCGGACAAGGCGGACGTCAAGGCGCCGCAGCTCATCGTGTTCGATCCGGCGCTCGTCGGCAAAGCGAAGACAGGCGCGACGCGGCTCGCCTGGCTCGTCACCATCGACTCGTTCCGGATCTTCGTCGATGCCCTCACGGGCGAAGCGTTCTACTCCTACCGCGACCAGCCTTCCGGCATGCTGCGCAAGATCTTCGATCTCGCGCAGACGACGGCGTTTCCGGGCACGGTCGCCATCGACGAGAGCGCGCGCAGCCGGGGCGAGAAGCTCTCGCCCGAAGCGCTGATCGCCTTCCGCAACGCCGGCATCGTGCGCGACTACTACTTCCTGACGTTCGGCCGCAACAGCTTCGACGATCACGACGGATCCGGCGGATCTCCGCTCGAAGCCTACGTGCAGCACGGGCGCACGCAGAACGCCTACTGGTGCACCACGGCCTCCTACGATTGTCCCAGGGGCAACGTGATGGTGTACGGGCCGGGCTATGCGGGCGCGCTCGACATCGTGGCGCACGAGATGACGCACGGGATCATCGCGCACGAGAAGAACCTGCTCTATCTCAACGAGCCGGGGGCGGTGAACGAGTCGCTTGCCGACATCTTCGCCGCGCTGATCGAGATCGACGCCAAGGGCGACGGCGGCAACTGGCTGATCGGCGAAGCCTCGCCGGGCTTCTCGGCGGTCTCCCCTCTGCGCAGCCTGGCCGATCCCAACCTGCGCGATGGCAACGGGCTTTCGATGTTCAACCGCACGGCGCGCTTCTCGCTCGCCAACCGTGGCCAGCCCGATCACTACGCCGACGTGCTGACGCCGGACGATGCGCAATGCGGATCGACCGCGTACCAGGACAATGGCTGCGTGCATTTCAACAGCGGCATCCTGAACAAGTTCGCCTACCTGATCTCGGAAGGTGGCGTGCATCGCGGTGTGACCGTCAAGGGTATCGGACGCTACAAGCTCGGCCGCATCGCCTATCGCGCCATGACGGTCGGCATGAACCAAAGCTCTACGCTCTCGCACGCGGCCAATGCGTTCGTGGAGGGCTGCCTGGAGCTCGCGAGCGGCGACGTGGGCGGGCTGATCCCGGCGGACTGCGAGCAGACGATAGCCGCGCAGCGGGCCGTCGGGCTCGAGGTGCCGTCGAGCTGACCGTCGCACGGCACACGTGGGACGACGCGCGGAGAGAGAACGAGCGAGGACGAGACATGACACGCGTCACATTCGATCGCCGGCAGGTGGCCACCGGGCTCGCCGCGGCCCTCGCCGCGCCGCTCGTGCCGCGCATTGGCCTCTCACCCGCGCTCGCGCAAGCGAGCCGGGGGACGTGGCCGGAGCTGACGCGGCTCGCCGAGGAGGCGCAGCGGCTCGGGCTCTCCGTGCCGCGCATGGGGCTTGCGCCCTCGGAAGCCGGCGAGGACTTCAACGAGATCCAGCCGGCGATCGTCGACTTCATGGACGGCGTGACCGCCTCGGCGCCCGACGCGACTGCGGCGACGTCTGCCGACATCGACAGCATCCTCGACCGCGCCTCGGAGCTGCTGCGCACCGCCCGCAATGCGGAGCGCGTTCCGCGCGACATTCCAGAAGGCCCGCAGGCGGCCGCCGTGACGGCACCCAAATTCGAGGACGTGGCCGACGAATATCGCCGCCTGTTCGACACGTGCGAGATCCGCTCCGCGAACCGATCCACCGTGCAATGGTATGTCTCGAAGATCACGGATCCGGCGCGGCGCAAGTCCTACGAGCAGGTGTTCGAGGAGACGTGCGTGCCGTGGTACGCGGTCGCGATCATCCACGGCATGGAATGCAGCTTCGACTTCAACTCGCACCTGCATAACGGCGACTCGCTCAAGGCGAAGACCAAGCAGGTGCCGGCGGGACGTCCCAATCCGTGGCTGCCGCCGTCGGACTGGGTGTCGAGCGCAGTCGATGCGCTGCGCTACGACAAGCTGCACGAGCAGGCCGATTGGAGCCTGGCGCGCATGCTCTACCGCTGGGAAGGCTATAACGGCTGGCGCAGCC
>DAITBB010000047.1:0-24504 GCA_036823975.1 Hyphomicrobium sp.
TGCGCTGCATCGGCTCGACGACCTACAAGGAGTATCGCCAGCACTTCGAGAAGGACCGCGCCCTCGTGCGCCGCTTCCAGAAGATCGACGTCAAGGAACCGACGATCGAGGACTCGGTGGCGATCCTCAAGGGCCTCAAGCCCTACTTCGAGGAGTTCCACAAGCTCAAGTACACGGGCGACGCGATCAAGGCCGCGGTGGAGCTTTCCGCCAAGTACATCCACGACCGCAAGCTGCCGGACAAGGCGATCGACGTGATCGACGAGACCGGCGCCTCGCAGATGCTTCTGCCGGAAGGCAAGCGCAAGAAGAAGATCACGGTGAAGGAGGTGGAGGCCACCGTCGCCACGATGGCGCGCATCCCGCCGAAGACCGTGACGAAGTCCGATGTCGAGGTGCTCACGAACCTCGAGAAGGACCTCAAGCGGCTCGTGTTCGGCCAGGACAAGGCGATCGAGGCGCTCTCTGCCGCGATCAAGCTCGCGCGTGCGGGCCTGCGCGAGCCCGAGAAGCCGATCGGCAGCTATCTCTTCTCCGGCCCCACGGGGGTCGGCAAGACCGAGGTCGCCAAGCAGCTCGCCAACCTGATGGGCGTCGAACTGCTGCGCTTCGACATGTCGGAATACATGGAGAAGCACACGGTCTCGCGTCTCATCGGCGCGCCTCCGGGCTACGTGGGCTTCGACCAGGGCGGCTTGCTAACGGACGGCATCGACCAGCATCCTCACAGCGTGCTTCTGCTCGACGAGATCGAGAAGGCGCACCCGGATCTGTTCAACATCCTCCTGCAGGTGATGGACCACGGCAAGCTGACGGACCACAACGGCAAGCAGGTCGATTTCCGCAACGTCATCCTGATCCTGACGACGAACGCGGGGGCGGCCGACATGGCGCGTCCGCCGATGGGCTTCAACCGCGAGAAGCGCGAGGGCGAGGATACGGAGGCGGTGAACCGGCTGTTCACGCCCGAGTTCCGCAACCGCCTGGACGCGGTGATCCCGTTCGCGGGGCTGCCGCCGGCGATCATCGCCAAGGTGGTCGAGAAGTTCATCTTCCAGCTCGAGGCGCAGCTTGCGGACCGCGGCGTGACCATCGAGCTGTCGGAGGGTGCGCAGAAGTGGATTGCGGACAAGGGCTACGACGACAAGTTCGGCGCCCGTCCGCTGGCGCGCGTCATTCAGGAGCACATCAAGAAGCCGCTGGCGGACGAGCTTCTGTTCGGCAAGCTGGAGAACGGCGGCACCGTGAAGGTGCGCGTGCAGGGCAAGGGCGAGGACAGCAAGCTCGCGCTCGAGGTTCTGCCGGCCGATCCGACCAAGAAGATGCGTCCGAAGGAGGACGACGAGGACGACGACGCCGAGGGCGTCGAGGCGGCGCTCGTCGACGCCACGCCGCCGCGCAAGGCGTTGCCGAGCCCGAAGGACAGGAAGGACGGCAAAGAGAAGCCGGCCGCCCGCCCCTCCGGCGCCGTGCCGAGCGTTCCGCGCAAGAAGGAGGACTGAGGTCCACCGCGGTGGCGCGGGTGGTGCGGGTGCCAAGGGCTCGCGATCGAGTTCGACTTGCAGTCAAACCGTTGGGCGAGCGTTACTCATGTAGCGCTCGCCCTACTTTTTTCCCCATGGGGAGAAGGTGCCCTGGATGAGGGGTCTTGGGCGCGCACGACGCCAGTGGCGGAGCCAGAGCAAAGTCCCTCACCGGCTTGTCGTTTGGCTGCGAGCCTTCGGCTCGACGGCCATCTCTCCCGTCTCGGGAGAGGGGGGTCACATCAGGGGCCGATGAGCTTGGCGTAGCCTTCCTCGACGGAAGCTTCGAGCAGCGCTTTGTAGATCTTGTAGTCCGGCAGCTTGGGCGTGATCTCGCCCAGGGCCAGGGATTTGAACTCCTGCCGCTTCATGTAGACGATCGGGGCCGAGACCGGGAGGTAGGCGGCGCGCTGCTTGTTGAGCGTCGTGATCAGGCCGCGCATCTCGCCGGCCTGGTCGATCTGCGAGACCAGAATCATGCGCATGGCGCCCTTGGTCAGCGAGACCAGGTGAATGAACATCGAGGAGGCCGGAACGTAGAGCCGGCCGCGGTGGGAGAACGGCACGTCCGGGCGCTCGCGCTCCTCGAAGAGAAGGCTCGGCCATTCCGGATCCCAGACGATGTCGGTGCGGTAAGCAACGATGGTGTCGGGCTTGGCGAACGCGGGGCGGATGGTGAGATAGCTGCCGATGTAGTGGTCGACGGCGGCATGCGTGTAGGCGCCCATGTAGACCGGGGCGACGACGCCGCCCTCGCCCTTGAGCTCCATCGGCTGGGCCGTCGACATGGAGCCGAACCAGGACTCCTTGAGGCGCTGATAGTCGAGCCCGAGCACCATGGCGACGTCGAACAGCGTCTGCTCGCGGACGGGCTTGCCGTGCAGCAGGTTCTGGATCGTCTTCTCATGGCAGTCGGCAGCATCGGCCAGCTCCGCCTGGGTGAGCTTCTTCTCCACCATGGCCGTGCGGACGACCTGCACGGCGGCCGCGCGCTCTTTGCTGCTCGCTGACGTCTTCATCGTTCAGATGGACCCATCCCCGGGATACCGACTTTCCGCAATATACCGACGAATGCCACCGCCCCAAGCCTTAAGCCGCCAATGTGGTGAAGAGCGGCGCGCGGGGCCTGAATAGGCCGGGATATGAAAAAGGCGGGCCTTTCGACCCGCCTTCTAGCGTGTGACCGCGCCCGAGGCTTTAGCCGCGGCCGACGACCTGGATCGAGACGCGGGCCAGGCCCTGGCCGGTCATGCCGATGGCGCCGGCGGCGGCCCGCGACAGGTCGATGATGCGGCCCTTGATGAAGGGGCCACGGTCGTTGATCGTCACGGTGACCGAGCGGCCGTTCGAGTGGTTGGTAACCTGAACGCGCGTGCCGAACGGCAGCGTGCGGTGGGCGGCGGTCATGGCGCTCGGATTGAAGCGGACGCCCGAGGCCGTCATCTGGCCCTGCCAGTAGTACGAGGCGATGCCGGACGAGCCGCCGCCGTAAGAGGCCTTGCTGTAGGTCGACTTGCCGGACTTGCGGGCCGCGCGGCGCGCCGAAACGCTGGCCTTGCGAACGTTCGTCGCCTGCTTCTTGTAGCTTGCCTTGGTAACCTTCGCCGCCTTCGAGGCGCCGCACGCCACTTCGGGGCCGACGCACTGCCAAGCCGCTGCGCTCGCCGGGCGAGCCTCCATCAGGCCAACGGTCAGAACCGAAAGCGCCGCCACTGCCATAAATCGCATAGTCGTCTCCTTGTACCCTGTGGCAGGGCTTTCGGCTCGCCGGCTGGTCTGGCGGATGGCCCCTCAAGGCTCGCTCCAGCCGCTCCGCTTCCGCAGAAGCTCGTCAAACCTTTGATCGCCGATGCGAAGAAAGAGCCTCAGCGCAACACCAGAACACTGTCCTGCCACTCTGAAATACGAGGGTCCCTTGCTCGCCCCCGTCCTGGTGGCCGGCACCTGACCAGCGGAATGGGGCGGAATCAACGGGGGTAACTGAACGTCGTTTTGTTACGAATGCTCCCGGCTTTGAAATTTCTTTATTTTTTATTGTGCAGTGCAAAAAGTGCGACGCCGGGTCGCAGAACAAAAGAGGTTATGATTGCTCTGCAACCTTCTGCAAAGGTGGCGATTTCTGGTCATGCGTGAAGCGAATTCATGGCGGCCTGTCGGGCCGGTCCGGTAAATTTTGCCGAGAGGAGAGGTCGCCGGCCCGCTCGTGTCGGGTGGCAGGCGGAGCTTCCCGCGCGGGCGTCCTCCGTCTTGATCCTGCGCGCAACGGCTCCCAATTGATCTCTGGAAGCGCCGGTGGTGAGGGCTTTCCTCGCGCCCGTTCAACGCTTCGGCTATTGGAGCCTTTCATGACCTCGAGACCGATCGTCCGCTTTCGCCGCCGGCCATCCGCTCTGGCGCTTGCGGGGTTCGCGGCTCCGCTGCTGGCGCTCGCTGTTGCAGGTCCGGCGGACGCCCGCATCCGGTGCGTGAACGGCAATCAGATCGTGAAGGGCGTGCCGATGGCCACGCCCTATTGCCAGGATGAGCTCGTCGCCAAGGTCGCCCGCGAGCGCGGCATGAAGGTTTCCGCCACGGCCATCCGCGCCAATCCCAACCTCAAGCGCAACGTCTGCCGGCACGTGGGCCGCGACATCCGCCTCCACGTCGCCTGCATCGACGCCAACAGTGTCGGCCGCCGGCCGTTTTGAAGATCGTTATCCGGAAAGACGAAGACCATGCGAAAAAGCCCTCGGCCGCCGGTGCGGCAGAGGGCTTGCTCCCCAATGGCGGCGGCAGGCTCAGCCTGCCTCGTCCTGAGCGCTGGTGAAGGGGTGCGCGTTCACGTCCAGGTTCGGCTTGATCTCGGCAGCGTCTTTGGCCCGCCGCACGCGGCCGTCGAACTGGGCGCCCTCGGCGATCGACAGCGACTGATGGAAGATATCGCCTTCGACGACCGAGGTCGGATGCAGCATCACGGTCTGCGCCTTGATGGCGCCCCGAACGCCGCCGCGAACCTCGATCTGCTCGGCGCAGACCGTGCCGACGACCGAGCCGTCCTCGCCGATGACGATCTGCTTGCCGTGGACGTCGCCCCGGATGTCGCCGTCGATCTGCAGCTTGTTCTGCGAGATGATCGTGATCTTCTCGCCGAGGATCGTGAGGTCGGTGCCGATCATCGACTGGCCCATCGTGCTCGCCGCCCCGAACGGCGAGGCGCGCCCGTTGGTCTGCGGCGTGGAAGGGGTGGCGCTGGGCGGTGGCGTCATGGTGGGGATGACCGGCGGCCTGGGCGTTAATGGATCGGAATTCGAGCCTCGACTGAACACACTTACCTCCCCTGAAACCGAGACAACGGCGCCCACTATGGACGGAATTGCGGTGAGATGGAGGAAAATCGTCGTTAAAATGTGACGGGGTCTGCGAGCAGAGGCGTCCAGCCGGACCTCCGGAAGGCGGGGCGGCCGGATCGGGCAAGCCGTTCGCACGGGCGCACGTGACGCCGCGCCACGCCTATGCAATGATCCGTTCGCGTCGGATCGTCGGCGCGCTGCTGCCCGGGGGCTCTCCATGCGTTACGTCTCATGCTCGTTCAGGGCCGCGTGGGGCCTTTGTCTCGCGGCCGTCCTCTCGCTCGCGGGGCTCGGGCTGGCGCATGCGGCGAATGACGAGATCCCGCAGGTCCATGTCGGGGCGACGACGACCATCACGCTCGATGCCAATCCTTCGACCGGCTACGCCTGGGTATTCGATGGCGACGCCAGCGAGAACGCCGATCTGGTGACGGTGAAGGACCTCGGGTCGGCATCCGCGCCCGCGCCGTCCGGTCAGCGGCCGGTGCTGGGCGCTCCCAAGCCGCAGCGCTTCAGCGTGACCGGCGTGGCGGCGGGGACGGCGACGCTCAAGTTCCACTACACGCGTGCGGGCGGCGAGCCGGCCAAGTCGACCGACGTGATGGTCGAGGTGATTGCCGTCAGCGAATAGGGGCTCCCGGCGCGCGAGGCGTGGCTGGGCGCAGAAGGCGGCATCGGTCCGCTATCGCTTGCTTCCTTCATTTTCCCCCCGATGCGTTGAGCCTGCGGGGCCGGCCATGCGATCAATCGGATGCGCATGTCGTATCAGCGTTGCGCGGAAGTGGCGTGGTGACACCTCCTTCCTTCGCCCTTGGGGGAGAGGGTGTCCCGCGAGCCGGAGTCTCGCAGTCGAAGGACTGGGCGGAGGAGGGGCTTTGAGTAGCTGCGGCTTCGCTTTTTCAAAGGATCAGCAGATGAGCAGGAGCGGTCCTTGCCGCGCTAGCGACTCCCCCCGCGTGCCGCCTCTCGCGCGCGGTTGCGCGTATCTTGGATGGATGCTGCTGGCGCTGATTGTCGCGATATCGGTCGCGATGCCGGTGCGCGCCGGGGAGGGCGAGGTCCTCCATGTCGGCGCGGCGACGACGCTGCATCTCGACGGGCCGGGCTGGATGCTGGATCGCAGCGGCAGCCGCAAGGCCAACCTCGTGGCGGTGCAGGGCAACGGCGCCTCGTTCGTCGTGCGCGGCCTCAAGATGGGTCAGACGAAGCTCGTCTTCCGCAAGGGGAAGAAGATGTTCGAAGCTCACATCGACGTGCTGCAGTAGGCCGGGCTTCGGTCGTCGGTTGGGTGGCCCTGGTTCCACGATCCGCTCGAAAGCGAACCTCAAAGCTATCGCGTTTCCCAAAAGCAAAGGGGCCGCCGTAAGGCAGCCCCCGTGAGATTTCGGCGGCGTTCAAGGGCGATTGTTGCGCCCTGCCGCAGGTCGCCTGGCTCAGGCCGTGCCCAGAGGCAGATCCGGCTTGAAACCCAGCGACCGCGACATCGCCGTCCTCAAGATCCCACTCGACATCGGATCACCTCCTTCCAGTTGTTGACGTTGAGGAAAGCCTGCCACGCTTCGCCCCGATTGCAAAGTTACGTTTTGGATAGCTTCCGCAACCCGTTGGCGGACCGGATCAGGCTGCGATGGCCCCGTCCCAACGCGGGTAGTCGGTGTAGCCGTGGGCATCGCCGCCGTAGAAGGTGGCCTGATCGCCCTCGGCCAGCGGCGCGCCGGCACGGAGGCGCTCGACGAGATCGGGATTGGCGATGAAGGGGCGGCCGAAGCAGATGAGATCCGCCAGGTTTTCGCGGCGGGCTTCGCGCGCGAGATCGAGGTTGTAGCCGTTGTTGGCGATGTAGGCGCCGTTGAACGCTTTGCGGAGCTTCTGCAAGTCGAAGCCGCCCTCGGGCGTGCGCGTGCCGCCCGTGTCGCCCTCGATCACGTGGATGTAGGCGAGACCGAACGGATTGAGCTGGTCGATCAGTGAGAGGTAGACGGGCTCGGGATTCGAATCGCCGGTGTCGCCGAAGGTGGTGAGGGGCGAGAGGCGGATGCCGACGCGATCCCCGCCCCAGACCTTCGTGACGGCGTCCACCACCTCGATCACGATGCGCGTGCGGTTCTCGATGGAGCCGCCGTAGCGGTCGGTGCGCTTGTTGGACTTGTCGGCAAGGAATTGCTGCAAGAGGTAGCCGTTGGCGGCGTGGATCTCGACGCCATCGAAGCCGGCCTCTTTCGCGAGTTTGGCCGCGTGCACGTAATCGGCGACGATGCCCGGAATCTCGTCCGTTTCGAGCGCGCGGGGCGTGACGAGCGGCTTGAAGCCTTCGTTGGTGAAGGCCTCGCCTTCGGGACGCACGGCGCTCGGCGCGACGGGCAGCGCGCCGTCCGGCTGGAGATCGGGATGCGAAATGCGGCCTACGTGCCAGAGCTGGAGGAAGATGCGCCCGCCCTTGTCGTGCACGGCTTTGGTCGTGAGCTTCCAACCTTCGGCTTGCTCCGCCGTCCAGATGCCCGGCGTCAGCACGTAGCCCTTGGCGGTGGGGGAGATGTTGGTCGCCTCCGCGATCAGGAGGCCGGCGCTGGCGCGCTGGGCGTAGTAGGTGGCCTGCAAGGCGCCGGGGACGCCGTTCTCGTCGGCGCGCGAGCGGGTCAGCGGTGCCATCACGATGCGGTTGGCGAGCGTGTAGGGGCCGAGTGCGACGGGGTCGAAGAGATCCGTATCGGTAACGGCGGCGGCGGGCATGCCGGTTTCAGAAGAGCCGGTTTCAGAAGACATGGGGATTTTCCGGATTGTTGGTGGGATGATTGTCGGTGGGATGGGAGTGCGTAGGGAAGGATGAACGCTGGCCCGCATTTGGGGTCCCGGCGGGCGGCGTGCAAGGCGGGGTTTCGGGAGCGTGCCGGAGCGCCTACATTCACGGGCAGCCTCTGATCCCATCCGAAGGAGCGATAAGCATATGAAAAAGCTTGCGACCTTTGCCGTACTCCTCGCCACGCAGCTCGGGCTTGCGGCCGGGGCCGTCCCGGCTGAGGAGGCGGCATCGAAGACCGCCTGGGATTTCATGTTCACGTCCATCGACGGCAAGCCGATGCCGCTCTCCGATTTCAAGGGCAAGGTGCTGCTCGTCGTCAACACCGCCTCGTTCTGCGGCTTCACCAAGCAGTACAAGGCGCTGCAGGAGCTCAATACGAAGTACGAGGCGCAGGGCTTCGCGGTCATCGGTGTGCCCTCCAACGACTTCGGCGCGCAGGAGCCGAAGGCGGCGGGTGAGATCAAGGAATTCTGCGAGGGCATCTTCGGCGTCACGTTCCCGCTGACGGACAAGAACGTCGTCTCGGGCGAGGGCGCGCATCCGTTCTACAAGTGGGCGCGCGAGGAGCTGGGATGGCTCAACGCGCCGAAATGGAACTTTCACAAGTATCTCGTGGGGCGCGACGGGCGCCTCGTGACGAGCTTCTTTTCCGCTACGGCACCCGATGCGGATCGCCTCGTGCAGGCCGTGGAGACGGCGCTGGCCAAGCCGAGGACGGCGGCTCTCCAATAAACCGGGTGCTTGCCGAAGATCATCCCCGTGCCTTGTAGCGCGCTGGGCGACGAAAGGCGTTACCGCACGGGAGAGAGCGAGGGCTGTGCCGGTGCGGTGTCTGGCTTCGCCTCGGGGTTCTCGGGTTTCGTGTCGTCCGGCAGGCGCTCGATCTTGGCGGCCTGCTTCGGCACGAGCACGACCTTGTAAGACGCGTCCTCGCATTTGAGGATCCATGTGGCATCGCCCGACGCCTCGTCGCCGCTGCGCGTCGCGCTCTCGGGGTTCTTGCAGGGGAAGCCCTGCTTGCGCACCTGCACGGCGATGATGTCCTTCGGCACGCCATTCTGGGCGAGGACGGGCAGGGACAGTCCGCAGCCTGCGGCCCCGAGGCCCAGGCCGAGAACGGCTCCAACAGCGTGCCGCATGCTCACGTCTCGATCTCCCGCGCTGGTCCTATGATCGCGGAAGTCTGCATCCGGCCGCCGGTTCTGGCTACCGTAGGCGACAGGTAGGCTTAAGGTTTGCCTGAGGCGCGTGTGCGTTAAGGAGACGTCTGCCAGGGCAGCGTCTCGCCGTTGCCGCCGTTGGCCGGCGGAAGGGGCTGCTGCTCGTCCGCTGGCGGAGGGGTGGAGCCCGTCGGGATCTCGGCGGTCCATCCGCCGCCGTCGCCGCCGCCCGCGCTGTGCACGACCTCACCCGGCGCCGGCTGATACTCCGCCATCTTGCACGAGCAGCCGGCAATGTACTCCTTGCGGTAGCGGAACGCCGTTTTGAGCCCCTTGTACGGCTCGTTCGTGCGTGCGGCGACGGCCTGCTCCATGCCCGCGCCGGGGTTCTGATGATAGAAGAGCTGGGCGGGGGCCGCGCATTTCGACTGGCACACCTCCTCGTCCCGCTGGAAGTGGTTCGGCAGCGTGGCGAAGCTCACAGGGAAATAGTAGCCGTCGCACAGGCGGACGCAGACCGTGCGATAGGTGGCGTAGGGGAGCGCGCCGAAGCGCGTGCCGCCGCCGTATCCGCTGCTTTCGCCGTCCTCCCAGAAGTTCGAGACGCCCCCGCCGCTCTGGCGGCGCGCCTGCTGCTGGTAGCTGGCGCCGCAGTTGTTGCGGGCAAGCTCGCGGATGATCTCGTCCTGATAGGAACGCCCGGGCGAGCCTTGGAGCTGGCGGAGCTGGACCTCGAGATCCTCGATGCGCTGGCGGGCGGAATCGGCCTGGTTGGCCAGGTCGACGCAGCGGCGCGTACGCTTCAGCGTCTTCGAGAAGAGGAAATACTCGTAGCAGTCGTTCCGATCGAGCTGCTGCTTGTGGCTGCGATAGGCCTGCTCGGTCTGGCGCAGCTCGGTCTGCACCGCAGGAATGCGGCTGCGGGAATCGGTGCCGCGCTGGCCTTCCTGGACCAGGCGCTGCTCGAGCTCGAGGCAGATGGGGCTGCTGCCGCCGGCGCCGCGGCCATAGCCTTGCGCGGGCGGAACGGTGGCGGGGTCCTGGTAGACCGGCTCGCTCGGGACGGGCGCGCGCGGGGCTCTCGGCTCCTCGTTGCCGCCGAAGGGCCACCAGCTCTGGCCGAGCGCGGGGACGGCCGCGGTGCCGGCGAGCGCGAGCCAAAGCGCCGCCGTTGCCGCCATGCGGCCCGTGCCACGCCTTCTTTCCCGCTGCGCAAGGATCCTCTGCATGAGGGCTGCGCGGCGCCAAAAACCGCTGAAGCGGATCTCTGCCATCGGCTCCTTCGATGGCCAGGGATGGCCCCGGCCTGCCAATTCGTCTGCGTTTACTATGAGGATCCCCCGATAGGGGGTCAATGCGGGAGAAATGCGGCGCCTCGTCTTTGCCGCCCTTATCCTCATCAAACCGGCGCCCGCGCCCGCGAAGCTTGCGCGAGGCTTGCGGCTGGGGCGCGAGGGGGGAGCGCGCGACACCATTTTGCGGCGCTTGACGGCATGGACACGGGCCCGCATAACGCTCGCATGAGACTTTCGCTGCGCACGCCCGGCTGCATCATTTGCAGCATCATTACGATTACGAGCTAGTCACCACCGGCTGGCGCGCGGCCTCCTTCTTTGCTCACTCCCAGACAGAGAAACGCCACGCCGGCCCGGAAACGGGCTTCCGTCCGGCGCATTCGGCGCTCGCGGATTTCCCCGGAACGAACTGCCACGATCACCACCCACGATTACCACACCAGGAGAGGATGCGCGTGCCGCTTACGCTCTACAACACGCTGACCCGGCGCAAGGAGCCGTTCGAGCCCATCGATCCTGCCAACGTGCGGATGTATGTGTGCGGGCCCACGGTCTACGACTATGCGCACATCGGCAACGCGCGTCCGGTGATCGTGTTCGATCTTCTGTTCCGCCTGCTGCGCCATACGTATGGGGCGGACCACGTCACCTATGTGCGCAACATCACGGACGTGGACGACAAGATCAACGCGCGGGCGGCGCGGGACTTTCCGGACCTGCCGCTCAACGAGGCCATCCGGCGCGTGACGGAGGCGACGGAGAAGCAGTTCCACGACGACATCGGCGCGCTCGGCGTGCTGGCGCCGACGATCGAGCCGCGCGCGACCGAGCACATCGATGGCATGAAGGCGCTCTGCGAGGCGCTCGTCGCCCGCGGGCATGCCTACGTGGCGGACGGACACGTGCTGTTCGACGTCTCCTCGATGCCGGACTACGGGCGCCTTTCCAACCGCTCGCTCGAGGAGATGGAGGCGGGTGCGCGCGTCGAGGTGGCCCCCTACAAAAAAGGGCCCATGGACTTCGTGCTGTGGAAGCCCTCCAAGCCGGGCGAGCCGGCGTGGCCCTCGCCCTGCGCCATCGCGGCGCCGGGCCGGCCTGGCTGGCATATCGAGTGCTCGGCCATGTCGGAGAAGCATCTCGGGCCGGTCTTCGATATCCACGGCGGCGGCATCGACCTCGTCTTCCCCCATCACGAGAACGAGATCGCCCAGTCGCGCTGCGCGCACGGCACGCCCGTGATGGCGAAGGTGTGGATGCACAACGGCTTCCTGCAGGTGGAAGGCGAGAAGATGTCGAAGTCGCTCGGCAACTTCATCACCATCCACGAGCTGCTCGAAACCAAGACGTTCGGCGCCAACCAGTGGCACGGGCGCGTGGTGCGCCTCGCCATGCTCGGCACGCACTACCGCCAGCCGATCGACTGGACGGCGGAGCGGCTCTTGCAGGCGCGCGCGACGCTGCTCGATTTCGCCGATCTCTTGTCCGGGGTCGCGCCGGCTGCCGCGCCCAACGCCGACCTGGTGGCGGCGCTCTCGGACGATCTCAATACGCCGAGCGCGCTCTCCATCGTGCATGGGCTGGCGAAGTCGGCCCGGCGCAACCCGGAGGCCGCGGCCGAGCTGAGGGCGACACTCGACTTCCTCGGCATCTACGGCGGCGAGACGCGGGCGGCGCTCAACGTCGGCGTCGCGGAGGTGGCGGTCGATGCGGAGCAGGTCGAGGCGCTGGTGGCGGCACGGCTCGCGGCGCGCAAGGCCAAGGACTTCAAGGAAAGCGACCGGCTGCGCGACGAGCTGGCCGCGATGGGCGTCGCGCTCAAGGATGCGAAAGATCCGAGGACGGGCGAGATCGTCACCACGTGGGAGGTGGCACGATGAGCGAGCGGCCGAAAAACATGCCGTTTCCGCGGCGCGTGCTGATCTATCTCGTGATCGAGGGTCTGATCATTGGGCTCGTGCTCTATCTCGCCTTTGCGTACGGCTACCTCTGAGGGAGAGACGATGAGCAACGCCTATCCGCTGCGGCCGTTTCTTCCTGCCGACACGATGGCCCTGCGCGAAGTGTTCGCGCAGAGCATCGAGGAGCTGACGGCGGACGACTACGACGAGGATCAGCGCGTCGCGTGGGCCAGCATGGCCGCCGACGCGGAAGCTTTTGCCAAGCGGCTCGGCGGCATGGTCACGCTCGTCGTCCAGGTCGACGGCGAGTATGCGGGCTTTGCCGCGCTCAAGGACAATGCCGTCTTCGACATGCTCTACGTCCACCCCTATCACGCGGGGCAGGGGGTGGGGACGGCGCTGGCGGACGCGATCGAGCGCATCGCCCGCGGGCGGGGCGCGACGGAGATCAGCGTGGACGCCAGCGATACGGCCGCCCCCTTCTTCGAGGCGCGCGGCTACGAGGCCAAGCAGCGCAACATGGTGCCGCGCGACGATCTCTGGCTTCCCAATACGACGATGGCCAAAACGCTCGGGCCGGCCAACGATGGCTGAGCAATGCGACAGACTGAAGAACCCATGAGCCGCGAACGCCTCTACCTCTTCGATACGACGCTGCGCGACGGAGCGCAGACGACCGGCGTCGACTTCTCGCTGGAGGAGAAGAAGCGGATTTCGGCGCTTCTCGACGAGCTGGGCCTCGACTACATCGAAGGCGGGTATCCGGGCGCGAACGATACCGACACCGCGTTCTTCAAGGCCCGGCCGGCCTTCCGCACGGCGCGCTTCACGGCGTTCGGCATGGTCAAGCGGGCGGGGCGCTCGGCCGCGAACGATCCCGGTCTCAACGCGCTGATCGACTCGGCCGCCGACAGCATCTGCATGGTCGCCAAGTCGTGGGACTATCATGTGCGTGTCGCGCTCGGGATCTCGAACGAGGAGAACCTCGCGGGGATCGCCGAGAGCATCCGCGCCGTCGTCGCGTCGGGACGCGAGGCGATGCTCGATTGCGAGCATTTCTTCGACGGCTTCAAGGGCAATCCGGCGTATGCGCTGGCGGTGGCGAAGACCGCGCACGAGGCGGGCGCGCGCTGGGTGGTGCTGTGCGACACCAACGGCGGCACGCTGCCGCACGAGGTCGAGCGCATCGTCGGGGAGGTCGTGAAGCACGTGCCGGGAGAGAACCTCGGCATCCACACCCACAACGACACGGACAACGCGGTGGCCAATACGCTGGCGGCCGTGCGCCAGGGCTGTCGCCAGATCCAGGGCACGCTGAACGGCCTCGGCGAGCGCTGCGGCAACGCCAACATGACGTCGATCATCCCGACGCTGCTCCTGAAGAAGGACTTCGCCGAGCGTTTCGAGACCGGCATCACGGCCGAGCGGCTGCGGACGCTGACGCACGTGAGCCGCGTGCTCGACGAGGTTCTGAACGAGGCGCCGAACCGGCATGCGCCTTACGTCGGCGAGAGCGCGTTCGCCACCAAGGCCGGCATCCATGCGTCTGCGATCCTCAAGGATCCCGAGACCTACGAGCACGTGCGCCCGGAGCTGGTGGGCAATCAGCGGCGCCTGTTGGTCTCGAAGCAGGCCGGCAAGTCGAATGTGCTCGCCTCGCTCGAGACGCTGGAGCTCGCGGTCGACAAGGACGATCCCCGCATCCAGTCGCTGCTCGACGAGGTGAAGACGCGCGAGTCGTCGGGCTATGCGTATGAATCGGCCGAGGCCTCGTTCGAGCTTCTGGCGCGCCGCCATCTCGATACGGTGCCGCACTATTTCTCCATCGACAGCTTCCGCGTCATGGTCGAGCGGCGCCACAATGCGCTCGGCGAGCTGGTCACGGTCTCGGAAGCGATCGTCAAGGTGTTCATCAATGGGGACGACTCGCCGCTCTGGTCGGTCGGCGAGGGCAACGGCCCGGTCAACGCCCTCGACCGGGCGCTGCGCCGGGACCTCGGGCGCTATCAGAAGCACATCGAGGGCCTCGAGCTGGTCGATTACAAGGTGCGCATCCTCACGGGCGGCACGGAGGCCGTGACGCGGGTGCTCGTCGAGACGCTGGACACCAATACGGGGCAACGCTGGATGACGGTCGGCGTCTCGCCGAATATCATCGACGCGAGCTTCGAGGCGCTGGTCGATTCCATCAACTACAAGCTCTTGAAGGATGGCGCGCTGGCCGCGTGACGGCGCTCCGCAGCGCAAGGAGAGTTCGGCATGGGATGGGCTTTCCGCCTTGGCGTTGCGTTTCTCGCGTTTGGTCCGGTTGCGGCCGGGGCCGGCGGGCTGCCGAGCTATACCCAGCCGGGCGCGCGCACTGCGGTGCAGGACGCGGGTCCGGAGGCTGCCCGCAAGCTCACGGCGCGGGAGGTGATCGGCCGGCTGTTCAAGGCCGCGCCCCAGTCGCGGCCGGATCTCGAAACGCTCAATCTCGCCCGGCTCGATCTCGCGGAGCTCGATTTCAAGCATGCCCGTCTCGACGGAACGGACCTTTACGGGGCGGATCTTTCGCGCGCCAAGCTCACCGGCTGCTCGCTGGTGGGGGCGCGGCTCGACCGGGCGACGATCACCGCAGCCGATTTCAGCGGCGCCGATCTCACCGATGCGCGCATGCTGCGACCCACGATCTTCACGACGCTCGAGATCGTGACCCTGGAGGCGCCGCGGTTCGTTGGCGCGAAGCTGGTGCGGATCCGCTCGGACGGCTGGCTCGACCGCGCCGATTTCTCCGAAGCGGATCTGACGGGGGCGGTGTTCGGCGGCGGCGCCACGCGCGAGGAGAGCCTGTTCTCGCCCGCCACGCTGACGAGCACGAATTTCACCCGGGCCATCGTGCGCGAGGCCAAATTTCCCGGCGCCTCCCTCAAGTATGCGCGCTTCATCGACGCCGACGCGCGAGACGCGAATTTCCGGGGCGCCGATCTCACGGGGGCGCGCTTTCAAGGTGCGAACCTGGCGGGTGCCGATATGACGGGCGCCAATCTCGACGAGGCGGATTTTCGCGGCGCGCGCGGCCTCGATCAGGTGATCGGGCTCGCCTCGGCCAGGAATGCCGACCGGGCCTTTCGCGATGCGGGGCCGTGAGGTCCGTCGTCAGGCCATAGCCGGCTCGTCCGTGTGGATATAAGACTGGGTCCAAATCCGCCTCGAGCTTTCCATGTCCGACAGTCTCTCCCTCTCCTCGCTGGCCGACGGCACGATCCTGTCGCCGTTCTCCCGCCTGCGGCAGCTTCTGGACGACGTGCCGCCGGGCCATCCGCGCACGATCGATCTGACGCTCGGGGAGCCGCGCGAGACGATGCCTCCGTTCGTTGCCGCCAAGATCACGGAGGCCGAGGCGAGTTTCGCCAAGTATCCGCCCGCCCGCGGGTCGGACGCGCTGCGGGGCGCGATCGCGGACTGGCTTGGACGGCGCTACGGGCTCGCCGGCCAGGTCGATCCCGCCTCCGAGATCCTGCCCTGCAACGGTTCGCGCGAAGGGCTCTTCTACGCGGCCTTTCCGGCCGTCGGGCGCAAACGAGTCGAAGGCCGCCCGGCGATTTTGATGTGCAACCCATTCTATCAGGCTTACCTCGGCGGCGCGCTGGCGGCGGGGGCCGAGCCCGTGTTCCTCGATGCGACGGCGGCGACGGGCCATCTTCCCGACCTCGACGCGCTCGCGCGTGATCGGGGCCTCCTCGCCCGGACGGCGGCGCTCTATCTCTGCTCGCCCGCCAACCCGCAAGGCGCGATTGCGGACGCGGCCTATATCGCCTGCGCGCTCGCGCTTGCCCGCGCCCACGATTTCCTGCTGTTCTTCGACGAGTGCTATTCCGAGATCTATGGCGGCGCCCCGCCAATCGGGGGGCTCGAGGTGGCGGCACAGACGCCGGAGCGGTTCGCCAACATCGTCGTCTTCAACTCGCTCTCCAAACGCTCGAACCTGCCGGGGCTGCGCTCCGGCTTCTGCGCGGGGGATGGGGCGTTCCTCGCGCAGCTCTTCGAGGTGCGCAACCTGATCGGGCCGCAGATGCCGGGACCGACGCAGCATGCCTCGGCGGCGGTCTGGGCGGAGGAGGCGCATGTCGTTGCGAACCGGCAGGCTTATGCGGCCAAGTATGATGTGGCGGATGCAGTGCTCGGCTCCCGGTTCGGCTATCGCCGGCCGGCCGGAGGCTTCTTCCTGTGGCTCGATGTGAGCGAGATCGGGGACGGGGCTTACGCGGCACTAACCTTATGGAAACGTTTCGGCGTCAAGGTCATTCCCGGTGCTTTCCTGGCTCAAACCGGGCGTGACGGGACCAATCCGGGTGCGCAATACGTGCGCGTGGCATTGGTGCAGGACGTTTCGACCATCCGGGAGGCGCTCGAACGGTTCGTTCAAGTATCCGCGTAAGAGACGTTCGGTCCCATGCCGTCGGCTTCCACAGGACTTCATCGCCAGCGCCTATTGCCGCCCGCCCTCGAAGCGCATCTGCTCGGTGCGCTGGGCCGCTTTGCGGGTCTCGTTCTCCTCGTCGTGCTCACGGGCCTGTGGGCGAGCATCGTCTCCTGGTCGCTCTCGGATCCCAGCCTCACGCATGTGACGAGCGGGGGCGTGCGCAACATGCTCGGCGCGCCCGGCGCCATCGTTTCCGACCTTCTCATCCAGACCCTCGGTGCCGCCTCGGCCGTCGCGCTCTTTCCGCTCATGATCTGGGCGTTCGAGCTGGTGGGCGCGCAGCACGTGGCGGGCGCGCGCACCAAGGTGACGTACTATCCCCTGGCGCTGCTGGCGCTGGCCGGCGCCTTCGCCGCGCTGCCGACGTCGGCGGCCTGGCCGATCGAGCATGGCTACGGCGGCATTCTGGGCGATGTGATCCACGATTTCGTCACCGCCGTGCTGGGCGTCATCAGCTCCGATACGGCGGGGATCGCGGCGACGATCCTTCTCCTCGGCATCGGACTTTCGTCTCTGGTGCAGGCGGGCGGGCTCACGCGCGAGCACCTGCCGGCGCTGCCGTCGCTCGGCCGGGCCCGCGCGCGCGCCGCTGTGGAGCCGAGCCTCGGCGGATGGACGGCCGAGCGCGATGACCGAAGCCGGGTACGCGGTGGGCGTTCGCACTCCGGGTTCGGATTGCTTGCGGCGTGGGGTGGGCGCGATACGTCCGCGCCAGCCTCCCACGGCCATCCCGTCGAGCCGGCATTGCCGGGTGGGCCGGCTGGACCCGGGTGGGGTGCCTCGCCCGGCTGGCAGGCTTACGACGCCGACCCGCGCGCTGCCGCAGGCGGCGCGTCTGATTTCGCGCATGATGGGGCCGATGACTTTGCGGGCGAAGAGGCCCATGACCCTGATCCGGCGCTCGCGCGCTCGAGCCGGGCGATCGCGGAGCGGTTCGCGCCCGCGCAGGGCCGCGTGGCGGCCGCCGAGTCCCTGCCGGTGCTCCGGCCGATGCCGGAGCCCGAGGCGGCGCTTCCGCCGGACGATCTTCCCCGCTTCATGCGGGGAGGGGCGCCGCGCCGGGAGGCTCCTGCGCCGGCCGAGCGGCTGCCTCCGCTCGTGGCTCACCCTCTTCCCTCTGCTTCGCCTGCCACTCCGAAGGCCGCGCCCGCGCGCCGCGCGGCGCCGCCGAGCATTCTGAGCGCGATCGCGCGCCGCGCCGAGCCCCACTTCAAGCGGCCTTCGCCCGCCATGCTGAAGCGCACGGCGCCCTCCAAGGCGGGCACGGAGCTTTCCCAGACGGTGCTGCGCGGCACGGCGCGGCTGCTCGAGGACGTGCTCGCGGATTTCGGCGTCAAGGGCGAGGTGCGCGACGTCAAGCCGGGCCCGGTCGTGACGCTGTTCGAGCTGGAGCCGGCGCGCGGCACCAAGGCGACGCGCATCATGGCGCTCGCGGACGACATTGCCCGCTCCATGAGCGCGACGAGCGCGCGCGTGGCGCTGATCCCCGGCCGCAACGTCATCGGCATCGAGCTGCCCAATGCGCGCCGCGAGATGGTGGGGCTGCGCGAGCTGATCGAAAGCCCGGTGTTCGCCTCGGCGGACGGCGTGCTGCCGCTCACGCTCGGCCGCGCCATCGGCGGGGAGCCCGTGGTCGTGGATCTGGCGCGCATGCCGCATCTGCTCGTGGCCGGCACGACGGGATCGGGCAAGTCCGTCGGCGTCAATGCGATGATCCTCTCGATCCTGTTCCGGCATACGCCCGACCAGTGCCGCTTTCTGATGATCGATCCCAAGATGCTGGAGCTCAGCGTCTACAACGATATCCCCCATCTCCTGACGCCGGTGGTCACCGATCCGCAGAAGGCGGTCGGTGCGCTCAACTGGGTCGTGGGCGAGATGGAGGAGCGCTACAAGCGCATGGCCAAGCTCTCGGTGCGCAACATCGAGGCGTTCAACACCCGCGTCACGGCGGCCCGCGAGAAGGGCGAGCGGCTCGCGCGGACGGTGCAGACTGGGTTCGACCCGGCCACCGGCAAGCCGCTCTACGAGCGCGAGGAAATGGATCTCGCGGCGATGCCGTACATCGTGGTGGTGGTCGACGAGTTCGCCGATCTCATGATCACCGCCGGCAAGGACATCGAGACGGCCGTGCAGCGCCTGGCGCAGAAGGCGCGGGCGGCGGGCATCCATCTCATCATGGCGACGCAGCGGCCCTCGGTGGACATCATCACGGGCACGATCAAGGCCAACTTCCCGTCGCGGATCAGCTTCAAGGTTGCCTCCAAGATCGACAGCCGCACGATCCTGAACGAGCAGGGGGCCGAGCAGCTCCTGGGCCAGGGCGACATGCTGACGACGTCCGGCGCGGGCCAGATGTTGCGCGTGCACGGGCCGTTCGTCTCCGACGAGGAGGTGGAGGCGGTGGCGTCCTATCTCCGCACGCAGGGTGCGCCGCGCTATATCGAAAACCTCGATGCGCCGGCCGGGGATGCCGGCGAGGGCGGTGCGTCGGGCGGGGCGGGAGACGACGGCGACAGCCTTTACGATCGCGCCGTGGCGGTGGTGCTGCGCGACCGCAAGGCCTCGACGAGCTACGTGCAGCGGCGCCTGTCGATCGGCTACAACCGGGCGGCGGACCTCATCGAGCGGATGGAGCGCGACGGCCTCATCAGCGCGCCGAGCCATACGGGCCGCCGCGAGATCCTGGCGGGCGAGGGGGCGGCGCGCGCCGCAGGCTGATCGTCACGACGGCGCCCTCGGCGAGAGGGCCGAAGTTGGGAACCGGAGGACGGGCTCGGCGCCCGGTCAATCGCCACCGTGTAGACGCAATGTCACGCCAGACAGCGCGGGGACGTCTGGGATCATAAGACGGCCGATCCGCACGCGGGTCTCGGTCTCGGCCGCACGCTCTCGTGGCGGCGGGCTGGGGCGCGCTGCGGAATCAGGCTACGAGATCCGAGGCGGAAGTTGGGGACGCATGGGATTCAAGATGAAAACGTTCGAGCTGCTCGGTGCGGTCGGCCTGGCCCTGGTGGCGAGTGTCGGCGTTGCGGCTGCAGGTGGCGCTGAGCCGGCGCCGTCCGAGGCGGCGCAGCCCGCGGTTCCCGTTCCGACGCCGGCGCAGCGTCCCGGCGCCGGTCAGCCGCCGGAAGCGGCTCAGCCCGACGCGAGGGCGAACGGCTCCACCGTCGGGCAGGGCTCCGCCTGGAACGCCGAGGTGGCGACGCCGGGCGGCGACATCGTGCTCAACGATGCGCAGACGAAGGTGGTGAAGACCGTCAGCGATTATTTCAACACGCTCAACGATCTCAAGGGCAACTTCGTGCAGACGACGGCCGACGCCAAGCGCATGCGCGGCAAGTTCATGGTGAAGCGGCCGGGCCGCTTCCGCTTCGATTATGCGCGCCCCTCGCGCCAGATCATCATCTCCGACGGTCACTATCTCGCCATCCAGGACCTCGACCTCAACAACGAGGATCGCGTGTCGCTCGACCAGACGCCGTTCCGCCTGCTGCTGCGCAAGGACGTCGATCTCATCCGCGACGCCAAGATCGTGGAGGTGCAGGAGTCCGACGACCTCATCGTGCTGGCGCTGCGTGACAAGAGCCCGGACGCTCCGGGCAAGATCAAGCTCTTCCTCGCCACGCAGCCGGAGGTGGAGCTCAAGGAGTGGGTGACGACGGACGCCCAGGGGCTCGATACGCGCGTCGAGATCTCGGATCTCAAGAAGAGCGAGACGCTGGACGCCAAGCTTTCAAGATCGAGCCTGTCGGTTTCGGAAAATTACACCCCTGACCGCCTGTCCCCTCACTTTTTGAGGGGCGAGGCCCTGTAACGGGGTGCCCAGGCCGGCCGCGCGGCGGTTTTCCACCCTCCCTGGCTTGGTTAAAAAAGGCCCATCGCGCAGGAAATCGGCCCTTCGGGCATCCGAATCGGGCTCAAACAGGGGATCATGGGGAAAAGTCAATCACTTTTTTGTGATATTGACCTTTGACCCCTATTGAAAGCTGGCGTGTTGCGCTTATGTCAGCATCAGTCAGGCGATGCCATATCCATCGGTAGCTCCCCCCGTCTAACCGAGGTCATCGTCTGGAGCGCCGGCTTCCCTCCCGGCGCTGTGCGCGAGAGCGCTCACGCGCCCAGCCCCGCCCCCCGGGGTTGGGCGCTTCTCGTTTCAGGCGTCGCTTCCAAAAATTCCGCCAAACGATCCCGGTCTTTCGAGATCTCCGGGTGAGCGTATGTTCGCTCTTCCTTTTATTCGGGCTATTCGGGCGGCCGCGTGGCGGGAAGATGAACGGCATCTGATCGGGACATTCAGAGCCGGTTCAATGCGCACGCCTTATCCCTGGCGTCATCCCGGTCCGATTGTGCGGACCCTCGCAAAACAGGAGAACGCATCCATGAACCGCATCGCCTCTCTCGCGCTCGTTCTTTCCCTCGTCGCTCCGGCCGCGGCCTCGGCTGCGTCGTTCGACACGCGTCAGGCGTGGCAGGCCGACCGCATCGAGCGCGGCCGTGACGACGGCTCGATCACCTGGACCGAGGGCCTCAAGCTGCGCGCCGAGCAGAACCGGATCGCCCGCGAGAAGGATCGCCTGGCGACGAAGGGCTATCTCACGAAGGCCGACCGCCAGACGCTCAGCGGCATGCAGGACCAGGCCGCGCGCAACATCCGCGCCGAGGGCAATGACGGTTGGCACCGCTTGTTCAACCTTCCTCGCGTGGGCAAGTAAGCGGCCGCTCTGCTCTTCCTCTCTTCCTCTCATTCTCGCGCGCCGGACCCGCTGCCGCTGGTCCGGCGCTTTGCGTTTCGGGGATCCGATGGCTCGGACGTCGCGCTTCGCGCAGAGCGGTGCCGCAATGATGAACGGGAGCTGAATTGCGCGTTCAGAGCGAGTTCAAGGCCGCTCGCTCATGATCCCTTCAAGGCTCAGGGAACCGACGACGGTGTCGGCCGGGCCCAAACAGGGAGATCGATCATGAGTACTTCTCTTTTTGCCAAGGTTGCCATCGCTGCTGCGGCTGCGACGATGTTCACCCTTTCGCCGGCGCTCGCGCACAGCGGCCATCACGGCCACAGCCATAAGATCGAGCGCAAGTATCACGGTCATTACGGCCATCACTACAAGAAGAAGCATTTCCGCGGCCATCGCTCCTTCTACCTCCATCGTCATTGGAAGAAGCCGCGCCACTATCGCGGTTATGGCTACAAGCACCATCGCCGCTGGTACTGAGCCCAGCCTCCTCCGCTTCCCTCGCGCCCTTGGCCGCCCTCGTTTGGGCGGCCTTTTTTTGCGCGCCGGGAACGGGGCTCGCCAGCTTGCGTTTCAGGCGAGACGGTTTACAGTCGGGCGCATCCAAGGGGCGCCGGTTGGTCCGGCTGAGATCGCAGAAGAGAATGCGAGCACCCATCGAACCTGATCCGGGTCATGCCGGCGAAGGGATGGAGCCGATGACAAATGCAGAGCTGATTGCCGGCCTGGCCGGTCCGCTATTCATCGCGATCGCGGTGGCGCTTCTCGTCAACCGCCGTGCCGTGGCCGGGTTGGTCAGCGGCACACTGAACTCCCCCGAATTCATCTTCTTTTCCGGCCTCATCACGCTGGTCGCCGGACTCGCGGTCGTGCGCGTGCACAACGTGTGGTCCGCCGAGTGGACGCTCCTGGTGACGGTGATCGGGTGGCTGTGCGTGATCGGCGGCGTCATCCGCATCATCTGGCCCGACCGCGTCTCCGTGCTGCGCACGAACCTGCTCAGAAGCGAGAACGCCATCACGGCGTCTGCGCTCGTGTCGCTGCTGCTCGGCGCTTTCCTCACCGCCAAGGGTTACGCGCTCTTTTAGGCGCGCCCGTCCTCGTTCCACTCACAGTTGGAGCCCGAATTCCCATGAACAAGATTCCGCGTGCGAGCGAGCTTGCCGTTCCGCAGGTCACGACAGGGCCCGTCAGCGGCTCGTCGAAGGTCTATGCCTCGCCTGAGGGCCATCCCGATCTAGGTGCCGTTCCGCGAGATCACGCTCAGCGCGGAGAGCGGCGAGGGCGCCTTCCGCGTCTATGACCCGTCGGGGCCCTATACCGATGCGGCGGCGCGGATCGACGTCAATGTGGGGCTCGCGCGTCCTCGCGAGGCGTGGGTTCTGGCGCGGGGCGGCGTCGAGCGCTATGCGGGCCGCACGATCAAGCCGGAGGACAACGGCAGCGTGAGCGGGCGTCACGCGGCGCGGGAGTTTCCCTCCGTCTACGCGCCGCTGCGGGCGACGGGGCAGGACGCTCCCTTGACGCAGCTTGCCTATGCGCGGGCCGGCGTGGTCACCAAGGAGATGGTCTACGTCGCGCATCGGGAGAACCTGGGGCGCGCCGCGGCGCTCGCGCGGGCCAAGGCGGCGCTGGCGGATGGCGAAAGCTTCGGCGCGGCGATCCCGGCGCACATTACGCCCGAGTTCGTGCGCGACGAGATCGCGCGCGGGCGGGCCATCATCCCGGCCAACATCAACCACCCCGAGCTCGAGCCGATGATCATCGGCCGCAACTTCCTCGTGAAGATCAACGCCAACATCGGCAACTCGGCCGTCACCTCGTCGGTGGAGGAGGAGGTCGAGAAGATGGTGTGGGCGATCCGCTGGGGGGCCGATACGGTCATGGACCTCTCGACGGGGCGGAACATTCACACCACGCGCGAATGGATCATCCGCAACAGCCCGGTGCCGATCGGAACGGTGCCGATCTATCAGGCGCTGGAGAAGTGCGGCGGCGATCCGGTGAAGCTCTCGTGGGAGCTTTATCGCGACACGCTGATCGAGCAGTGCGAGCAGGGCGTCGACTATTTCACCATCCACGCCGGCGTGCGGCTGCGCTACGTGCCGCTGACGGCGAGCCGCGTGACGGGCATCGTCTCGCGCGGCGGCTCGATCATGGCCAAGTGGTGCCTCGCCCATCATCGGGAGAGCTTCCTCTACGAGCGCTTCGACGAGATTTGCGACATCATGCGGGCCTACGACGTCTCGTTCTCGCTCGGCGACGGGTTGCGGCCGGGATCGATCGCGGATGCCAACGACCGGGCGCAGTTTGCTGAGCTCGAGACGCTCGGCGAGCTGACGCAGATCGCCTGGGACAAGGGCTGCCAGGTCATGATCGAGGGGCCCGGCCATGTGCCGATGCACAAGATCAAGGTCAACATGGAGAAGCAGCTCCGCGAATGCGGGGAGGCGCCGTTCTATACGCTGGGGCCGCTCACGACGGACATCGCGCCGGGCTACGATCACATTACGAGCGGCATCGGCGCGGCGATGATCGGCTGGTTTGGCACGAGCATGCTCTGCTACGTGACGCCGAAGGAGCATCTCGGGCTCCCGAACCGGGACGACGTGAAGACGGGCGTGATCACCTACAAGATCGCCGCGCACGCGGCCGATCTCGCCAAGGGCCATCCGGCGGCGCAGCTCCGCGACGATGCGCTCTCGCGGGCGCGCTTCGAGTTCCGCTGGGAGGATCAGTTCAACCTCTCGCTCGATCCCGATACGGCCCGCAGCTTCCACGACGAGACGCTGCCCAAGGAGGCGCACAAGGTGGCGCACTTCTGCTCCATGTGCGGGCCGAAGTTCTGCTCGATGGAGATCACGCGCGAGGTGCGCGACTACGCGGCGCGGCTCAACGAGGCGGCCGTCGAGCTGGCCGAGGAGACGACGGCCGTGGACCCGGAAGCGGGCATGCGCGAGATGAGCGAGAAGTTCGCGGAGATGGGCTCGCGGCTCTACGTCGAGGAAGGCCAGGCGCCGCCCAGGGATGGGGCGGAGTAGTTTGTGACTGCGTGCCAGGAGGTTGGCGAGGTGTGAGGGGAGGTCGTCGTTGGGATGCGGCTTGCTCGTCTATCTCGCGAGAGAGAAGAATAGGTGCGTAACGGACGCCCCACTTCCTTCTCCCGGGACGGGAGAAGGTGCGCGTCGAGCCGGAGGCTCGCAAACCAAAGACCCCGGGGGATGAGGGACCTTTGGCGTGCACGAGGCTAGCAGGCTGTTGAATTTCTCGCCTACTGACAGCTCTGGACGAATATGATTCC
>DAITBB010000109.1:0-4083 GCA_036823975.1 Hyphomicrobium sp.
ATAGAGCACGTTCACTCCCGATGGGCCGATTCCATTGAGAGTGAACGTGCTCTAAAACCCGAACGACTCTCGCGTCAGCGCCAGCGCCGCCACCACCACGTCATCCAGCGCGTCCAGACCTTCCAGGGCCACAGGGCCGACTGGGTGGCGGCGTTGGCTTCCTCCGCCGTATTTGCCGCGGGCGCGAGCCGCTTCACGAGCATCCAGCCCGCGACGAAGCCGCCGATGTGCGCCCACCACGCGATGCCGCCCGCACCCGACGGCAGCGCGAGCGAGCCCGCGGCCTGCATCACCTGCGAGGCAAACCAGAAGCCGGCGAACAGCAGGGCCGGCATCATGAAGAACACCGGCACGATGACGATCGGCTGCAGGATATTGACCCACGCGTACGGGAAACGGCGCGCGTAGGCGGCAATCACACCCGCGATCGCGCCAGAGGCACCAATGGTCGGCACGGCCGAGGAGAAGTTGAACAGCACGTGCACGAGCCCGGCGGCAAGCCCCGAGACGAAATACAAGGCGAGAAAGCGGCGCGGGCCGAGACGATCCTCCAACGCGGGGCCGAACACCCAGAGCGTCCAGAGGTTCGAGAGGATGTGCAGGACCCCGCCGTGCAGGAACATGCTCGTCACAAACGGCGTTGGATCCCAGCGGGCGAGGCCGTGCGACAGGCTCCAGCCGCCATCCGTGAAGCGCGCGGGCACGAGCGCATAGTGCGTGAAGAACGCCTCCTGCGCGGCCTGCGGCAGCATGAGCTGATAGGCGAAGGCCGCCACGCAGAGCGCGATGAGGCTGCCGGTGGCGACCGGCCGCGCCGTGTAGGGAATGGTGTTGTTGGCAGGGATCACGGCCGGATCCGCCCGGGGCTACTCGTCGTCGCTGCTGTCGTCGGCGTCGGGCACACCCCGGCTCGCCTCCTCGCGCTCCCGCTCCCGCTCGCGCTCACGGGCGGCCTCGCGCTCCTTCTCGCGCTCCTTCTGGGCCTCGCGGTCCGCGATCGCCTTGGCGAGGCGCATGTCGAGATAGCTGCCGACGACGCCTTGCAGCTCGTCCGTCTTGTTCTCGAAGAAATGGTTGGCGCCGGGAATGATCTCGTGATCGATCTTGATGCCGCGCTGCGTCTTGAGCTTACCGGTGAGCTCGGCGACCGAATTCGACGGCACGACGCGATCCTTGTCGCCGTTCACCATCAGGCCCGACGAGGGACAGGGGGCGAGGAACGAGAAGTCGTAGAGGTTGGACGGCGGCGCCACGCAGATGAAGCCGTCGATCTCGGGCCGGCGCATCAGGAGCTGCATGGCGATCCAGGTGCCGAACGACACCCCCGCGATCCAGCAGTATTTGGCGTCCGGCTTGACGATCTGCAGCCAGTCGAGGGCCGAGGCCGCGTCCGCCAGCTCGCCCGGGCCGCCGTCCCAGAAGCCCTGGCTGCGGCCGACGCCGCGGAAATTGAAGCGCAGAACCGAAAAGCCGCGCTGCGCGAACGTGTAGTAGAGGCTGTACACGACCTGATTGTTCATCGTCCCGCCGAACTGCGGGTGCGGGTGCAGGATGAGCGCGATCGGGCTGTCGCTCGCGGGCTCATGGTGATAACGGGCCTCGATGCGGCCCGCAGGCCCATTGATGATCAGCTCGGGCATAGGTCCTGCGTCTCGTCTTTCAAAGGTCTGAGGGGTTGGCCAAACGGCGCGGGTTTCGGGCCGGGGTGCGCGTTATCGACACTTCACGCGCTTGTGCCCAAGAGAATGCTTGATTTCCCCGCTCGGAATTTTCATATTCCGTTACAAGTTTAGAACGGTTCGAAAGAGTCCCGGTCCGGGCCGGCTTTCGGGCGGTGTTACCCAGCGCGTGGGTCTCTTAGCACACGAGGGGTAGTCGGTTGCAAGCGGTATGAGCCCCCGAGGGCCGCCGGTAGTGAGCGGATAGAGCGATGGAACTCAACACTCGAGGCCGTTACGCGGTCATGGCCATGGCCGATCTCGCCAAGCACGGGGGCGATCGGTCCGTGCCGCTCTCGGCCGTGGCACAGCGCCAGAGGATCTCGCTCGACTACCTCGAGCAGCTCTTCCTCAAGCTCCGCCGCGCCGGCCTGGTGGACAGCGTGCGCGGCCGCCACGGCGGCTACAAGCTCGGCCGCCCCGCGGCTGAGATCTTCGTCGCCGAGGTCATGACGGCCGTCGAGGAGGGCACGCGGATGACGCGCTGCTTCGGCGAAGGCACGGCCGGGTGCCTCGGCGATTCCCGCTGCCTCACGCACGATCTCTGGACGGCACTCGGCGAGCGCATCGAATCGTTCCTCGCGAGCGTGAGCCTCGCGGACGTGATCAACGGCATGCCGGGGCTCGCCCCGCCGCCGCCCCACATCGACGTGAGCGCCAGCACCACGCCGTCCCTGGAGGGCCCGGCCGAGTGAGCAGGGGGCGCACATATCTCGATCACAACGCGTCGGCGCCGCTCAAGCCGGTGGCGCGCGAGGCGATGGTCGCGGCCCTCGCGGTCTGCGGCAACGCCTCGTCGGTGCATGCCGAAGGGCGGCGGGCGCGGGCGATCGTGGACGAGGCCCGCGAGGCCGTCGCCGTGCTCGTCAACGCGCGGCCGCAGGAGGTCGTGTTCACGAGCGGCGCGACGGAATCCAATGTCTGGGCGCTTTCCCAGCCCTGGCAGCGGATCGCGCTGGCCGGCATCGAGCACGACTCGGTGCGCGCGCCTGCCGCGCAGATCGCAGAAGCCCGCGGCGCCGAGGTCATTTCCCTTCCCGTCGACGGCGACGGGCGTGTCGGCCTTCCGACTGCGGGCTCCGGCGAGGGGCTGCTGCTCGTGGTGCAGATGGCCAACAACGAGACCGGCGTCGTGCAGGACGTGACGACGGCCGGACTCTGGGCGACCGGGAACGGCGCCCGCCTGCACTGCGACGCAGCGCAGGCGCCGGGACGCATCGCGATCGATTTCCCGACGCTCGGGGCAACGACGCTCAGCCTCTCGGCGCACAAGATCGGCGGACCCAAAGGTGTGGGCGCGCTCGTGATCAGCGGCAACGCGCCCATGGTTCCGCTCCTCACCGGCGGCGGGCAGGAGCTGCGCCGGCGGGCCGGCACGGAGAACATCGCCGCGATCGCCGGCTTCGGCGCGGCGGCGCGGGCCGCGGTGGCGGATCTCGAAGGCGTGAGCCGGGTGGCCGCCTTGCGCGACCGGCTCGAAGCCGAGGTGAAGCGCCTGACGCCCGAGGCCGTCGTGATCGGCTCGAACGCGCCGCGGCTCCCCAACACAGCCTCCATCGCGAGGCCGGGCACCTCGGCGGAGACGCAGGTGATCAAGTTCGATCTCGCCGGCATCGCGATCAGCGCGGGCTCGGCCTGCTCGTCCGGCAAGGTGAGCGAGAGCCCGGTGCTCTCCGCCATGGGACTCGCCCCGGACATCGCGAGGAGCGCGGTCCGCATCAGCATCGGGCCCGACACGACGGACGACGACATCGCGGCGTTTCTCGCCGCCTGGAAGAGCATTCATGGCGGCGCGTCGCTCGCCGCCTAGACGACAACGGCAAGAGCGCGGCCTCGGCGGGCCGCACACGGTAAGGTGGATGGAATGGCTGCAGTTCAGGAGACGATCGACCAGGTCAAGAAGATCGACGTCGATCAGTACAAATATGGCTTCGAGACCAAGATCGAAACGATCAAGGCGCCGAAGGGCCTCAGCGAGGATATCGTCCGCTTCATTTCCGAGAAGAAGGGCGAGCCCCAGTGGATGCTCGACTGGCGCCTCGAAGCCTATGCGCGCTGGCGCAACATGGTGGAGCCCACGTGGGCGAAGGTGAGCTATCCGAGGATCGACTTCGAGAACCTCTACTACTACGCCGCGCCCAAGGGCACGGAGGGGCCGAAGAGCCTCGATGAGGTCGATCCGGAGCTGCTCGCGACCTATGCGAAGCTCGGCATCCCGCTCAAGGAGCAGGCGGTGCTCGCGGGCGTCGAGGGCGCGCGCGTGGCCGTGGACGCCGTGTTCGACAGCGTCTCGGTGGTCACGACCTTCAAGGAGGAGCTGGCCAAGGCCGGCGTCATCTTCTGCTCGATCTCGGAGGCGATCCGC
>DAITBB010000048.1:0-24398 GCA_036823975.1 Hyphomicrobium sp.
GGATGCCAATGCCGGCTTCCTCGGTCTGGAAGATGATGAAGATCGCCGTCTTGCCCGTTTTGAGCTGCTCGATGAGCTTGTCCTCGACGGTGACCTGCGCGTAGCACGCGAAGGTATGGCAGCGCAGGAACGGCGCGTGGCCGATGTCGGCGCCGTCGATCTTGAGGCCGACGCCGGGCGGAAGCAGGATTCCGACCGGAGCGAAGATGCGCAAGACCTTCACGCCGTTCGAGAATTTCTGAAAGTAGATGGTGAGGCCGATGTTCTGGCGGTCCTCGGCGGTGACGCTTTGGACGAGGGCGCAAACCTCGTTCTTGGCGCCCGGCGGCGGCGGCTTGCAGACGAATTGCCAATCGCCGTACTGACCTTTGATCGTGCCGTCGGCGAGTTGCGGGGAGAGGGCTGCGGCCTTGGGCGAATCGTCCTCGGCTTCCTGGGCCTGGGCCGCGGAAAAGCCGGCGTGAGGCGCGCGCGCGAGCAGCAGAGCTGACGCGATGCACAAAATTTCGAGGATGCGCCTGCAACGAAGAAGCGCGCGGAAGTTCGGCCTGCCGAAGGTCATCGCCATGAGCTTTTCATCGGTCGCGGATCGCGGGCCCGGCTGGACCGCAAGCGCTTGCAAATCAGCGCGTCGGCGGCTTTAGCGCGGTGGCATCGTCTCAGCGAGGAAAAAGGCTAAAGTGGGACTGGCCGGGCGTCTGCCGTCGCGTTTGTGAGGCGGGAGGCGGTGAAACCACACCTGCCGCGGGTCTCCCTGGATGCTGCGACGCAAAAATCCGACGTCCAATCAACGCGTGGTTATGACGCAGAAACTTGACTTGAGATGAGTTTGACGATTGTGCTCTCTCTCGATTTGGGGGATTTCTGCTAGAGGCGCGCCATTCGCCTCGTCGATTGTGGCAACATCGGGTCGAACGGCAGGTCCCAAAGAGGCTTGGCGCCTTGCGACGGCAAGAGCGATGGTCAAGACCGGACGAACCGAATCGATACGCGGGAGAATCCCGGGTCTACAACGGAGATTCCCGGATGGCCGGAACACGAAGAACTGGGGAGCGGAAGAATGCTGAATTGGATCGTTAAATTTGGGCCGCGCGCGGCGCTGGCGAGCCTCGCCATGCTGCTGATGCAGCCGGCCGCTGCCCTGGCGCAGACCGGGCTCGGACAGCCGGCTCCCGACCAGATAGGCCTGCAGGCTCCGGCGACGCCGATCGCCCACGAGTTGCATTCCTTCTACGATCTCACCAACACCATCATCATCGCGATCGCGCTCTTCGTGATGATCCTCATGTTCTATGTGATGTTCCGCTTCAGCGAGAAGCGGAACATCACGCCGAGCACCACCACCCATCACACCCTGCTCGAGGTGGCCTGGACGGTGATCCCGATCCTGGTCCTCGTCATCATCGCCATCCCATCGTTCAAGCTGCTGATGAACCAGTACAGCTACCCGAAGGCGGATCTCACGATCAAAGCCGTCGGAAACGCCTGGTTCTGGGAGCATGAGTATCCGGATTTCGGCAATTTCTCGATCACCTCCAACGTCTTGACGGACAAAGAGGCCAAGGAGCGCGCCGACAAGGGCATCCCGACGCCGCGCCTGCTCTCGGTCGACAACGAGATCGTCGTCCCGGTCAATAAGGTCGTGCACGTCCTCGTCACTTCGAACGACGTGATCCACAACTGGACCATTCCGTCCTTCGCCTCGAAGGTCGACGCCGTGCCCGGACGCATCACCTCGACCTGGTTCCAGGCCGAGAAGGAAGGCATGTTCTACGGCCAGTGCTCCGAGCTCTGCGGCCTCAACCACGCCTTCATGCCGATCGCCGTGCGCGTCGTGTCCGACGCCGTCTTCAGCGAGTGGTCGGGCGCCATGCAGGCCAAGGACCGCAAGAAGGCACGCGAGATCCTCGACAAGGTCGCTCTCGAGCAGGCCGGCATCAAGACCGTCGCCGAGAACGGCCATCAGTAAAGCGCTGAAGCGCACCGTGGAGCGGCCGTCGTAGACGGCTGCTCGATCCGCCACCAGGAATGGAAACACCCAGGACCGAGGGTTTAAGACAATGGGTAGCCTCGCTGCACACGCCGACCACGACCACACCCCAACGGGATGGCGTCGTTGGCTCTTCTCCACGAACCACAAAGACATCGGTACGATGTACCTGATCTTCGGCATGATCGCCGGCATCATCGGCGGCGGTCTGTCGATTGCCATGCGCCTCGAGCTCGCCGAGCCGGGCATGCAGTACTTCTCGAACCCGCACGCGTTCAACGTGTTCGTGACCGGCCACGGCCTCATCATGGTGTTCTTCATGGTGATGCCCTCGACGATGGGCGGCTTCGGCAACTGGTTCGTGCCGCTCATGATCGGCGCGCCGGACATGGCCTTCCCGCGCATGAACAACATCTCGTTCTGGCTTTTGCCGGTGGCGCTCACGCTGCTCCTCATCTCGATGTTCGTCGAGGGGCCGAGCGGCATGCACGGCGCGGGCACCGGATGGACGCTCTATGCGCCGCTTTCGACGGCCGGGCATCCCGGGCCGGCGGTCGACTTCGTCATCCTGTCGCTGCACATCGCGGGCGCCTCGTCGATCCTCGGCGCGATCAACTTCATCACCACCATCTTCAACATGCGCGCGCCGGGCATGACCCTGCACAAGATGCCCCTGTTCGCGTGGGGCGTGCTGATCACCGCCTTCCTGCTGCTGCTGTCGCTTCCGGTCTTCGCCGGCGCCATCACCATGCTGCTGACGGACCGCAACTTCGGCACGACGTTCTTCACGCCGGCCGGCGGTGGTGACCCGATCCTCTACCAGCATCTCTTCTGGTTCTTCGGCCACCCCGAGGTCTACATCATGATCCTGCCGGGCTTCGGCATGATCAGCCACATCATCTCCACGTTCTCGCGCAAGCCGATCTTCGGCTACCTGGGCATGGCCTACGCCATGGTCGCCATCGGCCTCGTCGGCTTCATCGTGTGGGCGCACCACATGTACACGTCCGGCATCAACGTGAACTCGCAGGCCTACTTCGTGTTCGCGACGATGGTGATCGCGGTGCCCACGGGCGTGAAGATCTTCTCGTGGATCGCTACGATGTGGGGCGGCTCGATCCAGTTCCGCCTGCCGATGATGTGGGCCCTCGGCTTCATCATCCTGTTCACGGTGGGCGGCGTCACGGGCGTCATGCTCGCCAACGCCGGCGTCGACCGCGCGCTGCACGACACCTACTACGTCGTCGCGCACTTCCACTACGTTCTGTCGCTCGGCGCCGTGTTCTCGATCTTCGCGGGCTACTACTACTGGTTCCCGAAGATGACCGGCTACATGTACTCCGAGTTCTGGGGCAAGCTGCACTTCTGGATCACGTTCGTGGGCGCGAACGTGCTGTTCTTCCCGCAGCACTTCCTCGGCCTCGCCGGCATGCCGCGCCGCTATGTGGACTATCCGGATGCGTTCGCCTTCTGGAACCACGTGTCGTCGATCGGCTCGTACATGACGGCCGTCGGTACGCTCTGCTTCTTCATCGGCGTGTTCGTCGCGCTGGCCCGCAAGGTGCCGGCCGGCAACAACCCGTGGGGCCCCGGCGCAACGACGCTCGAGTGGACGCTCACGTCGCCGCCGCCGTACCACTGCTTCGAGACGCTGCCGCGCATCTCGTCGAGCTCGCATCACTGACGCGGACGGGCGGCGGGGGCCTCTGCCCCCGCCGCTCTCCATGACACGGATATCGCGGCCCCTCTGATGGGGCCCTCACGAGAGCCGCACCGGACGAAGTGCGGTCCATACCGGCGGGACGAACCCGCCGCGGGAGGAACGGGAGATCATGACGAGCAATTCAGTCGCCCAAGGCGCTCTGGACAGCCGTGTCACGACGGCAGAGCCTTCGGTCGGCGATTTCATCGAGCTCATGAAGCCGCGCGTGATGTCGCTCGTGGTCTTCACCTCGCTGGCCGGCCTCATCGCCGCGCCCGGCACCCTGCATCCGGTGCTCGCCGCAATCGCGATTATCTGCATCGCGGTCGGCGCGGGCGCGTCGGGCGCGCTCAACATGTGGTACGACGCCGACATCGACGCGCGCATGGCGCGCACGGCGGCCCGCCCCATCCCGCGCGGACGCGTGACGGCCGACGAGGCGCTGACGTTCGGGTCGGTGCTCTCGGTCGTCTCGGTCGTGACGCTCGGCGTGCTCGTCAACTGGGTGGCCGGCGCCCTGCTGGCGCTGACGATCGCCTACTACGTCTTCTTCTACACGATGTGGCTGAAGCGGCGGACGCCGCAGAACATCGTCATCGGCGGCGCGGCGGGCTCGTTCCCGCCCATGATCGGCTGGGCGGCCGTGACCGGCACCGTGACGGTCGAGAGCGTGCTTCTTTTCCTCATCATCTTCATGTGGACGCCGCCGCACTTCTGGGCGCTCGCGCTCTACCGCTGCCGGGACTACGAGCGCGTCGGCGTGCCGATGCTGCCGGTGGTGGCCGGAGGCGACGAGACGCGCCGGCAGATCCTTCTCTATTCGCTGCTCCTGGTGCCGCTTGCGGTGACGCCGGTCTTCATCGGCCTCGGCGGCGTCGTTTACGCGGCGACCTCGGTCGTGCTGGGGGCCATCTTCCTTTATCTCGCGGTGAAGGTCTGGCGCGTGCGCGAGGGGCGCGAGGCCGATCACGCGGCCAAGCAGCTGTTCGGATTTTCGATCCTCTACCTCTTCCTTTTGTTCGCGGTGATCCTGGGCGAGCATCTCGCGCTCAAGATCCTGGCGTAGGCGGAAGGGAGGCATGGAAGTCGTGGCAGAGGACGAGGAGGAGACCAAGAAGCGCTTGCAGCGTCAGCGGTTCAGGTCTTTGGCGATTGCGTTCGGTCTCGGATTTCTCGTGCTGCTGTTTTATGTGGCAACGATCATAAAAATGGGAGGCAACTGAGCCTCCGGGTCCAGTCGAGGAGTGGATGTGACGGCGAACGACGAACAGAAGCCCACAGTGGGGCGCCCAGCGAAGCCGGATCCGGTCCGTCGCGGAAGCAACCGGGCCGTCGTGCTGTCCTGCCTGGTGGCCCTTGGGGCCATGGGGGCGGCGACGTGGGCGGCTGTCCCGCTCTATCGCCTGTTCTGCCAGGTCACGGGCTTCGGCGGCACCACGATGCGCGCCGACAAGGCGCCGGAGACGGTTCTCGACCGCACGATCACGGTCCGTTTCGATGCCAACGTCGCGCCGGGCATGGGCTGGGAGTTCGCCCCCGCAGAGCGCACGATGGAGGTCAAGCTCGGCGAGAACGTGCTCACCTTCTACAAGGCGCACAACACGACGGCGCAGCCCATCAAGGGATCTGCCACCTACAACGTGTCGCCGGACGTCGCGGGCGCCTATTTCAGCAAGATCGAGTGCTTCTGCTTTACGGAGCAGACGCTCGCGGCGGGTGAAAGCGTGGAGATGCCGCTGTCGTTCTTCATCGATCCCAAGATCGTGAGCGACCGGGATGCGGTGCACGTGAAGGAGATTACGCTGTCGTACACCTTCTATCCTCTGGAAAGCCCGCAGGCGAAGGCCGCGGCGGCGCCCGGGGCAGGAGAGGGGAAAGGCGGCTGAGGCTTGCGTCCCGTATGGCACGGCTCGGTGCCGGCTGGACACGAGAATTGATAATAAGCCCGCTGGCACACGGTCCCGAGGATCGGAGCCGAGTGGGATGCACGAACCCCGCGGCGGTTGCCTCGGGTCAAAGACGGGCCAAGCCTGGGGCCACGTGCCGATCCTTCGGGATCAGGGGCGCGGGGCGACAGGGGGCCGGGGGAAAGAAAGCGAACGGGGATTTACGGAGACGAAAATGGCCCAAGCGCACGGCAAGCAACACGACTATCACCTGCTCGATCCGAGCCCATGGCCGCTTACGGCTTCGCTCTCGGCGTTCGTCACCGCGGTCGGTGCCATCATCTGGATGCGCTCGCTGGGCGAAGGCGCGTCCGGCCTGTTCGGCATGCATGGGCCGTGGGTGTTCGCGCTGGGCTTCCTCGGCCTCGCCACCACGGCCTTCATGTGGTGGCGCGACGTCATCATCGAGGCCAACCGCGGCGATCACACGCCGGTGGTGCAGCTTCACCTGCGCTACGGCGTGCTGCTGTTCATCGCCTCGGAGGTGATGTTCTTCGTGGCGTGGTTCTGGGCCTACTTCGATTTCTCGCTCTTCCCGAACGACGTCTACACGATCGATAACCTCAAGGAATCGGTCGGCATGGTGCAGCGGAACGAGCTGTTCGGCGGGCAGTGGCCGCCGGTGGCGGTGGAGTCCACCGAGGCTGTCATCCCGAGCACGGGCGCACCGGTCGAGGGCTACTTCAAGGGTACGTTCGATCCGTGGGGCATCCCGCTGGTCAACACGCTGATCCTGCTGCTGTCGGGCGTCACCGTGACGTGGGCGCACCATGCGCTCCTCAAGAACGATCGCCGCGGCCTCGTGCTCGGCCTATTCGCCACGGTTTTGCTCGGCATCATCTTCTCGTGCCTGCAGTACTATGAATACCAGCATGCGGCCTTTACGTTCGGCGGCCACGGCTATGGCGCGACCTTCTTCATGGCCACGGGCTTCCATGGCGCGCACGTGATCATCGGCACGATCTTCCTGCTCGTGTGCCTGATCCGCGCCATGCGGGGTGCCTTCACGCCGCAGCAGCACTTCGGCTTCGAGGCGGCGGCTTGGTACTGGCACTTCGTCGACGTCGTCTGGCTGTTCCTGTTCGCCTCCATCTACGTGTGGGGCGCGGGGGCGCACGCAGGTGCGGCGCACTGACGGGCTTCGTTGCGAAGCTTTAGCTTCAGCGGGGGGCTGGACGTGCGTCCGGCCCCCCGTGCCGTTCAGGGCAAGGATCCTCTGGAGGAGGCATGACCGTCGAGAACCACGCTCATGAGGCGCCGAAGAGGGTCTCGCCGCTCTATGCGGGCGTTTTCGCGCGGTGTCCGCGTTGTGGTGAGGGTGCGCTCTTCCGCAACGGCCTCGTGCTCAGGCCGTCCTGCAGCCGATGCGGCCTCGACTATGCCTTCATCGACACGGGCGACGGGCCGGCGGTGTTTGCGATCTTCATCCTGGGCTTCCTCGTGCTCGGCCTCGCGCTGTTCGTCGAGTTCCGCTTCGGGCCGCCGGTCTGGGTGCATGCCGTGCTGTGGGGGCTGCTGACGCCGCTGCTCGCCATCGCGCTGCTGCGCTTTCTGAAGGCGATCCTGATCGCGCTGCAATGGACCCATAAGGCCGAGGAAGGCCGGCTTGCGAAGGACCCGTCATGACCGCGTCGGCTCCATCGTCCAGGAAGGCAGCGCTGCGGAGTTTGCTGTGGCCCGCACTGATGACGGCGCTCGCGCTGCCGCTCCTCATCGGCCTCGGCGTCTGGCAGATGGAGCGGCTGGCGTGGAAGGAGCAGCTTCTGGCAGAGGTCGCCGAAGGGCTCGGGAAGGCGCCGGCCCCTCTGGAGACGCCGCCCGACGCCTGGAAGGCGCTTGTGACGCGCGAATACCGGCCTGTCACCGTCACAGGGCAGTTCCGCCATGGCGACGAGCGGCACGTGTTCGCCTCGCAGGATGGCGTGCCGGGCTGGCACGTCTATACGCCGCTCGAGACCGAGGGCGGGCATGTGGTGCTCGTCAACCGCGGCTTCGTGCCGGACGCCCTCAAGGACCCCGCGACACGCGCCGAGGGGCAGGTGGCCGGCACGGTCACCGTGACGGGCCTCCTGCGCAAGCCCGGCGTGCACGGGTGGTTCGAGCCCGAGCCCGATCGGGCGCGCAACATGTGGTATTGGCGCGATCTCACGGGCTTTACAGATTCTCTGGCGCCCGGTGTCGCGTCCGAGCGCGTGCTGCCGCTGTTCGTTGACGCGGCCGCCAGCCCCGAAAATCCCGGCGGCTGGCCGAAGGGCGGCGTCACGCGGCTCGATATTCCGAACCGCCATCTCGAATACGCTCTGACGTGGTTCGGTCTGGCGGGGACGCTCCTCGTCGTGTTCGGCGTGTTCGCCTGGACGCGCCTGCGGGCCGCCTCCTGAGCTGAACGGGGACTTGCCCCGCTTTCCACCCCGGCCGCCCACGCGCCTTGCTTGATCCCGGCCATGGCGACGGCTACAGCGTATCGAGCGGCCGGCCGCGCCCCGTGCGCGGTCTCACAACCCAGGATTTCGGACTCGTGACCTATATTTCCACCCGGGGCGAATCGCTGTCGCTCACGTTCGAAGACGTTCTCCTCGCCGGGCTCGCGCGCGACGGCGGCCTTTATGTGCCGGAGGTCTGGCCGACGTTTTCGGCCGACAAGATCGCGCGTTTCGCGGGCCGGTCCTTCGCCGAGGTCGCGACGGAGGTGATCCTGCCGTTTGCAGGCGGGTCGCTCGACCGCGACACGCTGCGTGCGATGGCGGATGAGGCCTACGGCCGCTTCGACCATGCGGCCGTAACGCCGCTCGTGCAGCTCGATTGCAACCGCTGGGTGCTGGAGCTGTTTCACGGGCCGACGCTCGCGTTCAAGGACGTGGCGATGCAGCTTCTTGCGCGCCTCATGGACCATGCGCTCGCCCGGCGCGGGCAGCGCGCCACCATCGTGGGGGCGACCTCGGGCGATACGGGCGGCGCCGCCATCGAGGCCTTCCGCGGCTCGAAACGCGTCGATGTCGTCATTCTCTTCCCCGACGGGCGCGTCTCGGACGTGCAGCGGCGCATGATGACGACGCCGACCGATGCCAACGTGCATGCCGTCGCCATCAAGGGCACGTTCGACGATTGCCAGGCGCTCGTGAAGGCGATGTTCAACGATCATGCCTTCCGCGACCGCATGAGCCTCTCGGGCGTGAACTCCATCAACTGGGCGCGCATCGTGGCGCAGGTGACGTACTACTTCGTCGCCGCGGCGGCGCTCGGCAGTCCGCACCGGCCTATGACGTTTGCGGTGCCGACGGGCAACTTCGGCGACATCCTCGCCGGCTGGGTGGCGAAGCGCATGGGGCTGCCGATCGACCGGCTCGTCATCGCCTCGAACGCCAACGACATTCTGCCGAGGGCGCACGGCTCGGGCGTGTACGAGATGCGGCCCGTGACGGAGACCTCGTCGCCCTCGATGGACATCCAGATCTCCTCCAACTTCGAGCGCTATCTGTTCGAGGCGTCGGGCCGGGACGGCGGGTTCATCCGCGCCATCATGGGGGCGCTGGCGCAGGGGGGACGGTTCGATCTCGGGCCGTGCGCGGCGCCGTTCGCGCGCGATTTCAGCGCGGTGGCGGCGGACGAAGCCACGGTCGCCGAGACGATCCTGCGCACGCGCGAGAGAAGCGGCTATCTGATCGATCCGCATACGGCGTGTGCCGTGGCGGCGCTCGAGGCTGCGGGCACCGCGGACGGCGTCCCGGGCATCGTGCTTGCGACCGCCCATCCCGCCAAGTTCCCCGATGCGATGGAGCGCATCACCGGCACGCGGCCCGGCCTGCCCGCGCGCTTCTCAAGCCTGCTTTCCGATCCCGAGCGCTACCCCGTGCTCGACAACGACGTCGCTGCCGTGAAGGCTTTCGTCGAAGGCGCGGCGCGCCCGGTCTCCGCAGGTGCCGAATGACGACCGAGATCTCGCGGCTCGCGAACGGGCTCACGATCGTCACCCATGCGATGCCGCACGTGGAGACGACCTCCCTCGGCCTCTGGGTCGGGGTCGGGTCCCGCGACGAGGCGCTCGGCGAGAACGGCATCTCGCATTTCCTCGAGCACATGTCGTTCAAGGGAACGGCGCGCCGCTCGGCGCAGGCGATCGCGGAGGAGATCGAGGCGGTCGGTGGCGATCTCAACGCGGCGACGGGGCTCGAGACCACGGCCTATTTCGCGCGCGTGCTCAAGGGCGACGAGGGCGTCGCGCTCGATCTCATCGCCGACATTCTTCTCAACTCGCGCTTTTCGGAGGACGAGATCGAGCGCGAGCGCGAGGTGATCCTGCAGGAGATCGCCTCCGTGAAGGACATGCCGGAGGATATCGTGTTCGAGCTGGCCAACGAGGCCGCTTATCCGGCTCAGGCGGTTGGGCGCACGATCCTCGGCCCCGCCGCCAACGTGCGCCGCTTCTCGCGCGCCGACCTTTCGCAATTCCTGGCAACGCATTACGTGCCGGGGGCGATGGTGCTCGCGGTGGCTGGGGATGTCGCCCACGACCGCCTCGTCCGCCACGCTGAGGCCCTATTCGGCGGGCTTGCTTCCAGGCAGGCCAAAGGCCACGAGACGGCGCGCTACGAGGGCGGTATCCGGTCACATCCGAAGCGGTTCGAGCAGAGCCATCTCGTGCTCGGGTTCGAAGCGCCTTCCTATCGCGACGACGCCTACGTCACGGCGCAGGTGTTCTCGGGGCTTTTCGGCGGGGGCATGTCGTCCCGTCTGTTCCAGGAAGCCCGCGAGAAGCGGGGGCTTTGCTATTCGATCTATTCGTCCGCCTGGAGCCTCAGCGATACCGGGCTTCTGGCGGTGCACGCGGCGACGGGATCCGACATGATGGCGAGCCTTATCGACGTGGCGTGCACCGAGCTCGAGGCCGTGGCGCGGCTCGGGCCGACGGCAGCCGAGCTCAACAGGGCGAAAGCTCAGCTCAAGGCCGGGCTGCTAATGAGCCTCGAATCCTCCTCGGCGCGTGCCGAGCAAATGGCGCGTCACCTGTTGGCGCACGGGCGGCTCATCGGACGCGACGAGCTGATCGAGACAGTCGATGCGGTGAGCATCGAGGACGTGGGACGTTTCGCGCAGGGGCTGCTGGTTGCGCCAGCATCCGTTGCGGTGGTCGGCGCCGGCAAGGCGTCGGAGCGTCTGGCGTCTCAGGCGGCGGGCCGCGTGGCCCAAGGCGCGGGGAAGGTGGAGGCGAAGACAGCCTGATGGCGTTCCTGAGGGTCGGAAACGCATCGGAATGGGCGGCGATCCACGGCCGCGGCGTCTGGCTGCGGCCGCCCCTGATGAGCGACTACGGCGCCTGGGCGGAGCTTCGGGCGCACAGCCGCGCCCATCTCGTTCCGTGGGAGCCGGCCTGGCCGCGCGACGACCTCTCGCGTGCCGCCTTCCGCCGGCGCATCCGCCATTATCAGCGCGAGGCGCGCGAGGATGTCGGCTATGCCTATCTGCTGTTGGATGCTGCCGATGACCGCCTGATGGGCGGGCTTACGCTCTCGAACGTCCGGCGTGGGGTTACGCAGTCGGCCATGATGGGCTACTGGCTCGGGCTGCCGTTCGTCGGGCGCGGGGCGATGACGCGCGCCGTCGCGGCCCTGCTGCCGCACGCGTTCGAGGCGCTTCGGCTGCACCGCATCGAAGCCGCCGTCCAGCCGGCCAACACGCGCTCCGTTGTCGTGCTGCGCCGCACGGGCTTCACCGAGGAAGGATTGGCGCGGCGCTATCTCAAGATCAATGGGGCCTGGCAGGATCATCTTCTGTTTGCCATGCTGCTCGAGGACTGGATGTCTCGGGAGGCGAGCCCGTGAGCGTGGTGAGGGAGACGGAAGGGGGAGGCTTCGCGCGGCTGAGGTTCGCGATGCGCTTCGCCGTGCTCGCGCTCGGGCTCGTTCTCGCCGCACTAGCGTTCACCCGGCCCGCATTCGCGCTCAAGGCCATCGAGATCGGCCAGGACCAGGGGCGGGTCGAGATCACGCCGCTCGGCGAGCTTTACGAAAGCCGCGGCGACAGCCTTCAAGTCGAGACGGCGGCCGGCGCAGACGGCCTTGCGGGGCGCATGGCGGTGCAGGCGACGACGCCCGGCGACAATCCGAACTGGATCGTGTTCGCGCTGACGAACACCACCGACAAGCCCGTCGAGCGGTGGCTCTCGGCGGCCCGTTACAGCGTCATCGGCTCGGGCATCGTCTGGCCGGATCTCGACGCCCAGCGGATCGAGGCGATCACGCCCTCGGTCGGCTTCGTGCCGGAGCGCATCAAGAGCGACCGGGCCGATCTCTTCCGCATCACCCTCGAGCCGGGACAGACGATCACCTACGTGGCGGAGCTCTCCTCCGAGCGTTTCGTGCGGCTGCATCTCTGGAAGCCGCTCGACTACGAGATCCGCATCTCGAACCGGCAGCTCTTCAACGGCGTGCTGCTCGGCCTCACCGGCCTCATGGCCATCTTCCTGACGGCCATCTTCGCGGCCAAGCATAAGCTCGTGTTTCCCGCCTCCGCTCTCGTGGCGTGGTGCGTGCTCGGCTATCTGTGCGTCGATTTCGGCTTCTTCCATAAGTTGTTCCAGCTCAAGCCAGAGGCGAATGCCGTCTATCGCGCCGCGTCGGAGGCGGCGCTGGCCGCGAGCCTCGTCGTGTTCCTGCACGTGTTCCTTAGGCTCGCGCTGTGGCACGGGCTCATACGGATGCTGATCACCGTCTGGCTGCTCGCGCAGTTCTCGCTCATTGCGGTGGCGATCATCGACCCGCGTCTCGCCGCGACGTTCGCGCGCCTGTCGTTCGCGTTCATCGGCGTCACCGGCACGGGCCTCATTCTGTTCCTGGCGCTGCGGGGCCAGGATCGGGCGCTCTCGCTCATTCCGACCTGGATCCTGTTCCTGGTCTGGATCTTCGGCGCCGGCGTGGCGCTCACGGGGCGGCTCTCGGGCGACGCATCGGTGTTCGGCCTCGTCTCCGGCATGGTGCTGATCGTGCTGTCGATCGGCTTCACCGTCACGCAGTACGCATTCCGCTCAGTCGAGCCCTTGCACGGCACCGCGCCGACCGAGCTGCAGGCCCGCTCGATCGCGGTCGATGCATCGGGCGCGGCGGTGTGGGAATGGAATGCGCGGCGCGACGAGGTGAAGGTCAGCCATTCGGTCGAGGCGCTGCTCGGGCTCGGGCAGGGCGACCTCTCGACGCGCACCGACGACTTCATGCGCGCTCTCCATCCCGCGGACCGCGAGCGGTTCCGGCTCACGCTCTTCACCGTGCAGGAGCGGCGCGACGGCAAGGTGAAGAGCGAGTTCCGCCTCCGCCAGGCCGACAACAACTACCGCTGGTTCGAGCTCGAGGCCGCCGGCGTGCCGGGCACGGATCCGCGCTCGTTCAAGTGCATCGGGCTTCTGCGCGACATCACGGACGCGAAGCGCGCCCACGAGCGGCTGCTGCATGATGCCGTGCACGACAGCCTCACGGGCCTGCCGAACCGCGGCCTGCTGCTCGACCGGCTCGAGGTCGCGATGGTGCGGGCGAAGACCGAGCCGCAGATCCGCCCGACGATGCTGATCATCGACATCGACAAGTTCACGAGCGTCAGCTCCTCGCTCGGCCTCGTGCTGGGCGACAGCCTGCTGCTCACCGTCGCGCGCCGCCTGCAGCGCCATCTCGGTCCGAACGATACGCTGGGGCGCATCTCGGGCGATCGCTTCGGTCTGCTGCTGCTCGCCGATCAGCCGGTTGCCGAGCTTGCCCAGCATGCCGAGCGCATCCGCCGCTCGCTCCGCTCGCCGATCAAGATCTCGGGCGAGGAGATCGTGCTCACGGGCTCGATCGGCATCGCGATCTACGATGGGGAGGAGCCGGGCCAGGGCGATCTCCTCAAGAAGGCCGAGATCGCCATGTTCCGTGCCAAGCGCGCGGGCGCCGACCGGATCGAGGTGTTCACGCCGGAGATGAAAGGCGACCAGGACGACCGCCGCGCGCTCGAGGTCGAGCTGACGCGGGCGATCGAGAAGAGCCAGATCCGTGTCGCCTATTTCCCCGTCATCTACCTGCCGACCGAGGAGCTGGCCGGTTTCGAGGCGGTGGCGCGCTGGGATCATCCGCAGCTCGGCACCGTCGACCCGGCGCAGTTCGCGCCGTTCGCCGACGATTCCGACCTCATCGCGCGCCTCGGCGCTTATCTCCTGCAGAAGAGCGCGCGCGACGTGGCGGCGTGGCAGAAGGATTACCCGCGCGGCGATTCCCCGCTCTTCGTCAGCGTGAACATCTCGTGCCGGTCTCTGTTCCGGCCCGACGTGGTGCAGGAGATCCGGCACATCCTGGGCCGCACGGTGGTGCCCAAAGGCTCGCTTCGGATCGAGGTCACGGAGCAGATCGCCCTCGAGAATCCGGAGCAATCGACGGAGGTGCTCGAATGGCTGCGGGCGTCGGGCGCGGAGATCGTGCTCGACGAGTTCGGGATCGGCTTCTCCTCGCTCGCCTATCTCGACCGTTTGCCGTTCGACAGCGTCAAGATCGATCAGGCGATCATGCAGGCCGGCGATGTGAAGGGCGGCAGCGACAGCGTGCTCCTGCGCTCGATGGTGGCGCTCGGTCATGAGCTCGGCAAGAGGATCGTCGCCAAGGGGGTCGAGCAGGCCTCCGAGGTGAGCTTCCTGCGCTCGATCGAATGCGAGTATGCGCAGGGCCCCTATTGCGGCGAAGCCATCGCCGATACGGATGTGCCGGCGGTGCTGGCCTCGGTGCAGACCTCGGAGAGCAAATCGAAGCCCGTTGGCGTGTTCCGGCCCAAGGTCAAGCGCCGGGGCAAGGCCGCACCGCAGCCGCCGGCGGCGGCCGCCGGCGCGTCAGCGCCCGCGGAAGCGTCACAACAGGCGGCCGCCCGCACGGCCGCGCCGTCTCGGGCGCCTGCAGGAGAGGCCGCGACCAAAGGCCGGGCGCCGGCTGGTCCGCCGCCTCAGAAACCGCGCCCGACGATTGGAGCCGGCGCGAACGGGTCGGCCGGCGCGCATCAGGCTCCGCCCTCCGCGCGGGTGGCCAACGGCCCGCGGCCCGGCGGCCGCACGGGCCCTCCGACCGAGCGGGCCGGGGGCAATGGCGGACCGACGACAGCCCCGCCGGGCGGCGCACGCCCCCGCGGGCTCGGGTTGCTTGGGCGCGGACGACTCGGCAAGTCCGATGCTCCGGCTAAGCCGCCGGCCAGCATCCGATGCGGGCGCGCGGCCGTCTTCTCCTCAACCTCCGGCACTCTCTTCGCCGGGAGGTAGCGGTCCTGCCACCAAGGGGCCGCCGGTGCCGGGGGGAGCGCCTCCCGCGATGCCGCCGCTTTCGCGGGCTCCGGCTTCGGCTCCGCCGCTTCCGCTGCGGACGTCCGGCGATGCGCCGCCGGCCGCTCGCCCCGCGAGCGGGCCGCCTCCGGTGCCGCCCGCCCATCCGCCTGCGTCGCTCCCTCCGCCCGTTCCGAAACAGCCGGCCGATGCCGCGTCACGGCCCGCGCTGGTGCCGCCCGCTCCTCCGCCCCTGGCCGGATCGCCAGCCGTCGCCGCCGCGGGCGTGCCTCACGCGCCGTTCCAGCCTGCGGTCGTCTCGTCCGGGCATGACGGCGCATCGCCGGCCGGGGGGCGCACGCCGCCGCCCACGAACGGGATGCCGCCGCCGCCCGTGCCGCCGGTGCCGGACTTCTCCAATCTTCCGCCCGCCATTGCCGAGAGCCTGGCGCGCCTCGCCGGCGTCGCCCGCAAATAGAGCGTCCGCAGATCGGATGTCGACGGGCGGTCGTGGCTTTCGCCTCTCGCTCCTGGCAGGTGCGGCGTGCTCAGGGTGCGCCGTTCAGGCGTGGCCGCTATCGGCGACAAGATGGGAGGGGTCGACGCCGATCTTGGCGAGGGCGCGAATGTATTTCCCCTCGATGTCGTCGTCGAAGAGGAGATTGAGATCCGGGGGACAATGCAACCAGCCATTGGCCTGGATCTCGCTCTCGAGCTGGCCGGCGGACCAGCCCGCGTAGCCGAGGGCGAGGAGAGCGTGCACCGGGCCTTCTCCGGAGGCGATCGCCTTCAGGATCTCGATCGACGCCGTCAGGCTGACGTCATGGTCGATCGGCAGTGTGGAGTCGCTCGCGTGGTAGTCCGAGGAGTGCAGCACGAATCCGCGGCCGGTCTCGACCGGGCCGCCAACGTGGACCTGGCGCTCGAGAATGTCGTTCGAGATGCCGTCCTCGGCCCCGCTCTGGATGATGCCCAGGCGCTCCAGGAGATCGGGAAAGCTGATGTGGTCGGCGCGGTGGTTGATGATCAGACCCATTGCGCCATCGTTGGAATGGGCACACATGTAGATCACGGATCTGGCGAACCGCCGATCCGACATCAGTGGCATGGCCACGAGAAGCTGTCCCTTGAGAGAGCCGTCGCTCCTTTTGCGCTTCGTCTTCGGTATCGTCATGCTGCAAGATTATCTCCCTGGACCGCTGGCTGTGAAGCCGGGATTTGCGGCAGAAGCAGGTCAGGCTAGGCTTGGTTCCGCGAGATCGGCGGATCCGTGCGGGGCGGCCGGCTGTGCCGGGCGATCCTGCGTCGGCGGATGGTCCCCATGAGGTGGAAAGTTCGGATTATGAAGGTCGTGCCCGCATGAAACGTTCCGCCGCCTCGGTCGCTGCTCGCGTCATGGCCGTGCTTCTTGCGATGGGGCTCGGTCTTCCGGCCCAGAGCGCGCTGGCCTCCGTGCTCGCCTCTCCGTGGGCCGTCGGGCACAAGGCCAAGGCGCGGCTCGTTGCAGGCCGTACGGCGCCTGGCGCGGGAGGGGCGCTCTTCGCCTTCGTCGAGGTCGAGCTGGCGCCCGGGTGGAAGACCTATTGGCGGACCCCGGGTGACACGGGATTGCCGCCGGCGTTCGACTGGTCGAAGTCGGTCAATCTCGCCAAGGCGGACGTCGAATTCCCCGCGCCCAAGGTGTTCACGGACAAGTCGGGCCAGACGGTGGGCTACGAGGGGCACGTGGTTTTCCCCGTGCGGGTGACGGCGCAGGCGGCGGATCAGCCGGTGTCGCTGGCGGTCAATCTCCAATATGGCATCTGCAAGGATGTCTGCGTGCCGATCGAAGCCGAACTCGAGCTCGGTTTCTCGGCTGACGAGGTGGCGGCAGCGCCCGCGAGCGCGCTCGATGCGCTCGGATGGGTGCCCCGGGCGCAGGCGCAGCGGCTGCCGGAGGATCCCGCGCTCGTCCGGGCCGAGAGCCAGCTTACGGGGGATGCGCCCAAGATCGTCGTCGAGGGGGCGTTCCCTGGTCAGGAGACGTCTGCGGCCGTGTTCCTCGAAGCCTCGAACGGGCAATATCTGCCGATCCCGAGCGAGGTCGGCCGCAGTGCGGGCGGGGCTCGCGTGTTCGCAGCCTCGCTGGCGAAGGATGTCGATCTCGCCGAGCTCAAGGGCCAGACGATCACCGTGACCCTGGTCGGCGCGGCGGGTGCATCCTATGCGACGTTCGTCGTCAAATGATCCTTGGGCGCGAGGAGCCACGAGGCCGGCCGCGCACTCTCCCGTTTCCTTCCCTTCCCTTCTCTCACCCTACGAAAGGACGTGCCATGACGATCAAGGTTGGTGACAGGCTGCCGGACAGCAAGTTCACGGTCATGGGGAAGGAAGGCCCTGAGGCGGTCTCCTCCGCCGAGCTGCTCAAAGGCAAGAAGGTCATTCTGTTCGCGGTGCCGGGCGCTTTCACGCCGACGTGCAGCGAGCAGCATCTGCCCGGCTTCGTGGGGCTCACCGACGCCTTCAAGGCGAAGGGCGCCGATCTGATCGCGTGCACGGCCGTCAACGACGTGTTCGTGCTCAACGCGTGGGCGAAGGGAAGCGGCGCAGAAGAGATCACGATGCTCGCGGACGGAAACGCGGATTTCGCGAAGGCCCTGGGCCTCGATGTCGATCTCGCACCGTTCGGTCTCGGTGTCCGGTCGCAGCGATATGCGATGATCGTTAATGACGGTGTGGTTGAATATCTTGCTATCGAAGACAGCACACCTCAGCATATCAAGGCGACCGCTGAGAAAGTCTTAGCCTCATTCTAAGTAAACGCTCGTCATTTCACCTTTGAAATACTTCGCGACGGCTTCAGGCGGTCTGTTGTGACCCGACTGGACATATTGCCGCGCTTGCGTTCGCTTTCCTTGTTTCTGCCGATAACCCGTGCGACTGGCGCTGCCGTACCAGTAAGCCATAGCATGGGGACCTCAGAGATGAGAAAGAACGTCTACGCCGTCGCGGCGAGTCTGTTGGTGTTCGCTGGCGCGACGTCTGCCGACGCGCGTCCGTCTCGCGATTCCGCCCACGACAGTTGGAATCCATTCGTTCAGCACTCTTCGTCGCTCTCGGGCCGGACCACGGCCACCCGCGAGCGCACCGCCTCCCGGGGACGCGCTCAGCGCGTGCGTGAGGAGCGCGTCCGTTACGCACGTGGGAGGACCTCGTCGTCCTATTCCCGCGGCCATCACGGCGCAGGTGCGCGTCCGCGCGCCTGGTGCGGCTGGTGGATGCGCACGCAGCGCGGCGGCGGCGCCCACCTCAACCTCGCCTGGAACTGGAGCAAGTGGGGCCGTCCGGCCTCGCCCCAGGTCGGCGCGGTGGTCGTCTGGCGTCATCACGTCGGCGAGATCGTCGGCCGCGCAGCGAACGGCCAGTGGCTCGTCCGCTCGGGCAACGACGGCGGTGCGGTCCGTACGCGGGCGCGCTCGATCTCCGGCGCTGTCGTGCGCATGGGCTGATCGCCCTTAGTGCTTCCGGAAAAGTGGGAACCGGTTTTCCGATAAGAAGCACGGCAAAACAAAAGGCTAGAGCTGTTTCCAGATGCAATCAAAAACGGAACGGCTCTAGCGTCCCGATACTTGCCTTGCAAAGGGCCGCCCACACCGGAAGGGGTTTGGGCGGCTCCTTTATGCCCTCCCCCGGGCCGCCGCTGCGAGGGGCTATTTCCTCCCCGCCCGCGGCAGAGAGGCCGGCGGTCCGGCCTTGAAAGCGGCCATGCCCTCGCGCGCGAGCGCGTCGGCGCGCTCATTCTCGGGGTGGCCGGCGTGGCCTTTCACCCAGTGCCAGGTCACATCGTGGCGGGCCATCGCCAGCTCGAGGCGCTGCCACAACTCGGCGTTCTTGACGGGCTTCTTGTCGGCCGTGCGCCAGCCGTTGCGCTTCCAGCCGTGGATCCAGCCCGTGATGCCGTTCCGCACATAGGCGCTATCGGTGTAAAGGTCTGCTTTCACACCGGTTTTCAGCGCTTCGAGGGCTGAGATGGCGGCCATCAGCTCCATGCGGTTGTTTGTCGTCTGAGCTTCTCCGCCGCTCAGCTCCTTGCGGTGCTCGCCCCAGATCAGGAGGGCGCCCCATCCGCCCGGGCCCGGGTTTCCCGAGCAGGCTCCGTCGGTGTAGATCTCGACCGATTTGCTGCGTTCCTCGCTCACGCGTCCGTTCCTTGCCTGTCCCTCATGCCATCCTCTCGAGGCCGTATTCGCTGGCCACGCTGATCTCCTGGTGAAAGCGCAGCCGGCGGACATAGGCATAGGGGTCGTGCGGCTTCACGAGCGCGTTGCGGTCGGTGTGCAGCCAGTCGTGGGCGCGGGTGAGGAGGAAGCGCAGGGCGGCGCCGCGGGCGAGGGCGGGGAACGCCTCATATTCCGCGCCCGTCAGCGGGCGGAGGCTCTGGTAGGCGGAAAGCAAGGCCCGCGCCTTGGTGGCGTTGAAGGCGAAGTCCGTCTCGAAACACCAGGCGTTGAGGCAGATGGCGAGATCGTACGCCCAGAAATCGTTGCAGGCGAAGTAGAAGTCGATCAGCCCGGAGAGCTTGTCGCCAAGGAAGAAGACGTTGTCCGGGAAGAGATCGGCGTGGATGACGCCTTCGGGCAGGCTCTTCGGCCAGGCGCGATCGAGAAAGGCCAGCTCGTAGGCGATCAGCGTGCCGAGGCCGCGCGAGACCTCGTCGCTGCGCGGGGCGATGCGATCGGCGAGGCTGTGCCAGCCATCGAGGCTCAAGGCGTTGCGGCGGGTCAACGTGAAGTCCTGGCCGGCGAGATGCAGCTCGGCGAGCGCGCGCCCGACGGCGGCGCAATGGACCGTCTGCGGGCGGCGCGGCCAGACACCCTCGAGGAACGTCACGACGGCGGCCGTGCGGCCGGCGATCTCCGTCAGGACCTCGCCCGCCGGGCTGCGGACGGGCAGCGGACAGGAGATGCCGCGCTGGTTCAGGTGCTCGAGCAGGCCGAGGAAGAAGGGCAGGTCCGCCTTGTCCACGCGCCGCTCGTAGAGGGTGAGGATGTAGGTGCCGGTGGTCGTGGAGACGAGATAGTTGGTGTTCTCGACGCCCTCGGCGATGCCCTTGTAGGAGAGCAGCGCGCCGAGCCCGTGGCCGGCGATCAGGTGTGCGAGGTCTTCGTCCGTCACTTCCGTATAAACGGCCATCGTCTCAGGGCTCTGGGCTGTGCGTCGCTGGTGGGCCGCGGGCGGCCGGATCCGGTGAGCTATCAGGCTTCGGCCGTCTCGCGCAACTCGCGCGGCACGTTGAAGGCGATGCGCTCGTTGGCCGTCGTCACCTGCTCGACGGTGATGTCGAAGCGCTCGGACAGCGCCGCGAGCACCTCGTCCACGAGCGTTTCCGGCGCCGAGGCGCCCGCCGTAATGCCGAGGCTGGCGATGTCGGCGAGGCGCGGCCAGGGAATATCGTCCGCGCGCTGGATCAGGATGGCCTCGGGACAGCCCGACCGTCGCGCCACCTCGACGAGGCGGAGCGAGTTCGACGAGTTGGGGGCGCCGACGACGATGGTGAGGCCGACGCGGCCGGCAATGGCCTTCACCGCCGCCTGGCGGTTCGTCGTCGCGTAGCAGATGTCCTCCTTGTGCGGCCCGACGATGTCGGGGAAGCGCCGCTTCAGGATGGCGACGATCTCGGCGGTGTCGTCCACGGAGAGGGTGGTTTGGGTGACGTAGGCGAGACGGCTCGCGTCCTCGGGCACGATGGTTTCGGCTTCCGCGGCGGACTCGATCAGGGTGACGGCCCCGGGCGGGAGCTGGCCGGTCGTCCCCTCCACCTCCGGATGGCCGGCGTGGCCGATGAGCAGGATCTTGCGGCCTTCCGCGAAGTGGCGGCTCGCCTCCGTGTGGACTTTGAACACCAGCGGGCAGGTGGCGTCGATGGCGAACATGTTGCGGGCCTTGGCGGCCCGGGGCACGGACTTGGGCACGCCATGTGCCGAAAAGATCACAGGCTGGTCAGTGTCGGGGATCTCGTCGAGCTCCTCCACAAAAACGGCACCTTTCGCCTTCAGGGACTCGACCACATACCGGTTATGAACGATCTCGTGGCGCACGTAGACGGGTGCGCCGAACTTGGCGAGCGCCAGCTCGACGATCTGGATGGCGCGGTCGACGCCTGCGCAGAAGCCGCGCGGGGCGGCCAGGAGAACGTGCAAGGGACGGCGCCGCAGGTGATCCGGCTCGGCGTCGGAAAGGGGCATGAGACGAGGTCCTTCGAGGTGTGCCGCACAGGATGTTGGACAAGTCGAGCGGCTGCTTTGTGGTTCCGGGCAAGGGTGCTAGAGCTTGAGTCGAACGATCATCACAGGGGCTGACGCGGCGGACGCATCGCGCGGGCCCTCCTCAAGTCTCGTTGATTATGCGGATCGGAGTAGCATGGCGCAATCCGTCATGACGAGGGCCAGGACTGCTGTCGCCGCCGTGCTGGTGCTCGGCCTTGCCGCTCCGCTCGGCGGATGCGGCATGTCGTCGGTAACGTCCGGTCTCGGATCGAGCATTTTCGGGAGCGGTTCGAGCGGCGAGCCCACGTCCGTGAACGAGGCTGAGCTGATGGCGGCTGCCAAGGCGGGCGGCGGCGAAACGGCGGCGATCGGCGGGGGCGAGTCGCAACCGGGATGCCCCCGCTTCGTCACGTGGCCGCGCGACAGCCATATCACGATCTACGAGCCGGGGCGCAGCGGCGACGGGCTCGCCATCATGCATCGCGGCGAGATTACGAAGACGGCCCGTGAGTGCCATACGAACGGGACCGAGGTGACGGTGAAGTACGGCTTCTCGGGCCGCATTCTGCTCGGGCCGCGCGGCCAATCGGGGCCGATCTCGCTGCCGATCAGCGTGTTCGTGACGGACGCGAGCCGCGAGCGCATCGTGACGGACAAGCTGCGCGTGGATGCGGCTGTCGCGGTCGAGAATCCGATCGGCTATTTCTCGGCGGTGCGCACCCTTTCGTTCCACGTGCCGGAAGGCTCGCGGCCGGGCGAGTTCGAAGTCTGGGTCGGCTTCGACAAGGGACAGCAGCCGACGGGCTGAGCCCCGAGCCCGTTCTCACGCCTCACGTTTCAGACGTCTCGTCGCCGAACCCGCATGCTGCCGACAGCTCGGCATGGAGCGGCGCCATGCTGTGGGTGGCCCAATCGTCCAGGGATGCGAAGATCGCGGTCTGGGGCCAGCGCGGATCGGGCTCGGCGCTCTTGCGCCATGTCATGTGCACCTCGGCGACGGCGCCGTCAGAGAGCGCGAAGAGCGCATCGTCGGTGTCGTTACGGCGTGCGAGGAGCCGCACGCTCTTGCCGTACAAGCGATGCCGCTCCGAAAGCTCGACAGCCAGTTGGCGGACGAGCGCGGCCGCGATCCCCTCGTCCTCGACCGGAGACCAGGGCGCGAGCCACGCGAAGGGGGCCGGCATCGGCGCGCTACTCCGGCTTCTGGAAGACGGTCATCGACAGGAGGCCGCCGGGGACGCCCGATTTCGGTGCGTAATGGAAGACGAGCACGAACAGCTTGTCGTTGCCGCCGCTCCAGGAGCTGACCGACCAGGGGCCGTCCTCGTAAGTGGTGTCGGGCGCGCGCTCGGTCAGCTTCTGCATGGCGGCCGCGACGTCGGCGGGGGGCGTCTTGTCGGCCGGCAGCACGAGGCTGCAGGCGAAGTTCGTGGCGTCGGCATAGTTCGGAAAGTCGGCCTTGGACTGGTCGTCCATCGGGCTTTTGGTGACGGCGACGGAATAGGCTCCGCCCTCGGCGTCGAAGCGCCAGGCCTTGAGCACCTCCGGGGTGACCGAGGGGCGGAAGGCGTCCAGGTCCCGCCCCGTCACCGCCGTCCAGGCGGCGGCTTGCGCTTCGACGGCTGAGATGTCGGGCATCGTCGAATAGCAGATGCGGTCGAAGAGGCGGACGCTCGGGGGCAGGGCCTCGCTGGCGATGGCGCCGCCGCCCATGAGCAGGGTCAGAAGTCCGACGAGGCCGTGTGCCACGGTGTCCGTGCAGCGGCGGCTCCGCAATCGCATGGCGCGATCTCCTTCTTCGCCACGAGATGGCTTCCGATCGGTCTTCTGTCCACGTATCGCACGAGCCATCGCACGCAGAAACAAAAAAGCCGGGCGCTGGGCCCGGCTTTTGGGTCGTTGGTGCCGTTGGACGCGCTTCAGTTCAGCTTGCCCTTGAGGTCGCGAATGGCGGCGTCAGCCAGCTTGCCGGCCGATTCCCCTGCGATCTTGGCCTTGAGGAGGCTTTCGGAGGCCTTGACGGCGAGGTCCACGGCGGCCGCGCGCACGTCGCTCACGGCCTGGGCCTCGGCGCGGGCGATCTTCTCCTCTGCGGCCTTGGTGCGCCGCTCCACCTGCTCGGCGAGCGAGCGGCGGGTTTCGGCGGCAAGGTTCTCGGCCTCGCGCTTGGCGGCCTCGACGATCGACTTGGCCTCGTCCTCGGCCTCGCGGGCCTTGCGCTGATAGTCCGCAAGGAGCTGCTGGGCCTCGTCACGCAGGCGGCGGGCGTCGTCGAGCTCGCTGCGGATGGCGTCGGCGCGGGAATCGAGGGCGCGGCCGATCATGGCAGGCACGCCCTTCCAGATCAGAAGCCCCACGAACAGGAGGAACGAGATCAGGACCCAGAATTCAGGATAGCCGGGGTTGAGCATCGTTGCCTCACGTCTTCGAGCCAGAAAGGGCGCGGACAATCTCGTCCTTGGTGACGTTGACGTTCGTCAACGCCGACACGATCGAGGCTGCCGTATCGCCGGCGATATCCTTTACGCTCGCGAGCGCCTTCTCCTTGGTGGCGGAGATGCTCGCCTCGGCGTCGGCCAGCTTCTTCCCGAGCTGGTCCTCGACCGACTTGCGCTCCTTGTCGACCTCGGCGGCCAAGGCGTCGCGCGTCTGGCGGGCGATGGCCGAGGCATTGCCGCGGGCGTCGGCAAGGGCCTTCTCGTAGGTCTCGAGGGCGGTTTCGGTTTCCCCCTTGAGGCGCTCGGCAGCAGCCAGATCGCGCTGGATGCGCTCACGCCGCTCCTCGATCACCTCGCCGATACGCGGCAGGGCGATCTTCGCCATGACCCAGTAGAGAAGCGCGAACGTCACCGCGAGCCAGAAAAGCTGCGGGGCGAAGTCCGGAGCGTTGAGCTGGGGCAGGCCGCCAGCCTTGTTCTCGTCGAGTGCGTCGGCCACGTCGGCTGCGACGTCGACGGCCTGCGCGACGAGCACGGTCATCGCTGCAATCATTGCGTTCTCCTCGATGGAGACGGCCGCGGGCTCCTGATGGCGAGATCACCTCGCATCGGGAGCCTGCCGCCGGACCGAGATCAGCCGAAGAGGATGATCAGAGCGATGAGGAGGCCGAAGAGGCCCGTGGCTTCGGCGAGGGCGAAGCCGATCAGGAGGTTCGTGAACTGGCCCGGAGCGGCCGACGGATTGCGCAGGGCGCCCGACAGGTAGTTGCCGAAGATGTTGCCGATGCCGATGCCGGCGCCGATGAGCGCGAAGCAGG
>DAITBB010000049.1:0-23873 GCA_036823975.1 Hyphomicrobium sp.
TCTGCGCCATGAAGCCATCGATCACGCGATGGAACACGATGCCGTCATAGAAGCCTTCGCGCGCGAGCTGCTTGATGCGCGCCACGTGGCCGGGCGCGAGATCGGGGCGAAGCTGGATGACGACGCGGCCCTGCGTCGTCTCGATGATCAGCGTGTTCTCAGGATCTGCGATATCAGCCATGGTCTGGACTCTCCGGTCGGCGTTGAAACGGGAAGCGGGCAGCCCACGCGGCCCGGCCTCCGGCGCAAGAAACATCAATAGGGGCTGGGTCTGGCTAGGGCGCCCCGCCCGCCATGTAGATCTTCACGATCGTATCGGGCGTCGGCGGCGGCTCGCCCTTGGCGATCTGGTCGACGTGCTGCATGCCGTCCACCACCTGGCCGAACACCGTATACATCCCGTTGAGATGCGGCGTGTGCGTGAAGGTGATGAAGAACTGGCTGTTGGCGCTGTTGGGATCGTTCGTGCGCGCCGCGCCGAGCGTGCCGCGCTCGAAGGGCGTGCCCGAGAACTCGGACGGCAGGTCCGGATACTTCGAGCCGCCCGCGCCGGTGCCGAGCGGATCGCCCGTCTGCGCCATGAAGCCCGGGATCACGCGATGGAACTTGAGCCCGTTGTAGAAGCCCTCGTTGACGAGCATCTTGAAGCGCTCGACATGCTTGGGCGCGAGGTCCGGCCGCAGCCGGATCGTCACCTTGCCGGACTTGAGCTCCATGATGGCGGTGTTCGATGGATCGTCGGCCGGGGCCCCGGCTGCATTCGCCGGCGTCGCCTGCGCGATCTGAGGCCCGCCGCTGCCGCCGCATGCGGCGAGCGCGAGGCCCATGAGGAGGCCGGCCAGAACTGTCATCGATCGCATGAGCGCTTTCCTCGTCGGTTGCTCCGGGCCGGTTGCTCCAGCAAGACCCGCTCCGCCGCCCGCCGTTATGACCCGCCGGGCGCGCCCAAGGCAAGCCGACGCCAGTCGTTTTACCCCGGCGGCGCGCGGGCTATCCCGCCGCCCGTGCCTTGTCCGCGAGCCGCAACGCCACGCCCTTGGAGACGAACGGCGTCACATCCCCGCCCATGAGCGCGATCTGGCGCACGAGGTTGGCGGCAATATGCCGGACCTCGGGAGACGCCGCGACGAACACCGTCTGCACCGACGGCACCATCTCGCCGTTCATGTTGGCCATCTGCATCTCGTAATCGAAATCGGTGCCGTCCCTGAGGCCCCGGAAGATCACGCTGGCCCCGGCCCGCTGCGCGGCCGAGACGGCGAGGTCCGAGAAGGTGACGACATCGATCGGCGTGCCGGTCGACGTCGCGATGGCGCGCGTCTCGACGTCCAGCATTTCCAGCCGCTCGGCCTCGTCGAACAGGGGTTTCTTGGCGGGATGCACGCCGATGCCGATGACGAGGCGATCGACGAGGCGGCTCGCCCGCCCGATGATGTCGGTGTGGCCGAGGGTGACGGGATCGAACGATCCTGAGTAGAATCCGGTGCGGGTGGTCATGCGGCGCACTCTACCCGCGCCCGCTCGGCGAATTCAACTCCGGCCCCTCCCCCCGCGAGGCGGAAAGGCCGTTGGCGGAACGCCGGCCCCGCGTCATAGTGATCCAGGCAAGGCGGATCGCGGGCCGGCCACCACGCCGTTCCGCCCCGGCCCTGTCCGGCGGAGCAACCGGCTTGCCCGCGGCGAGACGAGCGCGCGCCTGCACAAGGCCGCGACGGGCAGCGCGGAGCCGGCGCCTGACAAGGTGAGGAATCCGCATGACATTTGCCGTCACACCGGCGCGCGCCGCTTACGCCCTGGCCGTCATCGCACTTCTGAGCGCCCCGCCCGCACAGGCCGCGTCGGAGGGGCCCACCTGCGCGGCCACGGAAACCGCCGTGCCCGACGAGCGGGACGAGACGAAGTACCTCTGCGTCTCGCAGGAGGAATGGGAGAAAGCCCGGGAGATCTGCGCCCGAGACGCGCCGCCCGACACGCCCGTCGATCCGATGGCGTGCCTCTGTCAGGACGGCGACACGGTCGGCGCGTGCGGCGATTGAGCCGAACGGCCCTCGGTTAGAGCCTGATCGTTCGAGAGGCGAGCCCTTTCGCTCGCGCCGAAATCGTGAATCAGACTCTCAAACAAAGACATGGGGCACGTTCGCCCCGCTTCATCCGAGGCCATCGAGCGCGAACGGGCTCCGGAAGAAACGGCGCGCTCAGGCGACTTCGTCGGAAGCGGGGTGCGGAGAAAGCTCGTCCGCTTTCCCCGCGCGCCCATTCTCGGCATCCGCCCCAGGCAATGCGGGCTTCTTGCCGGTGATGTTCGGCCACTGGTCTGCATAGGTGCGATTGACCTCCAGCCAATGCGCGGTCGCCTGCGGCTCGCTATCGGAGAAGATGGCCTCGGCCGGACACTCCGGCACGCAGACCCCGCAGTCGATGCATTCGTCCGGATGGATGACGAGCATGTTCTCGCCCTCGTAGAAGCAATCCACGGGGCAGACTTCCACGCAGTCGGTATATTTGCACTTGATGCAGTTCTCGGTGACCACAAAGGTCATCTCGCTCACCTCGTCAGATGCTCGATCGAAAAGACGTGCTGCTTATCCGTTAGCGGCGCATGGCATTGACGGCAAGCGTTGAGATCCTTGTCGAGACGCTTGCCGTCGGGGCTGAAGATCGCAAAATCCCAATCGCCGTTACGCAGATCTTCCGGGAAACGTGCGCCCCACCCGTCCCCTTTCTGCATAACGGCGATGGCCGCCAGCTTGCCGCGGATGCGGTGGCCGAGCGAGCTCGTAACAACGTTGCCTTTGTCGTCCTTCTTGGCCGCGTAGATCTCGCCGACGAGGACGGAGCCGTCGGGCAGCTCCTTGCCGGCGCCCGCCGCATCGAGGGCGGTGTCGTTTGCGAACAAACGGATGATCTGATCGTCGTTCTGCACGCGGTCGAGGCTCAGGTAATTCGTGAATGCGGTCTTGTAATCCGCCGGAAACGAAATTCTCTCCTCATCGGCGCCGGCAAGACTCAGATGCGCCATGCCCGCCATGGCAACAAGTGCCAATACCCATCCCGCCTTCGTCATCGTTTCGTCTCCCGCGTGATAATAAATGTGCTTACGTTTCTTTAGGACGATGTCGGATCATGACGGTCCGCCCACCGTTTTTTTCGTTCACCGCGCGCCGATCGGCACACTTCGAGGAGCCGCGTCCGGCCCCGGTCTCGGGCCGGTTTCGCCGACAAGCGCATCGGATGCGGTTCACACTCTTAAAAGATGCATTTATAATGCACCTTATAAAAGGAAGGTCTACCCCAAAGATATCTCTGCAATTCATCAAATAGGCGTGAGGGTCGCATGCGGCTGACATTGTTCTCGGACTTCGCCCTGCGCGTCCTGATGTTTACGCACGCGGCCGGCGACAGGCTCGTCACTATCGACGAGATGGCGGAGGCTTATGCGATCTCGCGCACACACTTGACCAAAGTCGTAAACGCATTGACGCGGGCGGGCTATCTGAGCGCCGTCCGCGGCCGCTCCGGCGGCCTCATGCTCGCCCGTCCCCCGGAGGAGATCGTGCTCGGCGACGTGATCCGCAGGACGGAGCCGGACTTCGCGCTGGTCGAATGCTTCGCGACCGGCAACCGATGCGGCATCTCCAACTGCTGCAAGCTGCAGGGTGTGCTCGGCGAGGCGCTCGAAGCCTTCCTCGCCGTCCTCGACGACAAGACCCTGGCGAGCATCGCGCTGCGCCCGAAGGACTTCCGCTTTCTGGTCGAGGCCGACGAGCGCCCATGATCCACGCCGCCCACACCGGAGAGGGATAGGAGCCGCTGCAATCGCCGAAGGGTACGACACGGGCAGCCCATCGGCCGCAAGCTCGCGTCAAAGGAAGGTCCAAGGGCGGTGTTGGTGAGCCGGGAGGGGATCGAACCCTCGACCCCATGATTAAAAGTCACGTGCTCTACCGCTGAGCTACCGGCCCGCCGCCTGCCGGGCCGACACGGAAATCCGCGCCCGCCGGCCATCATGGGAGTGCGCTTTCTAAGGGGGGCGCCCCGGCGGGTCAAGAAAAGCCGCACGGCCGGCCGCCACCACGTGATGGTCCCAGCGCCAGTCACATCCCGCGCGTTGCCGGGAAAATGCCACGTCGCATTCCTTGCGCCCTGCGCTAAGAGAAGGCTCCTCTTTCGCGCCGGTGCCATGCCTCACCTTCCTCCTCCGCCCTCCGCCCCGGATCCGGCGCGAGACCGCCTGACGGCCATCGGCCTGATGGTGGCCGCCGTGGTCCTGTTCTCCGGGCTCGATACGGCCGCCAAATACCTGGTGACGCGCGAAGGCCTCCCTGTGGCCCAGGTGGTCTGGTCGCGCTTCGTCGGCCAGTTCGCCGTCATGCTCGTCCTCATCCCGTCCTTGGGCCTCATGAGCGTGAAGGCCCTGTTCACGACGAGCCGCTTCGACTTGCAGATGGTCCGATCCATACTGATGGTCGGCACCACGGCCTTCAACTTCCTCGCCCTCGAGCACCTGCGCCTCGACCAGACGGTCACCATCGTCTTCCTGGCCCCGCTCGTGGTCGCGCTCCTCGCGGGCCCCCTGCTCGGCGAATGGGTGGGCCGGCGCCGGCTGGCGGCAATCCTCGTCGGCTTTGTGGGCGTCGTCATCGCCGTCCGCCCGGGCTTCGGTGCCGTGCACCCGGCCGTGCTCCACGCCTTCGCTGCCATGCTCGTCTACGCGCTCTTCATGCTGCTGACGCGCTACATGGCGCACGTCGACCCGCCGCTCGTGACGCTCTTCTACTCGATGTTCGTCGGCACGGCCGCCGGCGCGCCGCTCGCCCTCGCCGCCTGGATCGCCCCGCCGGATCTCTTATCCTGTGCGCTCCTGGTCCTCCTCGGCATCCTCGGCGGCGCCGGCCATTGGCTGTTCCTGCACGCCTACCGCCTGGCGCCCGCCTCCTCCATCGCGCCGTTTCTCTACATGCAGCTCGTCAGCATGGTCGCATTCGGCTTCGCCGTGTTCGGCGATCTGCCCGACGTCTGGACGCTGGCGGGCGCGAGCCTGATCGTCGCCTCGGGCGTCTATCTCGTCCACCGCGAGCGCATGGTCGCCCGCGACAGGCGCGCCTCTGGCGCGCCACCGTAACGGCGCGCGGAGCCGTCACGCCCGCCCGGCCGCCTTCGTGCGGGACGCAAGCCTCGCCCGCAGCTCCTGCGCCGCGAAATCCAGGAACAGACGCACCTGCGGCCGCTGCTGGCGCACGTTGCGATGCACGAGATGCACCGGGATCGCCGTATCGTCGTAAGCCTCGAGAACGGCGCGGAGCCGCTTCCGCGCCAGTGCCTCCGCCGCCTGGTAGGAGAGCACGCGCGCCACGCCGAGCCCCGCCAGCGCCGCCTCGAGCGCCGCTTCCGCCGTGGTGACGGAAAGGCGCGTCCGCACCCGCACCGTGTTGCGCCCATGGGGAACGCTCTCGAACACCCAGGCCCGCTCACGCGCAAACGGCCCGAACGCAATGCAGGCGGCCGACGCGAGGTCCTGCGGCATCCGCGGCACGCCATGCGCCTTGAGGTAGGCGGGCGAGGCGCACACGATCCGCCGGACCGTACCCACTCGGGTCGCCCGCAGCGCCGAATCGGGCAGCGCCCCGATCCGGAGCGCCACGTCGACCGCATCCTCCGTCAGATCCACGATCCGGTCGGTCAGGTCGAGCCGCGCATCTAGACGAGGATGCGCCGCCAGAAAACGCACCAGCAGCGGCAGCACGTTGAGCCGCCCGAACACCACCGGCGCCGTCACCACGATCTCGCCCGCAACGTCGCCCTCCCGGCCCGCGATCTCGCTTTCGGCCGTCTCCAACTCGTCGAGCACGCGCCGGCAGACGTCGAGATAGCTCCTCCCCGCCTCCGTCAGCGCCAGCCGCCGCGTCGTCCGCGTGACGAGGCTCGCGCCGAGATGCTCCTCGAGCGCTGCGAGCCGGCGGGAGACGGTCGTCAGCGGCTCGCCGAGGCCACGCGCCGCCGCCGAGAGGCTGCCGGCCCGCGCGACGGCGACGAACGTGCTCATGGCGCGGAGACGGTCCACCCCACTCTCCCATTTTCCGGAAGGATCTTTCTCGATCTAACCGCCTTTCGCAGACCCGTCCAGTCCGCTTCAATGGCTCATCTGAACCGCAAGGAGCCTGCCCGCCATGCCGCGCCTCTATGACCTCGAGCTCTCGGGCAACTGCTACAAGGTCCGCCTGCTCTCCGCCCTGCTCAACGTGCCGCTGACCATCGTCCCGGTCGATTTCCTCGCCGGCGCCCACAAAGAGAGCCCTCTGATCGACCTCAATCCCTTCGGCGAGATCCCGATTCTCGAGGACGGCGACGTCGTCCTGCGCGACAGCCAGGCCATCCTGGTCTACATCGCGCGCAAGTGGGGCGGGGAGGACTGGCTGCCGACCGATCCCGCGCGCATGGCCGAGGTCGTGCAGTGGCTGATGGTTACCGAGAACGAGATCGCCCGCGGCCCGGGCGATGCCCGCCTGCACGACAAGTTCGGCTATCGGCTCGACGTGGCCGCAGCGCGTGAGAAGGCGGCCCACGTGCTCGCCCTGATCGAGGCCCACCTCGCCAACCGCTCCTGGCTCGCGACCGATCGCCCGACCATCGCCGACATCGCCTGCATGCCCTACATCGCGCTGTCGCATGAAGGCGGCGTCTCGCTCGCGCCCTACCCGGCGGTGAGAGCCTGGATCGACCGCATCAAGGCCCTCCCCGGCTTCATCTCCATGCCCGCGATCTGATCTCAGCCGCATGGGTCCCAAGCGGGCCGTTTGCTCCGGCTGAGATGCCGGAGACGGCCCCGGAGTCCTCACGATGCGCACGCCCAACGCGGACATCGCCTTCAGTCCGAGCGTGAAATCCGCCCAGGAGCGCCTCGGCTCGCGCGACCAGATCACGCGTATGATCGCGAGCCGCGACTGGCCCGGCGAGATCACGCCCGACCTCGGCGAGATCATCGCCGCCGCGCGCTCCTTCTATCTCGGCACGGCGAGCGCCGCCGGACAACCCTACATCCAGCACCGCGGCGGGCCGCCGGGCTTCCTCTGCGTGCGCGACACACGCACCCTCGCGTTCGCGGATTATCGCGGCAATCGCCAGTACATCACGCTCGGCAACCTCGCCGACAACCCGCGCGCCTTCATCTTCCTCATGGACTACACCCGCCGCCAGCGCGTGAAGCTCTGGGGCCGCGCCCATGTCGTCGAGGACGACACCGAGCTTCTGCGCGCCGTCAGCCCCGCCGTCAGCGGATCGCCCGAGCGCGTGATCGTCTTCCATCTCGAAGCCTGGGACCGCAACTGCCGCCAGCACATCCCCCAGCTTCTCCCAGCGGAAGACGTCGCTGCCGCCATCGCCACGCTGCAAGCCCGCATTCGCGAGCTTGAAGCAGAAATCGCCCGCCGCGGTTAGCGCGCGGCTCTCACGAGCCTGCCGCCCCCTCTCCAAGGTTACGGCGCCTCGTCTTCTTGCTCCTGCACGGCCGCCATCACGGCCGCGAGCCCCTCGACCAGAGCCTCGGCCGTATAGGGCTTGCGCACGATCGGCACCGTCCGCAAATGCTCAGGCACGGCCGCGCTGTCGCCGAAACCGGTTGCGAACACGAAGGGGATCTGCCGCCGAACCAGCTCGTCCGCGACGGCGATCGAGGTTTCGAGACCGAGATGGACGTCCAGCACCGCCACGTCCGGCGCCGAGCGCGCCAGGATCGCAAAGGCTTCCGCTGCCGTCGCCGCCGTGCTGGCGATCGCGCCCGCATCCGCCAGCATCGCCTCCGCGTCGATCGCGATCACGAGCTGGTCCTCGAGCAGCAGCACCGCGAGCCCATCCACAGCGGCGGCCGCCGTACGCGCCGGCACCACTGCGGCCGCCTCCTCCGCGATCCTCTGGCTCTGTTGAACGACGGGCCGCGCCCGCATCACGAACCGGCGCGGCACCAGGAGGCGCACGGAAACGCCCGCGGGCTCGAACGCGAGCGCGCTCTCGCCGCCGAGATCGAACGGAACGCTGCGCGCCACGAGCACGCTGCCGAACCCTTCCCGCCGCGGCGGGCTCACGCGCGGCCCGCCGCGCTCCGTCCAGTGAAGCTCGCAGCCGCCCTCCGCCGCGATATTCCAGCGCACCGTCAGCTCGCCGTCCGCGACCGACAGCGCCCCGTATTTCGCGGCATTCGTCGCCAGCTCGTGGAGCACGAGCGCCATCACCGAATAGGCGCGCGCGTCGAGCGCGACGTCGGGCCCCTCGAGCACGATCCGCGCCGCGCCCTCGCGATAGGGCCTCAGCTCCGCCTCGAGCAGATCCCGCAGCTCGCCGCCCCCGTCGCTGCGGATGACCTGATCGTGCGCGAACGACAGCGCCATGATGCGCCCCTTGAGCGTCGCCACATAGGCGTCGAGCGAGGCCGCATCCTCGACCGGCTGCGAGACGAGCGACTTGATGAGCGCCAGGATGTTCTTGACCCGGTGGTTCAGCTCCTCGTTCAGAACCTTGTGGCGAACGTCCGCCTTGCGCCGCTCCTCCGCCAGGATCTCCGTCTGCCGCATCACGACCTCGAGCAGCGCCGAGCGCACGGCCTCCCCGCTCTCGCAATCGATCGGCGACCACGGCTCCGACGTTCCCTCCACCGTCTCCTTCCAGATCGCGAAGCTCTTGCGCGGCGTCAGCCGGTCGCCGAGCGGCCCGGTCTCATAGGTCTTGTCGGGATTGCCGCCCCATTCGACCGTCGCGATGACCTCCTTGCGGAAGAACATCAGATAATCGCGCGGGATCGGCGAGATCGGCACCGCAAGCACGCCAGCCACGTCGTGGCGGAAGTCCGCCGTGCCGGCGAAGTGCTGGGAGAGCGCATGCGTCGCCCACACCTTGCCCTCCGCGACCGAGCCGACGAAGTCAACGATCGCCCGAACCGCCGCGCGCGGCACCGTCACGCCGTCCGCCGTCCACGAGCCTTCGAGCCACAGCCCCACGCCGTCGCACGCGATGACCTCGTGAAAGGCGGCGAGGTGCTCGCGCAGGAAGGCCGTGCCGTCGTCGCGTCGGGAGGCCGCGCTCAAAAGCCCGTCGAGCACGCGCCGCGCCCTCACGGCCGCATCGAGCCGCGCCTTCTGGATCAGCGCCTCGAGATGCAGCGAGAAGAAATCGCCGAACATCTCCGCCGCCACGCGGTTCGCCATCGAAAGCGCACGCGGCGAATAGTGATGGCAGGCGATCAGCCCCCACAGCTCGCCGCCGACGATGATCGAGATCGACATCGAGGCGGCAACACCCATGTTGCGCAGGTACTCGCAATGGACCGGCGAGACACTGCGCAGATGCGCGAAGCTGAGATCGAGCGGCGCGCCGGAGGCATCGCGCTCGGGCAGGATCGGCACGCTGTCGCAGTTCGCATCCGAGATCACGCGGATCGTATTCTTGAGATAGAGCGCGCGCGCCTGCACGGGAATGTCGCTCGCCGGGAAGTGCTGGCCGAGGAAGCTCTCGAGATCCGCCCGCTTCGCCTCCGCCACGACCTTTCCGGAGCCGTCCGCCGCGAAGCGGTAGACCATCACGCGGTCGTAGGCGAGCAGCGCACGGATGAGACGCGGCGTCTGCGCGACGACGGCATCCACGCTCTGCTGCGGGCGCAACCGGCTGATGAGCGCGCGCACGAGTTCGAGCGGCCGGCCCTGTCGTCCCGTCGGCGCCCGCTCGATCTCGACGATCGACGCCCCGTTCCAGCGATGGGCCGCGACGTCGAACAGGCGCCCCTCGCCGTCCGGCAGGGAGGTGAGCAGCACGGGCCGCGATCCCTCGAGCGCGCCCGCGAGCGCGTTGCGCAGGTCGTGCGCGGCCTGATCTCCGAGCACCTCCTCGAACTTCATGCCGACGAGATCGCCGCCGCGCACGAAATCGCCCGTGTTCGCCGAATGACGCTCGATGCTGCGGAAGGCGCCGTCGAGGGCGATGAGACAGCCATGCGGCTGAATGCTGCCGGGGATATGGATCGGCTCGCGATCGCAGTTCGTCAGCGTGAGCGCGTCATTCCCCATCGTGATCGACTTCGAGAAAAGATTGCGCCGCTGCCTCGAAAACCGCATTCGCCGACTGCACCACGGACGGGAGGTCGAGGCCCTCGGCCGTTTCCAATAATGCGAGAAAGCCCTTCCAGGTTTCCAGGCTGCGGGCCTGGGAGGCGAGATGGCGAGCCCCGAACGTGCTGGTAAAGCCGAGCCGCAAGGCATCCTTGTAGATGATCCGCGCACCGAGGGAGGAGCCTTCGAGCACGTAAAGGGCGCCGAAAAGGCTTTCCCGCCCGCCGAACGACACGCCATAGCCCGGAGAGGGCGGCACGGCGCCGAGGTCGGTGAGGTCCCCGGCCAGATCGCGCACGATCAGCGTCGGGCGCCAATCGCCGGGCCGCGTCGGCCAGGCGAGCCCCGAGAGCGCCGCCTCGTAAGGCGCGCGGAAGGCGAAGGAGCCGCGCAGATAGCGCACATAGGCCGGGCGCGAGCGGAGGGCACCGACGCGGTCTTCCAGCGCTGCATGCGGCTTTGCCGTTTGGGCCCGCAGAACGGCCCGGCGCGAGGAGTCGGCCATCATGAGCCCTGAGCTACACCAACGCGCGCCGGACGCGAAGCCGGAAATCGCCTCCCCTTGAAATGGGGTGATGCTCAAAACCCTGGAAAGGTTCCGGTTTTGGGGGATCCCAACGCGGAAACCGACTGAACAGCCGCGACTAGACGTGCTCGTCCGGGTGCGCCGGGCGGACTTTCACCTGCGGCACCAGCTCGCCGCGATGGAGCGCGATGCCGAGCTGCAGCGACTCGGCGATCCGCTCCGACCGGTCGATGAACAGCAGCGCCGCCTCCGCCGGGCAGACCTCTTGCGCGGTATCGCGGAACAGCGACAACCAGCGCTGGAAATGCTCGGCGCCGATGCCGGGCAGCTCCGCGTGCACCTTCATCGGCGTTCCCTTGTAGCGCCCCGTCATCAGCGTCACCGACGACCAGAACGCACAAAGCTTGTCGAGATGCTCCGGCCAGTCCGCGACATGGGCGTTGAAGATCGGCCCGATCAGCGGATCGCGGCGCACGCGCGCATAGAACGTATGCACGAGGTCGCGAATGACCTCCTCGGTCACGCCGGCGCTGAGGCCAGGGGCCTTGGGGTGCGGGTCGCGAGACATTTCGGGGCGTCCTCCTGGTTCGCCATCTTCTCCAATGGCGCGAACCATAGCGCCGAGGGTGCCTCCTCCGGTTGACATCCGTCAACCGAACGGGGCGCGACCAATGCGCCTGCACGAACGTTGTATCGGAACACGCGGCGCCCCCTGCGGCACCCTCACGCCCGCCGCCCCTTCTGGCGTTTGCGCGCCTTGCGGCTGAGCGGCGAAGCGCCAGACGTCGGGCCAACGGAGACCGCTTGCGCCTCGGCTGGCGCCGCTGACGGCACATGTACGGGCGGCGCGGAAGCGAGATCATCCTCGATCAGCATACTCGAACCGGCTGCCTCTGCCGGAGCAGCCGCACCGGCGAGCAGCGTGCGGATCTCGAGCGCCAGGAACGCCGCGACGACACCGAGCAGCAGACCGATGGCGATGGCGGCATAGCCGTCGGCCGCGGGCACCGAAAGCGTCTTCGCGATGATCAGCCCGGCCGCGGCGATGGCGATGCCGAGAAGAGCGGCCAGCCCCTCGATCACGATCGTGCTCAGGGCAGGATCCTGTCCGCTGCGTGGCGCCTGCCGCGTCCCACACGGACGCGCCAAGCGCTTCGCGGCCACCTGCGTCAGGGCCGCGAGCACGACGAAGGCGACCGCGAGGACCGCGTAGCTCGTGGCATTCGCGCGCGGAGGAAGCGGGGCCGCAAGCTTGGCGACACCGTCGGACATGGCGATGCCGGAGCCCAGCGAGAGCAGCAGCGCGGGAACGGCGAAGCTCCAGAAGAAGAGGTCGCGGGAGGCCGGGCGGAGGCTTCCCGGCACAGCCGCCTTCTTCAGGCCGTAAAGCAGCAGGCCCTGGCTGGAAGCGCCGATGAGCACCTGGATCGCCACGGCCAGCATCGCGGAGGAGCCGGACCAGCCCGCGGCCGCGAACAGGGCGAAGGTGAGGATGAGGCTCGCTGCAAGCGTCGCCAGGACGATCTGGGTCGATGCCTGCGATGTCACGACGGACCGCCCCTCCCTGCCCGCGCCTGCCAGAATCGTGCCGAAGCGCGCGAGCCCGCATGTTTGCAGAATTTCGCCATGCGTAAAGGCCCTGCCGCGAGTGTTCCGCGGCAGGGCCTCGATGAGCGGCACTCGTCCGCCGTTTTAGGGTGCGGGCGCAGCCGGCGGAGCGGCCGGAGGCGTCGGCTCGGCGGGCGGCGCAGGCTCGGCCGGCGGCGCGCCGGCCCCCACGGCCTCCTTGGCCGAGTCGATGGCGCCCGACACGGCCTCCTTCGCCTTCTCGAGCGCGGGCGCGGCCGCGTCCTTGGCGGCATCGAGCGCGTCGTTCGCCTTCTTCTTGGCGTCGTCGATCTGCGGCTTGGACTTGTCGGAGAACTCGTTCACCTTCTCCTTGGTGCGCTCGAACAGCGACTTGGGCGGCTGCTTGCGCTGATATTCGGGAGCCGAATCGAGGGTCGCCTTGGTGAGATCCGGGAGCGAGACGACGAGCTTGCCGTTCTTCTCGTCGAACTTGAGGGAATCGAGGCTGACACCGACTTTCTTCTCGGCCCAGCCGAGATAGCCGCCGGTGCCCATTACCACGCCCACGACCTGGTTCTGATCGTTGATGATGAGATCCTCGACGTCGCCGACGATGGTGCCTTCCGCCCCATGCACCTTGGCACCGATCAAGTGGTCCTTCGCAAGATACTCGCTGTCGGTCTGGGCCGGCACGAAGGTGGTGTCCGCCTGGGCGGAGGACGCCGCGAGGGGAAGAGCCGCCAAGAGGCCGGCGGCAAGGAGGGGGAGGTGTTTCATCGGGTCATGTCCCTGAAGGAGCCAAACGCGTCGAGACGTGGGGTTTTACGCGAATCTTTCAAGCGCGTCGGCCGGACCCAACCGCGACTTTTTGGCCGGCTCGCGGCAGCCCCGCGGGGCTGTGGATGGCCCGTATTTCCAGCGATTCCCTGCTGATAACCCGCGTCTCGCACCTGCGCGCCGGGAGCTGCGGATTGCGGGCGGGCCGAGCGGTCGGCTACACTGGGTTATCGACATCCCCGGCCTTGGGGCGAAATGGGGGCGATCGGCGCCCCATCTCGCGGCCGGCCTTGCAGGACATCCGCATTGAACGATTCCTCTGACCGGCCCGGCGCCTCGGGGCCGAGCGACATCCGCCCCGTTCTCATCCAGGACGAGATGAAGCGCTCGTACCTGGAATACGCGATGAGCGTGATCATCTCGCGCGCGCTGCCCGACGTGCGCGACGGCCTGAAGCCCGTGCACCGGCGCATCCTTTACGCCATGCAGCGCCTCGGGCTCGACTGGAACAAGAAGCACATGAAGTCGTCCAAGGTCGTGGGCGACACGATGGGCGACTTCCACCCGCACGGCAACCTCGCCATCTACGACGCGCTCGTGCGTCTGGCGCAGGACTTCTCCATGCGCGTGCCGCTGATCGACGGCCAGGGCAACTTCGGCTCCATCGACGGCGATCCGCCGGCCGCCGAGCGCTACACGGAGGCGCGCCTCTCCAAGATCGCGCAGTTCCTGCTCGACGACCTCGACAAGGACACCGTCGACTTCAAGCCGAACTACGACGACCGCCTGCTCGAACCGTCGGTGCTGCCGGCGAAGTTCCCGAACCTGCTCGTCAACGGCGCGGGCGGCATTGCCGTCGGCATGGCGACGAACATCCCGCCGCACAACCTCGGCGAGGTGATCGACGCCTGCATGCTGATGCTCGATCATCCGGAGACGACGATCGACGATCTCGTGCAGATCATTCCCGGTCCGGACTTCCCGACGGGCGGCCTGATCCTGGGACGCGCCGGCGCGCTCGCCGCCTATCACAAGGGGCGCGGCTCGGTCATCATGCGTGCCAGGGTCGAGGTGGAGGAGATCCGCAAGGACCGCGAGGCCCTGATCGTCACGGCCATCCCCTACCAGGTCAACAAGAAGACCCTGATCGAGAAGATCGCCGACCTCGTGCGCGAGAAGCGCGTCGAGGGCATCGCCGACATCTGGGACGAGACCAACCGCGAGGGCATGCGCATCGTCATCGAGCTCAAGCGCGACGCCATCGCCGACGTCGTGCTGAACCAGCTCTGGCGCTATTCCGACCTGCAGACGACGTTCGGCGCCAACATGCTCGCCATCAACGGCGGCAAGCCCGAGCAGCTCAACCTGCGCGACATCATCGAGGCCTTCACCACCTTCCGCCAGGAGGTCGTGACGCGGCGCACGCGCTACCTTCTCTTCAAGGCGCGCGAGCGGGCGCACGTGTTGGTCGGCCTCGCCATCGCGGTCGCCAACATCGACGAGGTCATCAAGCTGATCCGCTTCTCGCCCTCGCCCGCGGAAGCGAAGGCGGAGCTGATGGCGCGCCACTGGCCCGCCAAGGACATGGCCCCGCTGATCGCGCTGATCGCAGACCCGCGCCATGGCCTCGCCGCCGACGGCACCTACCAGCTCTCCGAGGAGCAGGCCAAGGCCATCCTCGAGCTGCGCCTCTCGCGTCTCACGGCCCTCGGCCGCGACGAGATCGGCGACGAGCTGAAAAAGATCGCCGAGGAGATCAAGGACTATCTCGCCATCCTGTCCTCGCGCCTGCGCATCATCGACATCGTCAAGGGCGAGCTGACGGCGATCAAGGACGAGTTCGCGACGCCGCGCAAAACCGAGATCGTCGACATCGAAGGCGAGGTCGACGACGAGGACCTGATCCAGCGCGAGGACGTCGTCGTCACCGTCAGCCACAAGGGCTACATCAAGCGCGTGCCGCTCTCCACCTATCGCGCCCAGCGCCGCGGCGGCAAAGGGCGCTCGGGCATGTCGACGCGGGAGGAAGATTTCGTCACGCAGATCTTCATCGCCTCGACGCACACGCCGGTGCTGTTCTTCTCCTCGCGCGGCATGTGCTACCGCATGAAGGTGTGGCGGCTGCCGGCGGCGACACCACAAGCGTCCGGCAAGGCGCTGATCAACCTCCTGCCGCTGGCGCAGGGCGAGGTCATCACCTCCATCCTGCCGCTGCCGGAGGATCGGGAGAGCTGGTCGAGGCTCGAGCTGATGTTCGCGACGAAGAGCGGCAACGTGCGCCGCAACGCCCTCTCCGATTTCGAGAGCATCAACCGCAACGGCAAGATTGCCATGAAGCTCGACGCGGAGGGCACCGAGGAGGCCGACCGCATCGTCTCCGTGGCCATCTGCTCGCCCGAGGACGACGTGCTGCTGACGACGGCACAGGGCCGCTGCATCCGCTTCCTCAGCAAGGACGAGGTGCGCCTGTTCAAGGGACGCGACTCCTCCGGCGTGCGCGGCATCCGCCTCGACGACGGCGACGAGGTGATCTCGATGGCGATCCTGACGCACGTCGAGGCCTCCCCGGCCGAGCGCGCGGCCTACCTCAAGCAGGCAGCCCAGATCCGCCGCAGCGAGAACGGCGGCGAGGACGTGGAGGAGGTCGAGGTCGAGGCAGAGGATGGCGAGGAGACGGGTCCGGCCGAGCTCACGCCCGAGCGCTATGCGGAGCTCTCCGCCAAGGAGCAGTTCGTGCTAACGGTCTCCGAGCACGGCTTCGGCAAGCGCACCTCATCCTACGAGTACCGCACGAGCGGGCGCGGCGGCAAAGGCATCGTCGCGATGGTCGTGAACGATCGCAACGGCACCTTGATGGCCTCGTTTGCCATCGAGAATTCCGACCAGATCATGCTCGTCACCGACGGCGGCAAGCTGATCCGCTGCCCTGTCGACGATGTCCGGACCGCCGGCCGCAACACCCAGGGCGTGCGCATCTTCAAGACCGATGCCGATGAGCGCGTCGTCTCCGTGGAGCGCATCCCCGACGATGGCTCCGAGAGCGACACCAACGATAACGAGGACGACGGGGCCTAACGGCCCCGCGTTGGGGCCTACCCTTTCACGCGGCACGCGTCATCGGTGGCTGATGTTCGAGGGCTCGAAAAATTTCCCTCACCTGCGCTTCGGGAATCCTATCCCGTCCCGGGAGAGGTAAATGAAGTGTGATGCAAGCAACGGCCCCACTTCCTTCTCCCATAGGGAGAAGGTGCCGCGAAGCGGCGGATGAGGGGTCTTTGGGGCGCGCGACATCAGAGGCGTGAAGCCAGAACAAAGTCCCTCACCGGCATCTCTTCATGGAGCGCATCCTGAATCGGGATCGTGCGAGCCGTCAGCCCGAGGCGCTGCACTTCGTATCGCACGCCACCGGCTCGCGCTTGTCCACCGAGCCGCGGATCGGCGACACGACCTCGCGATAACACTGGCCGCCCTCCTTCACGACGCGCACGAGCATCGTCCGGCTGACGAGAGACTGGCACATGATCTCCATCCCCTGCGCGAGACGGAGCGACTGCGGCCCCGCTGTCGCCTCGGCGCGCGCGCTGCCGATCAAGAGATCGATGAAGCTCGAAGGCGGCGCCTCGCCGGGTTTCTGCAACTGGGCATACGCGATCCACTCGTAAGTAGACTTGCCGTCGCCGGTCGAAACCTTGAGCGAGATATCCCCCGTCGACGGGCAGGCCCCCGCATCCACCTTGGTCCCTTGCGCGGTCGAAAGCGCCTTGTAATCGATCTTGCAATCGATGTTGCGCTCCCAGATCTCGTATTGCTGCAGCCGGTGCGAGACCTGCGTGAACGGCACCTTGTACTGCCAGGCGTGATAGGCGGTGATCGCCGTCGGAATGGCGCCGACGATCGTCACCACCAGCGCCAGGGTCTTGAGGAGCGGAACGAAGCGTTGCACGGGCCCCAGGTGCGGTTCCTCGGCGAGACCATGGCTTGTCATTGTCGATCCCCTGAAAAACGCGGGACGTCGGGACGCCCCAGGCGGCGGTTGATGAGACATCGTGCAGGCAGGCTTAGGCTACGATATGGCAAAACGTAGACGGGCCCCCGCCTTCGAGCGCGGGAGCAGAGCTGCAAACTAGAGAGCTTATGGAAACGTGAAAACCGCTTTTCCAATCCGCGGCGGGCGGAGACAAGGAGCCCGGCGCTGTGGCACCCATCGCACGGATAGCTCTACCCGCGCGCCACGTCGCACCAAAGGCTAGACCACGAGCCCGCACGCATCGGCGAGGTGGCGCACAACCGGGCAGATCCACAAAGAGGCCCGTCCCACAAAAGAAAGCCGCTTCACAAAAGAAATGAGCCCCATCGCGCCTCAGCCGATTGGGGCTCTGACTTTCTGTGACGCCTGTCTTCGACATCGATCGTTTTGGCATCGACGTGTCCGGCATGAGCCTGACGTGTGCGTGCCTGATCCGTGTCTCCGACGCGGCGGTCTTCGATGACCCGACGAACCCGGGTCTATAAGGCAGGGCTCTGGCGATCTGGTCCAGATCTTGACCGGACATCCGCCCCCGCATGAAACATGTCAAATCTGAGTTTTGAAGGGCCCGGAGAGACGGAGCGAAATGCTGCAGCAGCTCCGCTAACCAAGCCTGGACCTCGCATCAGCGCGGGGTCCCGACGAACAACCCGGTGGAGTCATGCATCCTCCATTCGCTGTTGATCCCAAGCCACGTATCCGCAACCGACCCTCTGGATCCTCGTCCTCATGGATCGACGCCGCGTGACGCGACTTAATCAGTGCTGACGGCTGTCCTCACAACCGGGGGTGCTGCTGGTGTCTTCGATCGCGACCATCCGGATCCCGCTCGAGAGCCTCCAACGACAGCGACAGCCGTCACCTGATAGAGTTGGCCCAGTCGCGCCGTCTGTCAAGACTGTTTGCATCCCTCGGGCGCCGCGAAAAAAGAAAGCGCTCGATCGCGCACGGCCGGCCCGATATTGAGGCGCGATGAAAGCCAACGGCGATTTCGAGATCTTTCTGGCCACCGCACCGGGCCTAGAGTCCACGCTCTGCGACGAGGTCAAGGCTAACGGATTCCGCGCGCCGAAAGCGATCGCCGGCGGCGTCACGATCGAAGGCCGCTGGCATGACGTCTGGCGCGCCAATCTCGTCCTCCGCGGCGCGAGCCGCGTGCTGGCGCGTCTCGAGACGTTCCGCGTCACACGCCTCGACGACCTCGAAGCCCGCGCGAAGCGCATCCCCTGGACGTCCGTGCTGCGTCCCGACATTCCCGTCCGCGTCGAAGCGACATGCCGCGCCTCGCGCATCTATCACTCGGGCGCCGCCGCCGAGCGCATCGCCAACGCGATCCGACACGTCACGCGCAGTCCGTCCGCCGCCGACGACGCGATCGGCATCAGCGTCGTCGCCCGCATCGAGAAAGATCGCTGCACGATCAGCCTCGACACCACGGGCGAGCTTCTTCACAAGCGCGGCTTCAAGGAGGCCGTCACCAAGGCCCCTCTGCGCGAGACGCTTGCGGCGCTCTTCCTGCGCCAGTGCGGCTTCACCGGACGGGAGTCCGTCGTCGATCCGATGTGCGGCTCGGGCACGTTCGTCATCGAGGCCGCCGAGATCGCCGCTGGGCTGATGCCCGGGCGCGCCCGCACGTTCGCGTTCGAGACGCTCGCCACCTTCGAGGCCGAAGCCTGGCAGAGCCTGCGCGACAGCAAAGCCGCCGCGCGCACCGACCCGCCGCCCGCCTGCCGCTTCTACGGCAGCGACCGCGACGCCGGCGCCATCGCGAAAAGCCGCGCCAACGCCGAGCGCGCAGGCGTCGCCGGCGTCACGGTCTTCAACCACCACCCGGTGAGCGAGCTGGTGGCGCCGGACGGCGCACCCGGCCTCGTCATCGTCAACCCGCCGTACGGCGCGCGCCTCGGAGACCGCAAGGCGCTCACGCCGCTCTACCGCGCGTTCGGGCAGACGATCCTGAACCGCTTTGCGGGCTGGCGCGTCGGGCTCCTCACTACCGACGCCGCTCTCGCCAAAGCCACCGGGCTTCCCTTCGAGCCGCCCGCGGCGCCGGTGCCCCACGGCGGCCTGCGCGTCACGCTCTTCCGCACCCCTCCGCTCGATTGACTCCACGAGGCGCCCCATGAGCATCGTCATCTATCACAACCCCGCCTGCGGCACGTCCCGCCGGACGCTCGACATGATCCATCAAAGCGGCGAGGAGCCCGAGATCGTCGAATACCTGAAGACCCCGCCGACCGCGGAGCGGCTGACCGAGCTGCTCGCCGCCATGGGCAAGTCCCCGCGCGAGATCCTGCGCACCAACGTGGCGGCCTACACCGAATTGCAGATCGCGACATCGGACCTGAGCGACACCGAGCTGATCGCGCTGATGGTGGCGCATCCGAGCCTCATCAACCGGCCGATCGTAGTAACGCCGCGCGGCGTGCGCCTCAGCCGCCCGGCCGAGCTCGTGCTGGAGATCCTGCCGGACCGCGAGAGCGGAGCAGGCTCATAGAAACAGGCGACGCCCCCCACGCGCTCGCACAGACGGGCGCACACATGCCTTCGCAATTGCACCATGATCGTCCGCGCTCCCTTAGGGATCGAACGATCTTGACAGACACCGTCGCGAGGGAGACGCTGACCGGGCATGGCTATCGCTGTGATGTCTCCCTGAAATGGGGCTCAGGCTCCGTTTTTGACATCCAGCACCCCCGGTTGAGAGGATAGCTGTCGATTTACCGTGGCCTTGCGCGCCAGGCGCGCGGCGCCAAGGCCACGGATCCCTTCTCGGATCACCGCATCCTGAGCGCGGGTGCCGCTCTCGCCGAGCGCCCTCCGGCAAAAGCCCCCTCCCCAAAAGACGTCGAAAAGTCGCTCGCGCAGCCGCCCACGGCGTAGCGCTTGGCCGCCAGCACGGCAGGCGCCTCCTCCCCCGACAGGCCCCTTCGCACTGCCGAAGGAACGCGACGGCGGGCTCCGCGTTATCGCTGGAGCCCATCAGAAGTTTCGCCCCATGCTGCACACGCCTGTCTCCGAACCGGGGAGCGCTCCCGCCGGCCAGATCTCCGCCGAGCCCGCGCCCCTCGACATCGTCCGGGTCGCCGCGGGGCTCGTGGCCGCCGCCGTCGTCATCGCCGCCCTCTATTACGGCCGCGACGTGCTGATCCCGCTCGCCTGCGCGTTCCTCATCAGCTTCGCATTGAGCCCGCCAGTAACCCGGCTCGTGCGCTTCGGCCTTCCCCGCATCCTCTCCGTGATCCTCGTCATGGCAATGATGCTCGGCCTGATCGGCGGGCTCGCCTTCATCCTCGGCTCCCAATTGCGCGGGCTGAGCCAGGATCTTCCCGCCTACCAGCAGACGATCCAGACGAAGCTCACGGCGCTGCGCGAGGAGCTCAAGGTTCCGGCCTTTTTCGACAGGGCGATGAAGACGGTCAAAAGCGTGCAGGAGAACGTCGAGGAGCCGTCGCCACCCAGCGCCGCGGCGGAGGCGCCCCAGCGCGTCGAGGTCATCCAGAAGCCGCGCGATCCGTTCGAGATGGCGACGGAATGGCTCGGCACGCTCCTCGAGCCGCTGGCGACGGCGGGCATCGTCTTCATCTTCGTCTTTCTCGCGCTCCTCGACCGCGGCGACTTGCGCGACCGCCTCTTGCGCATGCTGGGCGGCAACCTCCATCGCTCCACCGACGCCGTCGAGGAAGCCGGCAAACGCATCAGCAAGTATCTGCTGATGCAGCTCGTCGTGAACGTCACCTACGGCATCCCGATGGCGCTCGGCCTCTGGCTCATCGGCGTTCCGGGCGCGCTCCTGTGGGGCACGGTGGCCGCCGTCATGCGCTTCGTCCCCTATATCGGCCCGATGCTGTCAGCGATCTTCCCGATCGGCCTCGCCTTCGCCGTCGATCCCGGCTGGAGCATGGTGCTCTGGACCATCGCGCTGATCGTCACGCTCGAGCTTCTCAGCAACAACATCGTCGAGCCGCTGCTCTACGGCACGAGCACCGGCCTCTCGGCGATGTCGCTGATCGCATCGGCGACGTTCTGGACGACACTCTGGGGGCCGCTCGGGCTGATCCTCGCAACGCCGCTCACCGTGTGCCTCCTCGTCATCGGCCGCAACATCCCCCAGCTCGCGTTCCTCGACACCCTGCTCGGCTCGATGCCCGCCCTCGATCTGCCGACGCGCATCTATCAGCGCCTGCTGGCCGACGATCCCGAGGAGGCGATCGAGATCGCAACGGCGGAGATCGAGGCAGCCTCCCCGCGCCAGTTCTACAACGACGTCGCCATCCCCGTTCTGCAGCTCGCGAGCGAGGACTATCTCGGCAAGGCGACCGCCGAGCATCGCCTGCGCGTGACGAACGGCATGGATGCCCTGATCGACGAGCTGCGCGAGGACTATCCGCCTGCATTGGCCCCCGACACAAAGCCGGCCGTGATCTGCATCGGCGGCAAATGGGAGGTGGATTCCCTCGCCTCCGAGATGCTGGCCCACGCCCTCGCCCTCGACGGCATCCCGGCCGATCACCGCCCGGCGAGCGCGGTCAGCGTCGCCTCCCTGGCCAAGCTCGACCTTGCCGGCGCCGATACGGTCTGCCTCGCCTATTTCACGCCGAACCCGGCCGCACCCGCGCGCTATCTCTGCCGCCGTCTGCGCCGCCGCTGGCCGCACGTGCGCATCGTGCTCGCGCTCTGGAACGCCCCCGCGCCCCTGCTCGAGAGCGACACCCGCACCACCCTCGGCGCCGACGAGGTCGTGACCTCCATCGAGGAGGCCATCCGCAGGATCCATCTCATCGTCGCCCCCGAGGAGGCGGAGGATGCCCTCAAGGCCGAGATCCCCGAGGACGAGGACGAACGGGTCGCGGCCCTCGCGGCCACTGGCGTCCTCTCGGGCGACGCGCGCGAGGACCTCGACGCCCTCGCCGTCCGCGCCGCAGACGTGTTCAACGTCGGCTTCGCCGTCATCTCGGCCATCGACGAGGATCGCGAGTACATCATCGGCCAGAGCCGGAAGCTCCCCGGCGACCGCACGGACGACGGCACCGGCCCGGATGGCACCGGCATGCTGGTGATCCCGCGCGAAGAGGCCGTCTGCAACCACGTCCTCGCCAGCGACGAGCCGCTCGTGGTCTCCGACACCGAGCGCGATCCCCGTTTTGCGGACAATCCCACCCTCGCCCGCTGGAACGCGCGCTTCTACGCCGGAGCGCCGCTGCGGTCGGCGGACGGACACGTCTTCGGCGCCATCTGCCTGCTCGACAGCGAGCCTCACACGCTCGACGAGCGGGAGATCGAGCTGCTCGCCACGATGGCGGCGGATGCGGTGGCACTCATCGCCGGCGAGGAGGCCGCCGGCGAGCCGCGCAGCATCCTGCCCCTTCCGGCCACCGCCACCGTCGGCCAGAAAGTGCCGGATTAGCCCCGTTCAACGCCGGCCCGAGGCCCCGCCGCAACCGTCCGCCCACCGCGAATACGGGGCCAGGGCGGGTTTCTACGTCTCCCTCGCCCCGCCGATCCACGTCATTTTCCAGCCGCGCCGTTGGGTTGCATTGCCGCCGCCCGGGCGGCGAGCTACGTAAGGGCCTCATGAGCAAAGCCCCGAAGAAATCCGCCCCCCGCCCCGGCTCCGAGCTGATGAAGACCATCCACGTCCGTGGCGCGCGCGAGCACAACCTGAAGAACGTCGATCTCGAGATCCCGCGCGACGCGCTCGTCGTGTTCACCGGGCTCTCGGGCTCCGGCAAGTCGTCGCTCGCCTTCGACACCATCTACGCCGAGGGCCAGCGCCGCTACGTCGAAAGCCTCTCCGCCTACGCCCGCCAGTTCCTGGAGATGATGCAGAAGCCGGATGTCGACCACATCGACGGCCTCTCCCCCGCCATCTCCATCGAGCAGAAGACGACCTCGAAGAACCCGCGCTCGACCGTCGGCACCGTCACCGAGATCTACGACTACCTGCGCCTTCTGTTCGCGCGCGTGGGCGTGCCCTACTCGCCCGCCACCGGCCTTCCCATCGAAAGCCAGACCGTCTCCCAGATGGTCGACCGCGTCATGGAGCTGCCGGAAGGCACGCGCCTCTATCTGCTCGCCCCCATCGCCCGCGGCCGCAAGGGCGAGTTCCGCAAGGAGCTGGCCGAGCTGATGAAGAAGGGCTTCCAGCGCGCCAAGATCGACGGCGTCCTCTACGAGATCCCCGACGCCCCGAAGCTCGACAAGAAGTTCAAGCACGACATCGACGTGGTCGTGGATCGGATCGTGCTGCCGAAAGCGAAAGATGATAACGCCGTCGCCGACATCATGAAGCGTCTCGCCGACAGCTTCGAGACCGCCCTCGGCCTCGCCGACGGCATCGCCCTCGTCGAGTTCGCCGACAAGCCGCTCCCCAAATCCGAAACCGAAGGCGCCAACAAGAACAAGAACGAGACGCACGAGCGCCTCACCTTCTCGGCCCGCTTCGCCTGCCCGGTCTCCGGCTTCACCATCGAGGAGATCGAGCCGCGCCTCTTCTCCTTCAACGCCCCCGCCGGCGCCTGCCCCGAATGCGACGGCCTCGGCACGGAGCTGCGCTTCGAGCCGGACCTCGTCGTCCCCGACGGCACGCTCTCCCTCAAGCAGGGCGCCGTCTATCCCTGGTCACGCACCGGCAACACCTCGCCCTATTACGAGCAGACGCTCGAAGCCCTCGCGAAACACTACAAGGTGTCGATGGCGACGCCCTGGGAGCGCCTGCCCAAGCACGTGCAGCTCGCCATCCTCTACGGCACCGGCGAGGAGGAGGTGGAGTTCGTCTACGAGGACGGCCACCGCCGCTACAAAACTTCGAAGCCCTTCGAAGGCGTCATCGGCAACATCGAGCGGCGCTGGCGCGAGACCGACAGCGACTGGGTGCGCGAGG
>DAITBB010000050.1:0-23434 GCA_036823975.1 Hyphomicrobium sp.
GAGGAGGCGGCCGGCGACGGCAAGATCGGCACGACGGGCCGCGGCATCGGCACGGCCTACGAGGACAAGGTCGGCCGGCGCGCGATCCGCATCCAGGATCTGCGCAACCTCGACACGCTGGGCCCCAAGGTCGACCGGCTGCTCGCCCACCACAATGCGCTGCGGCGTGGGCTCGGGCGCGAGGAGATCCGCAAGGATGTGCTGATGGCCGACCTCGCCGAGATCGCCCCCAAGGTGACGCCCTTCGTCGATGTGGCGTGGGACCTGCTCGACCAGGCGCGCAAGGGCGGCAAGCGTATTCTGTTCGAAGGCGCCCAGGGCGCGCTTCTGGACGTCGACCACGGAACCTATCCGTTCGTCACGTCGTCCAACACGGTGGCGGCGCAGGCCGCGACCGGCGCCGGCATCGGCCCCGGCGCGCTGGGCTTCGTGCTCGGCATCGCGAAGGCTTATACGACGCGCGTCGGCGCGGGGCCGTTCCCGACCGAGCTCACCGATGCGGTCGGCGAGGCCATCGGCCAGCGCGGAAACGAGTTCGGCACCGTGACGGGCCGCAAGCGCCGGTGCGGCTGGTTCGACGCGGTGCTGGTGCGGCAGGTGGCGAAGGTCTCGGGCATCAGCGGCATCGCGCTGACCAAGCTCGACGTGCTCGACGGCTTTTCCGAGATCAAGGTCTGCGTGGGCTACACGCTCGACGGCGAGCGGCTCAACCGGCTGCCGGCATGCGCGCATGCCCAGGCGCAGGTGAAGCCGGTGTGGGAGACCTTCGAGGGTTGGTCGCAATCGACGCAGGGAGCACGCCGTTGGGCGGATCTTCCGGCGCAGGCGGTGAAGTATGTGCGCCATATCGAGGAGCTGATCGAATGTCCGGTCACGCTCCTCTCGACGAGCCCCGAGCGCGATGACACGATCCTCATGCGCGACCCGTTCGAGGATTGAGGGGTTGGGCAGCGGAGGCAGCAGGCAGTTTTGACCCTCGGCCACCTCCTCATACGGCGCATGTCGCGGATGGACTGACCATCAACGCGTTCAAAGCGCCGGATGCTCGGCTAGAGTGCTTCCGGAAAAGTGGGAACCGGTTTTCCGATCGACGTTGCGGCCACGTCGTCAATCGTCGACGTGCCGCATCTACCAGAACCAATCCGACTGCACCTGCCTGGTGCGATTGCGTTGACGCCTGTTGTCAGGTGGCGGGTTCGGCTGATTGAAGAAGCTGAAGAAGCCACCGCCGTCCCACGGCTGACTGACGGGAGGAGGAGGCACACGCGGCGTCGGTCGGCGCGTCTTGAAGCCGCCCTGAGGTTGGTTGCTCAATACAGCAACGAACTCGGTACGATAGTTGGTTTCTTTGCTCAAAGGCTCGTCCGAGATGACGATCGAGGATCGCGGCAGCGCGGTCGGCGCGATCCGATCCAGCACGTCGCTCGGGATGCTGATGCGGTCTAGCGCGTTCTTAGCGTCGTCAGCATTGTCGATCGACACCGCGCTCCAACGCAGACCGGCACCGTCGGATGCCATCGCCGTGAACACATGTGTCCCGATTGGTGTCTCGGCATCGCGGATCGTGACCGGAGCCTCGATCGTCGCATCGAAGACCTCGCCTCCGTCCGGCCACGGTTTGCGCGTGTTCCGCCGCACATAGAGCGTTTGGGTCGCTCGGCTGATGTAGATCGAGACAGGCTCGAGCGCGAGTTTTGCCTCGTTCGATGCCTTCTCGGTCTCCAGCTTCTTGTTCGCCGTCTCATTGGCTGTTTCTTGGGCTCGGGCTGCGGCTTCGAGCTTTGACGTTACGTCCGCATTGGCAGCATCGAATTTCGCGGTCGCTTCTGTCGCCCGGGCGGCCGCCTTGAGCTTTTGTTCCTCGGCCCGCAACCTGGCTTGATTGCTCTTTGCAGCGGCAAGTACCCTTTCGGCGCGGGCGAGCGCGCTGTCGGCCGCGGCCTTGCGGCCTTCTACCTTTCGCAGAGCCGCCTTGGCGGATGCCGCCTCGCGCGCCGCTTTTGCAGCGGCCTTCATTGTCACGTCGGCGGTTCTGGCAGCCTCCGCCGCCTCGAGAGCGAGCCGTTCGGCACGCTCCGGAGCCGCAGCGACGGCCTCCGCTTCCGGCACCAGCAGTGCCGGGTGAGAAAATTCGACAGGCGCCGCGTCGAACGGGGACACGATCACGCGCATTCCGATGCGCGTGGTGTCGAACAGCTTCCTGGCAAACCCGAACGGCAGGCGGATGCAGCCATGAGACGCCGCATATCCCGGCAACGGGCCGCCATGCATCGCGATCCCGTTCCAGGTGAGGCGCTGCATGTGGGGCATGCGGGCATCGTCATAGAGGTTCGAGCGGTGGTCGACGTTCTTCTGGAGAATGGCGAAGACCCCGGCTGGCGTTTCGCGCCCTTTTGTACCCGTCGAAACCGGTGCCTTCAGGATCCAACCGTCCGCGTCATAAAACGTCACTTGCTGCGACTTGATCGACACGATCGCCATGATGGGTTCGCCGGCATCGCGCAGGGCCCGCTCCTCAGCGGATCGGGTGGACCGGTTCGCGCTGGCGACGTCGCTCAGCGCCGTTATTGCGGCGATGGCTGCCATGACTGTGACGACCGGAACCAGCAGATAACGATTGGTTACTTGACTCATCGTCCACCAACTCAACACGCAATGTTCCCCTTTTGATGCCAGCACTGGACGGCGCGAATCAAGTTTGGCGGAGCAAAATTAAGGCTGGCTTAGCGCGCCACGCTTTTGATGTGCCCTTTTGGACACGCAGTCCTCGTCGGGGAACGAGCCCGTGCTTCTATTTTCCGGGTTTTGTCTGCAGTCGACTCCGACACCAAATGCCGAGCCTCGCGCCGATCCCATCGACGTCAGGAGTTGGCCCCAGGCCGACTTTGGTCTCGATGGCTTTTGCGGGTTCGAGCGGCTCAGCCGCGCGCGGGTGAGATCAGGCCGTGGAACGCGCTGAGGGAGCCGTCGGTCAGCTCGGCGGCGAGGATGCGTGCCGGATTGACGGGGCCGGGAAACAGGATCGTGCCGGGCTTGACCGGCTTGAAGCCGAAACGGCCGTAATAAGGCTCGTCGCCGACGAGAACGACGAGACGGATGCCGCTCGCGCGCGCGTCCTCCAGCGCGTCCGTCACGAGGCCGCGGCCGTAGCCTTGGCCGGCGTACTCGGGCGCAACGACCAGCGGGCCGAGCAGCAGGGCGCCGGGCGTACCGCCGATGACGATCTCCGACATGCGCAGCGCGGCAATGATGTGGCCGTCCATGACCGCAAGGCGGCAGAAGCGCGAGATCTCCGCGCCGGCCCCCATCCCTTCGCGCACCCGATAGGCCGTACGGGCGAAGCGGCCCGGGCCGAAGACGCGGGCGTGGAGGGCGGAGATCAGGGGAGCGTCGGCCGGCGTTGCGGGCCGGCTCGTGATTTTCGAGAGCATGGAGGGCGATCCTGGATCGAGGTCAGACGGAGAGGCGGGCAGGCTGGCGGCCGGGCCGGCCGGCTCGTCGCTGCATCCTCGGTCGTAAACTGACGGATCCGTTGCTCATGGGCCGCGCTTTAGCATGGGGCCCGAAAGGGGTCCAGCGCCGCGCAACGCCTCGGGAGGGGAGGCGCCTTCAGGTGCGGCCTGACTACCAGAGCGGCGAGCGGGCGGCGCCGGCCATGATCTCGCGCATGCGGGCGTGTGTCGCGGGCGTCGCCGCCTCGGGCAGCGCGGTCCAGGGAAAGAAGCCCTGCTCCGCGATTTCGGCGTTGGGCTTCGGCACGGCAGGCTGGCGCCAGGTGCGCACGACGAACAGGGCGATGTGGTCGCCGGGAAAGGCGCGATGGTTGGCATAGAGGCCGAACAGCTCGGGCGGACCGGAGAGCTCCACCCCGGCCTCCTCGTGCAGCTCGCGCCTGAGCGAGTCCTCCACCGTCTCGCCCTTCTCGACGCCGCCGCCGGGGAAATGCCAGCCCGGACGGTACGTGTGCCGCACCAGCAGCACCCTCCCGGCCTCATCCAGCACCGCGCCTTGCGCGCCCATCGTCAAACCGCGAGAGTAGCGCCAATAGCGTTGCAATGTTTTGCTGATCAGTTTCTCAGCAGACACGGATCGCTCTCCCTCCCTGCGACGGTTCCCCCGCACGCTCCCTCTCCGAAGGCCGATGACAGGAATGTTCACACTCATCCACATGTCGGACGTCCACCTCGGCCCGATCGAGGGGTTCCGCTGGCGCTATTGGAATGTGAAGCGCGGGCTCGGCTACATCAACTGGCATCGCGGACGCGTACGCCTGCATCGGCGTGAGGTTGCAGACCGCCTCGCCGCCGATGCGCTGCGCCAGCACGCCGACCATATCGCCGTTACGGGGGATTTGGCCAACATCGGACTGCCGGCCGAGTATGCGGCGGCGACGGCATGGCTCTCCTCGCTCGGAGATCCGGATCGCGTCACGGTGGTGCCGGGCAACCACGACATCTACACCGCGCGCCTGCATGGTGCCTCCTGCCTCGACGTCTGGGCGCCCTACATGCGCGGCAGCGACGCGGTGGGGGCGAGCGAGCCCGTGCGGTTTCCCTTCGTGCGGAGGTTCGGGGACGTCGCGCTGATCGGACTCAACTCCGCCATTCCGACGCCGGTGTTCTCGGCGATGGGGCGCCTCGGCGCTCCGCAGCTCGCCGAGCTCGGCACGTGCCTTGCGCGCCTCAAGGAGGCGGGCCTGATCCGCGTCGTGCTGATCCATCATCCGCCGCTTCCCGGACAGGCCCCGCCGCGACGCGCGCTGGCCGATGCGGCAGCCTTTGGAGAGGTGCTCGAGGCCGAGGGCGCCGATCTCGTCCTGCATGGCCACAACCATCGCGATACGCTCGTGTGGCGGGGAGAGGCGCCCGTGCTCGGCATCCCGTCGGCCTCGACGACACGCCCGCACCATGACGAGCCGATGGCGCGCTACCGCGTGCTGCGGATCGGGCGCGAAGCGGGCCGCGTGCGGATCGAGAGCGAGACGCGCGGCCTCGCCGTGGAGGGCGGAGAGGTGGTGAGCCTCGACCGGCAGGTTCTTGTGCGCCCGCAATCCTGAACGCACAAAATCAGAGCATGTCCTGCCATTTTCAGAAGCGGCAGGCGTGATGCGCGTGCGGCATGTTCGACTGTGTCAGGAGAGCTGATCCAAGCGACGCGGATGGAAGAGACGCGGTTTTCACTATGTCGCACACGCCTAGGGCGAGCTGGTCTCCATTTCGTCGGAAAATGCTCTAGGCTCGCGCGATCCGAACTGGCGAGGGATCCGTTTTGCTGCGCTTCAGACGCCCGATCCGACTCAACCTCGCCCTGCAGGGCGGCGGTGCGCACGGCGCGTTCACCTGGGGCGTGCTCGACCGGCTGCTCGAGGAGGACGGTCTCGCGATCGGCTGGATCTCGGGCGCGAGCGCGGGGGCCGTCAATGCGGTTGCGCTCGCCTCGGGGCTCGCCACCGGCGGGCGCGAGGGTGCACGAGCGAAACTGCGCGAGGTGTGGGAGAGCGTGCACAAGGCCGGCGTGCCGGATCTCCTTCGTCTCAATCCGTTCCTGTTCGGGCTGACGAGCTCCTCGACGTTCGCGCAGGTCGTCAGCCTGCTTTCGCCTTACGACTTCAATCCGCTCGGCTTCGATCCTCTGAGAGCGCTGCTCGAGGAGACGATCGACTTCGAAGCCATCCGCGCCCGCTCTCCCGTTGAGCTTCTGATTGCCGCCACGGAGGTCGCGACCGGACGCCCGCGCCTCTTCCGCGCCCGCGAGATGTCCGTCGAGGCGGTGCTCGCCTCCGCCTGCCTGCCGACGCTGCATCGCACCGTCGAGATCGACGGCATGGGGTATTGGGATGGCGGGTTCTCGAAAAATCCGGATCTCGTGACGCTCGCGAGCGAAAGCCCGGTTCACGATACGCTGATCGTTCAGCTCAGCGCGCTCCTGCGCCGCGAGGTGCCGAAGGGTGCGCGCGAGATTGCGGGCACGGTCAACTGGCTGACGTTCCACACGCCGATGCTGCGCGATGTGGAGCACATCCTGGCGGTGCGCGAGGCGACCCGCGGGCGCCGGTTCGGCGGGTTCGGGCGCGCGAAGCCGCATCCGCTCGCGGCGCATCGGTTCCATCTGATCGAATCGGGCCGCTATACGGCCTCGCTCTCCGAGGACAGCAAGCTCAAGCCGGACCTCGGCTTGCTGACCTACCTGCATGGCGCGGGGCGCTCTCAGGCCCACAAGTGGATCGGGCAGCATCTCGCGTCCGTGGGCCGGCACGAGACGGTCGATCTCGCGCTGCGGTTCCAGGGCGATCTCTCGCCGGCCGCAACCGCGGAAGACGAGCCCGCCACGGAAGAGCCCTCCGAGGAGATCCGCTCGCGCGCCTGAGTGGTGAGCAACGGATCCCCACTTCCTTCTCCCGGGACGGGAGAAGGTGCCGCGAAAGCGGCGGATGAGGGGTCTTTGGCGTGCACAACGCTGGCGGCAAAGTCAGCGCGAAGGTCCTCAAATCCCGACGCAGATCTTGCCGAAGTGCCCGGCTTGCTCCTCGTAGCGGAAGGCATCCGCAAGCTGGTCGAGCGCGAACGTCTTGTCGATCACCGGCCGCACCCCCGTCGCCTCGAAGCCGCGGATCATGTCGAGCTGGTGCTGGCGGTTGCCGACGATGATGCCGTTGAGGCGGATCTGCTTGGCCATCATGGCAAGCGTCGGCACCTCGCCTTTGATGCCGGTCAGAATGCCGATCATCGAGATGTGCCCGCCGATGCGCGCCGCCACGATCGACTGCGCGAGCGTGCCCGGCCCGCCGATCTCGAGCACATGATCGACGCCGCGCTTGTCGGTCCAGTTGCGCACCGTGCGTCCCCACTCGGGATCGGACTTGTAGTTCACGCTGAAGTCTGCCCCCATCGCGGTCGCCCGCTCGAGCTTGGCATCCGACGAGGACGTGATCGCCACCTTCGCCCCCATCGCCTTGGCGATCTGCAGCGCGAAGATGGCGACGCCGCCCGTGCCGAGCACGAGCACGCTGTCGCCCGCCTTGAGCTTGCCATCCACCACGAGCGCCCGCCACGCGGTCAGTGCCGCGCAGGGCAGTGTGGCCGCCTCCACATGGCTCCAGCCCTTGGGCGCGCGCGTGAACCAGTGGGCCGGCGTCACGACCGCTTCGCGCGCATAGCCGTCGAGGCCGTCGCCCGGCACATGGGAGAAGTTGCCGTGCGGCTCGGTGCCGTCCTGCCAGTAGGGGAAGAAACACGAGACGACGGCATCGCCCACCGCCAACGCCGTCACGCCCTCGCCGACGGCCTCGACCACACCCGCGCCGTCGGAGAGAGGAATGCGCCCGTTCGCCGTCGGGATCGCGCCGATGGCGACGGCGTAGTCGTGATAGTTGAGCGAGTTGGCATGCAGCCGCACGCGGATCTCGCCCGCGCCCGGCGCGCCGGGATCGTCGAGATCGGCAATCGCGAGGGCGGCGAGGTTGGCCGGACGGCCGAGCTTGATGGCTTTCATGGTGCGCGTTCCCGTGTGGATCCCTGAGGGGTACCCTTCCAAGGTAAGAGGCGCGCGCCAGCTTTGCCAGCACATCGACGACTCGACCAAAGTTGGGGCGATCCGTTGGCAGACGTCGGATGCGGAGAGAGCTTGGAGAAGCGTCAACGGCATGCACTGAGAGCCGGCCACGCGAAAGGCGTTGCCCCACGTCGCGTCGCTCTCGTTGGGAGCACCCGTGTGTGGGGGCCTCTCGGCTTCGCCTTTGCTCGCGCCTACTCCGCCGCCGCCTTCGTGTATCCGAACTTCTCGTTGAGCTTGGTGATGAGGTCGGCGGCGGCCTTCGGAATGTTCGTGCCCGGGCCGAAGATCGCCTCGGCGCCGGCCGCATAAAGCGCGTCGTAATCGTGCGGCGGAATCACGCCGCCGACGACGACCATGATGTCCTCGCGGCCGTCCTTGGCGAGCGCGCCCTTGAGGTCCGGCACCAGCGTGAGGTGACCCGCGGTCATGGTGGAGACGCCGATCACGTGCACGTCGTTCTCCACCGCCTGGCGGGCTGCTTCCTCTGGCGTCGCGAACAGCGGCCCGATGTCCACGTCGAAGCCGAGGTCGGCGAACGCGGAGGCGATCACCTTCTGCCCGCGGTCGTGGCCGTCCTGGCCCATCTTGGCGATCAGGATGCGCGGGCGCCGCCCGTCCATCTTCTCGAAGGCCGCCGCCATCTGGATGACCGTGCCCACGTCGTCGTTCATGGCTCCCGCCTCCGATCTGTAGACGCCCGAGATCGCGCGTACCTCCGCGCGATGGCGGGTGAACACCTTCTCCATCGCCTCCGACATCTCGCCTACGCTCGCCTTCGCGCGCGCGGCTTTCACGCAGAGGTCGAGCAGGTTGGCGTTGCCTCTCGCCCCCTCGATCAGGGCGTTGAGCGCGGCCTGCGTCGCGGTTTCGTCGCGCTCGGCGCGCAGCCGCTTGAGCTTGGCGATCTGCTGCTCGCGCACGGAGGCGTTGTCGACTTTGAGCAGGTTGATCTTGAGGTCTTCGGACGTCTGCAGCTTGTTGACGCCGACGATCGTCTGCGTGCCGTTGTCGATGCGGGCCTGCGTGCGGGCGGCGGCCTCCTCGATGCGGATCTTCGGAATGCCGGCCGCGATCGCCTTCGCCATGCCGCCGAGCTTCTCGACCTCGTCGATATGTGCCTTGGCCTTGAGCGCCAGCTCGTAGGTGAGCCGCTCGATGAAGTGGCTGCCGCCCCACGGATCGATCGGCCGCGTCGTGCCGCTCTCCTGCTGCAGGAGGAGCTGCGTGTTGCGTGCGATGCGCGCCGAGAAGTCGGTCGGCAGCGCGATCGCCTCGTCGATGCCGTTGGTGTGCAGGCTCTGCGTATGGCCCTGCGTCGCCGCCATGGCCTCGATGCAGGTGCGCGTCGCGTTGTTGAAGATGTCCTGCGCGGTGAGGCTCCAGCCGGACGTCTGCGAGTGCGTCCTGAGCGACAGCGAGCGCGCGTCCTTCGGCGCGAACTCGCGCTTGATGAGCTGCGCCCAGAGGAGCCGCGCGGCCCGCATCTTGGCGATCTCCATGAAGTAGTTCATGCCGATCGCCCAGAAGAACGAGAGGCGCGGCGCGAACTTGTCGATGTCGAGGCCGCCGGCCACGCCCGCGCGCGCATACTCGATACCGTCGGCGATAGTGTAGCCGAGCTCGAGGTCCGCCGTCGCACCCGCCTCCTGCATGTGGTAGCCGGAGATCGAGATCGAGTTGAACTTCGGCATGTTGGCCGAGGTGTAGGCGAAGATGTCCGACACGATCCGCATCGAAGGCTCGGGCGGATAGATATACGTGTTGCGGACCATGAACTCCTTGAGGATGTCGTTCTGGATCGTGCCCGCGAGCTTGGAAGCCGGCACGCCCTGCTCCTCGCCCGCGACGATGAAGAGCGCGAGGATCGGCAGCACCGCCCCGTTCATGGTCATGGAGACGGTCATCTGCTCGAGCGGAATGCTGTCGAACAGCGTGCGCATGTCGTAGATGGAATCGATCGCCACGCCCGCCATGCCGACGTCGCCGCGCACGCGCGGATGGTCGGAGTCGTAGCCGCGGTGGGTGGCAAGATCGAACGCCACCGAGAGGCCCTTCTGCCCGGCCGCGATGTTGCGCCGGTAGAAGGCGTTGCTGTCCTCGGCCGTCGAGAAGCCGGCGTACTGGCGGATCGTCCAGGGTTGCGCGACGTACATCGTGGGGTAGGGCCCGCGCACATAGGGCGCGATCCCGGGCCAGGTGTCGAGGAAGTCGAGCCCGGCCGTGTCGGCCTCCGTATAGACCGGCTTCACCGGAATGCCTTCCGCCGTGGTGAAGGCCGCGCCGGCGTCACCACCCCGCGCGGGCCGCCCGCCGCTTGCGTCGCCCTGGAGCGGAATCTGAGTGAAATCCGGAATGGTGGTCATGTCTGAAAACCCAAGTCTTGCGGGGCAAAAGCCCGTGAGAACATCTGATCGGCCGGATTACCGGAGCTTACGAGATCCCGAGGGCCTGCTGAAGCCCTTTGAGGGTCGCCACCGCATCCGCGCCGGCGAACAGGAACTGATCGACTCCGGCGGCTTTCAGGGCGGCTTCCTTTTCGCCCGGCCGGCCAGCCATCAGAACGAGCGTCGCGCCCGCCGCCTTGAGCGCCTTGGCGGTCGCCTCCGCATGCTCGGCATAGAGCGCATCCGACGAGCACAGGCACGCGGCCGTGGCGCCCGAGGACGCGAAGGCTGCCGCGGCGTCCTCGGCGTTCGCATAGCCGTCGGTTGTCAGCGCGCCGATGCCGCCGGCCGCGAGATAGTTCTTGACCCAGGTCGAGCGGGCCGTGTGGTCGATCACCTGGCCAATGCTGGCGAGGAAGATGCGCGGCTCCTGCCCGGAGGTTTTCGCGAACGCATCGGCCGCGTCGCGCAGCGCCTCGAACGGCTCGGCGAGCCGTTGCGGCGGCAGCGGGCGCACGATCTCTGTCCCCGTGACGGGCGGCACGGCGGCAGGCGGCGAAACCGTCACGCCGTCGTCGCCCAGAAGGGGGAAGGCCGAGACGCCGGTGAGATCCTGCTTGCCGGTGGCGATCGCCCTGGCGCGCAACGCGGCCTGCTCGGCAACGCGTTGCTGAATGAAGCCGCTCTGGAGTGCGGCGATCATGCCGCCCTGGGCTTCGATCTCCTGCATCAGCGTCCAGGCGGCGTTCGCGGTCTCGTCCGTCAGCGCCTCGATGAACCAGGATCCGCCCATCGGATCGACCACGCGTCCGAGCCAGCTCTCCTCCTGCAGCACGATCTGGATGTTGCGCGCGCAGCGGCGGGCGAAATCGTCGGCCTCGCCGAGCGCCACCGTGAACGGCAGCACCGTGATGGCATCGGCGCCGCCGAGTGCGCCGCCCGCGCAGGCGAGCGTCGAGCGCAGCATGTTGGTCCACGGGTCGCGCTTGGCCATGATGCGCAGGGAGGCGCGCGCCGCGATGTGGAGATGGCGCGCCGCGTCACCCGCGCCCGCGGCATCCGCAATGCGCCAGATGAGGCGCCGGGCCGCCCTGAGCTTGGCGACCGAGGCGAAGAGGTCCGTATCCGTCGAGAGCGCGAAGCCGATCTGCTGCAGCGCCTCGGCAGGCGCGACGCCGGCCGTCTCGAACGCACGCAGATAGGCGATCAGCGTCGCGCCGAGAGAGGCGAGCTCGAAGGCATCCGTCGCGCCGGCCTCGTGATAGATCGTGCCGTCGACGCGCACGGTGCGGGCGTGCGGCACGGCCGCACGCGCCGTCTTGGCGAGCGCCATGGTCTCGGCGAGGGCGGCCTCGATGGACGCGGGCCGCGTGCCCCAGCGGGCGAGCGTGCCGATCGGATCGAGCCCGAGGAAGACCTGCACGTCCTGGGCGGGCAGGCCGAGGCCCGGCAGCGCGGCGAGAAAATGATTGGCGGCCTCTGCCGCCGAAAGCCCCGCGCGCAGCTCGAGCGGCGCCATGTCCAGCCGGGCGCCGGCGAGCGCGGTGGCCATGTCCGCGCCGCTTGCGATGCGGCAGCCCGCCTGGCCCGGCGCCTCGATCTCGAGCGCGATGCCGTTGGTGCCGCCATGGAGCTCCGTCATGATCTCCGTATTGGCGCGGGCCGGATCGGTGGCCCGGATGCTCTGGCGGATCTCCCAGCCGAGCCCGGCCACGGCTGCGCGCGCGCCGCGCGTGTAAGGAGCCTCGCCCGGCACGGCCGACTGGCGGCTCGCCTCGGCGGTCTCGCGCGTATAGATCGGCTCCAGCCGGAGGCCGTCCGCCGTCCGCCCGACGAGCTTCTTCTCGAAGTCCGCGCCCTTGAGGGCCTTCTCGACGAGGGCCAGCCACTGCGTGCGCGTCGCTGCCTCGAAATCTGCGGCGAGAGGGATCGGAGAGGCGCCGGAGGCGGGTGGTGTGGCCGTCATGTCGCTGTCGTTCCTCGTAGCTTGGGTCCGGGCCTGGCGGGCAGGGGCTCTTGCACGCCGGGGCCCGCACCATCCCGGGTTTCTATAGGAAAACCACGAACGGACGCACGCGCAAAGCGAGTTTATGATGGATCCGCGACGGTAGGGCGCGCTTGTCGCCGTCCTCTGCGCCGATGCGGTGCCGTGGCGCAATTTCCCCAGCTTGCCGAAGCAGGCGCATGCAACTGAATTTGCAATGCTGTGAGCGGCATGCAAAGAGGGCCTGAGACGGTAAAAACGCCGAGTCGCCCCATTTGCAGCCAGTGCGCGGGCGAAAGGCGGGGAGAGCGTCACGGTCGGAGAGCGGAATGAGCCAGTCGGTGCTTGCAGACGGAAAGATTTTCATCGGCAAGAGCGTGAAGCCCGAGTATCTGGAGCTGCGCTTCGCCAACCGGCACGGCCTGATCACGGGCGCCACCGGCACCGGCAAGACGGTGACGCTCCAGGTGCTGGCGGAAGGCTTCTCGTCCGCCGGCGTTCCGGTCTTCGCCGCCGATATCAAGGGCGACCTCTCCGGCATTGCGGCCGTGGGCGAGGCCAAGGATTTCATCACGAAGCGGGTGCATGAGGTCGGCCTCGACGGCGATTGGAACGCGCGCGCCTTCCCCACCATGTTCTGGGACGTGTTCGGCAAGGAAGGCCACCCCATCCGCGCCACGGTGCTCGATATGGGGCCGTTGCTTCTCTCCCGCATGCTCGAGCTCAACGAGGTGCAGGAGGGCGTGTTGAACATCGCCTTCCGCGTCGCGGCCGACGAGAAGATCCCGATCCTCGATCTCAAGGATCTCCGCGCCATCATGACGAACGTCGCGGAGCGGTCCAAGGAGCTGGCGCAGAAGTACGGCAACGTCGCCACCACCTCGGTCGGTGCGATCCAGCGCCGCCTCCTGGTGCTCGAGGAGCAGGGGGCCGACGAGTTCTTCGGCGAGCCCTCTCTCGACATCAAGGATTTCATGCGCGTCGCCCCCGACGGGCGCGGCGTGGTGAGCCTGCTCGCCGCCGACAAGCTGATGGAGAAGCCTCGTCTCTACACAACGTTCCTGCTCTGGATGCTGACCAAGCTCTGGCAGACGTTGCCCGAGGCGGGTGATCTCCCGAAGCCCAAGCTCGTCTTCTTCTTCGACGAGGCGCATCTTCTCTTCAACGAGGCGCCCAAGGCGCTCTTGGAGCGCATCGAGCAGATCGCGCGCCTCATCCGCTCGAAGGGCGTCGGCATCTATTTCATCACGCAGAACCCGCTCGATGTGCCGAACTCCGTCTCCGCCCAGCTCGGCAACCGCGTGCAGCACGCGCTGCGCGCCTTCACGCCGCAGGAGCAGCGCGCCGTCCGCGCCGCCGCCGAGACGTTCCGCAAGAACCCGGATCTCGACACCGCGCGCGTCATCCTCGAGCTCAAGGTCGGCGAGGCGCTGGTCTCCACCCTCGAGAACAAGGGCGAGCCGTCGATCGTGCAGCGCACGCTCGTCCGCCCGCCCGAGGGCCGCATCGGCCCGGTCTCGGCCGACGAGCGGCTGAGCGTGATCGAGTACAGCCCCGTCTACGGCAAATACGAGGAGGAGATCGATCGCGAGAGCGCGCACGAGATCCTGACCAAGCGGGCCGACAAGGCCACGGAGGAAGCCGGCGCCGGCAGCGGCGGCGGCTGGGGCGATATCATTTTCGGTGGCGGCGGCGCGGGCACGGCGGCGGGCGGCAAGCCTAAAGGGCGGCAGAGCCAGGGCATGGGCGAGATGATCGGCAAGGAGCTGCAGCGCTCGATCTCGCGCACCATTGCCACCACCATCAAAAATATTATCGTAAAATCTATTACGGGCCGCAGCCGGTAAAGGCGGGCCCGCGTTCGTGTTTCTCGTCCAGGTGAAGGGAGCCGAGGCCCGATCGGGGGGCCGAGCGGCGGGAAGGCCAGATGGCGCGCATTCTCATATGCCACGTGCCGAAGGATGGAAGCATCGCGCGCGAGGTGGGCTCGGCGCTCATGGGCCGCGGCCATTTCGTCTCGTTCGACGGTGAGCCGGACGTTCCCCGTGAGGACCGCTCCGGGCGCCTGCGCCAGTTCGAGGCCGTCGTTGTCATCTGGACGGACGCGTCGGTGCAGAGCGCGGCCCTCGCCGCCATCGCCGAGGAGGCATTTCTTCTGAGCCTCGTGGTTCCCGTCCGCGCCCCCGATCTGGCCGTCGCGCGTTTGCCGCTGACGTTCCGCAAGCTCAACATGGTGGCCCCGCGCGACATCGACGGCATGGCCCGCGTGGTGGCGCGCCTCAGCACGGCCGTCACCTCGCGCCGGGAAATGTCCGAGCGGGAGAACGCGCGCCGGGAGAAAGCGGCCGCCTTGGAGCGCGAGGCGGCGAAACGCGCGGCCGCTGAGAAGCCCGCGCCGCCCGCCCCCGTCGTCGAGAGCGCCGCGGCGGCCCAGGCAAAGCCCCTGGCCGACCTGCCCGAGGTGGAGGCCGACGCGCTGGCCTCCCCCCTCTCCGCCCATCGCGAGGCGACGGCGTTCAGCATCTTGCGGGACCGCGCCGATGCGGCGGTGGCCACGGCCGACGATCTGCAGGGCGCCGTCGATGCCGGCCTCCTCGTGCAGGATATCCCCGAGATGCTGGAGCGCGACCGGCAGGCCATGATCGTGTTCACGCTCGGCCCCGACATCCTCTCCGGCCTCGTCCAGCCGGCGGTCGCCCATCTGGGCGGCGGCGAGCGCCAGGCGATCGAAACCCTGTCGATCAGCCTGTTTGCAGATCCGGCCGCCTTCGAGATCGAGCGCCAGTCGGAGCGGACTCAGTTCGTCAACCGCAAGATGGCGCTGGCGTCGGATGAGCCTGAGACGTTCGGGCGCTGGATGTGGCGCGTGACGCCGCTCGTGGAGGGCACGCACGATCTCGTGGTGCGCATTTCGGCGCTGCTGCGCGACGACCATGGCGTCCCGGCGCCCGTGGCGCTTCCCGATCGGCGCGTGCCGGTCGCCATCGTCGAGCCCGAGGAGGACACCATGAGCCCGGGCCTCGTGGCGGCGCTGGCCGGCTGGTATCGGCGCTGACGATCATCGCAGCTCTGCAAAAGAAGCAGCTCCGCAAAGAAAAAGCGCGGGGCCTTCGAGGTCCCCGCGCCATCATTCTGAAGCGTAAGCGGTGGTCTCAGCCCGCCATTTCCTCGACATGCTCCCAGTTCACGAGGTTGTCGAACCAGGCTTCGAGATACTTCGGCCGCGCGTTGCGGTAGTCGATGTAATAGCTGTGCTCCCAGACGTCGACGCCGAGGATCGGCTGGGCGCCGTGCATCAGCGGGTTCTCCCCGTTCGGCGTCTTGATGACCTCGAGCTTGCCGTCGCGGATGGCGAGCCAGGCCCAGCCCGAGCCGAACTGCGTGGCGCCCGCGTTGAGGAAGTCGCCGCGCACCTTGTCGAAGCCGCCGTAGCCGTCGACGAGCTTCTGCACCGTGGCGGGGAGCTTGTTGCCGCCGCCGCCCTTCTTCATCCACTGCCAGAAGTGGAGGTGATTGTAGTGCTGGCCGACGTTGTTGATGATCGGCTGGTTCTTGCCGGCGTAGGCCGCCTTACAGATCTCCTCGATCGACTTGCCTTCGAGCCCCGAGCCCACGATCAGCTTGTTGCCGTTGTCGACGTACGCCTGATGGTGCTTGTCGTGGTGATATTCGAGCGTTTCGGCCGACATGTAGGGTGCGAGCGCATCGTAAGCGTAAGGAAGTTCAGGGAGTTTGAAGGTCACGGGACTGGCTCCGGCTAGTGCATCTTCCCAGGAAGAAAGACCGGTCGAACGGGAAACCGCTCGTCCAGAGAAGATGCGGAAAAAACAAGACACTAGAGCATAGTCCGATCCGAGTTCCGCCGGACCTGACGATGCTCTCGCGCAAGCGACAATAGCCCAATGCCTACCGGCTTGGGCGGTTCCATTCAAGCCCGGTCTGGCCAGGGCGCAAACCCGGCGGGGGATGTGAGGGGGGGCAAGGGGCTGGCGCGAGAGGGGGCGGGGTGCACCGACCCTGAACGGTGCACCCCCATCCCCCCCTCCCCCCCCTCCTCCTTCTCCCTTCCCCCCCTCCCTTCTTTTTTTTCTTTTTTTTTCTTTTTTTTTTTTTTTTTTTCCCCTCCCCCCCCCCCCCCCCCCCCGGGGGGGGGGGGGGGGGGGCCCCCCCCCCCCCCCCCCCCCGGGGCCCCCCCCCACCTACCCTGAACGGTCCACCCCCATGTATCACGCCGGGGAAGATAAGGATCTCAGGGTCCGTAAACTCTAGACCCGAGCCTCTGAACCCCTTCTGAATGAGCCGTTCACCTGCCGTTCATCGGTAGGGCACGCGGGCCGCAGGCGCCGCCGGGAGGCGATCTGTTGCGGCCGGCGACGGAAGTTTCGCGCTCGTCCGTCTTGCACTAGGGATAGTGGACCTTCACACATCGAAAAAGCCCATGGCACGACGGATCAGCTCACTTTTCACCCTCGCCGTGCCGGTCGCCCTGGCCGGCATCGCGGTCCTGTGGCTGCTGGGGCCGGACGGCCAGTCTGGCGGCCGCGTCGTTTACGAGACGACGCCCGCCACGAAGGGGCTGATCAGCAAGATCGTCTCGACATCGGGGCCCGTGCGCGCCCTGGTGACGGTGAGCGTCGGCTCGCAGCTCTCCGGCCAGGTCGACGAGGTCCGGGTGAACTTCAACACCGAGGTCAAGCCGGGCGACATCCTCGCCACCATCGATTCCAAGACCTTCGCCGCCAAGGTGGCCCAGGGCAAGGCGGACCTCGCCGCCGCCGAGGCCGCGCTCGCCAACCAGCAGGCGGCGATGAACAAGGCCAAGGCCGTGCTGCAGGCGGCCGAGACCAACGTCACCCGCCAGCAGGGTCTGGCGGAGAAGCGCCTCTCGACCCAGCTCACCTTCGAAACCGCCATCCGCGACCGCGACGTGGCCAAGGCGGACATCGCCGTTGCCGAGGCGCAGGTGCAGAGCGCGCGCGCCAACATCGAGCAGCGCAAGGCGGCGCTCGAGCAGGCCGTGGTGGACCTCGACCGCACGGAGATCCGTTCGCCCATCGAGGGCACCGTCATTTCCCGCACGGTCGATCCCGGCCAGACCGTTGCGGCGAGCCTGCAGGCGCCCGAGCTGTTCAAGATCGCCCAGGACCTGTCGCGCATTCGCATCGAGGCGCAGGTCAACGAGGCCGACGTCGGCGCCGTCGCCGAGGGCAACCCCGCGACGTTCACGGTCGATGCCTATCCCGACCGCCAGTTCGAGGGCCGCGTGACGCAGGTGCGCCTGTCCGCGACCGAGCTCAACAGCGTCGTCACCTACACGGTGATCATCGAGGCCGCTAACGAGGGCCGCAAGCTCTTTCCGGGCATGACCGCCAACGTCAACATCGTCTCCGCGACGCGGGACGGGGCGCTGCGCGTCTCCAACGATACGCTCCGCTTCAAGCCGAGGGCCGATATCGCTGGAGCGGGTGGCGGTGCGCCGCGCGGGCAGGGCCGGGAGGGTGGCGACCGCGGCGGGCAGATGATCGAGCGGCTGAAGACGGAGATCGGCCTGACGGACGCGCAGGTCAGCGCCGTCCGCGAGGCCATGGCCAAGCTCGGCCAGGAACGCCAGAACGCGAGCCAGCCGAACTTCATGGGCGGCGGCCCGGGTGGCGGCAATCGTGCCGCCATGCGCCAGCGCCTCATGTCGCGCCTCGAGCAGGCCCTGGGGCCGCTGCTCGACGACACCCAGCGGGCCGCGTTCCAGCGCTGGAAGGACGGGCGCGAGGCCGTGCGGCCCGCAGCCATATGGGTGCTCAAGGGCGGCGTGCCCGAGCGGCGCATGATCCGCACCGGGATCGCGGACGACCAGTTCACCGAGGTGGTGGGCGGCGATCTCGCCGAGGGCGAGGCCGTCATCACGCGCGCCCGGGACGCCAAGCCATGACGCTGATCGAGCGCCCCGCCGAGCCGCCCGTGCCGGCCGCTCCGGAGCTCGGCCCGCCTTTGATCTCGGCGCACGATCTGACCAAGGTCTACCGCATCGGCGAGCAGGATCTGGTCGCGCTCGATCACGTCTCTCTCGAGATCGCGAGCGGGGATTTCGTGGCCATCATGGGCCCCTCCGGGTCCGGCAAATCGACCATGATGAACCTGATCGGGGCACTCGACGTGCCGACCTCCGGCCGGCTTCTGATCGATGGGCGCGATATCGGCAGCCTCTCTCCGGACGAGTTGGCGGATCTGCGCAACCGGTCGATCGGCTTCGTCTTCCAGCAGTTCAATCTGCTGCCGCGCACCTCGGCGCTGAGCCAGGTGATGCTGCCGCTCCTCTACGCGCACCCGCGCCCCACCGACGGCGAGGCGAGGGCCCGCAAGCGGCTTGAGCAGGTCGGCCTTGCCAACCGCATGGATCACACGCCGCGCCAGCTCTCGGGCGGCCAGCAGCAGCGCGTCGCCATCGCGCGCGCCATCGTCAACGACCCGAAGCTCCTGCTCGCCGACGAGCCGACCGGCGCTCTCGACAGCCGCACCTCCGACGAGATCATGCAGGTGTTCACCGATCTCAACCGCGCCGGCATTACGATCGTGGTCGTGACGCACGAGCCCGAGATCGCGCTCTGGGCCGGCCGCCGCATCACGTTCCGCGACGGCCGCATCGTCGACGACGTGCGCCAGACGCCGATCACGCACGCCGGCGGGGGCGCCGCATGACCCTGTGGGACAGCATCGCCATCGCCGTCCGCGCGCTGCGCGTGAACCTCCTTCGCTCGGTGCTGACCACGCTCGGCATCGTCATCGGCGTAGCCTCCGTGATCATCCTCGTCGCCATCGGCACCGGCGCCTCGAGCGAGGTCGATCGCCAGATCAAGGCGCTGGGCACCAACATGCTGGTCGTGTTCCCGGGCTCGATGCGCGTGATGGGCCGAGCGGGCGGCGCCGGCACGGACATGCCCTTGAGCGAAACGGACGTCGCCGGCATCCGCGACAAGGTCGCGGGCGTGACGGCGGTGTCCGGCCAGATCGAGGACTCGGCGCCCGTCGTCCGCGGCAGCGCCAACTGGACGTCGAGCATCAGCGGCGTGCATGCGGAATATGCCGCCGTGCGCGATTGGCCGATCGCGGCGGGGCGCGACCTCGAGCCGGCCGACGTCAGGTCCGGCGCGCGCGTCGCTATTCTGGGTGCCACCGTCGCCAAGGAGGTGTTTCCAGGCGAGGATCCCGTCGGCGCCAGCATTCGCATCCGCAATGTGCCGTTCCAGGTCGTCGGCGTGCTGGCCGCGAAAGGGCAGTCCGTGATGGGCCGCGACCAGGACGATCTCGTCCTCATTCCGATTTCGACCGCGCGCCTTCGCGTTTCCGGAAAAAGCCAGATCCAGAATGATCGCGTGAGCCGAATCTACGTCAAAGTCGATACGGGCGCGGATATCGGCGAGGTTCAGGAGGACATCGAGACCCTGTTGCGCCAGCGCCGGAAAACGCGCCCCGGAGCCGCGGACAGCTTTTCCGTTCGCAATCTCGCCGAAACGATGAAAGCGCGCAGCGAGGTGCTCACGACAATGAGCTATCTTCTGGCGGCCACCTCGGTGATTTCTCTGATCGTCGGCGGCATTGGCATCATGAACATCATGCTGGTGTCCGTCACCGAGCGGACGCGCGAAATCGGTCTGCGCATAGCGGTCGGCGGCCGGCGCAAAGACATTATGGTCCAGTTTCTCGTCGAGGCGATTTCCCTCTGTTTGCTCGGTGGGCTGATTGGGATCGCGATCGGCGTCTCGGCCTCGGCCGTCATTGCCTTCGTGGCCGATTGGCCGATTTTGGTCTCGCCCGCGGTGTTGGGCGGCGCGCTGGCCGCCGCGGCAGCAACGGGGATATGTTTCGGCCTCTTTCCCGCGCGCCGCGCGGCGCATCTCAATCCGATCGACGCGCTCAGAAGCGAATAGCGGCCCGCTTGACGCTCTCCCTCGAAAGTTCCAGAACGACGCAGACGTAAGGCCTTATCGGCCGTTTCGGCGCGCGCCGATGCGTGGAATATCGGCTTTCGCATCGATTACGCACGGGAATTTATCCAATCGAAAGAAATTTGATGTGAAAACCGATTTTCAATAATATAAACCCCGACGCGAAGCGGATGTGGGAGCCAAAGACGGAGTGTAAGATGGCGAGCATCAACTACGATAAAATGTCCCTGAAAGAGCTGACGGATCATATTGCGCGCGCCCAGAAGGCCCTGGCTGCGGCGAAAGATCGCGAGCGCGCCGAATTAAAGCACAAGATTGCTTCGTTGGCGGAAAATGCCGGCTTCTCGGTTGGCGAGCTGTTCGGCTCGCGGGGCCGCGGCAAATCCGCAGCCGTGAAATACATGAATCCCGACAATCGCGCCGAGACCTGGACCGGGCGCGGCCGAAAGCCGAATTGGCTTGTGGCCAAACTGAGCAAAGGGGCCAAAATGACGGATTTCGCCGTCTAAGCGACCAGGACAAAGTCCAATCCTAAACGCCGCCGTTTCCCACCGGATTCGGCGGTGTTCTGCTTTCGAGCCGCAGTCCCGAGATGCACCGCGCATCCCCGCCATGATGTGGACATCCGTCCATGATCTCCCCGGGCCGTGATCCGCGTGGCGGCGGGGAACACGGCGCGTGCCGGAGCATCGGACCCGCCAGCGCCAGAAACGTTGGCACTCTCATCTTGACACTGCTAGCAGCCCCCCACATATAGCGGAGCGCACGGCACCTTGCCGCCCCTGGCGTCAGGCGCCCGTGCAACTCATCGGCTCGGCCAGCGGGCCGCCGTGAGAACCCGAAAAACTCAACAATCTCATCATGAGGGTTTACCCATGAAGTTCCGTCCCTTGCATGATCGCGTGGTGGTGAAGCGCGTCGAGGAGGACACGAAGACGGCTGGCGGCATCATCATTCCGGATACCGCGAAGGAAAAGCCCCAGCAGGGCGAGGTCGTTGCTGTCGGCCCCGGCGCGCGCGACGAGCAGGGCAAGATCGTCGCCCTGGAAGTGAAGCCCGGCGACCGCGTCCTGTTCGGCAAGTGGTCCGGCACCGAGGTCAAGATCGACGGCGAGGATCTCCTGATCATGAAGGAGAGCGACATCCTCGGCATCCTCGAGGGCAAGTCCGCGAGCAAGAAGGCCGCCTGATCCTCCGATCAGTCTCCCCTTCTCCTTCCCCCGATCTGAAACAATCCGAATTGTAGAACGGAGAGCCAATCCATGGCCGCTAAAGACGTAAAGTTCTCCCAGGACGCGCGCGAGCGGATGCTGCGCGGCGTCGACATTCTCGCCAACGCTGTGAAGGTGACGCTCGGTCCCAAGGGCCGCAACGTCGTCATCGAGAAGAGCTTCGGCGCTCCCCGCATCACCAAGGACGGCGTGACGGTCGCCAAGGAGATCGAGCTCGAGGATAAGTTCGAGAACATGGGCGCGCAGATGCTGCGCGAGGTCGCCTCGAAGACGAACGACCTCGCCGGCGACGGCACCACCACCGCGACCGTTCTCGCCCAGGCCATCGTCCGCGAGGGCGCCAAGTCGGTTGCGGCCGGCGCCAACCCGATGGACCTCAAGCGCGGCATCGATCTCGCCGTGCAGACCGTCGTCAACGAGCTGAAGACGAAGGCCAAGAAGGTGACGTCGAACGACGAGATCGCCCAGGTCGGCACCATCTCGGCCAACGGCGACAAGGAAATCGGCGACAAGATCGCCGAGGCCATGAAGAAGGTCGGCAACGAGGGCGTCATCACGGTCGAGGAGAGCAAGAGCCTCGAGACCGAGCTCGACGTCGTCGAGGGCATGCAGTTCGACCGCGGCTATCTCTCGCCCTACTTCATCACCAATGCCGATAAGATGGTGGCCGAGCTCGACGAACCCTACATCCTGATCCACGAGAAGAAGCTGTCGAGCCTACAGCCTTTGCTGCCGGTACTCGAGGCTGTCGTGCAGACGGGCAAGCCGCTGCTCATCATCGCCGAAGAGGTCGAGGGCGAGGCGCTGGCCACGCTGGTCGTCAACAAACTGCGCGGCGGCCTCAAGATCGCAGCCGTCAAGGCTCCGGGCTTCGGCGATCGCCGCAAGGCCATGCTCGAAGACATCGCCGTGCTGACGCGCGGCCAGACAATCAGCGAGGATCTCGGCATCAAGCTCGAGAACGTCACGCTCGACATGCTGGGCCGCGCCAAGCGCGTGCGCATCAGCAAGGACGACACCGTGATTGTCGACGGCTCCGGCAAGAAGAAGGAGATCGAGGCGCGCATTTCGCAGATCAAGGCGCAGATCGAGGAGACCACCTCGGACTACGACCGCGAGAAGCTGCAGGAGCGTCTTGCGAAGCTCGCCGGCGGCGTAGCCGTGATCAAGGTCGGCGGTGCGACCGAAGTCGAGGTCAAGGAGCGCAAGGATCGTGTCGACGACGCGCTCAACGCAACGCGCGCCGCGGTCGAGGAAGGGGTGGTGCCGGGAGGCGGCGTCGCTCTGCTCAAGGCCTCTACGGCGATCAGCGCCAAGGGCGAGAACGACGACCAGAAGGCCGGCATCGCCATCGTGCGCCGCGCGCTGCAGGCTCCGATCCGCCAGATCGCGGAGAACGCGGGCACCGAAGGCGCGATCGTCGTCGGCAAGATCCTCGAGCACAAAGGCTCGAGCTTCAGCTACGACGCGCAGGCCGATTCCTACGGCGACCTCATCGAGAAGGGCATCATCGATCCCGCCAAGGTCGTGCGCACGGCGCTGCAGGATGCTGCTTCCATCGCCGCACTCCTGATCACGACGGAAGCCGCAATTGCGGAAACGCCGAAGAAGGATGACGGCCACGGACATTCGCATGGTCCGGCCGGCATGGGCGGCATGGGCATGTAAGCCACCAATCTCGAGAGGCAGTCATTCGCCCGCGGGAGCCTCCCTTCCGCGGGCGCTTTATTTTCCAGGCTATCCCCGGTTATAAGTTTTTTCTATCGCATCCATTGCGGAATACGATTTGCTCTTATCGTCCTGAGCCGTTAGTTGTCTGGAACAACTCTAAAAAACCGTCTGCGCGTGCTTGAGGCGCGCTTGGACACGGATCGCGTTCTCGCCGAGGACACCATTTAGAGAGCGCGCACTCGCAGACACCCCAAGACGATCGGAGAGCATCATGGACGCAAAAGTGGATGACAAGGGCAGCGGCGGTTGTCCGTTCGGTGGTAGCGGCGGACGCAAGAACCGCGATTGGTGGCCCGACGCGCTCGACATATCGGTGCTCCATCGCAACTCAAACCTGTCCGATCCCATGGGTCGGGACTTCGACTACGCGCGCGAGTTCAAGACCCTCGACCTCGACGCGGTGATCAAAGACCTACACGCCCTGATGACGGACTCGCAGGAGTGGTGGCCGGCCGATTTCGGTCACTACGGCGGCCTGTTCATCCGCATGGCCTGGCACAGCGCGGGCACCTATCGCACCACTGACGGCCGCGGCGGCGCGGGCGCCGGCCAGCAGCGTTTCGCGCCTCTCAACTCCTGGCCGGACAACGTCAACCTCGACAAGGCGCG
>DAITBB010000050.1:23444-23734 GCA_036823975.1 Hyphomicrobium sp.
ATGTCAACCCCGAAGGCCCGAACGGCAACCCGGATCCCGTCGCCGCGGCGCACGACATCCGCGCGACATTCTTCCGCATGGCGATGAACGACGAGGAGACGGTGGCCCTGATCGCCGGTGGCCACACCTTCGGCAAGACCCACGGCGCGGGCGATCCCTCGCTGGTTGGACCGGCTCCGGAGAGCGGCGCGCTTGAGGACCAGGGCCTGGGCTGGAAGAGCAAGCACGGTTGCGGCATGGCCGGCGCCACCATCGGAGGCGGCCCGGAGGTGACCTGGACCAAGACGCCC
>DAITBB010000051.1:0-23289 GCA_036823975.1 Hyphomicrobium sp.
TGCTCAACATGGCGAGCTTCTGGCTGATGGCGGGCGGCATGTGCTTCATGACGTTCGTGCTCACCTTCGCCGGCACCATCCAGACGCATCTCCAGCGCGTGATGGGGCAGTACTACATGGACGTGCAGGACCAGATCGCGCTGTTCCACTACATGCGCTTCGGCGCGGGCGTCGCGGTCGTGATCGGCGCCATCCTGTGCGTCTACGCCATCCTGCTGCCGCGCCGCGAGGTTCTCACCCCGGGACCGGCCGTGAAGCATCTCTCGCCGGCGGAGTAACCTCTCATGCAAACGCTCCAAATCGCCGAGGAGGGGACGTCCGTCCCCTTCTATCTTCCGCAGAGCGACGAATGCGACGTCTTCCGCGCCGCCTACCGCGGATGCATGCCGCTTCTCCTCAAGGGCCCGACGGGGTGCGGAAAGACCCGCTTCGTCGCGCACATGGCCGCCGTCCTCGGCCGGCCGCTCTATACGGTCGCCTGCCATGACGACCTCTCGGCCGCCGACCTGATCGGGCGCTTCCTGCTCAAGGGCGGCGAGACCGAGTGGGTGGACGGGCCCCTGACGCGCGCCGTCCGCGAAGGCGCCATCTGCTACCTCGACGAGGTGGTCGAAGCGCGCAAGGACGTCGCCGTCGTGTTGCATCCCCTGACCGACGACCGGCGCATGCTGCCGATCGAGCGCACGGGCGAGGTGCTCGAGGCGGGGCCGCAGTTCATGCTCGTCGCCTCGTACAACCCCGGCTACCAGAATATCCTGAAGACGCTGAAGCCCTCGACGCGCCAGCGTTTCCTCGCCATCGACTTCGACTTCCCCGCGCCCGACCGCGAGATCGAGATCGTGACGAGAGAAAGCGGCCTCGGCCGCGAGCGCGTCGCCCAGCTCGTGCGCCTCGCGGGCAAATTGCGCGCCCTCAAGGGCCAGGATCTCGAAGAGGGCGTCTCCACGCGGCTCATCGTCTATTGCGCGAGCCTCATCGAGAGCGGCATGGCGATCGAGCGGGCCATCGCGACGGCCCTCGTCGAGCCCCTCACCGACGACGCCGACATCAAGCAGGGCCTCAACGATCTCGTCGCCACGGTCTTCGGGTGAGCGCACGCATGGCCGTCGAGTTCGAACCCTGGGAGCCGGAGGAGAGCGTCGGGAAGCTGTGGCATTCCCTCGTCAGCCCCCTCGATGCTCCGGGCGCCTTCGAAAGCGCAGCGGCCACCCTCGAGGAGACGCGCGGCCGCCTCGGCGTGCTCTTCCGCGGGCTCGGCGGTGCCCGCGACGTGGAGATCAAGACGGCAACACCGGAAACCTCCGCGCATCGGCTCTCATGGCGGCGCGCAGCGGGGCGCAGCGCCGAGCGCCTCTCCCTGCCGAGCTTCGACGGCGAGACCCTGCGCCTTCCGGACCGGATCCTGGCCTTTCCCCAGCACGAGGCCAACGCGGCCGTCTATCTCTGGCTCGCGGCAGCCGCCGTGTTCGCGCACCGTCCCGTGGCCGAGAGCGATCCCTTGAGGGCCGACATCCGCGCCCTGCAGGCGGCGCAACGGATGACGCGCGACACGCTGGCCGAATGCCCGGGCCTGAAACGCACCTACGCCGCCCTCGCGGTCGAAACGCGCCAGCATCGTCTCACGCGGCGCCTGCCGTCCACGGAAGCCGCGATCGAGGCTGCCATTCTCCACCTCCTCGGCGCCGGCCCGCCCGAGAGCCCGCTCGCCGCCACGCTCTCGGCCGCCGTGCGCGGCCAGGCCGAGGACCTCTCGGCCTTCACCGCGCCGCACGGATACAAGCCGTTCATGCCCGTGCTGCTCTGGCCGGACCTGCGCCCGCTCGCCGAGAGGGCCAAGCGCGCCCCTGAGGACGCCCCCGCGACCGAAGGCGAGACCCCGCCCAATGCCGAGCCCGGAACCTTCAAGGGCGAGCGTAAGCCTTCCGATCAGGCCGCGCGCAAGGACAGCCTCATCCTGCACAAGTTCGAGGCCATCCTGTCCTGGGCGGAGCTGCTCAACATCAACCGCCGCATCGACGACGACGACGAGGACAACGCCCGCAAGGCCGCCGACGATCAGGACGAGATCGGCCTCGCGCAGGTGCCGCAGCGGGCCAAGACGCGGCTCAGACTGCACCTCGATCTCTCGCCGGAGGAGGCCGAGTTCGAGCGTCTCGCCGGTCTCCACGTCTATCCGGAGTGGGACCATCGCACCAAGGCCTACCTCCCCGACTACTGCCGCGTGCTTGCGGGCCGCGCCGAGCCCGCCCCACCGTCCGACACGCCCGAGACGGCCGACGACGCGCTGAGGCGCCGCCGCATCCAGAGCGTGCGCCGCCAGTTCGAGACGCTGCGGCCGAAGCGCGTGCTCCTCACGCGCCAGGTCGAGGGCCACGACATCGACATCGCGGCCGCCATCGCCGCCCGGGTCGATCTCGTCACGACGGGCGAGCACTCCGACCGCGTCTATCTTGCCACACGCACGCAGGAGCGCGATCTCGCCGTCTCGATCCTGCTCGACGCCTCGCGCTCGACCGAGACCTACGTCGCGGGACGGCAGGTCATCGACATCGCCCGCGAGGCGCTGATCGCGCTGGCCTGGGGTCTCGACGCGTGCGGCGACGACACCGCCATCGACACGTTCTCCTCGCTCCGGCGCGAACGCGTGTTCCTGCAGAGCTTCAAGGGTTTCGATGAGCCGATGAGCCCGGCCATCGAAGCGCGCATCGCGAGCCTCAAACCCGGGCACTATACGCGCCTCGGAGCAGCCATCCGGCATGTGTCCGCCACGCTGGCCGAGCGCCCGCGCCAGCGCCGCCTGCTGCTCGTGTTGACCGACGGCAAGCCCAACGATACGGACCACTACGAGGGCCGCTACGGCATCGAGGACACGCACATGGCCGTGCGCGAGGCGCGCCGGCGCGGCCAGTCGGTGTTCGGCGTCACCATCGACAGCAAATCGCAGGCGACGTTCAGCCGGATCTTCGGCAAGGGCGGCTATGTCGTGATCCCCGACCCCGAGAAGCTGGTCGCCGCCCTGCCCCATCTTTACCGTCACCTGGTCGTCGGATGAGCGAGGCCGCGGACATGCGCCCTGCGGGGCCGCAGGATCCCGACGTGCTCTCCGAGCTGCCGGGCGAGCTCATGATGTGGGTGCTGATCGCGAGCGAGCTGCTCGTCTTCGGCGCCGCGCTCATTGTCTGCCTTGCCGTCCGCGCGGCCAACCCGGCGAGCTTCGCCGCCGACCAGGCCCTGCTCGACCAGACCGCCGCCGCCATCAACACGATCGTGCTCGTGACGAGCGGGCTTTGCGCCGCCGTCGCCGTGCACGCCCGCAAGGCCGGCGCGCGCCGCGTTGCCCGGCGATGGCTTCTCGCCGCGGGAAGCCTTGGCGTCGTGTTCCTCATCGTCAAGGGCATGGAGTACGCGAGCAAGGCCGCGCTCGGCATCGGCATCGAGACGAGCCCGTTCTTCACGTTCTACTATCTCATCACGGGCTTCCACGCCCTGCATGTGGTCGCCGGTATCGCCGTGCTCGCGCTCGTCGCCTGGGCCGACAGCGTGCGCAACATGGAGGCCGCCGTTGCGTTCTGGCACATGGTGGACCTCGTGTGGGTGCTGCTGTTCCCCATCATCTACGTCCTGAGGTGAGCCGAATGCCGACCCGCGCTCTCGTCCAGGCCTGGCTGATGCTTCTGCTGCTGAGCTCCGGCACGGTGCTGATCGCCTCGGCCGGCGCACGCGGCTCGCCCTGGATCGCCGGCGGCGTTCTGGTGCTCGCGGGCCTCAAGGCGCGGATCATCCTCGCCCGATACCTCGAGCTGGCCGGCTCGCGCTTCTGGACGCGCGTCTTCGATCTCGTGATCGGGCTCTTCCTGGCGCTCGCGTTCGCCCTCTATCTCTTCGGCACGGGGCGCGCCACATGACCCGATCACCCGACACGAAAGCCACCGCCCCCGACAAGAAGCGCGACGTGCCGCTCGGCCTTTTCGCGTTCTGCTTTGCGATGATGGCAGCGGCCTTCGCCATTAATGCCGCCTTCATCGCGCTTGCCGTTCCGGCCATGGCCCCTTACGGCATCCAGGGTCTGATCGTCGCCGGCCTCGTCGGATCGGTGTTCGGCATCTTCCCCGCCCTGTGGCTGGCCCGGCGGATCGACGAGGGCATTCGCGACGATTGAGATCGCCGCATCCCGAAACGGCCCTAACGGATGATCGGAAGATCGGACGTTGTCGTCCTAATTCTAATTTGGCCTAACGCCCGCGCGTCCTCAGCCAAGAGAGGATCGAGCGCCAGAACGTGGCCAGCGCGACGAGCGTGGTGATCAGCAGCACCGCCACCGCCATCTGCACGACGCCGAAGTTGGCGGAATCCTCCGCAACGAACCACGCCGCGACGAAGGCCGCCGCGAGCATGATGGGCTGGAGAAGCCAAGAGATGACCGGCATGGCGCGTTGCGCTTAAAGGTTGAAACCGCTCTGATTTCCAAGAATTATAGCGCGCAACGGCACCCACCGGCAAGGGTGGTGGCCGCACGCAGACGTCTCGGAGCCCTCTCGCGCGGGGAACCGGCCGGCGCGTTGCGGAAAACTACGGCAACGCCGGACTCGCACGCATCCGACCGGATTCCATCGGCCCGGAAAATGCTTTAGGTCTGGAAGCAAGTCTCGTCGGCTCTGATCATGAGGGATTATCCGTGACGCACGATAAGCGATTGCTGCCCGCTCTGGCGCGCCGGCAGCTCGGAGCCGCGGCCTTTGCCGCCCTGCTTCTTGGCGGCGCAACAGAGGCGCCCGCGCAGGCCCCGGCCGCGCAGGCCCCACCCGCGCCGAGCGTGATCGTCGAAACCGCGCGCCAGCGCGATGTCGTCGACGAAAGCTCCTATATCGGCCGCGTCCAGGCCCTCGACAAAGTGACCGTCCGCGCCCGGATCGACGGCTTCCTCGCCCACCGCGGCTTCGACGAAGGCGGCGAGGTGGTAAAGGATCACGTCCTCTTCACGCTCGAAAAGGAGCCTTACGAGGCCGCGCTCGCACTCGCCAATGCCAACCTCGCCAGTGCCCGCGCCGCCGCGGAGCTGGCCCAGGCCACCTACGACCGCACCAAGCCGCTCGCGGAGCGCGGCACCAGCTCGCAGGCCGCGCTGGACGACGCCATCTCCAAGCTCGCCCAGGCCCGCGCCTCCGTTCAGGCGCAGGAGGCCGCCGTCAAGCAGGCCCAGCTCAACCTCAGCTACACGGAAATCCGCGCACCGATGGACGGACGCACCGGGCGGGCGACCTACTCCGTCGGCGAATACGTCGGCCCGAGCAGCAACCCGCTGGTGACGCTGGTGCGCCAGGATCCGATGTACGTCGCCTTCCCCGTGCCCCAGCGCGTGCTCCTCGCCGTCCGCCGCGAGGGCCGCCCCGCCGATAGCGTGCTCGTCCGCCTCCGGCTGCCCGACGGAAGCACCTATCCCCACGACGGCGCCATCAAGTTCCTGGAGGTCGAGGGCAACGCCGGCACCGATACGATCACGGTCCGCGCCGAGCTTCCGAACCCGGAGCGCCTGCTCGTGGACCAGCAGATCGTCGGCGTAACGGTCCTCTCGAAGCAACCCGAGCTCAAGCTCATGATGTCCCAGGCAGCCCTCCTGCTGGACCAGAAGGGCGCCTACGTGCTGCTCGTCACGCCCGAGAGCAAGGTCGAGATCCGCCGCATCGAGGTCGGCGAGCAGCGCGGGCCGCTGATCGTCGTCAAGAGCGGGCTCACAGACGGCGACCGCGTGATCACCAGCGGCCAGCAGAAAGTTCAGCCCGGCATGGTCGTGCAGGCGAGCGAGGCCAAAGACGACATAAGCGCGAAGAAATAAGGGCGGGCGGCACCATGATCTTCGACATCTTCATCCGCCGTCCGCGTCTCGCCATGGTCGTCTCGATCGTGCTGACGCTGGCGGGACTGATCGCCACCCAGACGATCCCCGTCGCGCAGTATCCCGAGATCGCACCGCCGACCGTCCGCGTCAGCGCCTCCTATCCCGGCGCCGATGCCGGCACGGTCGAGGAGAGCATCGCCCAGCCGCTCGAGAACGCCATCAACGGCGTCGACGGCATGCGCTACATGAAATCGACGTCGGCGAACGACGGCTCCTATTCGCTGACGGTCTCGTTCCTGCTCGGCACCGACCCCGACATCGATACCGTCAACGTCCAGAACCGCGCCAGCCTCGCCACCGCCAAGCTCCCCGAGGAGGTGCGCCGCACCGGCCTCACGATCGCCAAGGTCTCGACCGACCTCCTGCAGGTCTTCCTCTTCTATTCCCCGAGCGGCGAGAAGGATCAGCTCTTCCTCTCGAACTTCGTCACCCTCAACATCATCGACGAGCTGAAGCGCGTGCCGGGCGTCGGCGACGCCTCGATCTTCGGCGCACGCGACTATGCGATGCGCATCTGGATCGATCCCGAGAAGCTCGCCAACCTCGATCTCTCCGCCCAGGACGTCATCGCCGCGATCCAATCGCAGAACCTGCAGGCCGCGGCCGGACGCATCGGCGCTGCGCCGCTCTCCACCGATCAGCGCCTGCAGCTCACCGTGACCACGAAGGGCCGCCTCTCGACCACGGAGGAATTCGGCAACATCATCGTCCGCTCGGGCGGCGACGGCTCGTTCGTCCGCGTGCGCGACGTCGCGCGGATCGCGCTCGAGGCCGCCTCGTTCGATACGGACGCACGCTACGAAGGCAAGCCCGCCGCCCCGGTCGGGATCTATCTGTCGCCCGGCGCGAACGCCGTGAACGTCGCCACCGCCGTCTCCAAGCGCCTCGATGAGCTGAGAGATCGTTTCCCCGAAGGCGTCGAGTTCGCCTACGTCTACAACACCGCCGATTTCGTCTCGGCGATGATCGAGAAGGTGATCCACACGCTCGTCGAGGCGTTCGCGCTCGTCGCCCTCGTAGTGTTCGTCTTCCTGGGGCGTCTGCGCCCGACGTTCATCCCTCTGATCGCGGTGCCCGTGGCGATCATCGGCACCTTCGCCGTGCTGCTCGCCGCCGGCTACTCCGCCAACACCATCTCCCTGCTCGCGCTCGTGCTCGCCATCGGCATCGTCGTGGATGATGCCATCATCGTCGTCGAGAACGTCGAGCGCGTGATGCACGAGGAGCCGCACCTCTCGCCCGCCGATGCCACCCGCAAGGCCATGAGCGAGATTGCCGGGCCCGTCATCGCCATCACGCTCGTGCTCTTGTCCGTGTTCGTTCCGGTCGCCTTCCTGTCGGGCTCCTCGGGCGTGCTCTTCCGCCAGTTCGCGGTGACGATCTCGGCGGCGATGGTCATCTCCGCCGTGAACGCGCTGACGCTCTCTCCGGCGCTCTGCTCCATCCTCCTGAAGCCCGGCCACCCGACCGGCGTCATGAAATACGTAACCAACGGCATCGATGCCGTGGCCGACGGCTATGCGGCCGTGGTGAAGCGGCTGGTCGCCGTGTCGCTCGTGAGCCTCGTCGCCCTCGCCGCCATCGCGGTGGCCACCTACGTCATCTTCGCGCGAACGCCGTCGGGCTTCCTGCCGGACGAGGACAAGGGCTTCGTCATCGGCGTCATCACGCTGCCGGCCGGCGCCTCCCTCAACAGAACGTCGGAGACGGCCAGTAAGGCGGAGGAGATCGTGCGCGCCGATCCCGCCGTCGACGCCGTGACGAGCATCCTCGGCATCGACTTTCTCGGCGGAGGCGCCGCCTCCAACGCCGGCGTGATGTTCATCCGCCTCAAGGACTACGCCGCCCGCACGACGCGCGACATGCACTCGACCTCGGTCGCGGGCCGGCTGATCGGCAAGCTCTCGGTCATCCCCGAAGGCCGTATCATCGTCGTGAACCCGCCGTCGATCTCGGGTCTCGGCCAGGTCGGCGGCTTCGAGTACGTGCTCGAGGCGTTGCAGGGACAAAACCCGCCGGACATGGCCGCCGCCATGCGCGGCCTCGTCGTCGCCGCCAACCAGCGCCCCGAGCTCGCCGCCGTGTTCTCGACCTTCGAAGCGGAGACGCCGCAGATCCGTCTCGACATCGATCGGGACAAGGCGCGCGCGCTCAACGTCTCGCTCTCCGACGTGTTCGCCGCGCTGCAGGCCACCCTCGGCGGATACTACGTCAACGACTTCAACCTCTACGGACGGACGTGGACGGTCCGCATGCAGGCGGAGAAGCAGTTTCGCGGCAACGTCGATGACATCTCCGCCATTTACGTCCGCAACAGCGCCGGCGAGATGACGCCGATGTCGGCGATCGCCGACGTCCGCCTCGATGTCGGCCCACGCACGCTCACCCGCTACAACAACTACCGGGCGATCTCCATCAACGGCGGCGCGGCGCCGGGCCGAGGGCCGGGCGAGGCCATCGCCGCCATGGACAAGGTCTCGGCCGAGACGCTGCCCCCGGGCTATGCCTTCGAATGGACGGGCCAGGCGCGCGAGCAGATCGAATCCGCCGGACAGACGGCCATCGTGCTCGGGCTCGCCATGGTGTTCGCCTACCTCTTCCTCGTCGCCTTGTACGAGAGCTGGATGATCCCCGTCCCCGTCCTGCTCTCCGTGATCGTGTCGATCCTGGGCGCCATCGGCGCGCTCTGGATCCTCGGCATGAGCTTCACGCTCTACGCCCAGATCGGGCTCGTCGTGCTGGTGGCGCTGGCAGCGAAGAACGCCATCCTCATCGTCGCCTTCTCGATCGAGCGGCGGGCGGCGGGCGATTCCCTCCTCGAATCGGCGGTCGACGGCGCCCGCCTCAGGTTCCGGCCGGTGATGATGACGAGCTTCGCGTTCATCATGGGTCTCATTCCGCTCGTGATTGCCAACGGCCCGGGCGCGGACAGCATGATCGCCGTCGGCGTGCCGGTGCTCGCCGGCATGCTCGCGGCCTCCGTGTTCGGCATCTTCCTCATCCCGATGCTCTACGTCGTCTTCCAGCGCCTGACCGAGAGAGGCGCGCGCAAGGACGGCGGCAGCACCGGGGAGGCCGCCCCCGCCGACGTGACGTAACGACTGGCAGATAAAGCTATCCGGCGCCCACGAAGCGGCGCCGGCCACGAGCCTCGCGCGATCAGAAAACGGCGCGCCACGCCGTCGTCAGCGCCGTGACGAGATGGTCGATCATCTCGTCCGTATGCTGCGGCGCCGGCGTGATCCGAAGGCGCTCGGCGCCCTTCGGAACCGTCGGATAGTTGATCGGCTGCACGTAGATCCCATGCTCCGCGAGAAGCATGTCCGAGAGCGCCCGACATCGGACGGGATCGGAGACGAGCACGGGCACGATGTGGCTCGGCCCCGAGATCAGCGGCATCCCGGCGCGCGAGAGGCGGGCCTTGACCACGCGCACGCGATCGCGATGCGCCTGCCGCTCGGCATCGCTCGCCTTAAGGTGGCGGATCGCAGCCAGCGCGCCCGCCACGATGACGGGCGAGAGCGACGTCGTGAAGATAAACCCGGGCGCGAACGAGCGCACGGCATCGCACACCGTCCGCGAGGCCGCGATATAGCCGCCCATCACGCCGAAGCCCTTGGCCAGCGTGCCGTTGATGATGTCGACGCGCTCCATGACGCCATCGCGCTCAGCGATGCCCGCGCCGCGCGGACCGTAGAGTCCGACCGCATGCACCTCGTCGAGATAGGTCAGCGCCCCGTACCGCTCCGCGAGATCGCAGATGGCGCCGATCGGAGCCACATGCCCATCCATCGAATAGACGCTCTCGAAGGCGATGATCTTCGGCGTCTTGAGCGGCAGCGCAGCGAGCTTGGCTTCGAGATCGCGCACGTCGTTGTGGCGGAAGATGACCTTGGGCCCGCGCCCGTTGCGGATCCCCGCGATCATCGAGGCGTGGTTCTTCTCGTCGGACAGGATCACGCATCCGGGCAGGAGCTGAGCGAGCGTCGAGAGCGCCGCCTCGTTCGCCACGAACGCGGACGAGAACACGAGCGCGGCCTCCTTGTGGTGAAGATCCGCGATCTCGGCTTCGAGCGCGACATGGTAGGACGTCGTGCCCGAGATGTTGCGGGTCCCTCCCGAGCCAGCACCGACACGCTCGATCGCCTCGTGCATCGCCGCGCGTACGACGGGGTTCTGCCCCATGCCGAGATAGTCGTTCGAGCACCAGACGACGATATCGCGCTCGCCCGCGGATGTGTGCGCGAGCGAGCGCGGGAACGCTCCCGCCGCCCGCGCGTTCTCGAGGAAGTAGCGATAGCGCCCTTCGAGCTTCAATTCCTCGAGCTGAAAATCGAGCACGCTCTCGTAGTCGGGCCGCAGCTTGCTCCATTTGCAGGGCGGCAACGCCCCGCCCAGGCCCGGGTTGGTCGTCTCGTTCAGAGCATCACGCATGGTCATCGCCGGCACCTATGGAGCAGGAGTAGGAGTGGAGGATGTAGAGGGAGCGGCCTGTTGTGGTGAAGGTGCAGCAGCGGCCGGCGGCGGCGATGCCTGGGGTGCGTGCGCCCCATCCAGCTCCGCGAGAAGCCCCGAGACGGCCGCGCGCGCCTCTGAGTTCTCGCCGACGATGGTCTGGAGGCGGCCCAGGATCTCTTTCGCCGGCTCGATGTCGTGGCGGCGGATGAGGCCGAGGCTCTTCAGCCAGAGCGCCTCGGGCTTGGCGGGATCGGCCGCGAGCGCCGTATCGACGATCTTTTCCGCTTCCGACCGGTCCGTCTCGCTGTCCGACCGCAGAAGCGCGGAGGCAAGCACCAGCCCGAGCTGCGGCTCGTCCGGCGCCATGTCCCGCGCCTTACGGTACATGGCGAGCGACTCCTCCTCGCGGCCGAGCACCCGATAGCTGCGCGCCAGCATCATCACCTCTTCGAGCCCTGCGCCCCCGGCTTTGACCTTGCCCTCGAGCTTCGCGACCATGGCGCCCACGTCAGGCGTTCCATCCGGCCCGAGCGGCGGCCCTTTCGCCCCGAGCGCGGCGTGCGGATTCGGCACACCCGGATCGGGCTTGGCGCCGTCCGGCATGCCGGCAGCCATCTGCTCTGCCGTCAGCGGAATGCGCCCGCTCGCATGCGGACTGACGTCCGTGCGCAGATCCTGCCCGTTGAGAATGACCACGAGCGCGATCGCGCTCATCGCCACGGCCCCCGCGAGCGCACCGCCGAGCAGCGGATACGTGCGGGCGTGGCCCGCGCGCTCCGGAGCCCCGCTTCGCGCCTTGCGCAGCTCCTCGGCCGCACTTTCCGCTTCCGCCATCACTCTGCTCCTCTCGCTCTCGTAGCTCTCCCGGTCGATCTTCCGCTCGGTGATCGCCACATCCAGCGCCACCATCTCGGCCACGAGCCTGTCCTTCTCCTCGCGCCATAGCGAGATCCGGTCGTCCGTCTCGAGTCCGTCGCCGGGGTCGCGGTCGAGCGCCTGCACCCACAGCGGGAACAGCGTCCAGACGAGCACGACGCAACACAGCAGCAGGGTGGCAATGGCGGTGGTCACGGGCCCAATCGCTCAATCCGGTTGATAAGATCGTCAGTGCTGGCATTGATATGCGCGCCGCTCGGCGGCGAAGTCGGCGACGAGCGCCGGCGCAGAAGAAACAGAAGGAGCGCGCTCCCTCCGAAGAAGGCGGCCGCCGGAAACACCCAGACCAGCGCCGTCCGCGCGGAGGCGCGCGGCTCCATGAGCACGAACTCGCCATAGCGGTCGACGAAGAACGACAGGATCTCGTCGTCCGAGCGTCCGGCAGCGACCTGCTCGCGGATCAGCGCCTTCATCTGGCTCGCGATCGTCGAATGCGAATCGTAGATCGACTCGCCCTGGCACACCGGACACCTGAGCGCGGTCGCGATCACCTTGATGCGCCGTTCGCCCGGCTCCTCCTCGCGCACGAGGCCCTCGCCCCCTGCGTCGGTTGCCGCGAACGAGAACACCGCCAGGATCAGGGCGAGCGCGTGCATCATGGCGTCCCTCCCAGCCGCGTGACGTACGCGAGCGCTTGCGCCCGCGTGAGCGCGCCCACATGACGCGCAACAACCGTGCCGTCCCGCCCGATGAAGAACGTCTCGGGAAGGCCATAGACGCCGAAGTCGATGCCCGTGCGCCCATCCGGATCCATGCCCGAGGGAAACGGGAACTGGCCGTGCTCGGCGAGGAACGCGCGCGCGCCGGACGCCGTGTCGCGATAGTTGACGCCGATGAGCCGCACGCCCGCCGCGGGCATCTCCTTGCCGAGCCCCATCAGCACCGCGTGCTCTGTGCGGCAGGCCCCGCACCAGGACGCCCAGAAGTTGACGATCGTCGCCACGCCGTCACGCTCGCCGAGCCGCACCGGCGCGCCGCCGCCGAGCCGCGCCAGATCGAACGCCGGCACGGGCTTGCCGACGAGGGCCGACGGCAACACCGACGAATCCCGTCCGAGGCTCAGCCCGAACAGCACCATGAGGCCGCCGAGCAGCCAGAGGAGCAGCGGCTTCCACCAGGATCCGGCCGAGAGGGTGAACGGAGAGGAGCCGGTCTCGCTCATGATGCCTGCACGACCTCCCTGGTCCCGGCCGCGACGGCCGCGCGCGCCTTCTGCCGTCCTTGCGAGAGCGCGAACAGCGCGCCCGCGATGATGATGACCCAGCCGGCCCAGATCCACGCGACCAGCGGAAAATACGAGGCCCGGATGGACGCGCGTCCCTCACCGAGCTCATCGCCGAGCACGACATAGAGATCCCCGGCCGCGGTCGTGCGGATCGACGACTCCGTCGTCACCATCTCTCCGCGCGGATAGCGCCGCCGCTGCGGATGAATGGTCCCCAGATCCTCCGAGCCGTGATGAAGGTCGAGATCCGCCTGCCGCGCCGTCCAGTTCGGCCCCTCGACCGACGACAGCCCCTTGAACGTCAGCGCATAGCCGCTGATCTCGATCCGGTCGCCAGGGCTGACCGCCACCGTCTTCGTCTCCTGGAAGAGACCGGACGCCAGAATCCCGAGCGCCACCACAACGACGCCGATATGCACGACGAGGCCGCCGTAGCGGCGCCGGTTCCACAGCGCGAGCCAGGCGAGGCTCGAGAGATAGGATTTGCCCGAGACCGCCGCGCGGTTGGCGACCGCGCGCCCCACGTCCGCCGAGACGGTCGCGATGACGAGACCCATGCCGGCGACGGCCAATAGCGGAACGAGGCCGCGCACGCCGATCGCGAGACCGAACGCCGCCAGGGCCAGCGCGACCGCGCCGGGCACCATGAGGAACTTCAAGATCTCCCGCACGCTCGCTTTCCGCCACGGAATCACGGGCCCCACGGACATCAGGAGCACGATCGCCACCAGGATCGGCAGCACGACTTTATTGAAGTAGGGCGCCGCCACGGTGAGCCGGATGCCCGTGAAGACCTCGACGGCGAGCGGGTAGAGCGTGCCCACGAACACCGTCGCCGCCGTCACGATGAGGAAGAGGTTGTTGAACAGCAGCGCCGCCTCGCGCGACAGCGTGCCGTCGAGCTTCGCCGCCGTGCGCAGCGTATCCACGCGCGCGATCAGAAGGCCGAAGCCGCCGAGCGTGACGATGGAGAGGAAGCCCAGGAGATACATGCCCCGCCACGGATCGACGGCGAAGGCGTGCACCGACGTCAGCACGCCCGAGCGGACGAGGAACGTGCCGAGCAGCGACAGCGCGAACGTCGCGATGGCCAGCGACGCGTTCCAGCCGCGGAAGAGGTTGCGCTTCTCCTGCGCCATCACGGAATGCAACAGCGCCGTGCCCGTGAGCCAGGGCAGCAGCGAGGCATTCTCCACCGGATCCCACGCCCAGTATCCGCCCCAGCCCAGCTCGTAGTAGGCCCAATAGGCGCCGAGCATGATGCCGCTGGTGAGCGACAGCCACGCGAACAGCGTCCAGCGCCGGACCGCGACCACCCATTCGGCGCCCGCCGCACCCCGCGCCAGGGCCGCGACGGCAAATGCGAACGGCACCACGAAGCCGACATAGCCGAGGTAGAGCAGCGGCGGATGGATGATGAGCCCCGGATCCTGCAGCAGCGGGTTCAACTCGCGCCCCTCGGCCGGCGGCGGCATCATCTCCGTGAACGGGCTCGACAGGAAGACGACGAGCACCAGGAAGCCGAGCTGCACGGCGGCAAGCGTCGCGATCACGTAAGGCATCGAGCGCGGATGCGTCGTCCAATGCCACGTCACCGCGAGCGCGGAATAGAGCGTGAGGAACCACAGCCACAGCAGCAGCGAGCCCTCATGCGCGCCCCAGAGCGCCGTCACGCGGTAGATGAGCGGCAGGCGCGTGTTGGAGTTTTGGGCAACGTAGGCGACCGTGAAATCGTTCTGGATGAACGACCAGATCACCGTAAAGCCCGCGAGCGTGATCAGCGCGCAATTGGCGATCAGGGCCTGGCGCGCGACGAGGACATAGGACGGCCGCCCGAGCCGCACGCCGAGAAGCGCCAGCACCGCCGCGACGACGGAGAGGATCAGCGCCAGCCCCGACGCGGCCATGCCGAGCTCGATCAAAGACCCGCTCATCGCATCGCTCCCGCTGTGATGCTGCGTGCTGGACGCGAACGCCCCGTCGCCGTGCTGGTCCACCCGAGGCACCCCGCAAGACGGGAGATCCCGAGATCGATCTCGGCCTCGCTGAGGGCCGCGTAGCCGAGCACGAGATGGCGCCGGCTTTCGTCCGTTCCGCCGAAGTGATGGGCCGCGCCCGTATTGAGCGTATAGACGCCGACGCCGACCGCGAGCGCGCGCCGCTCGATCTCGGCCGCCGGCGGCAGACCCTCCGGCAGGCGCCAGACGAGGTGCATGCCCGCCTCGGTGCCGATCACGTCCGCTTCGCCGAAATGACGCGTGATCGCGGCGAGCGTCGCGTTGCGCCGGGAAAGATACATCTGCCGCAACCGGCGCAGATGGCGCGCATAGGCCCCGCTCATCATGAAATCGGCCATGGCCGCCTGCTCGAGCCACGGCTGCCCGTTGTTCATGAGCGCCTTGAGCGCTTTCGCCGGCGCGGCGAACGCCCGCGGCAGCACGACGAAGCCCAGCCTGAGCGACGGCCCCATGCACTTCGAGAACGTGCCGAGATAGAAGACGCGATCGCCGCGATCCAATCCCTTGAGCGCGGTGACGGGCGAGCCGACGAAGCGGAAGTTGCTGTCGTAGTCGTCCTCGATGATGTAGCTGTTGCTCGCGCTCGCCCAGGCGAGCAACTGAAGCCGCCGCTCGAGCGTAAGCGTGACGCCGAGCGGATACTGGTGCGAAGGGGTGACGTAGGCGAGCGCCCGGCTGACGTCCGGGATCTGCGCCACGTCGATCCCGCCCTCGTCCACCGGAACCGGCACGAGGTCCGCACCCAGGCTCTCGAACAGATAGGCCGCACCCTGGTAGCACGGCGACTCGATGACGACCGGCGTCTCCGCTTCGAGCAGCAGCCGCGCCACCAGATTGAGCCCCTCCTGCGCCCCGCCCACGATGACGATCTGCTCCGGATCGGCCGTGAGCCCGCGCGTGGGCCCGTGATTATCGGCTATCGCCTGCCTCTGATCGTAAATGCCTGCTGGGTCTCGGTATTCGCTGAACACGCGACCCGAGCGCGCAAGCCGGCGCCGCACGACGTGCGACCATGTCTTGAGCGGAAACGCATCGGCGGCCGGCCGCCCGACCCAGAAATCCGCGACCAGCCGCTCCTTGTTCGGATTGACGACGCCGTGGGCGCGCAAACCGGCAAGACGCGAAGAAAGCTCGAGATCGGCAATGGGACCGTCGTCCGAGAAACCCGTCTCGCAGCGGCAGGCATTCGCAAAGAAAGCGCTTTCTGGAATTTCTGCTGAAACAAATGTTCCGACATAAGGCCGGGTTTGAATATAACCCTCCGCCATAAGGCGCTCGTAGGCCTGCATCGTGGTATTGCGGGAGATGCCGACTTGCTCGCTAAGTGCCCGTGTGGTTGGAAGAAAATCACCGCTCCGCAAATGGCCATCGAGAATCATGCGCCGGATCTGCTCGACGATCTGGCTTTGCAGCGTCATCTTTTTCTGGGCGTCGATTTTCAGCGGCAGTTGCACGCGTGAATTCCCCCGGCAATAAAGTAGACACTTTTTGTCAATAACAGCATTGCCCGGATAAAATGCTAGAATTGGCAACTGGCCGCGCAAAGGGCCACAAAGTCCGCATTGAATAGGGCCACGCACTTGCACAATGGCGGGACAGCACGCGCAGAAGGCACGCGCGCAGTCCCAGCCTCGCGAGACCGAGGCGCGAGCATCAGACAGTCAGAAGGGGAAAAGGCAGCAGCGGGACGCGATTAGCCGGGCGCGGGCGCAGCCCCGTCACCGGCGAGCTTGTAGATCCAAAAGCCGCGATGCTGATAGACGAGATTGAAGCGGCTGAGCTGCGTCGGGTTGGACGACGTGAAGGGCAGCATCTTGACGATCAGCCGCTCGCGGTCGTCGGGCTTCGACAGGTAGTGCACGCGCACCGCTTGGCCGACCGGCTCCACGGCGTAAGAGGCATCGAGCTTCTGGTCGCGCAGCCACCGGCTCGCCGTCCGCATGACGCCATGCGAGACGCTGCCCGGAAAGTCCTTCGAGGCGAGCGAGAGGCTCTCCGGTCGCTCCATCGCGATCTTCCAGATGTCGGAGAGATGGACGGCAACGTACGTGTCCTGGCCTGGCGCCAGGGCTGCCAGCGCGTCCGCCCCTTCCGCTTCTCCGAGCAGCAGCGCATCGATGAAACGCGAGAACCGCGGCCCCTCCGCCTCTGGGACAGCAGCACCCCAATAGGCGCGCTCCTGGCGCGCGATCAGCGGACGCGCGCCTTCCCAAGCAGCCGGCACCAGAAGACCGCGCGCGAGCGGATCGTCGAGAGGCGCATTGCGTTGCGAGACGAGCCGGATCTTGCGCGAGAGATCCCACCAGCTCAGCACCACCGCATCCGCCGGCACGTGATCGTGGATCGCCTTCGCGACCTTGCCGACCTCCGCGACCGTGAGATCCGCCGCAAAGATCGGCTCCGTCACGTTGTTCTGCCAATTGAGGGCCACCACGCGCCCGTCGGCCTCGCGCGCGATCAGTGCCTGCACCACGGGCCGATGCTGACCGGGAACGCTGAGCTCGAGCCGCTCGATCTGCCCGACGTCCTGGGGCGGGCTCTCCGTGCCCTTCATCTCGGCAGCCGACGTGGCCTTCACCTGCGTCGCATAGGGGATCTTCGCGGGCTCCGCGCCCGAGAGCCCCGCCACCGCAAGGCCGCCAATGCCAGCAATGACCAGCAGGGCCGGCAAAGCCCGCCCGGCGAACCAGGCGGGCGGACGATCGCGCGTCGCGGGGACCGTTGCGTCAGAGGTCTGCGTCATCGAAAGCACTCCGTCGAAAGCAACGCATCGAAAAGCGGCCTGCTGCCGGAAGGCCTCGATCGATCCGGGCAGCCCAGCGGAACAATCTGGAGCTGCCCGGACCTGGGGGAGACGGCCTAAGCTCCGTGCCGCCGGCGAAGGAGCAGGACGAGCCCCGCGATCAGGAGAAGGCCACCCGCGCCTCCAACCGCCGCCCGCATCAAGGGCGTCTCGAGCTTCAGGAGATCGCCGCGCTTCTGGGGAGCGAGCTCCTCGAGCTTGGCCCGCATCGCCGCCGCATCGCGAAGCCGCGTATCCTCGTCGTTGATGCGGATGGCGCTCTTGAGGAGTTGCGACCAACCCTCGGAGTACGTGTAGCCACCGGGATGAGCATGCGCGAGACCCTTGAAGTGCTTGATCTTGTGATGCTCCCACATCTCGGCGAACTCGTACTCGACGACGGTCGGGTTGTTGCCCTTGTGCCAGAAGAGGCCGAAGAAGTTGCCGGGGCCGTTCTCCTTGTCGGGCGCAGGCGGAGCCGGCCTGTTGGTCTTCTGTCCCGGCAGCAGGCCATCCTCGTAGAGTTTCGTCAGCACCACCTTGGCGTCTTCCGTCACCTTGATGCCGTCGATCGTGCCCTTGTCGATGAAGTCGAGGTAGGCGCGTGCGAAGCGATCCGAGTGACAGTTGGAGCAGGTCCCCGCCCAGGCTTCCTTGCGGTCCTTGAACCAGGGGTGATCCAGGTTGTCGGCAATGTTCGTCGTCGGCTCGAAGCCCCAGCGCACCTTGCGGACGAGGTTGTGCGAGAACTTGCCCTGGTACTCCATGTGGCAGAACTGGCACGTCGGCGCGTTCATGCCGCCCTTCTCGAGCGCGTCGGCAAGCTGGACGTTCCAGTCCCACGTATCGCCGCGCGTCTGATAGACGACGCCATGCTTGGAAAGCATGTAGCCTTCGAACTCGTTGTGATCGACGCCGTTGTGGCAGGTCGAGCAGGCCTGCGGCTTGCGCGCTTCGACGGTCGAGAACTCATGCCGCGTATGGCAGCTGTTGCAAGTGTTCTGCATCGTGTGACAGAACGTGCAGCCTTCCGCGACCTCGCGCTGCTCCATGGCCGCCCAGATCGCCGTCTCGATGTTGGCCTTGTAGGAGAGCGCGTGAGAGGGCCGGCCGGCGGGCCACTGGTCCTGCGGCCAGGTGAAGGTGTCGCGCTCGGATTCACGCTCGGCGAACTGCTTCACGTGGCACTGCCCGCAAGCCGCCGCATCGGGCATCTTGAGCTCGGTCTTGTGCTGGCCATGATCGCGGCCGACGCCGATGTGGCAGTCGATGCAGCCCACCTCTTTGAGAGGCTCGCCCTCCTTGAGCAGGCCCATGGAGCGCAGATTGCCCTCCACTTCCGTGATCATCTCCTTCTTGTAGAAGCGCGAATCCGTCTCCGGCAGGTTGCGGATCTCGTCGAGATTGCTGTGAACGCTCTTCTGCCAGCTATGCACCCAGCCCGGCGAGGTCGCCGTATGGCACTCGACGCACTGCGTGCGCGTGGCCTCGACATCGACGCTGTCCGGCGGGGTATAGAAATCGCGGGGATTGAGATACTTCGTGATCGGGATCGGCTCCCAGAACTCGGCGAACGATCCCTTTCCGGCGCCTTGCGCGGGATCGTTGTAGCGCTTCACCAGCGCATCGTAGAGCTCCTTGGGAGAGGCGTTCTTCTCGAGGTTGAGCGCCTTGTAGGTCTCATCCGGCACGTCCGCACGTGCGCTGATCCCCGCAAGGCTGACGAGCCCCATCGCACCGGCGGCCAGCGCCATCATTCCGTAGGCTGTGCCTTTTAAACCGCTGACGAGATTCATTTTGCCGCTCCCTAATTCAGGCAATGGGAGAGTCCCCGATAGAACCGTTCTAGTCCGACCGGGACGGGACAAAAGCACCACGCAAGAGCGGCCGTCTGGTACCAGTCCGTCATGCAGGAGCGCGGCACGCATGCTTCTCTCGCAAACGCGAAAGCGCGCTAGGCCATGGGCACGGCTATGAAAATCGCGCGGGAAGCAGGGCAAGCACGAGTGTTGCCTCGATCATCACCCAATGCAAAAGCTCCGCGCCGCGAGCGCGTCACGACGTGACGGCATCGGCAAGTCTCGCGGCGCGGAGCCGTGATGAGGATGTGACGGTCGCTGCTGTCAGGCCGCCGTGCCGGAGGCCGAGGACCAGGTCCCGAGCTGGCGGATCTTGCGCTCGCGGCCATTGAGCCACCAGCCGAGCTGCCGAGGCCAACTGCTGTACGGGCGATCCGGATCGGCGGCTCCCAACTCCTGCTCGGCACGCCACGGGAAGTTCGGCTCCCGCAGGGCCTCCCGGCCGATCGCCACCAGATCGGCCTTGCCGGACACCACGATCTCCTCCGCCTGATGCGGATCGACGATCAGCCCGACGGCCATCGTCTTGAGACCCGTCCCCGCCCGGATCTGCTCGGCAAAGGGAACCTGGTGGCCATAGCCGCTCGGATAATCGTAGCTCCTGCCGATGCCGCCCGACGAGCAATCGATCACGTCGACGCCGATCTTGGCCAGCTCCCGCGCAAACGCAACGCTGTCCTCGATGGAGACGCCGGACCGGCTGCCGTCCACGGCCGAGATGCGGACGAACAGCGGCTTGTCGTCCGGCCAGATGGCGCGCACGTCCCGGGCAATCTCGAGGGGCAGGCGCATGCGGCCGCCGCGATCGCCACCGTAAGCATCGGTACGCCGATTGGTGAGCGGCGACAGGAACGAGTTCAACAGATAGCCATGCGCACAGTGCAGCTCGAGAACCTCGAAGCCGGCCGCGAGCGCACGCCGCGCGGCCGCTGCGAAGTCCGCCCGCACTTTGGCGATCCCCTCCTGATCGAGCGCCGACGGCACGAGCCATCCCGCATCCACCGGAAGCGCGCTCGCAGAGACGATCGGCCACGCCCGGTCGCCCCGCGCCTCGTCGACGGCGGTGAGCGGCCCGTCGCCATGATAGGGGCGCTGCATCGATGCCTTTGGCCCCGCGTGCGCGATCTGAATGCCGGGCGTCGCGCCCTGCTTCCTGGAAAAGTCCGCGATGGCGGCAAGGCCATCGATATGCTTGTCGTCCCACAGGCCGACATCGCCATGCGTGATCCGCCCCTCCGGGGAGACGGCGGTCGCCTCGACCATCACCAGCCCGAACCCGCCGAGGGCGAACTTGCCGTAATGAACGGCATGATAGGGCGTCACGAAGCCATCCTCGGCCTCGTATTGGCACATCGGCGAAAGAGCGAGACGGTTGCGCAGCCTCACGCCGCGCAGAGTGAGGGGGGAAAACAATCGGGACATCGGACCTCTCGACGCTCGGCACCTTGCCAATCCGGCCAGGGCGCTCCATTATTGTAGCGATGGCTACAAATTCATATCTGTAGCGGACGATACAGAATGTCAACCCCCGACCGGGCCGCGGCGGCCTCAATGAAATGACGATGCGGAATAACAGGGCAGGCACGACCTCCCCGCGGGGTAAGGGACGGCCGCGCACGTTCGATCGCGAGGCGGCGTTGACCCGTGCCTTGGAGGTATTCTGGAGGCAGGGCTACGAGCCCGCGTCCGTGGCCGAGCTATGCGAGGCGATGGGCATCAACCCGCCGAGCCTTTACGCAGCCTTCGGCAACAAGGCGCACTTGTTCCTGGAAGCCGTGAAGCACTACGAGACGGTCTACTGGGAGCCCACCTGGGCCCGCATGGCGGCCGACCCCGATCTGCATCACGCCATCGAAACATTCTTCAAGGACGCCGCCCGCATCCTCACGTCCCCCGAGGCGCCCTGCGGCTGCCTCGTCGTGCTTGCCGCGGTCAACGTCTCCGAAGCCTCGCAGGACGTCCTCGAGGCGTTGCGGACCCTTCGGCAAGAGGGCAAGGAGGCCTTTCTCGCGCGCCTCAAACGGGCCGTCAAAGACGGCGCTCTGCCGCGAGGAACGGACGTGAAGGCACTGGCCTGCGCATTGAAGACCCTGCTCGAAGGCATGTCTCTCCAGGCCCGTGACGGGATGCCCCGCTCCGATCTCGAAGGGATTGCGAAAGCGGCCGTCTCGATGCTGTCGCCCCGGCCTGCGGCCACGCGCAGAGCGTAGAACCAATGGCGAGCCGGGGCGGACGAAGATGAGACTTCCATGTAGTTGTTAAGTTAAGATGATGTGGGGCCCGCTCTGTTCAAACGATAGGTCTTGCCTGGATCAATCAACGCGCACGATCGCCGCGAAGCGCCGCGCGCCCCCGCCCGGCACCGACCTCTCGACGCCCGAGCAAGTGCGCGCCCATGTCGGGCGCGTACTGACGGATGCCGATTTCGCGTTCCGCCCCGCCGGCGACGAATGGGACGTGGTGGCGATCGATGGCAAGGGCGACATCGCCGGCGTGCGCCTGACGGCGGATGCCAGCAAATATTCCGTGCGAATTGCGCTGGTGATGGACGAGGCGCAGCTCCGAGCTGCACTGCTCAAGAGCATCGAAGCGGGTGGGATCGATGCCGTGACGTGGTGGGACAGTCATGCCGCCTCACTGGTCCATGGGCTGTTGCCGGATAGTGAAACTGGCGCCAGCCCCCCCCGCCACGGTGAAGCAGCTTATCAAGAAGCTGCGCCGGGTCAACTCGGCCTCGCCGATCTCGCCATCGCTGAAAGCGGTCGATCTCCGCGCGGGCGGAGGAGCCCTGAGGGTCAACCTCGGCATTGATACGGCCCAGGGTCGATCTCCGCGCGGGCGGAGGAGCCCACGGTCTGGGGCAGGCGCCCCCAATCGATCGGGGTCGATCTCCACGCGGGCGGAGGAGCCGCGCCGGCCGCGACGAAAGACAGCGCCGATCCGGGTCGATCTCCGCGCGGGCGGAGGAGCCGCGGTGCCGCCGCTTCCGGTGGATAGGATACCGGGTCGATCTCCGCGCGGGCGGAGGAGCCCCGCCATAGACCTTCTGGGCAAGCTTGATCGGGGGTCGATCTCCGCGCGGGCGGAGGAGCCTCGCGCAGCACGTTCCTCGAGGACAGCGCTGCGGGTCGATCTCCGCGCGGGCGGAGGAGCCGAAATTGGAACGGTGGAACGGTGGAACCGCATGGGTCGATCTCCGCGCGGGCGGAGGAGCCTGTTCCCAAAACGTGGAAAGGATATTGTATCGGGGTCGATCTCCGCGCGGGCGGAGGAGCCCCGGCTACATGTCCGGCGACGGGCATTTTTTGGGGTCGATCTCCGCGCGGGCGGAGGAGCCGACTCAATAGAGTCGTGATTAAACACGTTGATGGGTCGATCTCCGCGCGGGCGGAGGAGCCACTATGTACCTGACGAGGACGTGTATGAGATAGGGTCGATCTCCGCGCGGGCGGAGGAGCCCCTGGCATGACCTCCGTCGTGGCGCCTGACATGGGTCGATCTCCGCGCGGGCGGAGGAGCCTGGATCGGTTCCGTGAACGTCCCCTGAAGAATGGGTCGATCTCCGCGCGGGCGGAGGAGCCTTTCGGCCAGAGCCTTCATTTCCCGCTCCACAGGGTCGATCTCCGCGCGGGCGGAGGAGCCTCGGGCTGTTCTTCGCCTTCCGGCAACGGCCCGGGTCGATCTCCGCGCGGGCGGAGGAGCCTGGCGTGAGGACGAGGAGACTTAGGAGGTAACGGGTCGATCTCCGCGCGGGCGGAGGAGCCGCCGTCCAGCCCGTCACCACCGCGAATTCCGGGGGTCGATCTCCGCGCGGGCGGAGGAGCCGACGAGCGGGGCGCATGGCAGTCGCAGCGGTGGGGTCGATCTCCGCGCGGGCGGAGGAGCCCGCGGCAGCCAGTAGTGCCACGACTGATAGAGGGGTCGATCTCCGCGCGGGCGGAGGAGCCCAACAGTTAATTCTCTTAAGCTCTGAACCCAGGGGTCGATCTCCGCGCGGGCGGAGGAGCCGACGATAGGGAAGCCAAGGGCGGCCTGTCATCGGGTCGATCTCCGCGCGGGCGGAGGAGCCACGCCGCAGAAAAGGGACTATTTGACATCCCTGGGTCGATCTCCGC
>DAITBB010000052.1:0-22957 GCA_036823975.1 Hyphomicrobium sp.
GTTTCGTCGTGCGCGCCTTCGCCGACGGGTCGGAGCACGCTATCGTCTTCGCCGAGGAGGCCTATGCACTCGGCATGTCGGAAGGCTACGAGTTCGACACGACACGGCTGCGCTTCACCTATTCGTCCATGACGACGCCGGCCGAGACCTACGATTACGACATGGCGACGCGCACGCGCGTGCTCCGCAAGCGCCAGGAGGTCCCCTCGGGCCACAACCCGGCCGACTACGTAACGCGCCGGCTGCTCGCGCCGGCCGCGGATGGAGAGCTGGTGCCCGTGTCTCTGCTCTATCGCAAAGACACGCCGCTCGACGGCTCGGCGCCGCTCTTTCTCTACGGCTACGGGTCCTACGGCATCTCGATCCCCGCCTCATTCTCGACGGCGCGCCTCTCGCTCGTCGACCGCGGTTTCATCTTCGCCATCGCTCACATCCGCGGCGGCAAGGACAAGGGCTACCGCTGGTACCGGGACGGCAAGCACCAGCGGAAGCTCACCACGTTCACGGACTTCATCGCTGCAGGAGAGCATCTCATCGCCGAGGGCTTGACGCAACGTGGCCGCATCGTTGCAAACGGCGGCTCGGCGGGTGGCATGCTGATGGGAGCCGTGGCCAACATGGCGCCAGACCTCTTCCTCGGCATCATCGCCGACGTGCCGTTCGTCGATGTGCTGAACACGATGCTCGACAAGGATCTGCCGCTGACGCCGCCCGAATGGCCCGAGTGGGGCAACCCGATCGCGAGCGCCGAGGACTTCGCCATCATCCGCTCCTACAGCCCTTACGACAACGTGACGGCAGAGGCCTATCCGCACATCTTCGCCTACGGCGGGCTCACCGATCCGCGCGTCACCTACTGGGAGCCGGCCAAGTGGATCGCCAAGCTGCGCGCGCTCAACACGAGCGACAACTTGGTGCTGCTCAAGACAAACATGGATGCAGGCCACGGCGGCGCCTCCGGCCGCTTCGAGCGCCTGCGCGAGGTGGCGCTCGATTACGCCTTCGCTCTCGAGATCGCGGGGCTGGCCGAGACCGGCACCGAGACGGCGTGAGGGCGCCCGACGGGGATCATTCGGGCCTTTTCGGGCGAGCACGCAACACAGGGGCGGCCTTATGTTCGGCAGCAAATCGATGACGGGCACGGCGATCGAGCGGCAGAACGAGGAGCTCGAGCTGCTGCTTGCGGACGTCAACGCGGCCAGCGGATCGGCGCGCAGCGCGTGGATCTTTCTGATCGCGCTCGAAGCCTATTTCTTCATCGCCCTTGCCGGCATCAGCCACCGCGATCTCCTGCTCAATACGCCGGTGGCGCAGCCGATCCTGCAGGTCTCGGTTCCGCTGCGCTCTTTCATCCTGTTCGGACCGCTCGTGCTGATCGTCCTGCACGCCGGCGTCCTGCAGCAGCACATCATCCTCGCGCGCAAGCTCAAGGCGCTGCATAGAGGATACGCGGCGCTCGAATATCCGCCGCTCTCCCATCCCGGACGACTGCGCCTGCACAGCTACTATTTCTCCCAGTCCGAGGCCGGACCCGAGACGGGCTTCGCCCTGCGCGCCTGTTTCCATGCCATGGACTGGCTTTTTCTGCGGCTTCTGCCGATCGGCCTGCTGCTCGCCTTCCAGATCACCTATCTCCCGGTGCACGACGACCAGATCACCTGGTGGCACCGCATCTATGTGCTGATCGGCGTTCTCATCGTGGCAGCGACCTCGTCCTCGCTCGCGCGGATGGACATGGACGATCCGGGTGCGCACTCCGTGCTGCGCGACCGCGTTCTCGGCGGGTTCGTGCGCACGTTTTCCGGGCTCATGGTCGTGGCCTTCTCGTGGGGCGTCGCGACCATCCCCGGCGAAGAGATCGACCGCTTCCTCGGATCGATCGAACGCGTGGCCGCGCCGGTGCCCTATCAGGGGCTCGGCAACGTGACGCGCAATCTGCCGCCAGGGGCGCGCGGTCGCACCGCCTTCGCGCCGACCGCTTTTCTGTTCGAGGGCGAGGTGGACGACTGGACGCGCCGGTCGACGAGCCTCTTCACGCGCAACCTCATCGTCATGGACGAGGACCTCGTTCCGGATCGGGAGAACGACACCGAGACGACGCTCCCGCTGCGCGGGCGCGATCTCAACTATGCCACGTTCGACCGCTCCGACCTGCATCGCGCCGATTTCACCGACACGTCGCTCAAAGGCGCGAGCCTCATCGCGGCCAACCTCCAGGGCGCACGGCTCGTGCGCGTGCGCATGCAGGGGGCGGATCTGTCGCTCGCCTCGCCGGCGTGAACGCGCATGCGGTGCTGCTCGACGGGGCGCGGCTCTGCGAGGGCGACACGCCGCTTCCCCTCGACATCAGCAGCGATATCGAGCGCATTCCCTGCTCCGGCCGCACGCCTTGAGGCGCCTTCTCAGCCGAGCAGGCGGGCGACATATGCCGGGACGACCTCGGTCGCCCGGCCGTGGATGGCCTCGGCAAACAGGGAGCGGCCCTCGGAGGGCTCGAGATTGAGCTCGACGGTGTGGGCGCCCTGGGCGCGCGCCTCGGCAACGAAGCCCGCGGCCGGATAGACGTTGCCGCTCGTGCCGATCGAGAGGAAGAGGTCCGCCTCTGCGATCAACGCGCGGATACGCTCCATGTGGTAGGGAATCTCGCCGAACCAGACGACGTCCGGACGCATGGCGCCCGCTCCGCCGCAAGCCGGGCAGCGCGTCTCGACGCTAAGATCCTCACGCCACGGCCGCCGGCTGCCGCATGCGCCGCACAGCGCCCGATAGATCTCGCCGTGCATGTGGATCAGGTTGCGGCTGCCCGCCTGCTCGTGCAGCTCATCCACGTTCTGCGTCACGATCCAGACCTCGCCCGCATGATCGCGCTCGAGGTGGGCGAGCGCCCTATGCGCGGCATTGGGCTCCACCGTCTCATGCGCGCGGCGGCGCATGTTGTAGAACTCGTGCACGCGGGCCGGATTGCGCGCAAAGCCCTCGGGCGTGGCGACCTCGCGATAGTCGTAGCGCGCCCAGATGCCGCCCGCGTCGCGGAACGTCGGGACGCCGCTTTCGGCGGAAAGTCCGGCTCCCGTCAGAATGACGATCCGCTCGTCGTGCATGACCGCTGCGTCTCTCCCGCTTGGACCATCGGGCTCACCTGAAAGAACGCAAGGGCGGAAACGAAAACGGCTGCCGGATGGCAGCCGCATCGATCGTCCCTAGTCCCATACGAGCCGGTTGCCCGATCCGTGTCGTCACTTCACCGTGACCCTGAACGTGATCTCCGCCTTCTTCCTCTCGGTGCCAGCCCGCGAGATCGTGGTGCCGCACTTATAGACCTCTGCGAAGCCGTCGATGCGGCAGGTTCTCGTGTTCACCGTGAAGTCGAGGTCGCGCTTCCCGCTGATGCGGTTGATGTCGATCGGATCGTCGACGCTCACGTCCTTGTCGATCAGCTCGAGCTTCACATCGACATCGCCGTCGGGAACGACCGCAGACAGCGCCCATTCCGGTTGCACCGCGGCCCGGTCGCTGATCACGGCGGTGGACTGAGACTTGCCGTTGATGGTGACGCGCGCGAAGAAATCGCCGGCCGACAGCTCGTCGGCACGATCCAACGCCTTGAAGCGCGTGACGTTGACGGTGACCGTACGGTCCGCGGCGGCCGCCTCGATCGGCGCCAGCGTGACTGCGGATGCCGCAACCGCCAATGCCATGCCCGCCGCGGCCTTGCGCAGAGCCGCAGCCCTGGAAATTGCTCCAAACATTGTGTCACTCCCCTCGAATACTGCGCGCATCCATTATGCGACCGGACTCTCGTGCGACTGGGTCCCGGCACCCGTCCGCCCAATTCCCAAAATGGGCTGCCGGCAGTCGGGCGGATGCTAGCAGCCTCAATGGGGCCTGTCGTCCGCACGGGCGGGGTGGGCGGCGGATCGTGGTGGAAGCGTGGCCCAACTGTGACATGAATAGGGCGTACGTCGCCTCTGGGCCCGAACGAGAGCACCCAACATCTTGACAGATCTTTGAGATTTTCTCGCTGCGCCTCGCTGTAGGGCCTCGGTTTTCAGCCTCGGGAGGGGCCGAGCATACGGACGAGCGTCCGATCGCGGTCGAAGACGTGATGCTTGATGGCCGCGGCGGCGTGCACGAGCACCATGGCGGCGAGGAGATAGCCCGACACAGCGTGCATCGCGGAGACGACCTCGTTGAAGAGCTCGTTCTTCTCAGCCAGCAGTTGCGGCAGGACCGGCAAGCCGAAGACGTTCACCGGGCGCGCGTAGCTCACCGACTTCAGGATGCCCGTCACCGGCATGAGCACCGTCATGATCAAGAGCGCCTGATGCATGCCGCGCGCGGCGACCGTCTCCCAGCGCGCCATGGGGATCGCCGCCGGAAATCCCTCGTGCACCCGCCAGAGAAGGCGCACGAGCGCGAGCGCGCCGACCAGAATGCCGAACGACTTGTGGATCTGGATGGTGGCGGTCTTGCCGGGACCGCTCTCCATCGCGCCGATCACCATGCCGAAGACGAGCATGCCCACGATCCCGGCCGCAACCAGCCAATGGAGCGCGATCGATATCGCGCTGAAGGCAGGGCGGACCCGCGTCATGGCTCACTCTCCTTTGGGGCGCAGCAGCTCCAGGCTGTCGAAGGCTTTGGGCGGAGTCTCGATCTTGCAGGAGCGGTCGTCGATGGCGTCGGTGCACGTCACCGAGATCCCGTGCGGATAGGAGGAGACGTCGCGGCACTCGGCCTTGAAGCGGCTCCACTCCGGATTTTTCGTCTCGACCTCGAGCCGCTCGAGCTTCTGCACGCCGCACGAGGTGCCGAGGTAGAGGAGCCGCAGGATCATGTAATCGTGGATCTCGGCCGTGGCGGAGCCGATCTGGCCGGCCGCCACGGCTATCGCCGCCGCCATTCCGAGCCGCATGCCCGTCTCAATCCGGCTGGGAATCGATGTAGGTGCGGATGGCCCAGATGGCCTCCTGGTTCAGGAGCCCCTCGAACGGCGGCATCTTCTGGCGGCCGCCGACGGTCGCGCCCTGCAGCACGCGCGAGATGAACCAGGCGTCCTCGCTCTCGCCCTCGCCCAGCTCGCGCAGATCGGGCGCCATGCCGCCGGACTTCGCTTCGAGGCCGTGGCAGCGGGCGCAGTTGGAATTGTAGCCGCGCGAGCCCACCTCGACCGCGATGTCCTTGAGCTTCTCGTCGCTACGATAGGGGTTGATTGCCTGCCACTCGTCGCCGAGCGAAGGAAGGCCTGTCGTATCGACAGGCTGAGGCGCGCCGTCGCCATGGGCCAACGCGGCGGCCGGCGCGGCAACCAGCATGAGAGCAGCCAGAACGGTTGTGCGGAAGGTCATCGGAGTTCGCCTTTTCACTAGTTGGTCTTCAGGTCTTTCCGTTGGGGCTCGAGCCAGATGCGCCAGGATTCGCTGCCGTTGACGTCGAGGTAGTAGGTGCCGGGCTGCTCGATCAGATAGCTGGCCTCGCCGCCGCCCCCGATGTGGAGGTTCTGCACGACGGCATCGTCGGCGGCGGACTTGAGATAGAGGACGAAGATCGCGCCATCGCTCTGGTAGCGCAGCACCATCGGCTCCTCGACGAGGAAGCGCTCCGTCGTCTTGCTCAGCCGGCCCGAGAAGCTCGGCGGAATCTGATTGCGGACCTCGCGGTCGTAGCAGGCCAGACGCTCGGCATCGGATGCGATGGTGAGACAGGCGCGCAGGCCGCTCGCCTCGTCGGCTCCGCCCGCCGCCGTGACGACGAAGGCCTGCAAAGCCGCGGCTGCACACGTGGCTCGTGCGAGACCTATGGCACATGCGAGCCTCATTGCGCCGGTGCTGGCTCCCACCGCGTCTTGTCCTCCTCCCAGACGCGCTCACCGTACTGCCAATCCATGGGGCAGCCCTTGCAGCCTTCCATGAAGGCATCCTGGAAGATGGCGAAGCGGATCTTCACGCCTTCGAAGACCGCGTTCTCGAGGTTCGCCTCGTAGAATTTGGTCTCCTGGACGTCGGTGTTGATGAAGCGGGCGCCGATGAACTTCACGCCCTTGGCCATCGCCTTCTCGAGCGTCGCGGCCGTGAGGTCCGCGTTAGTCAGGTCCGCCTTGGCCATGCGCACGAACGAGAGGTCGGCGCCCTTGAGCGTCGCGCCCGCCATCTTCACCCCCTGCATGAAGGCGATGGTCAGCCGGGCGCCGTCCAGGTTGGCGCCGGTGAGATCGGCGCCTTGCAGGTTGGCGTGGCGCAGGTCGGCCCGGGCCAGTACGGCGCCCTTCAGGTTGGCGCCCTGAAGATTGGCGTCCTTGAGATCGGCGTGGCGCAGGTCGGCGCCCTCGCACGTCGTCCTCGGCGCGATGGTACAGCCGTTGATGACCCAGGGATCGGGGCGCGGCTCCTTGTTGACGATGACGGGGTAGTCTTGCGCGTCGGCTCGAACGGGCACGGCGCCACAGGCAATCACCGTCGCAAGAGCCAGAAACAGCGGCTTCGGGCCGCGAAAGAAACGGCGTGCGATCATGTGGTTTGGTCCTGCGTTTGGGGAGCAGAAGGGGCCGCCTGCGCAGCGTATTCGCGCAGGCGGCCTAGTTTTCTCGAGCGGACTCAGGAGAGGAAGCAATCCCGCCGCTCAAGCCGTCTCGTTAGAGCCGTTCCGGTTTCAGTGAAATTGCGGAACAGCTCTAAGCTTTTGATGGATCGTGCTTCTTATCGGACACTGTCCTCGCATGGCTCCGCCATGACCGGATCCCACTTTTCCGGAAGCACTCTAGTCGTTCGAGGCCGTGGTGCGCGGCACCTCGAACACCCAGAACGAGCCGCCCTGGCTCACCTGCTTGGTCTGGTCGGCCATGTCGCCACCCCAGAGCGGAACAGCGCCGCCGTAGCCCGACGAGATGCCGATGTACTGCTTGCCTTCGGACTCCCAGGTGACGGGCTGAGAGACGACGCCCGAGCCGGTCTGGAACTTCCAGAGCTCCTTGCCGTCCTTCGCGTCGAACACCTTCACGTAGCCATCGCTGGTGCCGGTGATGGTGATGCCGCCCTTGGTCGTGAGAACGCCACCCCAGAGCGGCATCTCCTCCTTGTGCTCCCACACGATCTTGCCGGTGGCCGGATCCATGGCGCGGAGCACGCCGACATGCGTGTCGAACTGGCGCTTGATGCGGAAGCCCTGGCCGAGATAGGCCGCACCCTTCTTGTAGGTGATGTTCTCGGTCCAGTAGTCCTCCGACCAGTCGTTCGTCGGGATGTAGAAGAGCTTGGTGTCCTGGTTGTAGGCCATCGGCATCCAGTTCGTGCCGCCGAGGAAGTTCGGCGTGACCTGGATGACCTTGCCCTTCTGCTCGCCCTCGGCGGGGGCCGGCGGACGCTGGCCTTCCACCTCGTTCGGGCGCCCGGTCGCGAGATCCCAGCTCGTGGCCCACGAGATGTTCGGAACCATCGGATAGATGCCGAGCGCGGAGCCGGCCTGCTTCGAGATCTTGCCGTCGCGGGCCGTCAGCTTGTCGAGATCGGTGATGAACAGATAGCCGTTGCGGTCGGCGTGCGCGCCGGCGCGGACGACCTTGCCGTCCTTCTCCATCTCGAAGAGCGTGATCGGGTTGTTGCCCGAGTAGTCCCAGGCGTCGTTCGGCGTGTGCTGGAAGAAGCCGACCGGCTCACCCGTCGACGGCTCGATGTAGACCTGGCCCGACGTGTAGAGGCTGTCGTAGGGCTTCCAGTCGCCGTTCGGGCCGGAGCGGTAGTGGTGGTTCCACGGCGCGGGGTTGCCCGTGCCGATGACGATCGTGTTCGTCTTCTCGTCGTAGGTCGCGGACTGCCAGGGGGCGCCGCCGCCATGGTTCCAGGCCTCGACCTTGTTGCCATCCTTCGCGTTCGGCCAGGACGGCGCCTTGGGGTCGCCCGTCGTGGTCGAATCCTTGCCGTTGAGGCGCCCCATGTGGCCCTCGACGAGAGGACGCATCCAGATCTCCTCGCCGGTGTCGGGATCGCGCGCATAGAGGCGGCCGACAACGCCGAACTCGTCACCCGACGAGCCGTGGATCAGGAGCACCTTGCCGGTCTTCTGGTCCTTGATGATGTTGGGGGCGCCGGTCATGGTGTAGCCGGCAGTGTGATCCTCGAACTTCTTGTTCCAGACGACCTTGCCCGTCTTGCGGTCGAGCGCGACGATGCCGGCGTCCAGCGTACCCATGTAGAACTTGTCGCCGTAGAGCGCGCCGCCGCGGTTGACGACGTCGCAGCAGGGGCGGATGTCGTCCGGCAGGCGGTGCGAGTAGGACCAGATCTTCTTGCCGGTCTTGGCGTCGAGCGCGAAGGCGCGCGAATAGGAGGCGGTGACGTAGATCACGCCGTCATGCACGAGAGCCTGGGTTTCCTGGCCGCGCTGCTTCTCGTCGCCGAAGGAGAAGGACCACGTCGGCTTCATCTGGGCGACGTTGCTGGCGTTGATCTGCTCGAGCGTGCTGTAGCGATGGTTGCGGACGCCCATGCCCCAGGAGACGACATCATGCGTCGTCGCCTCGTCGTTGAGGATGTCCTCCCACGTCACGGGCTTCGCGCCCGTATCGGCCTGAGCCGCATAAATGCCGCCGAAAGCGACAATTGCAAGCGTCGAAGCCGCTGCAAAAAGCGTCGCGTTGACGCCCCGGAGGGGGTGCCTACGTTGCATGGCGTTTCTCCCAAAAAATTTCTGTCAGAGGCGATTAATTTCGCCACTCCGGGAGGAGAGACCAGATCACGCGAGGCATTGTCTATTCGCCTTTTGGCGGAACACTATAACGTTTATGGGCAAACCTAGACGAACGTCTAATCCCGACAGTCCTTCTTCTCCCTATATAATCGGGATTATTTCCCGCTTCTTACGTGATTGTTGGCACTTATGGGCAGCTAACTCCCGGATCCGATCTCAAAAATCAACCCCGCGATCCCGACTGGGCCGCAGGCACAAAAAAAGGGCGGCCGTCGCCGGCCGCCCTCTCAAAAAAAGAAGGACCCCTTTTCGGGGTCCTTCCTCGGTTTTCACCTTAATTCCGCTTACGCGGCCTCGGCGCGCAGGGCCGGCAACTTCTTATCCTCCTCGAATTCGAGATCGGATTTGAGTGCAATTCCTACGTACCTGACACCGTCCTTCTTTTTGACTTTCTGGATTCCGAACTCAGCAATTTCCCGACCGAACGTCGGTAGTGCCAAAGGCTCCTTCTGTCGTTCTTCACACCAGACACAGTAAGCTTCGTAGAGTGATGTTGCGGAGACGGTGTGCCCATCCTGGCTATCCACGCTCTCCTTGTAGAAGCGCTGGACGTCCGTTTCGGGAACCAGCAGCTTCGTCGGCGGCAGCGAACGATTGTCGTTGGCGCCGAAACGCGGCTTTCTGAGTGCCACGGCCGCAGCGACTGCAGGAACTGCAGGCGTGATCTGCGGGGCCGTCACCGCTACCGCAGCGGTGCTCTCAACCGACGCCGTCTCCGGCGCGGCAAGGGCTTCACGGTCGTAGAGGCGCCACTGGCTGAACGCAACGTACATGCCGAAGGCGGATCCGACCTCGAGGAGCAGAGCGATGAAGATCGTCATCGCCATCTGCACTTGCTCGACGCTGAGACCGGAGAGGTTCGCAAGCACGGTGGCCTGCGGGTCTGCCTCACCCATGACGGTCATTGCGTCGGTCTTGCTCAGCTTGCCCTGGATCTCTGCGATCCGAGCTTCGAGCGCCTGTGCCTGCTGGCCAGAGGCCATCTCGGCAGTCAGGCCATGGTAGCCCTGGCAGAACGCCCGGCTCTGCGGCCTGGTCGCATCGGTGCAGCCGCTGGTGGCCGACCAGGCGCGCTGGCTCTTCAGAGCCTCGATCTCGCCTTGGACGGCAGCGGCCGGACGATGCTGCGGAATCCAGGACAGCTGGTCCTGGGCCCGCTTCAGGTCACTGCGGAGGTCCTTGTAGACCTGGGCTTCGACAGCGCGATGACCGGTCGTATCGAACCGGTTCAGCGCGGCGTGGCCGAGCGCGGACGTCAGCGAATAAGCGGTGACGACGACGCCAACGACGGCTGCAGCAGCAGCCTGCGACCACATGCGGCTTTTCAGTGCGGCGAAAAAGAAAAACGGGATCAGCGCTTTCAAACAGTCGGCTGCGACAGAGGCAGAGCCGTAGATGAACCCATCGAACTCGGTTCGTCCCAAGCTGTAGCCGAAACGCCAATTCATGGCTGCCGAGACGGCGATTAGCACGCCGGCCGCCATTACCCCGAACACGCCTAGAGCATGTCGTATCTTCATTGCCCTCTCCATTGCGGGCTCGCGCGGGCTGCCCGGATGGCAACCGTCACGAGCCTCGTGTCGATTGGGTCTGCGGGGAAGCATCAGACCAGCCAGCTTCGACGAGCGACCAGTGTCCTCCAGACGTGCGCATCCCGACATCCGTTGAGCTAGAACCGCCCCCCAAGGCGATCCATCGGATCCCGTCTGCGCCGCCCCCCGGCGGACACACGAAGCTGAGCCCGCTCATAGCCGATGCTCGTTTTGCACAGGTGGCATCGCCGCTGGACGCCGAATGTGCACAAGAGACCGGTGACATGAGCGAAGTACGCGGAACACATCCCTCGCGGGGAGGCTAGCGCGATTCGAAGGAAAGGCATTCACCTTTTGCTAAGGGAATCAGTTTGCTAGACTTTTCGGGCTCAAAACCCGCGCCGATCTGCACCATGTGTTGCAGTTTTGCACGCCTCCGGCGTCCACACGATATGCCTGAGTTATGCACTCGTTTTCCCCCGCCGGCGGGGCCGTCCACAAGGGGTAGAGCGACCAAGCTCGCGCCCGGAACGGCGGCGTTCGGGGCATCTTCCGTCCAGCAACATCTCCGCCACTCGCCCTAACACCTCGCCGTCATCCACCTTTTTTGCGGGGTGGGCGACGGCTTCCGCATGGCCGGGCCGTCAGGGATTTGGTAACCTCTGCCCAAGTTGCAGAGACGACGACCGTCTTGCGGGACAACCGTCTCGAGGAGTGTGCTTTCATGCGGTGGTATTTCAGCTATCCCATTCTCGCCGCCGGCCTCGCCTTCGCCGGACACACCTACCTTCCGCACGACCCCACGTTGCCCCTGGCCGAGGCGGCGCGTACCGCGCCTCTCCCGCCGCCGGCCGAGGTCGTCGATCTGACGCTGGCCGAGACTCCGCATCTCTCGCGCGTGAGTGCGTTCGCTCCCGATGCGCGCCTGTTCCAGGCGCCGCCGGCGAACGTTGCGGAAGCCGACGACACGCCGGCGCACGGCTCCGTTCTCAGCTATCTCGCCCGTACGCTGACCCTCGCGGGGGATGATCCCGCGGCAACGGCCCAGGCTTCGCAAGAGGCCGTCACCGCATCCGAATGGAAGAGCGCTGTCGTGCACGACGTCGCCACGCTGCGGGTGGCCTCGGTCGATTCGAGCCAGGCGGCGCGTCGGACCACGCCGTCGTCACGCGTCTCGCTGACCCGCGACATCCAGCAGGAGCTCCGGCGCGTGGGCTGCTACTGGGGCGAGGTCGACGGCGTCTGGGGCGGCGGCTCCAAGCGCGCGATGACGAAGTTCATGGACCGCGTCAACGCCTCGCTGCCGACGCACCAGCCGGACGTCTTCATGCTGTCGCTTCTGCGCGCCCAGGACGGCGCCGCATGCGGCGCGTCCTGCCCGGCGGGGCAGAGCCTGACGGGCAGCGGCCGCTGCCTGCCGAGCACGCTCATCGCCCAGGGCGGCCAACGCAGCGTTCCCACGCAACGCGTGGCATCTCATACGCCGAGCCCGGACGTTGCGGACATCGACGACCGCGCCACGGCCCCGCGCCTCGCCGAGGCGGCCGTTCCCACCTGGCAGACGGCGACCGTGCAGGCGCGCCGCGAGATTCCGTATCCGCACGGCCGCATGGCGATGGGCGGGCCTAAACCGGACGATCTCGAGACCTTGCCGATCGCGGCGGCGAACGGCGCGGAATCCTACGAACGGACGGCTGCGCTGGCGCCTTCGGATCTGGCGGCGGCCCCGTCCGTGCCGATCGAGGGGGCAACGCCTCTCCGCGCGACCTCGTTCGACGACGCGCCCATCGTGGAGCGGTCGAGCCGCGCGACCATCAACCGTCCGCGGGCCGCCCAGCGCGCGGCCCCGTCCCGCCGCAACAGCAATTATCGCCACGTCCAGCGCTTGTTCGAGCATCCGCTCGGGCGGATGTGACGAGCGCCTCGCGCAATCGACGGGATCGAGACGTCGGATGCGCTCCTGGACCTTTTGCAAAGCGGTGGGCTTTTGGCGAGGCGATGATTTTCGCGCCGGACGGATTGCGTGGCGCGGTTATGATCGTGATCCAGCCATCGTCGTCATGACGGACGATGCCTCCTCGTGAAGGTCTGCGCCTCGTGCGGCGACCTCCTTCTCGCTGCGAGTTGATGTCTCGCCCCTCGCATCAGCCGCGGGGCTCGGGCTCGGGGAGCGGCGCCGGACTTTCCGTTTGCGCGAGGATCCAGGCGAGGAACGGCTCCGACCCGCCCGACACCGGCAGCAGCAGGATCGCGGGGTTCTCATAGGGATGGCGCCGTCGCGTCTCCGCGATCACCGTGTCCGCCAGACTCTCGCGGGTCTTGATGATCATGACCGCCTCGGCGTCGCGGTGGCGCGCACCGTTCCAGACGTAGATCGAAGTCATCGCGGGCAGGATGTTGACGCAGGCGGCAAGTCCCGCCTCGACGAGCGCGCCGCCGACCTCCTCCGCCGCCTCGGGGGTCGGAAAGGTCATATAGACGAGAACGGCCTTGTCGTTTTCCTGCAAGTAGGCGAGCCTCCCTCTTCCCACGACGAGTCCCCGGCCTGGCCGGTCCTGCCATACGCCTGGCGCGCCGCCGCCAGCTCTCTTCTCACCGCGCCCCGCAGGGCGAAGGCCCGGGTTCCCCTCCATCATGGTCAAATCGAAACATAAATTCCAGAAGATCGCCTTCGTGGCGAGCGAGGTGAGCGAGGCGCAGGAGGCCCTGAAGCGGCTTTCACACCGGTACGGATCGGTCGAGCCCGGCGAGGCCGATGCGATCGTCGCGCTCGGCGGCGACGGGCTGATGCTGCAGACGCTGCACCGCTTCATGAACGACCGCATCCCGATCTACGGCATGAACCGCGGCTCGGTCGGCTTTCTCATGAACGAGTACCGCGAGGACGGCCTGCTCGAGCGCCTCAAGGAGGCGGAGGTGAGCCGCGTGCATCCGCTCTCGATGGTGGCCTACGATGCGCAAGGCAAGGCGAGCAAGTCGCTCGCCATCAACGAGGTGTCACTGTTCCGCGAGCGGTTCCAGGCGGCCAAGTTGCGCATCTCCATCGACGGCACGGTGCGCATGGAGGAGCTGATCTGCGACGGCGTGCTCGTGGCGACGCCGGCCGGCTCGACCGCCTACAATCTCTCCGCACACGGGCCGATCCTGCCGATCAATGCGCCGCTGCTGGCGCTGACGCCGATCAGTCCGTTCCGCCCGCGGCGCTGGCGCGGCGCGTTGCTGCCGAATAAGGCGCGCATCACGATCGTGGCGCTCGAGACGGACAAGCGCCCCGTCAGCGCGGTCGCCGACGCCTCCGAGATGCGTCATGTCGTGCGGGTCGAGATCGAGCAGGCCCGCACGATCGATCTCTTCATGATGTTCGATCCCGGCCACAGTCTCGACGAGCGCATCCTGGCCGAGCAGTTCCGGTTCTGAAGCTTCTCCCTCGTCGCAACCGCGTCGCGGGTGTCTTTACTCGGGCCTATCCTCTGTGGCGCTGCCGATGCCCGGATCGGCGACGAGGGCCGAGCTGCGCACGAACACCGTGCTGCCGTCGTGCCGCTGCACGCGGATGATGTCGGCAAAGCCGACGCCGACCTCCGGCTGATCGATGAGCCGCTCGCCGGAATAGAGCATGACGCATCCCGCCGGCGGCGCCTGCTCCGGAGCCGCGCCCGACGCCTCGAGCGCGATCAGCGTCTCTCGATCCCGGCAGCCGAACACATCCGACGCCTTGACCATCCAGACCTCGGCGCAAGCGGGGCAGACCGTGGCGAAAACGGCAAAGAGGGCGATCGCGCCTCGCAACATCGGTCCTCGCAGCTCAACGGGGGTCAACCCCGCGAGCTTGCGCGCGGGCGGGCGCGGAACGCAAGATCAAATGCGGCGTGTGCGCTCCGCTGGATGCGATGGATCCAAGGATCTCCCGCTCTTTCATTATGTGCGGTCGGAGCCTCCGTCCCACCGCGTCACGATGGCGTCGAGGCTCGGCCGCTCGCGCTCCTCAGGCTTTTCCATCGGCGTTCCAATATGGATGAAGCCAACGATCCGCTCGTTTTCAGCGAGGCCCAGCTTCTCGCGCACGAAGGGGCTGTAGGCCACCCACTCCGTCAGCCAGCAGGTGCCGTAGCCCATCGCGTTGGCCGCAAGGCAGAGATTGAAAGCGGCCGCGCCTGCCGAGAGGACCTGCTCCCACTCGGGGGCGCCGGGGCGCTTCGAGATGCGCGAGACGACGGCCACCACGAGCGGCGCGCGCAGGAAGCGGGCCCGCTCCGTATCGAGGCGGACGTGCGAGGGCTCGTTCTCCTCGGCCTGACAGGCCGCTGCGAAGATCTCGCCCACGGCCTGGCGGGCCTCGCCCTCGAAGACGATGAAACGCCAGGGCACGAGCTTCTTGTGGTCCGGCACGCGAGCGGCGATCGTGAGAATCGTGTTCAGCTCCTCGGCCGAGGGCGCCGGGGCCGCGAGCCTATCGGCCTTGATCGAGCGGCGGGTTGCAAGGGCCTCGATGAGTGCTGGGTTCATTGCATTAATTCCGTGGTTGCTTACACTTCGGCGAACCGCGCGTGCCCTCCCCTGCGAGGGCACCGGCGGCCAGTTACGCTCCGCGGCGGCGGCTCAGGTTGTGGCGGCCTCGCTAACGCAAGAGCGGCCACGTGGCAATGTTTTGCGTTCGGAAGGGTTTGCGTTCGGATCGAAAACAGCGATAGCGCGGTTCATGCTCGTCAAACGCACCCTCCTCTCGGCGCTGCCTCTCGCCCTGGCACTCGTGCTCGCCGCCTGGCCCGATGCCAGTCGCGCGGCGGAGGAGCCGTCGGAGGGACCGGCCGTGATCGTTCTCGACGGCTCGGGCTCCATGTGGGGCAATGTCGGCGCCGAGAAACCGGCCAAGTTCGACCTCGCCCGCGCCGCCCTGCGCGAGGCGCTCATGACCCTCTCGCCCCGCGTGCGGCTCGGGCTCATGTCGTTCGGCCATCGCCGGCGGGCGGACTGCAGCGACGTGGAGGTGCTCGCCCCGCCCGAGGCCGGACCGCCCGAACGCCTCCTCGCAATCACCGACACGCTGAGCCCCAAGGGCAAGGGTCCGCTCGCCCTGACGCTGCGCGAAGCCGCCAAAGAGATCCCCGCCGGAGAGGCCGGCAGCATCATCGTCGTGCACGACGGTCTCGACAATTGCTGGCAGGACCCATGCGCCGTCGCCGAGGAGATCGCGGCCGCGAACCGAGCGGTGCGAATCTTCCTGATCGGCTTCGGCCTCGACAAGGGCGATGCGCAGCGCCTCCAGTGCGTGGCCAAAGCCACCAACGGACAGGTCTTCGATGCGCAAAGCTCGACGCGCCTCAGCGAAGCGCTCTCCGAGGCCCTGACGGCCGCGCACCTTGCACGTGCCGACGCCGCGACCGGGCTTGCCGTTCCCGCGCCGCAACCGGCCACTCCTCCGCCGCCGGCCGGTGCGCCCGGCGTCAAGCTCACGGTCGCGCTTGCGGCCGGCGGTCCGCCGCTCCCGGCCGCCGTCTCGTGGAACCTCTTCAAGGCGAGCGATCCTGCGACGGCGATCAAGACCGTGCGCGGCAAGGATCTCGTGGCCGATCTCGACCCTGGCTCCTATGTGGCCGAGGTGCGCTTCGGACAGGCCTCCGTGCGCGAGCCGATCGAGGTTGCCGCCGCGGGGGCGACCGTCAAGACGCTGACGCTCGGCGCCGGCTATCTCAAGCTCAATGCGCTCGCCGACAAGAGCGGCACGCCGCTCAAGGATCCCCTCATCACTGTCGTCTCCAAGGACAGTTCGGAGAGCAGGCGCCAGACGCGCTGGATCGGCCGCGATCCGACCGCGCGGCTGGTGGTGCCGGCGGGCAATTACGCCGTGGAGGTGCGCGACGGGCTTGCCGCTGAGACGGCCGACGTGATGGTCGCGCCCGGCGGCTCGTCCGAGGCTGCGCCGGTGCTGGGGACGGGGCAGATCTCCCTCTCCGCCGTGATCGCGGGGAGCGGCGCGCCGCTCCCCTCCGTCACCTACGTGATCGAGGAGGACGATCCGGATTCGCCCCAGGGGCGCCGCGAGGTCGCGCGCTCGGCTGCCCCGGTGGCGACCTTCACGCTGCCCCCCGGCACCTACTACGTCACCGCCCGCTCCGGCGTGGGCGAGGTGCACGAGCGGATCGCGCTCGGCAGCGGCGATAGCGCGCCTTACGTGGCCCGCTTCAACCTCGTCCCCATCACGATCTCGGTCATTCCGGTCGGCGGGGCCGATGCGGCGCCGGCCGACCGGGCCCATCCGGTGCTGATCCGGGTGCTCGCGGAGGACGGCACGTCCCGCGAGGTCGCGCGCGCCTACGGGGCGAGCGGCTCTTTCGCGCTGCCGCCCGCGCGCTATCGGGTGGAAGCCAGCGTCAGCGGCCTCAACGTCGCGGCCCGCGGCATCATCGACCTTTCGAACGGAAAGGGCGGCACGACGCAGCTCAAGCTCGAGCACGGCGACATCGCGATCTCACAAGGCGCGCGCGGAGGGGTCTCCTGGCGGGTGAAGGATACGGCCGGGCATACCGTGATGCATTCGGGCCCTGGCGGGACGGCACGGGCGCGGCTGGCGCCGGGGCGCTATCTGCTGCTGACGGAGACCGATCATGGCGTGAGCGAGCGGCCGATCGACCTCAAGGCCGGGGACGAGCTTGCGCTCTCGCTCGACGGGGCGCCATGACGCCCTCGCGCAAGGCGGGAACGCCATACTTCAACCATGCTTGCGGGGCGAGATACGGGGTGGCTTTCGCGCCTCGCTCCCAATCCCAGGCGCAAGCCCCCGTGCCGCGTTTCCGGATCCGCTTCATAACCCGTGTTGCAGAGACCTATTCAGGCGAACCGATGACACTGGCTCTCCTCCGCGGCGCTGCGCCGGCCTTGCGGCGCGGACTCGCTCTGCTCCTGCTCGCCTTCGCCGCCGTGTCCGGCCCGGTGGCGCACGATGGCGCCTGGGCGCAGTCCGCCACGGACTGGCTGACGGGGCTTCAGCAGCACGTCACGCCCTCCGCGCCCGGAAAGCCCGACGCGGGCGATCCCGGCGAGATCGTGCTCGTGCCTATGACTGCGCGTCTCACCGCCGACGGCGACGTGATCGAGGAAGGGCTCGTATGGCGCGTGTTCGGGCGTCCGCCTTCGGGTGAAAACGGCACGGCCCTTCTCTACACGCAGCAGGACGCTCAACCCACCTTCCGCCTGCGCACGGGCGACTACATCGTCAATGCCGCATTCGGGCGGGCGCACATCACGCGGCGGATCTCGGTGAAGCCCGGACAGGCCAATGGCGTCGTCGAGGATTTCGTGCTCAACGCGGGCGGCCTGCGGGTCAAAGCGCTCGTCGGCGGCGCCGAGGCTCCGCACAACACGGTGAGCTTCGCGATCTACTCCGACCGCGACCAGACCGACAACCGCAAGCTCATCCTGTCGTCGGCACGGCCCAACATCGTCGTGCGCCTCAACGCGGGCATCTACCACATCGTGTCGACGTACGGCGACTGCAACGCGGTCGTGCGCAGCGACGTCACGGTGGAAGCCGGCAAGCTCACGGAGGCGGTCGTCACTCATTCCGCGGCCAAGGCGACGCTCAAGCTCGTGCATCGGGCGGGCGGCGAGGCGCTGCCGGATACGCAATGGACGATCCAGACGCCGGAGGGCGAGGACGTCAAAGAGAGCGTCGGCGCGCTGCCGACGCATATCCTTGCACCTGGGAAGTATATCGTCGTCGCCAAATCGCAGGGGCGCGCGTTCCAGCGCGAGATCTCGCTTTCGAGCGGCGAGACGACCCAGGTCGAGCTGGTGATGAACTGAGGCCGTGATGGGCGCAGGCCGAGACGCCAACGTCCAATCCCAGTCAGAAATCGTTGAGCACCCAGTCCGTCGGGCAGCCATGCGTGCGCATCCGCGCCTCGGTGTCGGCAAGCTCGGGCTTGCTCGCGAGCTCATGGAAGATCGCGCGCGCGATCTGCCAATGCTCGCACGCCGTCGTGAGATCGCCTGACGCGCGTGCCAGCTCCGCAAGCTCGAACCGCGCCTTCGCCTCCATCAGCTTGTTGCGGCTGCGCGCCGAGACGCGGAGGCAGGCGCGAAGCTGCTCTGCGGCGACATCCAGGCGCGCGCCCGCAAGCTCGGCCTGCGCGTAGAGGAGATGCGTCTCCGCCAGAAGAACGACGTCCGCGCCGGCTTCGGCCTCCGCGAGACGCCGGGCCCAGTCGACCGGTGGGGCGGATGGCCGTTCGGCTGCTACCTCTGCCGGCGTCTCGGCTGGCGCCTCCTGCACGGCGCTCTCGGCCTTGGCCGCGCGCGCGACGTCAGCCTCGGGCGCGAAGACCGGAGCGGACACGACGAGCGTCGGCCTCATCGGGGCGGGAGCCCGCTCCGCTTGCGGCGGTTCAGGCGTCTCGGGCGTGCGGGGAGCTGCCTCGGCCTCGTCCCGCCGTGTCTTCGCGGACACCATGCCGTAAGCGGTGTCGTCTACGGACGCCCGCTTGGAGGCTTCGGCCTGTCGCGATCCGTACATCGTGCGGATCATGACCAACAGCAGAACAATGAGGGGAATGACGAGCGCAAGCTTTCCTGCCAATCCTGTGATCTCGATCATCACCGTCCCTTACCGCAAGGGCGGGGACGAGAGGAGACCACCCTTGGTCCAGAGATTGTTTTCTCCACGGTCCATTCGCAGCGGCGAGGCCGTGCCGACGTTGCGATCGAAGATTTCGCCGTAGTGTCCCACCTGCTTGACGATCTGGTAGCTCCAATCGCGGGCGAGCCCCATGGTGCGCCCGAGGTCCGCCTCGGCCCCCACGAAGCGGCGGACGTCGACATTGGGTGATTCGCCGAGGCTGTCGATCGTCTGGCGCGAGATGCCGAGTTCCTCGGCGGCAACGAGCGCCGCGCCCGTCCAGCGCACGATCGAGAACCATTGCTCGTCGCCCTTGCGCACGACGGGGCCGATCTGCTCCATCGTGATGACCTCGGGCAGGATCACGTGATCGGCCGACGCCGCAAGGCGGCTGCGGGCGGCGGCCAGCGCGGTGATGTCGCCGGTGAGAAGCGTGCAGGTGCCCTCCTCATACGCCTTGACCGCATCGGCCCACTGCTCGGCGACGACCGGCTGATAGCGCATGTTGCGGGACTTGAAATAAGTGTCGATGCCCTGCGCGGCGCCGCTGGTCGTCATCACGCAGACCGAGGACCCCGACAGCTCGAGCACGCTCGCGACCGCGTAGCCCCGACGCACGAGAAAGCCTTGCCCGTCATGGAACAGCGTATCCACGTAGCGCACGCCATACTCGGTATCGCGCGAAAGCGTGCGCGCGTTCGCGCGCGGCAGCAGATCCACCTCTTTCGCCATCAGCGCCTGGAAGCCGCTCGCCGCCGTCACGACGCGATACTTGACGGCGTCGCGGCGGCCGAGCGTGGCCGCGGCCACGGCGCCGCACACGTCGATGTCGAACCCGGTCCAGGTGCCGGCCGCGCCGATCTCGGCAAAGCCGGGCATGCCCTCCATCACGCCGCAGACGAGATGGCCGCGGGCTCTCACGTCGTCAAGGGTGGCTGCGCGCGCCGACGCCAGGGTGCCCAGTGCGGCGAGACTCGCTGCGGCCAGGCTTCCCACCAGGGACGCCGCCGCGCCAAGCCGTGTGCGATGGGGTGTGCGACGCGACGCCGTCACGCTTCGAGATCTCCTCATGCCAAGAGAGGCCCCTTCACACACGCGCCCCGCACACCCTCTCGGGGCAAGGGAGCAAGCCAGTGGTGTCCTTCTGAGGGGCACGAAGGCCGCCTCGCAGCGGCAGCCTTGCCGTGTCACACATCCCGCGTTGCGCTCCTGTGGTCAAGCCCTTGACCGGGGGCTGAAGTTGCGCCAAAGGCCCCTTGCGGGCCCGGTGGCACGGGCGTTGCCAGCCAAGGACCCGACCCATGACCCGAACGCCCAACACCCTCGTTCCTCCGCGCCATCCGGATACCGAGATCGTGCACAGCGGCCGCCATCCGGCCGATCAGCACGGCTTCGTCAATCCGCCGGCCTATCGCGGCTCGACGGTTCTGTTCCCGACGCTCGACGCGCTCGAGGACTACGACAACCAGACCTTCAAATACGGCCGCCATGGCACGCCCACGACCGCCGCTCTCGAAGAGGCGATCTGCGGCCTCGAAGGCGGTCAACGGACCGTGCTCACGGCGTCCGGCTACCAGGCCGTCACCACGGCCATCCTCGCGCTCGTCAAGGCCGGCGACCACGTGCTGATGGTGGACAGCGTTTACCAGCCGACGCGCAAGTTCTGCGACACGCTGCTCGCGCGCCTCGGCGTCGAAACCACCTACTACGATCCGCTCGCGGGCGCGGCGATCGCCGACCTCATGCGGCCCAACACGCGCGTGGTGTTCACCGAAAGCCCGGGCTCGCTCACGTTCGAGATGCAGGACATTGCGGCGATCTCGGCCGCGGCGCACGCGCGCGATGCCTATGTCGTCATGGATAACACCTGGGCGACGCCTTATTATTTCCGCGCCCTCGATCACGGCGTGGACATCTCGGTGATCGCCTGCACGAAGTATATCGTGGGGCACGCCGATGCGATGCTCGGCGCCATCACCGCCAACGCGCGCACCGCCAAGCGCGTGGAGGAGACGCGGGCCACGCTGGGCGGATGCCCGGGCTCTGAGGAGGCGTACCTCGGCCTGCGCGGCTTGCGCACGCTCTCCGTCCGTCTCGAGCGCCATCAGCGCTCCGGCCTCGAGGTCGCGCGCTGGCTCGCCGGCCGGCCCGAGGTTGCGCGGGTGCTTCACCCTGCGCTTCCCTCCGATCCCGGACACGCGCTCTGGAAGGCGCACTACAAGGGCGCCTCGGGCCTCTTCTCGATGGTTCTGAAGCCCGCGCCGCGCAAGGCCGTCGCCGCCATGCTCGACGGGATGACGCTGTTCGGCATGGGCTACTCGTGGGGCGGGTTCGAGAGCCTGATCATCCCCTTCGATCCCACGCGCTACCGCACCGCAACCGCCTGGAAAGCCGAGGGCCCGGCGTTCCGCCTGCACATCGGGCTCGACGATGTCGGCGATCTGATCGCGGATCTCGAGGCCGGATTCGCACGCCTCAACGCTGCCTGCTGACACCTGATCGGCCGGCATCTCGGCGTCTGGCAGGCCACTCCGTCCGGCCGCACTATTCGGCGCCGCCGCCCTCGTTCCCTCACATTTCGCGCGTGGAACAGTGTTCCGGTCGCGCGTGGAACAATTGCCGGCGTCGAGCATCCATGCGAGCATGGCGCCGTGTATCGGCACCTAGACCTTTGGCGTATAGACGCCGCCGCGCCACGTTACTAAAGCTGAACTTTAGTGCGAAGGACAAAAAACAGACGCCCGCGCGCACTCGGACACGCTGCCTTCAGGAGGAACCCCCATGATTCAACAGGCTTTAAACGAGCTTTCTCAACAGATTCGCATTCGCCCCCGGTATGACAACTTCATCGGCGGACAATGGGTTGCCCCCGTAAAAGGTCAATATTTCACTAACCTTACCCCGGTCACCGGCAAGCCGCTCTGCGAAGTCGCCCGCTCCTCGGCCGAGGACATCGAGCTCGCCCTCGACGCCGCCCACAAGGCCCGCGCCGCTTGGGGCACCACCTCTCCGGCCGAGCGCGCCGGGATCCTGCTCAAGATCGCCGATCGCATGGAGGCCAACGTCAAGCTGATCGCCATGGTCGAGACGCTCGACAACGGCAAGCCGATCCGCGAGACGACCGCCGCCGACATCCCGCTCGCCATCGACCACTTCCGCTACTTCGCAGGCTGCCTGCGCGCCCAGGAGGGTGCGATCTCCGAGATCGACCACGACACCGTGGCCTATCATTTCCACGAGCCGCTCGGCGTCGTCGGCCAGATCATTCCCTGGAACTTCCCGCTCCTGATGGCCTGCTGGAAGCTGGCTCCGGCCCTCGCCGCCGGCAACTGCATCGTGCTGAAGCCCGCCGAGCAGACGCCCATGAGCATCATGGTGCTGATGGATCTCATCGGCGACCTGCTGCCTCCGGGCGTGCTCAACGTCGTCAACGGCTTCGGCATCGAAGCCGGCAAGCCGCTTGCCCAGAACAAGCGCATCGCCAAGATCGCCTTCACGGGCGAGACGACGACCGGCCGCCTCATCATGCAGTACGCGTCGGAGAACATCATCCCGAGCACGGTCGAGCTCGGCGGCAAGAGCCCGAACATCTTCTTCGCCGACGTCGCCGATCACGACGACGACTTCTTCGACAAGGCGCTCGAAGGCTTCGCGATGTTCGCGCTGAACCAGGGCGAGGTCTGCACCTGCCCCTCGCGCGCGCTCGTGCACGAGAGCATCTACGATCGCTTCATGGAGCGCGCGGTGAAGCGCGTCCAGGCCATCAAGCAGGGCCATCCGCTCGATTTCTCGACCATGATCGGCGCCCAGGCCTCGAACGACCAGATGGAGAAGATCCTCGCTTACGTCAAAATCGGCCAGGAGGAAGGCGCCCAGCTTCTGACGGGTGGCGAGCGCGCCATCATCGAAGGCGAAACCGCCGAAGGCTACTATGTGAAGCCGACCATTCTGGCCGGCCACAACAAGATGCGCGTCTTCCAGGAGGAGATCTTCGGACCGGTCGTGTCGGTCACGAAGTTCAAGGACGACGAGGAGGCGCTCGCGATCGCCAACGACACGCTCTACGGCC
>DAITBB010000053.1:0-22385 GCA_036823975.1 Hyphomicrobium sp.
ACATCAGCGTGCCCAGCGCCGTGATGATCTCGAAGGCGCGGTCCTCGCCGGTGTTCGGATCGAGGGCGGCGACGGCCTCGCGGGCGAGCGGCGTCAACTGGCGCCCGAACAGATACTGGCGGACGCGCTGGTCGATGCGCGGGTCTTTACGTTCGAGATAGAGGAGCGCGCGCACGATGTTGATGTCGAGCTCGAGCTCGCGGAACTTCGGGCTCGCGACGATCTCGTCGGCGAGCCGCAGCACGAGGGCGGCCAGGGCCTCGTCGGAGAGCGAGCCTTCGCGCAGCTCGCGAAGCGCTTTCGCCGCCAGCACCTCGGAATCGCCGACGAGGCGCGCGGTGAGGCGCGCGAGACCCGTCTCGCCCTCCTCGTCCGGGTGGTAGGGCTTCTCGAGCGAGTGGACGATGCGGCGGAGGTAGTAGTCGGCGTAGTTCGAGACGTCGGGCGTCATCTGCGCGTAGCCGAAGTAGGCCCGCCCCTCGCGATGGGCGGCGGTGCGCAACGCGCGCAGAAGGTGCGTCTTGCCGGCTCCGGACTGGCCGTGGAACAGAAGAATGCGCGAGCTCGTAGCCGCCGCGCCCGCGTGCGCGCCCGTGATCTCCTTCAGCAGATCGTCGAACTTGCGGCGCGCCTTGGCGTGCACAGCCGGCACATCGACGGGGTCGGCCCGCCAGATGTCGTCCTCCCACGTGATGCTGTGCTCAAAAGCCTGGGACAGCTTATCCAATGCCCCGGCTTCGACGCCTTCGTGCTGCATGCGTCAACGATCTCCAACGCGTTCGTGGCGGAGCTACTCTTCGACCCGAACGAAGTGCCAAACGGTATTCTTGTAGGGAACGGCCGAGCTCTCGACGTCCTTGAGGCGCGTCTTGTCCTTGAGATCGGCGTGGGCGAGGACGAGGGCTCCGGCGCGGTGGGCCTCGGCCAGCATGAACTTGAACTCCACCTCGGAGAGCTGCCAGGCGGGGGCTGCCGCCCGCACCTCCTCCCAGACGTGCGAGATAAACGCCTTGCGGCTTCCGGGCCAGCCTTCGGCCCGCGCCGCGGCCGCCTTCCGGACGGCGGCGGCAAAGCCCGGGAGATCGGGGCGCTCCGCAAGCGGAGCCGGCCCCTTGGCGGGGGCTGCGTCATTGGCGGGTGGTGGCAGCTCAGGCGCCTCGGCCGCAACAGCCACCGGCATCGCCGGGCGCGCGGCATCGGGCGTCGCGAACGTGTCTGCGCCGGCCTCGAGGCAGCGCGCGCCGAGCTTGCGCAAAATTCCCGTCCGCAGGCCATCGAGCGTCGCGTCGCGCGCGCCGGCGTGCTCGGCCGCGAGCTCGGCGATCAGCTTGGCGTCCGTCGCGAAGGCGCGCGGGTTCTGCGAGAGTTGCCCGGCGAGCAGGCGGCCGGCCTTGGCGGAGAGCGACGAGCCCTTGCCGAAGCCCGCCTTGATGCGGTTGCCGAAGGCGCGCTCGAGCGCGAGGACGGCGAGCTGGGCGCGCAGCCGCGTCGGTGCGGCGTTCTTCTTCACCGAGAGCCCGAACGCGTTCTGCACGATCATGGTGCGCAGGCCGTCGAGGCGCGCGAGCTGCTTCAGGCGCGCCGGCGTCTCCCGCTCGAGGCCGAGCCCCTTGGCGACCAGGGAAATATCGCGCAACTCGGCCCAGGATGCCTCGTCCATGGCCTTGCGGCCGACGAAGCGCGCCGCCGCGGCGGCCCCCGTGGCAGTGGCAGCGAGGTGGCCTTTGCGCACCTCCTCCACGAGGCCGTCGGCCAGAAGCTGGCCGATCTCCTGCTCGGCCAGGCGACGCCAATCGGCCGGAGAAAGCTTGTGGGTGAACAGGGGGGCGAGATCGGCCGTCGCCTCAGCACGCGTCGCGCCGCCCGGCGCGCTCAAGCGGACGAGGATCACATGGCCGACAGCCGTCGCGCCTCGGCGACGCGATGCGGCAAGAGTGGCACCGCTCATGAGCGCCGACATACCGTACGCCTCCATCTCGTTGGGCAATTTGAGAGGGGGGAAAGCCAGACGCGCGAATCACCGGCCCGATTCGGCGAGTGTGCGGGAGCGGGCGCCGAGATCCAAGCGCGTTCCAGGCATCCGCGACGAAAAACAACGGGTTGCAGAGACTCCCGTGACCTATGTGTCCTCCCGCTCGGCTCCCGGTGATCGTTCCACGCGCCCTCTGCCCGCAGGCGCCCCGTGCCGCCCCATTGATGTCACCTTCGTCGGCAAAAATTGCAGCCAGGGTCAGGGGCGACGGCTCCGGGGGTTCGCCCATGGCGGACCGTGTTGCATGCCCCGTCTTCTCGCCATGCGTCCCCTGCACGGGGCTTTACTCCGTTTTAGTCTTAACGCCGAGTTAACCGATGCCTGCGATGGTGATCCTCAGGACCGCGCATCCACTTGCGGGAGTTATGGGAATGTATCGCGTCGCCCTTCGTCTCTGTCTTCTTGCCGTCGCCTCGCTCGGATTGGGGGCGTGCAGCCTCAACACGGGCGGCCTCTCCTCCGGCTTCAACGACCTCGGCACCACGGCCTCCATCGACCCGATGAGCGGACGGCGGGAGTCGACCTCCACTGCCTCGATCGATCGCCGGCAGCGCTCGGGCCTCACCGGCACACAAGTGGCCGCCTACGCCCCCGACAAGGCCCCCACGGGGACTTACGAGCGCGCGCCCTCCGGCGCGCTCGCGAACCGCGACTACTCATCCACCAACCTCGATCCCGAAATCGCGCGCGATCTCATCAACCAGTATCGCCACGAGAAGGGGCTGAAGCCGCTCAAGCTCAACGCCGCGCTCTCCGAGGCCGCGAAGGGACATAGCCGCGATCTCGCCAAGTGGGACCGGATCTCGCATTACGGCTCGGACGGCTCCAACCCGTGGGACCGCGTGAAGCGCACCGGCTACAAGCCGCGTCTCGCCGCCGAGAACGTGGGCACGGGCCAGGTCTCGTTCAACGAGGTTCTGAAGGGCTGGAAGGAAAGCCCCGGGCACAACAAGAACCTGCTGCTCGCGGATGCCAACGAGATGGGCCTCGCGCTCGTGCAGGATCCTAAGACGGAGTTCAAGTCGTTCTGGACGCTCGTGATCGGCGCACCGATGTAGAGAACGAGACGGCGATCCCGTACCGGGCTCACGGCCTCGACCCTCAATTCCCCCGCTTCACTTCTTCCGCTTCTCTTTCGGCGCGGCGCCCTTCGTGGCCCGCGCCGTTTTCTCGTCCGCGAGCGTGAACTGCAGCAGCACGGTCCGCTGCAGGAAGCGATTGAAGTTGTCGTCGGAGATCAGCGTGATCACCGTCTCGCCGGACGCGCTCCGGCTCACGGCCAGGCATTCGAGATTGTCGATCTCCTGAGCCGTATCGGCTTCCAGGATGACATCGCCCGTCACCGTCGCGCCCGGCACGAAGCTGCCGGCCGGCACATGGCGCAGGCGGATGCGCAGCCCTTCGAGCCAGCGGAAGCGGCGCTCCAGGAGCAGCACGCTGCCGTCGTCGAGGCTCGCGGCGTCGGTCACGCTGAAGCCGCCGATGCCCGCGACCGTGAAGCCGCGCGGCGTGCCGGCGCGCCAGATCCATCCGCGGTGACGGCTCTCGCCCTTCAGCGGATTTTCCGCGAACGCCACGAGCGCGCCCTGGCCCGGGCCGCCGGCGAGAACGGTCAGCGCCTCGATGCCATCCATGCGCATGCGCCGGGCTTCGCTCGGCATCGTGAGGTAGGAGGTCGGCGGCCCCACGCCCTCCTTGGTGAGAGGGAAAACGCCGATGCGATCGTGCTGCTCGAAGGCGATGTAGGCCGTCCCGTTCGTCGGCGTGCCACTGGCGAGCGCGAGGGCTTCCGCATCGCGATCGCGCAAGCGCGTCAGCGGGCCGCCGGCGCGGGTCCGCAAGCCGCCGATGCGGGCGGCGCGCACGGCCTCGGGGCGACCCTCGGAATCGTACGCAAGCTCGGCCCGCATCCAGAGGCCAGCATCGGAGACGGCGAGAAGGCTCCGGCCCTCTTTGCCGAGCGCGAGGCCCGACCAGCCGCCGAAATGGGCTGACGGCGAGGACAGGACCAGCCCGCCGCGCCAGGCGAGACGCTTGTTGACGAACGGCGCGCCGCTTTTCGAAAAGTCTCGGATGGGCCGGGCCCGCACCTCGATCGCCTGAGGCGCGAGCGGGGCGGCAGCGGGCTTCATCTGTGCCGCGAGCGGCCCCGGTGCGACCGCCAGCAGGGCCGCTGCCATCACAACCCTTGCCAGATTCCGCACTGTCATGAGCCTAATGCAGGCCGCGGCCGGGCGGGCGCGCAGAGCGGCCAGGGCCCTTGTGGCCGGCGCCCTTGTGGCCAGAGCCTTTCGCCTTCGGCATCTCCTCGAACAGCTCGACGAGCTTGTCCGTCATGGCGCCCGCGAGCTCGCTCGGATCGGAGATCGTCACGGCGCGCGCATAGTAGCGCGTCACGTCGTGGCCGATGCCGATGGCGATCAGCTCGACGGGCGAGCGCTTCTCGATCTCCTCGATCACCTTGCGGAGGTGTTGTTCGAGATAGCTGCCCGTGTTGACGGAGAGCGTGGAGTCGTCGACCGGCGCGCCGTCGGAGATCATCATGAGGATGCGCCGCTGCTCGGGGCGGGCCATGAGGCGGGCATGAGCCCAGGCCAGCGCCTCGCCGTCGATGTTCTCCTTCAAGAGTCCTTCGCGCATCATCAGCGCCAGCGAGCGCTTGGCGCGCCGCCAGGGCGCGTCGGCCGTCTTGTAGATGATGTGGCGCAAGTCGTTGAGGCGCCCGGGTGCCGAGGGCTTGCCCGCGGCGAGCCAGTCCTCGCGCGCCTGGCCGCCCTTCCACGCGCGCGTCGTGAAGCCCAGGATCTCGACCTTGACGCCGCACCGCTCGAGCGTGCGGGCCAGGATATCGGCGCAGCAGGCCGCGACCATGATCGGGCGGCCGCGCATCGAGCCCGAGTTGTCGAGCAGCAGCGTCACCACCGTGTCGCGGAAATCGGTGTCGCGCTCGCGCTTGAACGAGAGCGCGTGCATGGGATCGATGATGACGCGGGTGAGGCGGGCGGCATCGAGCGCGCCTTCCTCGAGATCGAAATCCCAGGCCCGGTTCTGCTGCGCGAGCAGGCGGCGCTGCAGGCGGTTGGCAAGGCGCGCAACGACGCTCGCGAGCGCCTTCAGCTCCTTGTCGAGGAAGGTGCGCAGCCGCTCCAGCTCCTCGGGCGAGGAGATCTGCTCGGCCATCACCTCCTCGTCGTGGGCGCGCGTGAAAACCTTGTAGCCGAAGGGCTCGGAATCCTCGAGCACGGACACGTTGGGCCGCCACGGCTCGTCCGCCTCCATCGGCTCGGGATCCTGGCCCTCGCCGTCGAGCTGGTCGTAGTCCGGGATCTCGGACGCCTGGCTGGCTTCGCCTGCGTCACCTTCGGTCTTCTCCTGCTCGCGCTCGTCCTCGCCGCCCTCGCCGCCGTCGTCGTCCTCGCTCTCGGATTCCGCCTCGCCGCCGAGCGGATCCTCCTCGGCCGTCTCCTCGGTCTCTTCGGACTGGTCCTCGCCGAGATTGTCTACAAGCTCGAGCGACTTCAGGAGGTCGCGAACCAGGCGGCCGAACGCCTCCTGATCCTCCGCCAGATCCTTCATGCGCGCGAAGGTCTGATCGGCGCATCGCTCGACGTGCGGACGCCAGAGATCGACCATGGCTTTCGCGGAGACCGGAGGGGCCTGCCCCGTCAGCCGCTCGCGCACGAGCAGGCCGAGCGCCTGGCCGAGCGGGGCATCGTTGCGGTCCGTGATGTGATCGTAGCGGCCGTGGGCGTATTCGTCCTCGCACTTGGCGGTGAGGTTGTCGGCCATGCCGCTCATGCGGTTGGCGCCCAGCGCCTCGACGCGCGCACGCTCCATGGCCTCGAACACCTCGCGCGCCGGGCCGGAGGCAGGCGCGAGCTTCCTGTGGAGCGACTCGTCGTGACAGGCCGCCGTCAGCGCGAGGCTGTCGGCCCAGCCGCGCAGCACCGCGATCTCGCCGGCCGACGGCGCGCGCGCCGGCTCGGCGAGACGCACGAGCTTGCCGTCGATCTGGGGCTTGCCGCCGCCATAGACCACCTCGACCTCGTCGTCACCGGCGATGGCACGCACGGCGAAGCCGAGCACGCGCTTCAGCGGCTCGGAGGGGGCTTCCTTGCGTTTCGGGTTCTGGCTCATCTATCTGCCAAGCTCTCGGCGCAAATGGCGCTTCCATGCGCGCTCCTCGACCGCCTCGCGCGCCTCGCGATTGCCGCGCCGGATCTTGACGAGCGCGATGGCGAGGCCCAGCACGCCGCCCGCGGCGGTGCCGAGCACGGTGGCCACCGACTCCGGCATGGCCGGGTCCAGCATCAGCAGAAGGATGGCGAACAGGACGGAGCCGGTGAGCGCGCCGACCACCACGAGGCCCGCGCAAAAGGCGAGCGCGCCGCGTGGGCCCGTGTAGCCTTCGGCGGCAAGTGCCTCGCGATCCTCGCCGGTCTCGTCCATGGCAAGCGCCACCATCAACGTCCCAAACTACTAGCTGAGCGCCACGTTGGCGGCGCTCTCGGGCAGCTCCTGGCCGAACGCGCGCTGATAGAACTCGGCCACCAGCGGGCGCTCCAGCTCGTCGCACTTGTTGAGGAAGGTGAGGCGGAAGGCAAAGCCGATGTCGTTGAAGATCTCGGCGTTCTCGGCCCACGTCATCACCGTGCGCGGGCTCATCACCGTCGAGAGGTCGCCGTTGATGAAGGCCTGGCGCGTGAGGTCGGCCACGCGCACCATGGCCGAAACCTGCTTGCGCTTGGCATCCGTCTTGTTCCAGGACTTCACCTTCGACAGGATGATGCGCACCTCGTCGTCGTGCGGCAGGTAGTTCAGCGTCGCGACGATCGACCAGCGGTCCATCTGGCCCTGGTTGATCTGCTGGGTACCGTGATAGAGGCCCGACGTATCGCCGAGGCCGATCGTGTTCGTCGTCGCAAAGAGGCGGAAAGCCGGATGCGGGCGGATCACCTTCGACTGGTCGAGCAGCGTCAGGCGGCCCGAGACCTCGAGCACGCGCTGAATCACGAACATCACGTCGGGGCGGCCCGCATCGTACTCGTCGAAGACGAGCGCGGTATTCGACTGCAGCGCATACGGCAGGATGCCCTCGCGGAACTCCGTCACCTGCTTGCCGTCCTTCAGCACGATCGCATCCTTGCCGACGAGGTCGATGCGCGAGACGTGGCTGTCGAGGTTGACGCGGATGCACGGCCAGTTGAGGCGCGCGGCCACCTGCTCGATGTGGGTGGATTTGCCGGTGCCGTGATAGCCCTGCACCATGACGCGCCGGTTGTATTTGAAGCCGGCCAGGATCGCGAGCGTGACCTCCCGGTTGAAGAGGTAGTCCGGATCGACGTCCGGCACGTGATCGTCGGCTTGCGAGAAGGCCGGGACCTCGAGATCGGAGTCGATGCCGAACACCTGGCGGACCGAGAGCGTCATGTCGGGGAGGCCGGCCGAAGCCGGGGCAGTCGTGGTTTGCGCGCGCATTGTGACCTTAATCGGCAGATGATGCCCCGAGACAGGCTCGCGGGCGGTTCAGGCGCTCCCGATCCGCGCCGACGGACGAGAGACCTGCGTGACCCATTCCAAGGCCCGCCCGATGCCGCGCGGCCCGATCTTCAGGGCTCGCCGAGGTCACGGCTCAGACGAGACCCGCTTTCTTCAGATAGTTATAGGCTTGGATAATTTCGCGCAACGTGTCCGCGGAGCGCGTATCGCCGCCGTTCGCATCCGGGTGATGGCGCTTCACCAGCTCCTTGAAGCGGGATTTGATCTCCTCTTTCGAGGCCGTCTCGGAAAGGTGCAGCGCATCGAGCGACTTGCGCTCGATCGGTTTCAATACGCGCCGGTTCGCCACCGGCTCCTCGCGCACCTTGCGCGCGCGCTCGGCAAAGAGGCCGTGCGGATCGTTGCTGGCAAAGCCCGCATCGCCGGATCGGCCGGCGCTCGCCGCCCCCGCCCGGGTGCCGTGCGCCCAGGAGTTCGCCCCCACCTTCCAGGTCGGCCGGTGCCCGGTCAGCGCGTCCTTCTGGAAGTCGTTCACCTCGGCGTCGCTCATGCCGTCGAAATAGTTGTAGGAGGCATTGTACTCGCGCACGTGGTCGACGCAGAACGCGAAATACTCCCCGTCCCGCCCGCGGCCTTTCGGCGCGCGGTGGGGCGCGGGGCGGCCACAGCCCTTCCACTGGCAGCGTGGATGGCGCTGATCCGCCTTCTCGTCCGCCGCGCGCTTGGAGGCGACGCGGATCGAATCGAAGTATTTCGAGTTGAGCTTCATGATCTCAATTATGATGCTGCGATCTCTGGCAGACAAGACGAACCCAAGGGCTCGATTGCCACACGTCACGTTCGTCTACGTTTCAACACGGAGCCTCCCCCATGTCCGCCGAAGCGCGCCTGCGTGAAAAGCTCATGATCGCGCTCGAGCCGACCCGGCTCGACATCGTGAACGAGAGCGAATTGCACGCCGGCCACCGATCCTCGCCCGGCACCGGCGAAAGCCATTTTCGCATCCTCATCGTTTCTCCGAAGTTTACGGGCGTGGCGCGGGTCGGCCGTCATCGGATGGTCAACGAGGCCATTGCCGACGAGCTCAAGGGGCGCATCCACGCGCTCGCGCTCTCGACCTACGCCCCCGGCGAGCCCCTCGCCTGAGCCGGCGGGCCAGCTCCGGCGGCACCGCTCCCTCCTTCCAAGCCTAATGCGCGATTGTGGCGGCGCGATGCCCCCGCCGGGAGCCTCATTTCGGCGCGGCCGCGGCGACATCCGCCCGCCCTGCCACGCGGCCCTCGACCAAGTCCGCCTTGGCCAGGCGCTTGATCCGAACCGCTGCGATCTTGTTGCGGTAGCGGCGCAGGATCTCGATCCGATAGCCGTGGAAGGTGAAGACCTGGCCCGGCTCCGGAATGAGCTGCGCCTCGTGCACGACGAGCCCGGCAATCGTGGTCGCCTCGTCGTCGGGGAGGTCCCAGTCCATGGCGCGGTTCAGGTCGCGGACCGGCACCGTGCCGTCGACGTTGATGGTGCCGTCGGCTTGCGGGCGGATCTGCAGCTCGGCAGTATCGTGCTCGTCCGTGATCTGGCCGACGATCTCCTCGAGAATATCCTCGAGCGTGATCAGGCCCTGCACCTCGCCGTACTCGTCGACGACCATCGCCATCTGCGCATTGCGCTTCAGGAACTGGTTGAGCTGATCCTTGAGCGTCGTCGTGTCCGGTACGAACCAGGGCTCGGCGGCGATGCTCATGATGTCGAGCTTCGCGACGTCCCAGCTCGCGCTCTGGAGCGCACCCAGGAGATCCTTGGTGTTGAGGAGGCCGACGATGTTGTCCGGCTCGTCCTTCCAGATCGGCACGCGGGTGTATTGCGAGCGCAGCACCTGGTCCAGCACGGCCTGCGGGCTCTCGGCGACGTCGAGCGTCTCCATCTTGGTGCGATGGATCATGATGTCGGAGACCTCGAGCCGGCCGAGATCGAGCACCCCGCCCAGCATGTGCGCGTCATGGCGGGCCACGCCGCCTTCGCGGGTGGAGAGGTCGATGGCGCCGCGGATCTCCTCGTGGGCGGCGAGGATGTTCGCCTCGTCGTCCTTCGTGGAAGGCGTGAAGGAGAGGATCCAGCGCACGATCAGCTCGATCGCCCGGGTCAGGGGTCCCAGGATCACGATCAGGACGCGCATGATCGGCGCGACGAAGAGGGCGACGCGCTCCGAGTAGGCGAGCGCGTAGGTCTTGGGGAGGACGGCTGCGAAGATCACGATCAGCATCGTCACGATGGCGGTCGCGTAGATCACGCCGACCTCGCCGACGAGGCGAATGGCGAGGGTGGAGGCCAGGCCCGCGGCCAGCACGTCCACCAGCGTGTTGCCGATCAGAACGGCGCCGATCAGCTTCTCGGGCGAGGCCAGGAGCCGGTTGACGAGCTTCGCCTTGGCGTTGCCGTCGTTCTCGAGGGCGTGGATGCGGGCGCGGGAGGCGGCCGTCAGCCCCGTCTCGCTCATGTTGAAGAACGCGCTCATGGCGATCAGGACCACGATCGCGAGGATCAGGAGGGCGATATCAAGGGGCATGTCGAGTCCACGGCACGGCTGGAATCGCAGAATTTATACGGCCTTCGGGGCGGCATTCGAAGCACCCGATGACGTGGGCGGCGCAACATCCGGCGCGCACCGGGCCTGTCCTTCCGCGATGCTGTCCCTCAGCCACGGGCAGGCGGCTCCTCAAGCCGCGGCGATCTCGCGTTCGAGAAACGCGCGCACGGCCGGCTCGTCCACGTCGCGCGAGACGAACGCCTGTCCGATGTCGCGGACCAGAATGAACGTCAGGCGGTCGTCCTTCACTTTCTTGTCCTGGCCCATGAGGCGGACCAGCTCGCCCGCATCGGCCTGGCCGCCGGGAATATCGGAGATGCGCGTCGGTAATCCTACGGCGGCGATGTGACGTGAGACACGCGTGGCGGTGCCTTCGGGGCACAGCCCGAGGCTCTCGGAGAAGCGGAACGCCAGGCACATGCCGATCGCCACGCCCTCGCCGTGCAGCAGGCGGTCAGAGTAGCCGGTCCAGGCTTCGAGCGCATGGCCGAAGGTGTGGCCGAGATTCAAAAGCGCGCGATCGCCGGTCTCGTGCTCGTCGCGGGCGACGATGGCCGCCTTCGCCTTGACGCTCGTCTCGATGGCGGTGACGAGCGTCTCCTGGTCGAAAGCGAAGATGCCTTCCCAGGCCTGCTCGAGCCAGGCGAAGAAGCCGGCGTCGCCCAGAAGCCCGTATTTCACGACCTCGGCATAGCCGGCCCGCATCTCGCGCGGCGGCAGCGTCTTCAGGACGTCCGTATCGGCGATCACGAGCGAGGGCTGGTGGAAGACGCCGATCAGGTTCTTGCCCTGCGGCGTGTTGATGCCCGTCTTGCCGCCGACGGAGCTGTCCACCTGGGCGAGAAGGGTCGTCGGGATCTGCACGAAGCGCACGCCACGGCGCAGAACGCCGGCCGCGAAGCCTGCGAGGTCGCCGATCACGCCGCCGCCGAAGGCGACCACGAGATCGCCCCGCTCGAGGCCCATCTCGAGCAGGCGCTCGCACAGGGGGCCGAGCGCGCGGAAGCTCTTCGTCGGCTCGCCCGCCGGCAGCACGATGGAGCCTTTGTGGCGGCCCTCGGCGCGCAGGCTCGCCTCGAGCGCCGCCAGGTGATGGTGCGCCACGTTCTCGTCGGTGACGATGCCGCAACGGGCCTTGCCGAGCCGCCCCGCGATGAGGCGCCCGGCCTCGGCCAGAAGATCGGGGCCGATGAGCACGTCGTACGTCCGGCTGCCGAGCGGCACGGCAACGGTGCGGCTGGCGCGGGTGGTCGCGGCGAGGGAATGGGCGAGTGTGGGCATCAGGCGGTCATCTTCATCGGCTCGGAAAAAGGCTCGTGTTTACAGCTATCAGATCGGGGCGACCTGCGCCAACGACAGGTGACGGGCCACCGCCGTGATGATCTCGGTCACGATCGTCTCGTGCGGCACGTCGCGGCTCTCGATGGTGATCTCGGCCTCGGCATACACAGGATAGCGCTTTTCCATCAGGTTGCGCATCACAGTCTCCGCATCGCCGCCCTTGAGGAGGGGGCGCGTGTCGCGCTTGCTGACGCGGCGCAACAAGACGGGCAGGTCGGCGCGCAGCCAGACCGAAAGGCCCGCCTCGCGGATCCTCTCCCGCGTCTCGGCCATCATGAAAGCTCCGCCGCCGGTCGCCAGCACCTGCGGTCCCGCCGCCAGCAGGCGGGTGATGACCTTGCATTCGCGATCCCGGAAGAAGGCTTCGCCATGGTCCTGGAAAATCTCGCTGATCGACTTCTGCGCGACGCGCTCGATCTCCTCGTCGGCATCGATGAAGGGCAGCCCCAGCCGCGAGGCGAGGCGCTTGCCGATCGAGGACTTGCCGCAGCCCATCAGGCCGACCAGCACCAGGGAGCGCGGCCCGAGCGCCCGGCGCACCTTCTCGATCGTGTCTTTATCCAGCTCCATCGCTCTCTTGCCTGCCCGCTCGCCGCGCGGGCGGCCTCAGCGAACTCTTACTTCAACTCCGCCCCGCGAGCGAGGCAGTTGCCAAAAATGCGGCGCAATGTTTTCCCTTGCTCACTCAATATCAGTGATTTGAGCACCATCCTTCGGTCAGTGCGCCGGCGACGGAACGGGATTTCTCATCCTCCATGCCCAGCCTTTTCCGCTTTCTCGTCTCCACGGGCTCGATGATCGCCCTGGTCTCGGCGGGATTGTACATCCTCGCCCACCAATTCGAGCCCGAGCGGCACGAGGTGGTCAAGGCCGTCCCCGGCGTCAAGATCCGAAAAACCGACGAGAAGTGAGCAACGGCCGCCGATGCGCGCTCACGCCCCTGCCTTCCGCCGCCCCAGCCGATGCCCGGCCGTTCTCCTCGGCGTCATCGGCGGCACCCTCGGCTGGGCCGCCGCGCTCGGCGCCGCGCCGGCCGCAGCCGGCGGCGCGGGGACCGTGACGCGTACGGACCTCGACGCGCCCGCCCCCGTCTACGAGCGGGCCCGCGGCGTGATCCGCGAGGAGCTCGACCCGGTGCTCGCCCCCGACGGATCGGGGCTGCCGCATGAGCTTTGGCGCGGGCTCTCCGCCCAGGCCCTGGCCGAGAGCCTCGGCCAGCTCACGCTGCCCTCGCCCTCAGCCACGCTCAACGGCCTCTGGCGCCGCCTGATCGCCTCCGACTCTGCAGCGGACGCGGCCAGCCCGGCGCGCTTCACGGCGCTGCGCGTAGAGGCGCTGGACCAGGCGGGCCTCATCGACGAGGCGGCTGCCGTGCTGGCCAAAAGCCCCGCCGCGAGCCGGGAGCCGCTGCTGATGGCGCTCACGGCGCGCAGTGAGATCGGGCTCGGCAATTCCGAGCGGGGCTGCGAGATCGCCCAAAGCCTGACGGCGGCGCGGAAAAGCCTGCCCAAGCCGATGCAGGGCGATCTCCTCCTGATCGCCGGCTATTGCGCGCTGGCGCGCGGCGACACGGCTGGCGCGGCGCTGCAGGCCAGCCTGATCCGCGATCTCGAGCTGGCGAGCGGGACGAGCGCCGATCTCCTCGACGCGGTGGCGGCGGGCCTTGCGCCCGAGATCCCGAAGGAGGCCAAGCTCTCGCTGCTCGACTATCGGATCGGCGCGTTGAAGGGCGGGTTCTCGCCTGGCGATCTCGTCCCCCACGCTTCGCCCGCGCTGCTGGCCGGCCTCGCGCACGATCCGCGCACGGCGGCGGACATCCGGCTCGCCGCCGGAGAGGCCGCCGCGGCGCTCAATATTCTGCCGCCGACTGACCTCGCTCCCCTCTACCGCGCGCGGGGGGCCGGCGGGGATGCGGGCAGCATCGAGCGGGCCAGCCTCTTCACGGCGTCCGAGGCCGAGCGCATGCCGCTGCGCAAGGCCCGCCTGGTGCGCTCCTTCCTCGACGAGGCACGCCGCATCGGCCTCTACGGGCCGGCGCTCCGCCTCATGGCCGACGCCACGGCATCGATCGCACCGATCCCCGAGGTCGGATGGTTCGCGGAGACGGCGATCGAGGTCAGCCTCGTCTCCGGCAATTTCGAGGCCGCCCGCCGCTGGGCCGCGTTTACGGACTCGGCCGACAGCCTGAACCCGGCCGCCCCGCAGCCGCTCGCGCACTGGCTGGCGCTAGTCGATCTTGCCGATGCCTCGGCGGCGGCCGGAAGCGGGCGTGGCCTCGCGGCGGTGGCGGCGATGGCGCAGGCGGGCCGTTTCGAAGCAACCCTCGTCAACCGCCTCACGACCGTGCTCGATGCACTCGCTCTGCCGGTGCCGGCGACGCTGTGGGAGCTGGCCGGGCGCGCGCCGCAGCCCGCCGGCGGACATCTGCCGGACACGGGCGTGCTGACGGAGCTGGCGGAGGCCTCGCGCAAGAAGGAATTCGGGCGAACCGTGCTCCTCGTCATGCGCACGCTCGGGCCGGCCGGCGCCGAGGGCGCCCATCTGATCGCGCTCGGCGATTCCCTCAGGGCCTTGAAGCGCGCCGGGCTCGAAGGGGAGGCGCGCCAGCTCGCGGTCGAAGGCCTGCTCGCCGCCTGGCCGCGCGCGGTGAGCCAATGACGGGCGATCCCACCGACGATCAGCGGCATGTGACCGCCTTTCTCGAAATGATGGCGGCGGAGAAGGGGGCAGCGGCCAACACGCTCGAAGCCTACCGGCGCGATCTCTCGGACTATCTCGCCTTCCTCGCCCGGTCAGGCGTGGCCGTCGCATCCGCGGAAAAGGCCCATGTCTCGCGCTATCTCACCGCCCTTTCGCAAGCGGGCCTCAAGCCGGCCTCGCGGGCACGGCGGCTCTCGGCCGTGCGCCAGCTCTACAAATTTCTCGAAGCCGAGGGTGCCGTCCGCAAGACGCCCGTGGCCGGCCTTGCGGGCCCGGGCAAGAAGCGGGCGCTGCCCAAGACGCTCTCGGTGGACGAGGTGGACCGGCTGATCGCGGCGGCGGCGCACGCCGCGGAGGGCCTGAGCGGACGCGACCTCGTGCGCGCCGTGCGCCATCACTGCCTGCTCGAGATGCTCTACGCGACGGGCCTGCGCGTGTCCGAGCTGGTCTCGCTGCCCCGTGCCGTCCTCAAGGGCGATCCGCGCCTGCTCACCATTCGCGGCATGGGCGGGCGCGAGCGCCTCGTGCCGCTCAACGCCAAGGCCCGTGCCGTGCTCGACCGCTACCTCGCCCTCGGCAGCGCGCCGGACGACCGTGTCGCGCCGATGGTTGCGACGCGCTACCTCTTTCCCTCGCGCGGAGACGGCGGCCACCTGACGCGGCAGCGTTTCGCTCAGGACCTGAAGGAGACCGCGATCGCCGCCGGGCTCGACCCCGAGCGCGTGTCGCCGCACGTGCTCCGGCATGCCTTCGCGAGCCATCTGCTCGACCGGGGCGCGGACCTGCGATCCGTCCAGAGCCTGCTCGGACATGCCGACATCTCGACCACCGAGATCTACACGCATGTGCTCGAGGAACGGCTGAAGCGCCTCGTGGCGGAGCATCATCCCCTGGCCAAGGACGACCCTTGCGCCCAGCCGTGCGACCGGGAACGGCCCCGCGTCGCGATGCGCCTTTTTGCCTTTCCGTTTGAATCGGGCCGGTTTTCACGCCCGGCTGGCCCGGGCCGATCCGCCCGGTGTTTACGAACCCTCGCGCGGGGGTTGACATAAAATCAGCGGAAGGGTCAACGTGCCCGCGCTTTTCCGATAAATTCGACCACGTATCAGTCCCACGCAGGATGAGGGCGCCCCTTGGAACCGACGAAGTCTGATCGACCGATCGCCGTCAGAACCTATCTCGACTTCGAGAAGCCCATCGCGGAGCTCGAAAGCAAGGTCTCCGAGCTGAAGGCGCTCGAAGGCGACGAGGCCGTATCGATCTCCGAGGAGATCAAGAAGCTCGAGCAGAAGGCCAAGGCCGCGCTCGTCGACACCTACGGCAAGCTCACGCCCTGGCAGAAGACGCAGGTGGCGCGCCACCCGGACCGGCCGCATTTCCTCGACTACATCAATGCGCTGATCGAGGACTTCACGCCGCTCGCGGGCGACCGCTACTACGCCGAGGACGAAGCCGTGATGGGCGGGCTCGGGCGCTTTCGCGGCCGTCCCGTCGTCATCATCGGCCACGAGAAGGGCTCCGACACCGAAGGGCGGATCCGCCACAACTTCGGCATGGCCCGTCCCGAGGGCTACCGCAAGGCCGTGCGCCTCATGGAGATGGCCGACAAGTTCGGCCTTCCCGTCATCACGCTCGTCGATACGGCCGGGGCCTATCCCGGTATCGGCGCCGAGGAGCGGGGGCAGGCCGAGGCCATCGCGCGCTCGACCGACACGTGCCTCGCCATCGGCGTGCCGATCGTCACCGTGATCATCGGCGAGGGGGGCTCCGGCGGCGCCGTCGCCATCGCCAGCGCCAACCGCATCCTCATGCTCGAGCATTCGATCTATACGGTGGCCTCGCCCGAGGCGGCCGCCTCGATCCTGTGGCGCGATTCGGCCAAGGCGATCGACGCGGCCACGAACATGAAGATCACCGCCCAGGACCTCGATACGCTCGGCGTCATCGACGTCATCATCCGCGAGCCGGTGGGCGGCGCGCACCGCGACCGGACGCTCGCCATCCAGACCACGGGCGAGGCCATCGCCAAGGCGCTGGCCGAGTTCGATGGGAAAACACCGGCCGAGATCAGGCGCTTGCGTCACGAGCGCTTCCTCGAAATCGGGCGTCAACTGTAGCTCTCTGACGGCTGAGCGGCCTCCGTTCGCCCTGAAAAACAGCCGTCGTCGGATTACTTCTCTCCACAGGCCAGTGGCCGCATGCACGCCGCATTCGGCTGGCACGCTTGACAAGCGTCGCCTCACATTGAAAATCTTGGAAATTCCGTAACGTTAATGGAATCTTTACGGATTGAGACGGATGCTCGCCCGTATACGCCAGGGGGAAAGCGTGTGCGTTTAAACATCCTCGCCACCAGATGGATCTCTCGCTTCAAGCTCGCGCTGTCAGCCGGGCTCGTGGGCGGCCTTCTTGCGGCCTGCAGCAGCGCGCCGGCGCTTCTTCCGCCTTCCGAGCAGCCGCTCACGGCCGAGACCGTCTCGCTGCTCGGCAAGAAGGGCATGTCGACGAGCGCGCCGATCTTCGTGCGCATCTTCAAGGAAGAGTCGGAGCTCGAAGTCTGGAAGATGCGCGACGACGGGCGCTTCTACCACTTCAAGACTTACCCGATCTGCAATTGGTCGGGCGAGCTGGGGCCGAAGCAGAAGCAGGGCGACAAGCAGGCGCCCGAAGGCTTCTACACGATCTCCCAGAACCAGATGAACCCGAACTCGAAGTTCTATCTGGCTTTCAATCTCGGCTATCCGAACGCTTACGACCGCGCGCATGGGCGCACCGGCGAGGCGCTGATGGTGCACGGCAAGTGCAAGTCCGCCGGCTGCTATGCGATGACCGACGCGCTGGCCGAGGAGATCTATGCCCTCGCGCGCGATGCCTTCCGCAGCGGGCAGACAAGCTTCGAGGTGCATGCCTTTCCCTTCCGCATGACGAAGGAGAAGCTCGACCGCTTCAAGACGCACAAATGGTATGCATTCTGGTCCACGCTGAAGCAGGGCTACGATTTCTTCGAGATCAACCGCGTGCCTCCGGCCGTCGCGGTCTGCGAGCGGCGCTATATCGTCAACGCGGTGCTGGCGACGCCGGTGCGCCTCGATCCGGCCGGCGCCTGCCCGGCCTTCATGAAGCCGAAGCTGCAGCCGTTCGCGCCGCGCCAGTCGGAGTGGCAGCTCGCCTCCGAGCGTCTGACCGTGCCGGGCCCCAAGACGCGTGACGCCCGCGAGGTGGCCCAGTCCACGCGGCAGGCGCAGGGGACGTTCGCGACGATGACGGGATCCGTTCCGGATACGCGCGCGATCCTGTCGGGTGCCTCCGCCCTCGGCTTCAATCCATAGCGTCGGCGTGAGCAAGCCGCGCCGATCCTTCACCGCACGCGCCGTTGCCGCCGGATTGCGCCTTGCCCTCGTGCTGCTGATCGTCCTCCCGGTCATGGCCGGAATCTATGCGCTCGCCCAGCCGATCGAAGCCGAGCGGACCTGGATCGGCCTCCAACGCACGTGGCGCATGACGCTCGCGCGCTTTGGCATGACGCTGCCCGGCACGCCCGCCCTCGACGATCTCGCCGGACGCCTCAAGGCGCATGGCGTGGCCGCGGGCGATCCGATCTTCCTGCGCATCTTCAAGCGCGAGTTCGAGCTCGAGCTCTGGATGATGCGCGACGGACGCTTCCATCGCTTCGCCACCTACCCGATCTGCAAATGGTCGGGCACGCTCGGCCCCAAGCTCAAGCAAGGCGACCGGCAGGCCCCCGAGGGCTTCTATACCGTCGACAAGACGGCCCTCAATCCGAACAGCGCCTGGCACCGCTCGTTCAACCTCGGTTTCCCGAACGCCTTCGACCGCGCGCATGGGCGCACGGGCTCGTTCCTCATGGTGCACGGGGGATGCGGGTCGATCGGCTGCTATGCCATGACGAACCCAGTCATCGACGAGATCTGGCATCTCGTCACGTCCGCGCTCGGCGGGCGCCAGGCCCGCTTCCAGGTGCAGGTGTTCCCGTTCCGCATGACGGAGCGCAACCTGAGCCGGCATGCCGGCTCGCCGCTCGCGCCGTTCTGGGCGAATCTCAAGACCGGCTACGACCTGTTCGAGGCGGGCCGGATCCCGCCGACCGTCAGCGTCTGCGACAAGCGCTACGCCTTCAGCCCCGGGCGCGCGGGCGACGACGGCAGCGCGCCGATCACGGCCCGATGCCCCGGTGGGGACGCCGCCGCTCCGTAAATTCGATCCGTTTACGGACTGGCATTGCGGGCCGCTCAACCCGGATCGGGGTTTTCCACACGGCGTTGCCGGCAGGCCGCGCTCGTGCCGCAACCCGCCCTCAACGATAATATTCGGATATCATTTCCAACGTCGTCGACGCATGATTTCAATTAGAGCCGTTCCGGTTTTAATGGAATCGTGGAACGGCTCTAAGCTTTTGTTTGATCGTGCTTCTTATCGGAAAACCGACTCCCACTTTTCCGGAAGCACTCTAGTTGGCGTGCTTCTCCCTTGAGGCGGTGTGAGATGTCTTGCGGCGTAAGCCCAGGTCGACAGCGGATCGCGGCCAGGCGGTGTCTCGGCGCCGGTTACGCGCTCGTGCTGGCCCTGCTCGGCCCGTCCCTCGCCCACGCCATCACGATCGAGCTCAAGGACGTCGCGTCCGACCGCGTCGAGCGCCAGCGCGCCGCCGCAGAGGGGCGCCTGCCGCTGCCGAACACGCCCGATACCACCCGCCTCACGGAGCGGCTCGCGGCGGCAGGCATGAAATCCGGCGCACCTCTCCTGATGCGCGTGTTCAAGGAGACGAGCGAGCTCGAGCTCTGGATCGAGAAGGGCGAGCGCTTCGAGCTGTTCGCCACCTACCCGATCTGCAACTGGTCCGGCTCGCTCGGGCCCAAGCTCAAGGAAGGCGACAAGCGGACGCCCGAGGGCTTCTATACCGTCACGCAGCGCCAGTTGCGCCGGCTCGGCCGCTGGCCGCGCTCCATCAACCTCGGCTTCCCGAACGCTTTCGACCAGGCCAACAAGCGCGACGGCTCCTACATCCTGATGCATGGCGGGTGCTCGTCGGTCGGCTGCTTCGCGATGACGAACCCGGTCATGAACGAGATCCACACTCTGGTGACGGCGGCCATCAAGGGCGGCCAACGCTATGTGCCCGTGCACGTGTTCCCGTTCCGCCTGACGGACGACGCGCTCGCCGCGCATGCGGGCAGCCCCTGGCACGACTTCTGGACGACGCTGCAGGCGGGCTACGCCGCCTTCGAGCGGACACGGCGGCCGCCACGCGTCAGCGTCTGCAACGGGCGCTATCACGTCGAGGATGCGCACGCCAAATCGGTCGCATCGGACGAGGGCTCGCACGGCGACAAGAAGGCGCCCGGCAAGGCCCGTTCCGAGACGAAGTCCCGCCGCGACATCGCACTCGGCGCGCTGCATGTCGGTTGCCCGAAGCCGGCGCCCGTCACCACGGTCGAGAAAGCCGAGACCCGCGCCGCGTCCAACGCGATGCGGGAGACCGTACAGCGACCCTGACGTCTCAACAAACCCGTTCATTTGACCGCGCCGCCGGCTTGCCGCTGGGCCGGACCCCGTGCGATACAGCGCTTCCCTCATGTCAAGCGAAGGCGATGTCCCATGCGCGAGCCGAACACGATCGAGAAGGCGCTGGAGACGCTGATCTTCACAAGCCGCTGGCTGCTGGCGCCGTTCTATCTCGGCCTCGCCATCTCGCTCGTCGTGCTGCTGATCAAGTTCGGGGCCGAGCTTCTCCACATCGCCACACACGCCTTTACGTCCTCCGAAAGCGACGTCATCCTCGGCGTGCTGTCGCTGGTGGACCTGACGCTCACCGGATCGCTCCTGATCATCGTCATCTTCTCGGGCTACGAGAACTTCGTCTCCAAGATCGACCACTCCGGACACCGCGACTGGCCCGAATGGATGGGCACGATCGACTTCTCGGGCCTCAAGCTCAAGCTTCTCTCGTCGATCGTGGCGATCTCGGCGATCCAGCTCCTGAAGCAGTTCATGTCGATGAATACGGTCTCGGACCGCGATCTGTTCTGGCTGGTCATCATTCACGTCGTGTTCGTGGTTTCGGGCCTTCTGCTGGCGCTCTCCGATCGTCTCTCCGGGCACGCCGCGCATGGCCCTCCGAAGGGGGCCGCCGGCGATCCCGCCGACAAGCATTGACGCGAGCGCCGGCGCGGCCGCCGCCCGCGATCCGGCTCATGGAGCCTCGCCCATGCCGCGCTTTCCGGTTCTGATCGTCGGCAGCACGGGGGTCTTCGGCGCACGGGTCGCTGCGCTGCTCGCCCGCCGTCCCGCCTCCATCGCTCTCATCCTCGGCGGACGGCGCCGCCCGGCGCTCGACGCCCAGGCGGCTGCCCTGGCGCGCGAGACGGGCCGCGCTCCGGCCGTCGCAGTGCTCGATGCGGAGGCGGTCCGCGGCGAGGATCTCTTCGCCATCGGTGCCGCGCTGGTCATCAATGCCTCGGGGCCGTTTCAGGATGCGAGCTACACGCTTGCGCGCGCCGCCATCGCCGCCGGCTGCCACTATGTCGATCTCGCCGATGCGCGCGCCTTCGTGGCGGGGTTTCCCGCGCTCGATGCGGACGCTCAAGCTGCCGGCGTTCTCGCCGTCAGCGGCGCCAGCTCTGTGCCCGGCCTCTCCTCCGCGGCCGTCGCGCACCTCAGGAACACCTTCGCAGACGTGGAGACGATCGAGATCGCGATCTCGCCGGGACATTCCTTCGATCCCGGGCGGGCGACGGTCGCGGCGGTGCTGGGCGGCGTCGGGCAGCCGATGCGGGTGCTCGCGGACGGGCGCTGGCAGACGGTGCACGGCTGGCAGGGGCTCACACGCGGCGATTTCGGTGCGGCCGGGCGGCGCTGGCTCGGGGACGTGGACGTGCCGGATCTCGACCTCTTCGCCGCGCAGGTTCCGGGTGTGCGCTCGGTGCGGTTCCGGGCGGGGCTCGAGGTCTCCGCACTTCATCTCGGCCTGTGGGCGGCATCCTGGCTCGTGCGCGGGCGTCTCGTGCCGAGCCTCGCGCCGCTGGCGCCGCTGCTGCTCTCGGTCAAGCGCCGCCTCGGCGCGCTCGGCAGCGATCGCGGCGGCATGCTCGTCACGCTCGGCGGCACCGGCCGCGACGGACAAGCGAAGGCGGTGACATGGCGGCTCGTCGCCCGAAGCGGGCACGGACCGTACGTCCCGGCGCTCACCTCCGTGGCGCTGGCCCGCCGTCTCGCCTCGGGCGTCGAGCAACGGCGCGGAGCGATGGCCTGCTCGCACTTCGTTCCGCTGGCCGACATCCTCGCCGAGGCGGACGGCCTCGATATCGCGACCGAGGTGATAGAAAAACCCCTCCCGCGGTGAGCGGAAGGGGCCATAGCTTCGTGCCTTGCTCGCGCCAGGCGCTTACGTGCGCCAGGGGTGCTCCGGCAGGTCGGACACACCGCAGACCTTCACGCCGGCCGCCGCGACCTTGTGGTCGTTCTCGACCGAGCTTCCCGATACGCCGATAGCGCCGACGAGCACGCCCTCATTGTCGACGATGGGAAGACCACCGGGGAAGGTGATGAGGCCGTCGTTCGAGTGCTCGATGCCGAACAGCGGGCCGCCGGGCTGAGACAACTGGCCGATGGCGCCCGTCGGCATGCCGAAGAAGACGGCCGTCTTCGCCTTCTTGATGGCGATGTCGATGGAGCCGACCCACGCGTCGTCCATGCGATGGAACGCCTTCAGGTTGGCGCCGCTGTCGACGACGGCAATGCACATCTTGGTCTTGGTTTTCTCGGCCTCCTTGCGGGCGGCCTCGATGATTTTCTTGGCGTCGTCGATCGTCACATGCATGGGGTCTTTCCTCCGGTGGGGGTCGCCAGATGTCGTGCGTCTCGTATGTCGCCCCGTCCACGCCGTTTTTCAATGAAAAGGCGGGGCCGCAAGCCGAGCGGCATTGACGCAGGCGCAGCCGTCTCAGGATTCGTCCTTGGGCCGGTCTGCGCCGAGCTTGTAAAGATTGGACAAGAGCGCCTCGAAACCGCCGGCGCCGCTTCCGGTGTGCAGGTCGATCCGGCCGACCTTCTCGACCAGTTTTTCCAGCGCCTCCAATTCCTTGAGCCGAAGGAGGAGCGGATTGTTCTCCATCAGCTTGGCGGTGTTGAGGAGCGAGCGCGTGGCGGCCGTCTCCTCCTGGCGGCGGATGATGTTCGCCTTGGCGATGCGCTCGGCCTCGACGACCTTGTTCA
>DAITBB010000054.1:0-22362 GCA_036823975.1 Hyphomicrobium sp.
GCGCCACGAGCGACATGCAGAGGAGATAGGGAAACGTAATCCGCGTCAGCAGCACCGCGAGATCGAACTTTTCCGGCGTGGTGCTGAACCCGGGCGCGAGCAGATACATCAACCACGGCATCGCAAGGATCGCGACGAGCGTAAGCGCCACCAGCACCGCGACGAGGCCGCTCAGCGCCTCCTCGGCGAAGGCACGGGCCGCCTCCCGGCCCTTGGTTTCGAGTTCCTTCGCGAACAGCGGAATGAAGGCCGAGTTGAAGGCCCCTTCGCCGAACAGCCGGCGGAAAAGGTTGGGAAACCGGAACGCGACGTTGAAGGCGTCCGCCACCCAGCCCGCACCGAACGCCCACGCGAACAGGATATCGCGCAGGAACCCCAGCACGCGCGACACGAGCGTGAGGCCGCCGACGGTGGCAAAGGCGCGGTAGAGCTTCATGCGGCGGGGCCTCGGTGAGGGGATCGCTTAAGACGCGACACCCTTAGAGCGCTTCCGAAAAAGTGGGAACCGGTTTTCCGCAAGCCCACCAGCCCTTCGCTAAAAGGGCCCGCCCACGCCGCCGCTGAGGGAGGTGACGAAAAAGCTCGCCCCCATCAGGAAGACGAGCCCCGAGCCGATCAGCCCCGCTCCCGTCGTGACGGCGCCGGCCAGCCGGCTCTCCCCGCCGGCCAGATGCCGCGCCAGATCCCGCGAGCCGACTGCCAGCGCCGCCAGCATCGAGACGGTGATGGCCGTCCCCAGCGCCATGGCAAAGGCCGCGAAGATGCCGGCCCCAAGAAGCCCCTGGCTCAGGGCGAAGATCAGAATCAGGATCGCGCCCGTGCAGGGCCGGATACCGACCGAGACGGCGATCGCGAGTGCCGTGCGCCATGACAGCGGGCCGGCGAGCTGGGAGGGATCGGGCATGTGCGCATGGCCGCAGCAGCTCCCATGCGCCGCGTGCGCCGGCGGCACATCGCGAGCGGCGTGATGAACACCCGCGTCATCGGCGTGCGCATGGGCGTGACCGCAGCCACATCCCGCAGGCTGAGACTCATGATCGTGCACAGATGCCATTTCATGCGAATGCCGATGAACGCGCGCCGGTGCGACGGCCGTCCCGGCGGCCGGGCGGCGCAGAAGCTGCGAGATCTGCCGGTAAAGGAGCCACAGCCCCACCAGCGCCACCAGTCCCCAGCTCACGGTTTCGATCCACGCCTCCGCCGCCCTGATCTCGAGACTGGTCGCCTTGAGCGCGATGGCGAGCACGCCGACGATCGCGATCGCAGAGAGGGCCTGGATGAAGGCGGCGAGAAACGAGAGCAGGATCCCGCGCCGCACCGTCCGCTCGTTGGCGAGTACGTAGGAGGAGATCACGGCCTTGCCGTGCCCTGGCCCCGCCGCATGCAGCACCCCGTAGAGGAAGCCCACGAAACCCAGCGCGAGCGTGGCATTCCAGGTATCGCCCGCCTTGAGCTGACGCACCGCAGATGCAAGCTCGCGGTTGAGCCGATGTTGTTGCGCCAGCACGAAGCTCCATGCGTCACCGAGCAGGCTGCGCTCGGCCTTGGCCCCGGCCGTCTGCGCCGTCTGGCCCGGCAACAGCGGAACGCCGAAGGGCGACGGTTTGGGCTCCGTCTGCGCCAGCGCGCCCGAGACGAAAAGGAGCCCGACGAGCAACACGCCGAGCGACCGGAGCACGTGCATCATGACTTCTTGCAGCCTAGTGTCACCGTCTGCGCATACCCGAGCCCCATTCCCGCGTTGGCATCGCCCGCCGTGAGCTGCCCGCCGAAGGACTCGTTCAGGGCCTTGAGCTCTGCGAGCTCGTTCTCGGGAATGCCGACGCTGGCCGCGCATCCCGGCGGGGCGCCCGCGCTGAGCTTCACCGGATTGGTCTTGGCGAGCTCGAAGGCAATGAAGAACGTCTCATCGAACACCGAGAAGGTGAAGTCCGGCGCCTCCGCCAGAACCGGTTGCGCGAACGGCAGCGTGAAGTGGAGCGAGAGCAGGCCGTTCGTGTATTCGAGATGATAGTCCGTCGGGTCCTTGACCTTCACGGGGGCCTTGCCGAGCTTGGCGACGGTGAAGTAGCCGAACTCCTTGAGCCCGTCGATGTTGACTTTAGCCAGCTCCGCCAGCTCCTCGCGCGAATAGACGCCGTCCTCGTTGACGTCGAGGCCCTGGATGGCCATCGCGGTATACATGTCGTCGAAGGTCCACTTGTGGACGAGACCCGTCACGGACCCGTTCTCGTAGAGAACCGTGGCCTCCACCGTCACCCAGACGTGCGGATGCGCCTCGGCCGGACGCATGGCCGCGGCCCACAGCATGACAAGGCCCAATAAGGCCGAGATCCTTCGCAACCTGCCCTCCTCGACGACACACCGAAGCCGCGAGCGTACCATACCCTGGCACGCCAAGCCGACCGCGGCCGGAGGCCACCGGCGCGCCCATGGCACAGAGCCGCCGCCTCCCGCATGAAACCGCGTGCAAGCGGCGCAACCGAGCCTGAAATTGAAGCAGGAGCATGGCAGGCGGACCTCCGTTGCGTCTCCATGGATGTTATAGTATCCAGCACAAGCCATTCGGCCGGCCGGCTCGCCCGGCCCCTGTTGGAGAAGCCTTTCGAGATGCACGTGCGCTCTGCCTTCCCTGTCCCTTCGGCGAGACCGCAATCCGGTGGAGCGTGCAGCGGCCTTGCCTTTGCCCTCGCCGCGGGCACCGCCCTCGCGGCCTCGCCCGCCGCCGCCGATATTCAGGTGACGGCCACGATCAAGCCCATTCACGCGCTCGTCGCCCAGGTCATGGCCGGCGTGGGCGAGCCCACATTACTGGTCAAAGGCACAGCCTCCCCGCACACGTTTGCCCTGAAGCCGTCCGACGCCATGGCCCTGCATCACGCCGATGTCGTCTTCCGCGTCTCGGAGACGGTCGAGCCATTCACCCGCAAGGTCGTCGCATCGCTGCCCGAGACCGTCCGCGTCGCGACGCTGGCCGATGCGCCGGGGATCGCATGGCTCCCCATCCGCACCAGCGAAACCTTCGAAGACCACGACCATGGGCACCACGCTCACGACCATGACCACGGGCATGACCATGAGCACGATCACGACGAGCACGCCCACGATGAGCGCTCCGCACCCCGCGACGGCCACGTCTGGCTCGATCCCGGCAATGCCCGCAAGATGGTCGCAGAGATCGCCCGCGTGCTGTCCGAGGCCGATCCGGCTCATGCCGAAACCTTCAAGGCCAACGCCGCGCGCGCCGATGCCGCCATCCGCACCCTCGAAGACGATCTCACGCGCGACCTCGCCCCCGTGAAGGGCAAGCCCTACGTCGTGTTCCACGATGCGTATCAGTATTTCGAGCATCGCTTCGGGCTCTCGCCTGTCGGCGCGATCACGATCAATCCCGAGATGCAACCTTCGGCCAAGCGTCTGACCGAGATCCGCCAGAAGCTCGTTGCGCTGTCTGCGAGCTGCATCTTCAGCGAGCCGCAAGTCCAGGCGCGTCTGGTCGCGACCGTGACGGAGGGAACGAACACCCGCACCGGCACGCTCGACCCCGAAGGCGCGCTCGTCGAGCCCGGCCCGAACGCTTACGACGCCCTGCTCCGCAACCTCGCCTCAGGCCTCAAGACGTGCCTCGTGCAGGGAAGCTGAGGGACGCGCGACACTTCCCCCCAAAGCACGCGATCCCAGCACCGGACGGACAAAATCCCGCGCGCACGCACGGCGGCCTTTCCGCACGCAAAGCTCACGAGATCGGATCTCCATCAGCACGACCTCAGCCAAAGAAAAAGGGCGGCTGATCCAGCCGCCCTTCGCATCTCTGTCGCGATCCTTGAAGGATCCCAATCTCACTCGACCGTTGTCTGGGCGCCCCGCGAGACGGCGCCGGCACCGACCTTGCGATTGTAGCGCGTCACCTTCTGCGCCTCGGGCTCGGCAGCCTTGGCTTCCTCGCCGTTGCTCTCGTCGACGGCAGGGCCCTCCCGGGTGTAGGTGCCGTCCGCATTGCGCGTATAGGTCGTCACCTCGTCATCGCTCTCCAACGACGCCTCGGTCGGCTGCGCGGTCTCCTCGTCGTCCGACGCGATGAAGAAGCCGGGCTTCGGCTTCGCGGCGGCGGCACGAGACTTCGCCCGCGGCTTCTCGAGCGCCGTCGTGGTGTCACGCGCTGTGGCGGTCTGCGTCGACTCACGCTCACGCCGCGAGTCCGCCTCGGCGAAGGCGCCGGGCTCCGTCTTGAAGCGCTCCCACGTCACGACGACCTTCGTGCCGGTCGGCACGCGCGGATAGAGGTGCATCACGTCCTCGTTGAACATGCGGATGCAGCCCTTGGAGACGTTCTGCCCGATCGTCCACGGCGCGTCCGTGCCATGGATGCGATAGGTGCTGGAGCCGAGATAGAGCGCACGCACGCCGAGCGGGTTCATCGGATGACCGCCGGGCACCCAGCTCGGCAGGCGCGGATTCTCGCGCAGCATCTCGGGCGTGGGGCGCCAATCTGGGTTCTCGCGCTTCATCGAGACCGTGGTGTTGCCCTGCCACCGGCTCTGCTCGCGCGGGATCGCGATCGGGTAGCTCATCGCCTGCCCGGGCTTGATGATGTGATAGAGACGGCGATCGCCGAAGCTGACGATGATCTGACCGGACGAGTATTTGGGATTGAAGCTGACCATCTGGCGCTTCTGGCCGCCGTATTCCGGCGAGCCACCCCATAGGAACTCGATCAGCGTCTGGGCACTGGCCGCGCCCGGCGCACCGATCATCGCGACAGCCGCAACCGCGGCGGCCACCACACTGCCGATCTTTGCCTTCAACTCGAACATCAACGACTCCCGCTGTGAGGACCCAGAGGCCCGGGACGAGCCCATCCGACCGCCCAAGCCGTCGCCGGCATGTTGCGCTCGTTTCGTGAACACCTCGTATAGACCAGACTGCGAATCGACGGGAGAGCAGACAGGTCACACCGAGGCCTACTCGCACCTGCGAACATATCTTCCCGCGCAACCGATGCACAAGCGCAACGGTTGCCGAAACCACCGCCTTTCCGGATGGTTGTCTGGCACCTACAAGACACGCCCGCGTGACATCGGGTGCTGTTGCGATGAGAACAAATAAAGAACATAATCACGCGGTAGACATCATCTCGTGAGCGCGTTGGCCCCGTCGGGTCGCTCGAGTTCTCGCGTCAACCCCAGGTGAAATACGTAGGTGAGGACCTGGAGAAGGTGGGACCGGAAGGCTCCCCCGTGCGCGTGGTGGAGCCTCCGGCGTGTGTGGCGTCAGTTGCGTTGTGTTGCGTCCGTTGCGTCGTGTTGCGTGCGTGTCGGCAAGAGCCGCGGAGTCCCTCCTCCGGCCGCTCCGCCGAGCCTTTCCCCAACCTGCACCTTGGAGCCGTCCGCGTTCAGTCTGCGTTCCTTATCCTGGTCTGGCCCCCACGGCCGGAATGGAGCCCCCGCCATTCCGGCCGTTTCTTTGTTCCCCGCGCAAGGCGGCAGCGGCGCCGATCTCGCGCGGGAAGACAAGGGCCTGGAATCCAAAGCGGATCCTTCCATGCCGGCGATCCCCCGAGTAATGCTGTAAGGAGATGGCCACCCCGGGCAGAGGCTCCGCCAGGGGAACTGGCCCGACATGGAGACCTCCTTGAGCATGGCCCGAAACGGCGTCCGCAGCCTCTTAGTCCTCTTCGCCCTCGTCCTCGCGACTGCGCAGATGGCCTTGGCCGAGACGCCCGCGCCGCGTCAGCTCGAGCCGGAAGAGGGCACCGGCGTCACCGCCCGCACGCTCGCCCTGGCGAAGCGGCACATGGTCTCGAGCGCGAACGTCAGCGCCTCCGAGGCCGGCCGCGAGATCCTGCGCGCCGGCGGATCGGCCATCGATGCAGCCATCGCGACACAGCTCGTGCTGGGCCTGGTCGAGCCGCAGTCCTCGGGGCTCGGCGGCGGAGCGTTCCTCCTGCACTGGGACGCGAAGGCGCGCGCGCTCGCCACCTACGACGGCCGCGAGACCGCACCCGCGGCGGCCCGGCCCGACCGCTTCCTGCGCGACGGCCGGCCGATGGCCTTCGACACGGCCGTGCACTCGGGCCTCAGCATCGGCACCCCGGGGCTCGTCCGCCTACTCGAAGAGGTGCACAAGCGCCATGGCAAGTTGCCCTGGGCGGATCTCTTCCAGCCAGCCATCCGGCTCGCCCGCGACGGTTTCCCGATCTCCTCCCGGCTCCATCTCCTCTTGCGCTGGTTCGGACAATCGGCGCTGACGCCGGCCGCCAAGGCTTACTTCCTCGACGCCGACGGCAATGCGCTCCCTACGGGCCATGCGCTCAAGAACGAAGCCTACGCCGCCACACTGGACGCCATCGCCCGCCACGGCGCGGACGCGTTCTATTCCGGCGCGATCGCGGAAGCGATGGTGGTCGCGGCACGCACTGCGCCCAACGCTCCCGGCGACCTCGCTCTCTCCGATCTCACCGCCTACACTGTAAAAGAGCGCCCGCCCGTCTGCGTCACCTATCGCACCTATCGTCTTTGTGGCATGGGCCCGCCCTCGTCGGGCGGCATCGCCGTCGCGCAGATCCTGAAGCTCGTCGAGCGCTTCGATCTCGGCCGCACGCCGGCCGACGCGATGAACGTCCAGGCGCTCCATCTCGTCACGGAAGCCGAGCGCCTGGCCTTCGCCGACCGCAACCGCTACCTCGCCGACCCGGACTTCGTGCCGGTTCCGTCCGGCCTGCTCGATCCCACCTATCTCAGCGCCCGCAGCACCCTGATCGACCCGACAGAGACGCAGGATCGCGTCGACGCCGGCGCGCCGCCCGGCGCCGGCACGCGCGCCTTCGGCATCGACGCAACGCGCGAGCGCGCCGGCACGAGCCATCTGTCTATTGTCGATGCAGACGGCAACGCCGTCGCCATGACGACGACCATCGAAGGCGTCTTCGGCTCCGGCGTGTTCACGTCCGGCTTCCTGCTCAACAACGAGCTGACGGACTTCTCGTTTCTCCCCGCCGACCCCGGCGGCGTCCCCATCGCCAACCGCGTCGAGGGCGGCAAGCGGCCGCGCAGCTCCATGGCGCCCCTCCTCGTCTTCGACGACAAAGGCGAGCTCTTCGCCACCCTTGGCTCGCCGGGCGGCAGTCGCATCATCCTCTACGTCGCCAAGACGCTCGTCGCCCTGATCGACTGGAAGCTCGATGCGCAGGCCGCCACCGATCTCCCCAACTTCGGCACGACCGGCGGACCGATGGAATTCGAGATCGGATGGTCCACGATCTGGAAGGCTCTCGCCTTGAGAGGCTATGGCCAGAAGGTGACGCCGAGCCTCATGAACTCCGGCATCCATGCCATCGTGCGGCGCGAAGGCAGGCTCGAGGGCGGCGCGGATCCGCGCCGCGAAGGGGCGGCCCTTGGCGACTGACGGCAGATCCCCACGCACGCCGCGCGCGATCACCGTCGTCGGCGCCGGCATCATGGGCCTGTGGCAGGCCCTCGTCCTCGCCCGCGCCGGCCACCGCGTGCGCCTGATCGAGGCGTCTCCGGCCCCGTTCGCTCACGCCGCGAGCCGCCTCGCCGGCGCGATGCTGGCGCCCGGCTGCGAGAGCGACGGCGCGCCTGAGATTCTCGGCCACGGCCGCCAGGGCCTCGCACTGTGGCGCGCCGTCTATCCGCATCTCGCCAACGCCGGCAGCCTCGTCGTCGCCGCCCAGCGCGACCATGCCGAGCAGGCCCGCTTCGCGCGCGCCACCGCGCCACCCGAGACGCTCGACGCGCGCGCGCTCGCCGCCTGCGAGCCGGACCTCGCGGGACGCTTCGCCAGCGCGTTCTTCTTCCCCGACGAAGCGCACATGACGACGCCCGATGCGCTCGCCTTCCTGCTCGAAGCCGTGCGCGCCGCCGGCGCCGACACGATCTTCGGCACGCCCTGGTGTCCGCCCGCGGAAAGCAACGACGCCGATCTCGTCATCGACTGTCGCGGCATCGCCGCCCGCGATCGCCTGCCGGCACTGCGCGGCGTGCGCGGCGAGCGTCTCCTCGTGCGCACGGGCGAGGTTCACATTACCCGTCCGGTGCGCCTGCTCCATCCGCGCCATCCGCTCTACATCGTGCCGTGGGACGGCGGCCGCTATCTCGTCGGCGCAACCGTCATCGAGAGCGAGGATCCGGGCGCCATCACCGTCCGCTCGGCGCTCGAGCTTCTGGGCGCGGCCTATGCGCTCCACCCTGCGTTCGCCGAGGCCGAGGTGATCGAGACGGGCAGCGGCATCCGCCCCGCCTTTCCCGACAATCTCCCCCGCGCCGTCGTGCAGGACGACGGCCGCACCATCCTCGTCAACGGCGCTTACCGGCACGGCTTCCTGCTCGCGCCCGTGCTGGCCGAGGCCGTGCGCGGCCATCTCGAGAGCGGCACGGCGCATCCGCTCCTCACCATCGAGGCCTGAGCCCATCCGGCCGTTTGCCATGTCGCAGGCCGCGCCGGAAAAGCCGGTTCCCACAGGTGCGCGAGCGCTTTAGAGCCTGATCGTTTGAGATGCGAGCGTTCAGCTCGCATCGAGGACGTGAATCAGACTCTCAAACAAGGACTTAGAGCGCGCTCACGCTCAAAAGCCGATTCCAATAAGAGTGAACGCGCTCTAAGGTCGGACCACGTCACCTCCGCCGGAAAGGCCGCCAGCTTCGCCATGTCGAACGAAACTCCCCCCTCTTCCGGCTCCGACACCGCCACGAGCTTCGGCTTCCGCTCCGTGCCCGAGACCGAGCGCCAGGGCCTGGTCAACCAGGTCTTCTCCTCGGTCGCCTCCCGCTACGATCTGATGAACGACCTCATGTCCGGGGGCCTGCATCGGCTCTGGAAGGCGGACTTCGTCGCCATGATCGGCGCCCCGCGCGACGCGCGCCCCTTCAGGCTGCTCGACGTGGCCGGCGGCACCGGCGACATCGCCATCCGCTACGCCGAGTCCTCCGGCCCGAACGCGACGGCCGTGCTCGCCGACATCAGCACGGAGATGCTGGAGGAGGGCCGCCGCAAGATCGCAGACCGCGGCCTCACCCAGCGCATCACGCCGGCCCAGGGCAATGCCGAGGCGCTGCCTTTCCCCGATGGCGCCTTCGACGCCTATACGATCGCGTTCGGCATCCGCAACGTCACGCACATCGATCAGGCATTGCGCGAGGCGTTCCGCGTTCTCAAGATCGGCGGGCGCTTCCTGTGCCTCGAGTTCTCGGAATGCCAGGTGCCGCTGCTGGACCGGCTCTACGATTTCCACTCGTTCGAGATCATCCCGCGCCTCGGCAAGCTCACGGCAGGCTCGGCCGAGCCCTACCAGTACCTTGTCGAAAGCATCCGCCGCTTCCCGAAGCAGGAAGCGTTCGCCGCCATGATCCGCGAGGCCGGCTTCGAGCGTGTCAGCGTGCGCAACCTGACGGGCGGCATCGCCGCCATCCACTCCGGCTGGAAGCTCTGAGCGCGCGCGGGGATTACGCCGCGCCCTGCTTCTCCTCCTAGAGCCTGATCGTTTGAGATGCGAGCGGTCAGCTCGCATCGAGGGCGTGAATCAGACTCTCAAACAAAGACTTAGAGCGCGTTCACGCTCAAAAGCCGATCCAATAAGAGGGAACGCGCTCTAAGCCTCGCCGCGATCCACGCGCCGCGAGAACTCCGTCTGCCCGCCGGAGGCGAGGATGCGCGCCTGCTCGATCCAGTTCTCCCGCTCGATCCGCCCCCCGAAATCGAGGAGCTGGCTGATGCGGTCGATATCTGCGTCCGTCCAGTTGGCGACCTGCTCGTAGGCCGTGATGCCGAGCGAGTTGAGCTTCTTCTCGATCAGCACCCCGATACCGCGGATGCGCTTGAGATCGTCCACCGCGCCGGGCGGAACCGACGACCCCCTCAACGCTTCCGACCGCACCGAGCGAAGTCCCGTCAGGCCGTCGCGCGCGCCGGTCTGGCCCTCCTCGCCGTCCTGGTCGTCCTCGCTCACCTCCTCGCTCAGAGACGGTTCATCCGCCGCCTCGATCTCGTCGTCCACGACCGCGAGCGGGCGCGAGACCTCCGCGTCCTGCACTCGGGTCTCGGGTTCGCCGGTCAGCGGCACCGCGTCCGCATCCTCCTCACGCAGGGCGCGCGTAAGGAAGCGCGCTTGCTCGACCCAGCCCTCGCCAGCGATACGCCCGGCCTCGAGCCCGAGCAGCCCTTCGAACGTGGTGACGTCCGCGTCGGACCAGCGCGCGATCTGGCTCAAGCGCGTGATGCCGGTGGCGTTGAGCTGCGCCTCCGTTTCCGGATCGATGCCGACGATGCGATGCAGCCGCTCGGGGTCGACCGGGACAGCGATCTCCTCCGCCGTCCTCTCCCGCGGCCGTAACGGCGTGACGTCACCGCCCTCGGCCAGGATGCGCGCCTGCTCGACCCAGTTCTCGTCCGAAATCTGCGCGCCGATCGCAAGCACCTCACCCGCCTCGCGCGCATCCTCGGGCGTCCACGCTGCAATCTGTGCGAACGTGCGGATGCCATAACGGTGAAGATGCGCCTTGAGCTCGGGATCGATCGCACGGATGCGGCAGAGATCGTCGAGCGGCTGCTCCGCCGCGGAGCCCGATCCGAAACGGTCTGATGGCACGGCCTCCACAGGAGCTGTCGGCTCGGCCGGAGGAGGCATGACGAGAGGAACGGAGCTGATACCCCTGGGTTCGGGCGCCGGAGCTTCGGCCGCCTCGCGCGCCGCCCTTGCCGCCTTGCGCTCGGCCTCGGCCTTGGCCTTCTCGGCGGCCTCCCGATCGGCGACGGCCTTCGCCGCGGCGGCCGCAGCCGCAGCCGCGACGGCAATCTCGGCATAGCTACGCTCGGCCGCTCTCTTGAGCCCGGACTCGGCCGCGGTCGACTCGACGGACTTGGGCGGCTCGGCCGGCGGCGGCTCCGGCGCAGCCGGACGCGGTTCGGCGTGTGCGGCCGGCGCGGGCGGCGGCGGACGGGACTCGACGACTGGCGCCGGCGGTGCCGTAGGCACGACCTGAAGCACAGGACGCGGCGGCGCCGGAGCAGGCGCCGGGGCCGGAGGTGGCGGCACAACGGCAGCCGGCGGCTCCGCTGGCGGAGAAGACACTGGCTCCTGCCGCGGGCGTTGCGCGCGCTCGGCGACAGGCGGCTCCTGGACCTCGACGACAGGGCCCGAATAGGCCTCACGGAAAACCGGCGGCACGGCGCGTCCGGCGCCCATGAGGGCCCGCCCGAAACGATCCGTCTTGAGCGACGAGACATCGCCGACCCACGGCGCGGGCGCGGCGGCCGCCGTCAATCCCGGCGAGGCGGCGGCCAGGTGCGGCGTCTCCTCCCGGCCCGCGAAGGCGCGGCGCAGCAGGCACGCGAGCGAAGCACCCAGCAAAAACGCGCCGAGCAGCAACAGGAAAGCCTGCACCAGCAAAACCATCATACGCCCAACTCCCCTCCCAAGACCGCTCCGGAACGCCGGAGCAGCCGGTGCGGAACCACCTCGGCCGAGCGGCTCAGTCCTCGACCCGTCCGCAACTGATCCAACCCACCACGAGACCGATCGCGAACGCCGCAATCAGGTACCAGAACAATTTCACGACCAGATAATCCATCTCGTCATCCCCTGAAGGCGCGCCCTGCGGCAGGCGCGCCGCTTAGTCGGTAAAGACCCGAAACTCGATGCGCCGGTTGCGCGCCATGCCCGCCGGCGTATCGTTGGACGCGACAGGCCGCTCCGCCCCATAGCCCACGGACGAGAGGCGATCCCCTGGTACGCCCGCGCGCGCCAAGCTCCGCAGCACCGCATTCGCGCGCCGCTCCGACAGGCGCTGGTTGCGGTCCGGCTCGCCTTCGCTGTCCGTATGCCCTTCGACCTCGACACGCGCGCCGGGGCAGGATTTGATGATCTCGGCGAGCCGCGCGATCACGCGCGAGCTCTTGGGAGCGATGTCGGCCTTCGCACGCTCGAACAGGATGACATCGGCCGCTGCGGCCTCGGCCAGCCGTTGCTCGCAGGCGCGCGTTTCCTCCGTTGTCTTGCGGGCTTTGCGCGCCTCCTCAGCCGCCGCACGTTCGTCTGCGGCAGCTTTTTCTCGAGCGGCCTTCTCGGCCTCCGCCGCGCGCCGCTCCTCCTCCGCTTCGGCAGCCGCACGGGCTTGGGCCGCCTCCTCGGCTTTGCGAGCCGCGAGCGCCTCGGCCTCCTCGCGGGCCCGCTGGGCCTCGGCCTCCTCTTGCGCCTTCCGCGCCGCGTCCGCTTGCTGCTCGGCGCGCAGTCTCTCCGCTTCGGCGGCTTGCGCGGCCTTCAGCTCGTCGACCCGACGTGCCTCGAGCCGCAGCCGCTCGGCCTGCGCCTCCAACTCCGCCTTGCGGTCGGCCTCGGCACGGGCCTTGACCTCCTCGGCTTGCCGGGCGGCCGCCTCAGCCGCTACTCGCTCAGCGAGAGCGGCCTGCTTTGCGTCCTCGCCTTGCTGGGCAATCTCCGCCGCAGGGTCGGCCTGCGCCTGGGCTTCCGCCGCCGCGCGCCGTTCGGCCTCCCGCTCCAGGGCCTCGCGCTCAGCCAGACTGCGGCGGGCATCCTCCTCCGCGCGCCGCCGCGCCGCCTCGGCGTCCTGCTTCGCCTTGAGGACCCTGGCCGCTTCCTCCTGCCGCGCCTTGAGCGCCGCGGCAGCCGCCGCCTCCTCGCGCTTCTTGCGGCGCACAGCCTCGCGCAGGAACTCGGGATCGGTCGCAGGCCCCACAGCCAGAGGCCGCGCCGCGCCACCTGCCAGATCCGTCTTCAGTTGAACGGTGCGAATGCCCCACACCGCGCGGACGGCATCGAGCGCCAGCTTCGGCTCTCCGTCCTTTCGGGCCCGCCCCGTGATGACGGCGTCACGCCCGATCACGCCCACGCGTGCCCAGGATTGACCGGCCGCCTGCAGCGCCTCCTGCGCCCGCTCCGTAAGATCGGCTTCGACGTCCGCGCGCTCGCGCGCGAGCGTTGCCCAGGTCAGCATGGCGATCGGAATGAGGCCCCAGATCCATCGCGAAGGATTGCACTTCATTCCCGCCCCACGCTCCCTACCCACGCAACGCGAGCTCCGCTCGCCACACGCCGGCCGGCCCCTCCCGCTGCGCCGCCCGCCGGATCCGGAGCCCGCCACACCCTGCCGACCCCTCGCAGTCCCAACCGCAGGGCGCGCCCCGCGCCAGCCGCCACGACAGGGCCCCCGCCCGACAGTCCCGCGGCACTATAGACAAGGCTCAGGCCCTTTCCAAGTTGCCGCAGGCTGCAAGCCTCTCGCCTTAACCCGATGAAACTGCGAGCAACTCACACCGTTCAGCCTGTCCGCCCATTAAGCATGCGGTCTCCCGCACGCTGATATTCGACCATCGCACAATATGGCCCGTTTTCGCTTGCCAAATCCGGGCCCCCGCTTCCATAGAAGCTCAAAGAGCGACGATCTTGAGGCTTGGTTTTGCTTTAATTTTGAAGCGACCGGGCGAGTTGGTCGCGTCACCGCCGGCCTCGGCGAAGGAGACCGCCCCATGACGGTCAGGTTCTTGATCGTCGACGATCACCCCCTCTTCCGCGAGGCCTTGCAGCTCGCGATCGAGCAGGCGTATGCCGGCGCCGAGATCGTCGAGGCGTCCTCCATCGCGGCCGCCCATCAGATCCTGCTCGGCGATCAGGCGTTCGATCTCGTCCTCCTCGACCTCTCGATGCCCGGCACGCGCGGCTTCGACGGCCTGATCGAGCTGCGCGCTGCGCGCCCCAAGCAGCCGATCATGGTCGTCTCCGCGCACGAGGATCCCCGCATCATTCACGAGGCCATGACCTGCGGGGCAGCCGGCTACATCTCGAAATCGGTGAAGAAGCGCGATCTCTCCGAGGCCATCCAGGACGTGATGGCCGGCCTCGTCGTGCTCCCGAAGGGCTACGTCCCCCCCACGACGGACGGAGGCTCCACGCGCGAATCCGATCTCGCCCTCCGCGTCTCCTCGCTGACACGCCAGCAGCTCCGCGTCCTGCAGATGGTCCGCCAGGGCATGCTGAACAAGCAGATCGCCCACGAGCTCGGCGTCGGCGAGACCACCGTCAAGGCCCACGTCTCCGAGATCATGCGCAAGCTCAACGTCGTCTCGCGCACGCAGGCCGTGATCGAGGTGACGCGCCTCGACTACGACGCGATCCTCGCCAACGCCCTCGGCCGCGAGTCCGACAAGGACACCCGATAGGCGCAGGCACCGTTCCGCAGGGCCTCCGCCCAGCCGAAGAGCCTCTCCTCCCTACCGCACGAGATGCGTGACGAGCGCGCGAAGCTCCGCAGGCTTCACAGGCTTGCGCAGGACCTCGCAGCCGGCCGCGCTGACGGCCTCGGCGACCTGCATCGAATGATCCGCCGTGATGACGATCGCCGGAACGAGCAGCGCCCGCCCGGCGCGAAGCGCCTCGACCGCCGCAAGGCCGCACTCGCCGTGGTCGAGATGGAAGTCCGCGAGGATGATGTCGGGCTTGAACCCCGGCTCGTCGGCCGAAAGCTGCGCGACCCCGTCCAACCCGGCGATGAACCGGGCGTCGCACCCCCATTGATCGAGCAGGATGCGCATCGCCTCGCGCACCGCCGCATCGTTGTCGATGACGACGACCTTCATGGTGCCGAGCCCATAGGCCCGCTCGGCCGGCTTCAACTGTGGCCGGCGCACCACCAGCGCCTCGTCCGCCTTCGCCGCCAGCGGCACGTTGACGGAGAAGCGCGTCCCCTTGCCGACGATCGTGCACAGCTCGACCTTGTGCCCGAGCGTCTCGCCCATGCGCGCAATGATCGCGAGCCCGATGCCGAACCCGCCGCCGAGCGAGCGCTGCCCGGCCGAGCCGCGCTGGAACTCCTCGAAGATCTTGCTCTGCTCGGAGGGCGGAATGCCCGGACCCGTGTCCCACACCTCGATCCTGAGATGATCGCCGCGCCGGCGGCTGGTGAGGAGAACGCGCCCCTTCTCCGTATACTGAGCCGCATTCGCCAGCAGGTTCTGCAGGATCCGCCGCAGCATCAGGGGATCGGAGACGACGATGGCATCGCACGCGCGCATCGAAAGCTCGAGCCCCTTTGCGCGTGCGATCGGCGTGATGTCGACGAGCACCGACCGGAAGAGATCCAGCGTATCGATCGGCTGGAACGAGGGCTTCAGCGCGCCCGAGTCGAGCTTGGAGAGATCGAGGATGGTCCTGAGCAGCTCCTCGATGGTGGAGAGGGCATGGTCCACCTGTCCGATCAGGCGCTGATGCGGCCGGTTGTCATGCATCTCAGAGAGGGCCGAGAGCGAAAGTCTCGCCGCGTGCAGCGGCTGCAGCAGATCGTGCCCCACCGCGGTGAAGAAGCCCGTCTTGAAGCGGTTCGCTCGCTCCGCGGCATCGCGCGCGGCCGTAAGCTGCTCGTTGGCGCGCTCGAGCCGGTTGAGCGCCGCCTTGAGCTCCTCCGTGCGCGCCCGCACCTGCGTCTCGAGGCCGATCGCGGTCTGGAACATGGAATAGGCATTGGCCTGATAGTCCATGGACCGCTCGACGCGCTGCATCAGCGCGGCGTTGATCTTGATCAGCTTGTTGTTGCGGCGCTCGAGCTCTTCGAACATCTCCGAGGGCGAGAGCGGTGCCGCAGAGTCCTGAAGCTCCGAGGTCACCGCACGTCCCGTCGTGTGCCGAATGCGACGCCGGTCAGCGTCTGATTGAGATGCATGGCGTTATGTTGCTCTCCATAGGTGTGAAAGCCAATCACGCCGTAAGTCTTGTAGAGATCTTCCATCTGCCGTCGGATCTGCCGGTTTTCCGCGTCGAGCCGCCTCAGCACGCAATCGAATCCGAGCACGAGATCGATCCCGCCGAGCGCCGTATCGATATCGCTCAACACGCGCTCCGTGGCGCTCAGCATATCCTTGGGCCGGGCCACGGTGAAAACCAGACCTTCGTCGATAGCGCAGAAGAAGGAGAGGCTGCCGTCCGGATTCATGTTGCGGATCGAGCGGCAGTAATAGTCGCCGCCCACCTTCACGACCAACGGATAGGAGGCGAAGCTGAACGGCCCGAGGTCGTCGAGCATGAGCCCGATGGCCGCCGCATACTCCCGCGCCGCCGGCTCCGCGTTGAGCTCGTGCACCGTGCGGTTCGCGGTATCGGCCGAGGTGACGACGAGCTTGATGTGCGTCGGCTCGAAATTCGACGTCTTGAAGATGCGGAACGGAAAATCGCTCTCGATCAGGAGAAGGATCGCGGCCCGTCCCAGCGCCTTCCCGCGATGGATGATCGAGGTGTGACGGAACACGAGCCCGTCTCCCGCCGAGCCGCCGATCAGGGGCATATCGCCGAAGCCCCAGTGCACGGCCGCCACCAGCGCCTCCTCCGCGTTGCAGAGGCCATCGACCAGCATGACGCCGAACACCCGATCCGAGAGCTTGCCGTCGGCGCCGGCGCCGATGAGGGGCTTGAGGCGCGACACCATCTCGCTCGCGCGCTCGACGCCGAACGAGCCGACGTCCTCGATCACGCCGGTGTGGATGCGGAATCCCTCGCGCGGGAAGGCGAGCAGGAGAATGCCCCGCTCCATGAGGCCGTCCGGCCCGATACCGCCGGACGTCGAGCAGCCGCTGATCACCACGCCGGGAAACGCCGCGCCGAGGCCGGCCGCAAGGGCCGCCGCATCGTAGTCGACCGAGAAAAACGCAACGATGTGCTGGAAATCGCCTTCGAGGGCGGCCTTCAGGTCCTGCACCGCCTCCTCGGCCGAGGGCGCGCGGGTGCTCGCGACGCCGATCCCGCACGACCTTGCGGAGGCCTTGGTACGCCCCATGCCGTTCGCTCCCATGGCGCCCGTGGTCACGCCGTCCCAAGCCTGCCCGGGCGCATTTATCGTTCACGTTGAAGAAAGCGTGCCACACCTCACCCGAGGTCGCAATCGGCTTGGAGGGACAAGGAAAACGCGCCCAAAGCCGGCCGGAGGCGCGAGTGATCCGCCCCCGTCCGCACTGGGACCATCGGAGCGGCAGAACCCCGCTTTCACACGGGGGCTTTCCCCTAAGGCCGCCCCGCAAATAAAAACCGCCGGGCGCTCGCAAGCGCCCGGCGGCCTGTCATCCCCAAAAGCGGGACACGCTCAGGCGACGGTCTCGCCCATCGGCAGATGGCGGATCCGCTTCCCCGTCGCCGCAAAGATCGCGTTCGCGAGCGCGGGCGCGAACGGCGGCACGCCCGGCTCACCGATGCCGCCCGAATGCCAACTATCGTTCTTCGGCTCGACGATGATCGTGGTCACGGACTTCGGATAGTTCAGCATCCGCGCGATCGGATAGTCGGAATAGTTCGTCTGCTCGACGGCACCGTTCTTGAAGGTGATGCCGCTGTAGAGAGCATTCGACATGCCCATCACCGCCGCCCCTTCCATCTGCGAGCGGATGCGCTCCGGGTTCACGTAGAACCCGCAATCGACCGCCGTCACCACCTCCGGCACGCGGATGGTGCCATCGTCGTCGATCGCGACATGCACGACGCTCGCGACATAGCTCGCGAACGCCCGGTGCGCCGCGATCCCGAGGGCTTGCCGCTCGGGCAGCGCCTTGCCCCATCCCGCCTTGTCCGCGGCGAGGCGGATCACGTTCTTGAGGCGCTCCGTATCGATCGGGTACGTCTCGTAGGGCTCGCCGTAGTTCCAGAAATCCTCCGGAAAGCCCGACGCCTTGAGATCGATGTGCCGGTCGGGACCGATCAGCTCGAGCAGGAAATCCTTGGGATCGCGCCCGAGCTTGTGCGCCACCTCCGCGACCGCCGACTGAACGGCGAACGCGCGCGGGACGTTCGAGACCGAGCGGTACCACCCGATGCGCGTATGCGCCTTCGCCGGCCCGTTCTCGCAGCGGAAGTTCGGGATGTCGAACGGGATGTCGACGAACCCCATGCCGTACTCGATGTTGAACTGGTAGCCGCTGTCCGGCGCGAACGTCGACACGATCGAGGGCGCCACCGTGCGATGGCGCCAGCCCGAGACCTTGCCGGCCTCGTCGATGGCCATCTCGATGCGCTCGACGGACGTCGTATGGTAGAACCCGTGGCGGGTATCGTCCTCACGCGTCCACTGCAAGAGCACCGGATCGCCGCCGAGCTTCTGCGAGAGCAGCGCCGCCTCGATCATGAAGTCCCACTTCGACTTCCGCCCGAAGCCGCCGCCAAGCAGCGTGACGTGCACCGTCACGTCCTCGATCTTCATCCCGAGCACCGCCGCGATGTCCTTGCGCGCGCCATAAGGGCTCTGCACCGGCGCCCAGACCTCGGCTTTGCCATCCTTGACGCGCGCCACCGCCACCAGCGGCTCCATCGCCGCCTGCACGAGATGCTGCATGTGGTAGTCGGCGCTGAACACCTGCTTGGCCGTGGAGAACGCCGTCTCGACGTCGCCCTGGTCGCGGATGATCTTGCCGGGCTTCGCTGCGGTCGCGGCCATCTCCTCATGGAAGGCCACCGAGTCGTAGCTGGCATTGGGGCCGAGATCCCATTCCGCCTGGATGGCATCGCGCCCGATCATTGCCGCGTAGGTGCTCTTCGCCACCACCGCGAGGCCGCCGAGCTGGTGGAACTTACGCGGCACCTCGTAGTTGCCTTCGATCTCCACCACCTTCTCCACGCCCGGCACCTTGAGCGCCTCGGACGCGTCGTACGACGTCATCTTCGCGCCGAGCACATCGGGCCGCAGCATGACGGCGAACTTCATCCCCGGCAGGCGCACGTCGGCCCCATAGACGGCCTTGCCCATCGTGATGTCGCGGAGATCGGCGATCCGCGTCTCGCCCTTGCGCATCAGCGTGAACGCGTCCGGCGTCTTATACGTCAGCGTCTCGAGCTTCGGCGTCGGCAGCGCCATCGCCGCCTCGGCAAGATCGCCGAACCCGAGACTTTCGCCGGTCTCCTTGCCGGCGCCGTCGAGCTTGACGACCTTGTGCGCCTTCGCTTGGCAAAGCTTGGCATCCACGCCCCACTGGGCCGCGGCCGCCGCCTCCAGCATCTGCCGCATTGCCGCTCCGCACTGGCGCATCGGCTGAATGAAATGGCGCATCGAGCGCGAGCCGTCCGTATCCTGGTTGCCGTATTTCGGCTCGTCGCCCTCCGCCTGGACGAGGCGCACGCGCGACCAGTCGGCTTCCATCTCGTCGGCGACCACCATCGGCAGGCTCGTCCGGATGCCGGTGCCCATCTCGGCACGATGCGTCACGATCGTCACGTCGCCGCTCTTGTCGATGGCGATGAAGATATGCGGATCGTTGACGGTCTTGTCCGGCATGGCGTCCGCGCCCGTGGCATAGGGCGTGCGCGCCTCACGCGCCGCGGCGGGCATGACCTTGACGGCCAGCACCAGCCCTGAAGCGACGAGCGCGCCGCCGAGGATCTGCCGCCGGCTCACGTTCTCGATGATCGTCTGGGCCCGGGCCGTCTTTGCGCGCGCGGACGCGTCTTTCTCGAGGTAATGCAGCATGTCACACGCCTCCCGCCGCCAACCGGATGGCTTCATGGATCCGCTGGTAGCAGCCGCAGCGGCAGAGATTGCCCGCCATCTCCTCGGCGATCTCCTGATCGGAGGGCGCGCTGTTGTTGGCGAGCAGCGAGGCCGCCTGCATGATCTGGCCCGCCTGGCAGAAGCCGCACTGCGGCACGCTCACCTCCCGCCACGCCTTCTGCACGGGATGCTCGCCATCCGCGCTCAACCCTTCGATGGTGGTGACGGACTTGCCGTCGGCCATCTCGAGCGTCGTCATGCAGGAGCGCACGGCCACGCCGTCGAGATGAATGGTGCAGGCGCCGCAGACACCCGCCCCGCAGCCGTACTTCGTACCCGTCAGTCCTGCCTCGTCTCTCAGATACCAGAGCAGCGGCATGCTGGGATCGGCGTCGATCGTGCGCACCTCCCCGTTCACGGTGATGCTGGCCATATCTGTGTTCTCCCGGTTTCGTGGCGGCAAGCCGGCCACCCACTGCAAAGTCCGGAACGATCGAAAGGCCGACGCGATCACCACTGAAAGACTGGGGCGCGCTTCGCGGGGCCGCCGCTCCAGCGCTTCATGCCGCGTCCTCAGGACCGTTTCGCCCTTGGTCCGGACTGCGCCAGGCCATGCTTCCGACACGGCAACGGCGCCGGGAATTTGTACCCCAGAACGCAGGATCGGGAAATATATGTCGCAAAAGTCGACTTTGGCGGAGCGTTATTTCCAAACAGACATAACGACGGGAATGACATACCACGGACGAACCGCCATGGACTACCGCACGAGGAACCGGAAGGACTGCGTGAAGGTCATGGGCTCCGCGCTCACATCGGGCGGGATCGGCGGAAACGGAGCCGCTCGTTCGAGCGCGGCGAGGGCGGCGCCATCGAGCACCTCTGCACCCGACGACCTGACCACTTCCTTCGCCACGAGTGCGCCATCCGTCCCGATCGTGAAACGCACGGTGACGGTCCCCGTCCTGCGCGAGCGCGGATTGACCTTGGCGCGCTGAACGCGCGTGTTGACCTTGCCGACGTAGATCCGCACGAGGCTGGCGTCCCCTCCCTTCTTCTCCTCGCCCGAGCTTTGCTCTGTGACGAGGACGACCTGCTCGGGCTGCGCCACCACCTCGACGACGTCGGGCTCCGGCTCCTCGACGGGCGCGGGAGGCGCCGACGGCGCCACCTCGGAGCGATCGAGCCCGGGCTCCTTGATCTCCTCGGGCGGCGCCGGTGGTTTGGCCGGGGCGGCACGCGCCTCGCGAAGCGCTTCCGGCACCGGCACGTCGGCGCGCGCCTCCTGCTCCGGCTCCTCCTGGATCTCCTCGGGCGGAGGGGGCGGCTCGAGAACCGCAGCATGGGGCTCCGCAAGCGGATCGGGCAGAGGAACATCCGCCCGCACGGCCTGTTCCGGCTCCTTGACCTCATCGGGGGCCGTGGCGCGGTGAGCGGTCACGAGCCGTTGCTCTTCGAGAGCCTCCGGCGGCGGCCCATGCGCATCGACCAGATCCTGCTCGACGGTGCTCTCTTCCGACGTGATCGCGTCGCGGACCAATTCGGGGGCCGAGCGCGTTGGCTCCTGCGGCGGGGGCGGAGCGACCTCCGCGACCTGCTGGGGTGTTCCCTCGTCGAGGTCCTGAACAGTGTTTTCAGATTCGGAAAGCGGCGGAATGTCCTCGGGTGTCGGCGCAGCCGCCGGCGGCGGCGCCTGCGAGGCCACGGGAACGGACGGCGCGGACTCGATGCTTTGCAGATCGTCGCCCACATTGGAGACTTCGCTCACGTCCAGGCCCTGCGGCTCGAGCATGATGTCCTGCCCTTCGCCAAGCTCGAGCGCCTGCGACTGGACGGACTGGAGTTGCACCCACAAAACAACCCCTGCCACGCCGTGCAGCACCAGCGAAAGGATGATGGCTGTCACTCTGAGCGGCATCGCGCCTCGACGTCCTCCGGGCCGTGAGGCGAAAGGTAGCGGCCGTTCGGCATCAACGCCATACGGACTGTCGGCAATTCGCGCCGGTCTTCCGGGCATCTCGGGGACTGCAAGCGGCCCGCGGCGCCGGCTTCGGCGCCGGATCGCGACGGCTCGAGCAGCCAAAGGGCCTTCTCACCGCGACCGGCATCGGCTATCGCCTGCGGGCATCGGAAGAACACCGCCGCTCGCAGAGCTTAACCATCAGGAGTGACAATGGAAATCCGAGACTTCCTGAGAGAGGAGGACGTCGCGATCGACTTTCCCGCCTCGGACAAGAGCGCGCTCCTCGAAGCCCTCGCGGCCCACGCCGGAGCGGCCCTCGACCTGCCGGCCGATGCGATCGCGGACGCACTCGAGCAGCGGGACGAGCTGGGATCGACGGGCATCGGCAACGGCGTATGTCTCCCGCATGCGAGATTCCGCGACGTCCGGGAGCCGTTCGGGATGTTCGTGCGGCTGAAGCAGCCCATCGATTACGACGCGAGCGACGGCGAGTCGGTCGATCTCGCCTTCCTTCTGCTCCTGCCCGCGTCGTCCCAACCCGATCAGCTCGACGCGCTCGCGACCGTCGCCCGCACGCTGCGCGTCCCGAAGACGCTTCAGCGCCTGCGGGAGGCCGAGGACAAAGCCGCGTTCTATGCGGCAACGATCGACGGGTGACGCACAGGCCCAACGAAAATCCGGCGCGGAGGGCTCCGCGCCGGACAGTTGCAAGAGAAGCGTTCCGAACCTACGGCAGCGCGTAGACCGTCAGCGTGCCGCCGAGGTCGGTATACTGCTTGAGGCTGGCGTAGTTGCCGACTGCGCCCAGACCATCCGTCGGCTTGTCGAGGCCGGCCGCAAGACCGATCCCCGCCCAGCCACCGACACCCGAGAAGATGCCGATGTACTGCTTGCCGCCGATGGCATAGGTCATCG
>DAITBB010000001.1:0-104714 GCA_036823975.1 Hyphomicrobium sp.
GTGACGCGCGTCGCCCGCGAGGTCGGCACCGAGGGCCGCCTCGGCGGACAGGCCGAGGTCCCCGGCGTCGCCGGCACCTGGAAGGACCTCACCGACAACGTCAACCTGCTCGCCGCCAACCTCACGACCCAGGTCCGCAACATCGCCGACGTCACCACCGCCGTCGCCCGCGGCGACCTTTCCCGCAAGATCACGGTGGACGTGCGCGGCGAGATTCTCGAGCTGAAGGCAACCATCAACACGATGGTCGACCAGTTGAACGCCTTCGCCGGCGAGGTGACGCGCGTGGCGCGCGAGGTCGGCACCGATGGCAAGCTCGGCGGTCAGGCCGAGGTGCCCGGCGTCGCCGGCACCTGGAAGGACCTCACCGACAACGTCAACTTCATGGCGAGCAACCTGACAGCCCAGGTTCGCAACATCGCCGAGGTCGCCACCGCCATCGCCCAGGGCGACCTCTCGAAGAAGATCTCCGTGGACGTGCGCGGCGAGATCCTCTCGCTCAAGGAAACACTGAACACGATGGTGGAGCAGCTCCGCTCCTTCGCCGCCGAGGTGACGCGCGTCGCCCGCGAGGTCGGGACCGAGGGCCGCCTCGGCGGACAGGCCGTCGTGCCCGGCGTCGGCGGAACCTGGAAGGACCTGACCGACAGCGTCAACTCGATGGCCGGAAACCTCACGGCCCAGGTCCGCAACATTGCCGAGGTCACGACCGCCGTCGCCCGCGGCGACCTCTCGCGCAAGATCACCGTCGACGTGAAGGGCGAGATCCTGGAGCTGAAGAACACCATCAACACCATGGTGGATCAGTTGAACGCCTTCGCCTCGGAGGTGACGCGCGTGGCGCGCGAGGTCGGCACCGAAGGCAAGCTCGGCGGCCAGGCCGAGGTGCCCGATGTCGCGGGCACGTGGAAGGATCTCACCGATACCGTCAACGTCATGGCCGCCAACCTCACCGAGCAGGTGCGCGGCATCGTCAAGGTCGTGAACGCGGTGGCCGGCGGCGATCTCACGCAGCGCCTCACGGTGAACTCGCAAGGCGAGATGGCCGCCCTCGCCGAGACGATCAACGATATGACGACGACGCTCGCCCTCTTCGCCGACCAGGTGACGACGGTGGCGCGCGAGGTCGGCGTCGAGGGCCGTCTCGGCGGCCAGGCGCACGTCCCGGGAGCGGCCGGCACCTGGAAAGACCTCACCGGCAACGTGAACCTCCTGGCCGACAACCTCACGAACCAGGTGCGCGCCATCGCCGAGGGGGCCACCGCCGTCACCAAGGGCGACCTGACGCGCTCGATCCAGGTCGATGCCCGCGGCGAGGTCGCCGAGCTCAAGGACTACATCAACACCATGATCGGCAACCTCCGCCTCACGACGGAGCACAATACCGATCAGGACTGGCTGAAGACCAACCTTGCCCGCTTCACGAGCATGCTGCAGGGCCAGCGCGATCTGGCGACCGTCGGCAGCATGCTGCTCTCGGAGCTGGTGCCGCTCGTGCGCGGCCATCAGGGCGTGATCTACCAGATGGTGCTGGATGGCGGCCCGCGCCTGCGGCTCCTCGGCAAATACGCCGACCACCCCGAGCGCAGCTATCCGAGGACGATCGAGGTCGGCAAAGGGTTTATCGGCCAGTGCGCCGTCGAGAAGCGCCGCATTCTCGTGACCGACATCCCCGACGACGGAACCCCGCCGATCGGCGCCGTGTTGATGAACGCGCGCCCGCGCAGCATCGTCGTCCTCCCGGTCATCTTCGAGGAGCAACTGAAGGCGGTGCTCGCCATCGCCTCCCTTCACGAGTTCGACAAAGCCCATCTCTCCTTCCTCGAGCAGCTCACCGCGAGCATCGGCATCGTCCTGAACTCGATCGAGGTCACGATGCGCACGGAATCGCTCCTGACGCAGAGCCAGGAGCTCGCCCGCGAGCTTCAGGTCCAGCAGAAGGAGCTGCAGACGACCAACGAGCAGCTCGCGCAAAAGGCCCAGCAGCTCGCCGAGCGCAACGTCGAGGTCGAGGCCAAGAACCAGGAGATCGAGCACGCCCGCCGCGCCCTCGAGGAGAAAGCGACCGAGCTGGCGCTGACCTCGAAATACAAGTCCGAGTTCCTCGCCAACATGTCCCACGAGCTGCGCACGCCCCTCAACAGCATCCTCATCCTGGGCCAGCAGCTAAGCGAGAATGTGGATCGCAATCTGAGCGACCGGCAGGTCGAGTTCGCACGCACCATCCACGCCGCCGGCAGCGATCTCCTGAACCTCATCAGCGACATTCTCGACCTCTCGAAGATCGAGTCCGGCACCGTCTCCGTGGATGCGGAGGAGCTTTATCTCCCGAACCTCCTCGAAGCGATCGCGCGGCCCTTCCGGCACGAGGCCGAGAACCGCCGCCTCGCCTTCGACCTCAGCATCGAGAAGGACGTCGGCCGCAACATCTTCACCGACGCCAAGCGCGTGCAGCAGGTGTTGAAGAACCTGCTGTCGAACGCCCTCAAGTTCACCGAGCACGGCGGCATAAGGCTCACCGTCAAGCGGGCGTCGCAAGGCTGGAGCCCGGAGAACGAGGTGCTGCGCACGGCTCCTGCCGTGCTCGCCTTCGAGGTGACGGACAGCGGCATCGGCATCCCGCCGGACAAGCAGAGGATCATCTTCGAGGCCTTCCAGCAGGCCGATGCGAGCACCAGCCGCAAGTACGGCGGCACCGGCCTCGGCCTCGCGATCAGCCGCGAGCTTGCGGCACTCCTCGGTGGCGAGATCCAGCTCAGGAGTACGCCCGGCGAGGGCAGCACATTCACGCTCTTCCTGCCGCAGCGCTATGCCGCGCCCGCCGCCGAAGCGGAGGCCTCGGCCCGGACACGGCTCGGCAGCACACCGAGCCTGCCGCGGCTCCCGGAGCGCACCGCCGAGCAGATCGCCGACGATCGCAACGCGCTGCAGCCCGGCGATGTCCTGCTCCTCATCGTCGAGGACGATCCGCAGTATGCCCGCACCATGCTCGAGCTGGCCCGCGACAGCGGCTTCAAGGCCATCGTCGCCCAGCGCGGCGCCGAAGCCCTCGCGCTCGCGACCGAGCACAACCCCAACGCCATCTCGCTCGACATCTTCCTACCCGACATGCTGGGCTGGAGCGTGCTGAGCCAGCTCAAGCAGAACCCGGCGACGCGTCACATTCCCGTCCAGCTCGTCACCCTCGACGAGGACCGCCAGCACGGCCTCGCCCAAGGGGCCTTCGCCTTCGTCACCAAGCCGGCCTCGACGGAAGGCATCCGCGACGCGCTCGCGCGCCTCAAGACGTTCAGCGCAGCCCGCCGCAAGCGCCTTCTCGTGGTGGAAGACGATCCCGCCGAGCGCCTCGGCATTCAGGCGCTGCTCGACCATACGGACATCGACATCGCAACCGCCGCGACAGGCAGCGAGGCCATCCGCCTCCTGCGCACGAGCCCGATCGATTGTATCGTGCTCGATCTCAAGCTGCCCGACATGTCCGGTTTCGAGGTGCTCGAAACGCTCGGTGCGGACGAGGCACTGAACGCCATTCCCGTCGTCGTGTTCACCGGGCGCGAGCTGTCGGCCGAGGAGGAGGCGCGCCTCCACACGATGGCCCGCAGCGTCGTCGTCAAGGGCGTCGAATCACCCGAGCGCCTCCTCGACGAGACCGCGCTGTTCCTGCACCGCGTCGTCACCGATCTCCCACCCGAAAAGCAGCGCATGCTGGAACGCCTGCATGTTTCGGACGACGCCCTTGTCGGCAAGACGGTTCTTCTCGTGGACGACGATGCACGCAACATTTTCGCTCTGAGCAGCGTTCTCGAACGGCGCGGCATGTCCGTTCTGACCGCAAGCACCGGCCGCGAGGCCATCGCCTCGCTCGAGGGCACGCCTGCCATCTCTCTCGTGCTCATGGACATCATGATGCCCGAGATGGATGGTTATGAAACGATGCAGGCCATTCGCGCCGAAGGGAAGTGGCGACGGCTCCCCATCATCGCGCTGACCGCCAAAGCGATGAAAGGCGACCGCGAGAAATGTCTCGAAGCCGGAGCATCGGACTACCTCGCCAAACCGGTGAACACGGAGCAGCTTCTGGCGGCCCTGCGCATGTGGCTGCATCGATAGGAGAGGAGGCTCCGTGCGCCCTGAACCCGTCAACATCCTGCTCGTGGACGATCAGCCGGCCAAGCTGCTGAGCTATGAGGTCATCCTGCGCGATCTCGGTGAAAATCTCGTCACCGCGGCCTCCGCGAGCGAGGCCCTCGCCGTGCTCCTCAAGACCGAGATCGCCGTCGTTCTCGTCGACGTATGCATGCCGGACCTCGACGGCTTCGAGCTGGTCCAGATGATCCGCGAGCATCCGCGCTTTCAGGATATCGCCGTGATCTTCATCTCGGCCGTTCTCCTGACCGACCTCGACCGCATCAAGGGCTACGAGTTCGGCGCGGTCGACTATGTCCCGGTGCCGGTCGTGCCGCAGATCCTGCGCGCAAAGGTGAAGATCTTCGTCGAGCTTTACCGCAAGGCGCGCGAGCTCGAGCGCATCGCCGCCAACCTCGAGCAGCGCGTCGCCGAGCGCACCGCCGAACTCGAAGCCTCCACTGCGCGCCTCACGAAAAGCGAGGAGCAGCTCCGCCAGGCCCTCTCGGCCGCGAAGATGGGCACCTGGCGCCATGACCTCACCACCCAGGTGAGCCAACGCGACGGGAACCTCAATGCCCTGTTGGGACTCGAGCCGCGCGAAAGCGTCGGACCGACGCGCGCCTGGCTCGACAGGATCCACGAGGAGGATCTCGCGCGGGTGACGGAAGCCTGGCAGAAAGCCATCGCCGAGCAGGGCGCCTATGAGGCCGACATGCGCATCCAGCACAACGATGGCACGGTGCGCTGGCTGCGCGAGCAGGGTCATTACGTCCCCGATCCCGACGGTCTGCCCGGATCGCTGACGGGCCTCACCGTCGACATCACCGAGCGCAAGCAGGCGGAGGAAGCCCGCACCCTTCTGATCGAAGAGCTCAATCACCGCGTGAAAAACATGCTCGCAACCGTTCAGTCCATCGCCCATCAAAGTCTCGCCGGCGCACAGAGCGAGCAGAAGCAGAGGTTCCTCTCGCGCCTGCAGGCGCTCGCCACCGGGCACAACCTTCTCACCCAGAGCCGCTGGAAGGGCGCGAGCCTGATCGGCATCCTCAATGCGCTCTTCGCGCCCTACCGCGGCGAGTCGCAATCCCGCCTGTCGCTCCGCGGGACGGACGTCGTGCTGTCCGCCCGCGACGCGATCTCGGTCACGCTCGCGATCCACGAGCTGCTCACGAACGCGGTGAAATACGGTGCCTATTCCGTGCCGTCCGGACGCATCGCGGTGACCTGGGCCGTCGCCGAGGCGGCGCCCGCCAAACGGCTCCAGTTCAGTTGGGACGAGCAGGGCGGCCCTCCCGCCGTCGAGCCCGAGACGACGGGCTTCGGGACGCGTCTCCTGAAGTCGCTGGCCATGCAGTCCAATGGCGGCTACGTCTGCCAGTATCGCGACTGCGGCGTTCTGTGCGAGCTCACACTTCCGATCGAGGGGAACGGCTGATGCACCCGTTGCAAGGCAAGCGCATCCTGGTCCTCGAGGACGAGCCGCTGATCGGCATCGTCCTCACCGACATCCTGGAAAATGCGGGCTGCGTCGTGCTGGGGCCGGCCTACGACGTGAGCCAGGCCATGAGCCTGATCTCCTCGGACCAGGTGGATTGCGCCGTCCTCGACGTCAACTTGAGCGCGGGTCAGACGTCCGCCCCGATCGCGGACGCCCTCGAAGAGCGCCGCATCCCTTTCGTGTTCGCGACGGGCTACGGCGAGAGCGCGCTCCGAAACAAGGATCGCACGCGCCTGCGCGTCGACAAGCCGTACGACGACACTCAGATCTGCCACGCCCTTCTGAAATGCCTGACAGGCTGTCTCTCCTGACACCTGAGCGAGGCGCGCGCCTTACTCCGCCCCCTTGCCGAAATTCGTGTAAACGGTCTCGAGCTTGCCGTCGCGCGCGATGCTGGCGGGCGTGACCAGCGTCTGATCGAGAATGAGCCCGTAGCACGCCTTGAAGCTCTCGGCCCGTTTCGCCTTGCAGAGCGGATGCGCCCGCCACCGTTCGCGGATCAGCGCCTGCGCCGCGGCGGTATCGATGTTGAGATCGCTCACCCGCTCCTCCACGCCGACGGAGATCCCCGGGCCTTCCTTGAAGGCCGCGTGGATCAGCTCGCTGCAATAGATCTGATCGCGCGTTTCGTAATAGAAGTGGTCGTAAGGGCGCCCGATATAGGTGCGCGCCTTGGCGATCGCCGCTGCCGCGTCGGCCTCCGCGAGACCCTTGATCCGCTTCACCGTCACGTGCTTGCCGAGGCCCGCGCGGACCCAGCGGTCGAACGGCACGGCGCGCACCGGCCCCACCGCCTCGATCACCGCAATGCGGCCCCGCGCATCGACCTCCACCAGCCCCACGTGCGTGTACTGCGTGCCCGAGGCGAGCATGATCGCCTCGCGCGCGCGTCCCGACGTGGTCTGGAACACGATGTCCCCGGTCTTGAGCGGCGGCATCCCGGAGTCTCCCGCGGCCGCCGGTGCCCCGGCCCCGAAAAGAAGCAGCATCCAGCACAGCGAGGAGAGAGAGCGGGAGAGGAGCATGTGAGTCATGGGGCTCATCAGTCATGGGCGCGAGGAGGCGCGCGAGGAAGGAGCGCCGATCCGGCGCGCGGGAGGTGTCGGGGCCGAAAGCGGCAGCATCGTGGCCGCCGGCGCGCCGACGGCCCGCCATTGTGCACGCCGCCGCGCGCTCCGTCACGTCCTACCCCGCCAGCACGGCGGCCCCGCACCGGATGCCGTGCACCCGCACGTCGACCTCGCCGAGATGGACGCCCGCCAGGTCGAGAAGCGACATCACCAGCGGATCGAGGGCCGACGCCACCGGCGTCAAGAGACCGAGCAGCGCCCCCTTGATGGCGACGACCGATCCGAGCCCGAGAAGATCGACGCGGATGTCCGCCGTCTGCACGAGATGCGAGACGAGGGGCGCGATGGGATCGCGCACCTCCGCCGTCTTGACGGTGCCGCGGTCCACATCGGACTGGGAGAAATCCAGCATCACGGACGAGATGTTGGCCATCTCCGCATAGGCCTTCGCGCGGATCGAAAGCAGCGGCGTCTCGACGAGCCCCGCGAACGCCACCGGCAGACTGGTGCCGAAATCCGAGAGGCCGCCGACCGCGACATCGCCGATCCACGCTTTGACGGCCGCGGGCCGGGCCGCGATGCGGGCCTGCCCCTGGCCTTGCCCGGCAGCACACTGGACCGACTCGAGCCGCGCCTCGGCTTGCGCGAGCTCCACATAGATCGGAAGCCGCACGCGCAATCCCGCAAGCAGCCCGCTTCCTCCGACCTCCGCTACGAGCTGCAGGCGCATCTGCGCCGTGCGGAGCGTAGCGCCGGCCTGCCCGACGGCAACCCATCCCGAATGCTGCGCCCGCTCGCCGATCGCCAGGTCCGCCTTGAGCGAGAGGAGGCCCGGCACCGAGCCCGCGAGATCGATGGCCGCCTGATGGCCCCCATTCGCCGCCGTGGCCATCGCCGTGAGGAGCGACATCACATTGACGTCGGCCGCAAGCCCGGCTGGCGGCGAGCCGAGGGCAGCCTGCGCCAACGGTCCGAGATCCACGACGGCGCCGAGCGGGACCACGGCCGAGGTGGCGGCCTGTCCGAGCAGCGCAGCGATCGCCTGCGCCGCACGGGTCTCTCCTTTGCGCTCGGCCGCCGTCGCCGCCGCCCGCAGGATCTGCCCCACCGTTGCGTTCGCGCCGAGGACCTGATCGTAGGTCCCGACGCTCGTTCCGATCTCCGTGCCGAGCGCCGAAAGGAAATCAAAAAGTGAAACGTCGGCCGCGAGAAGCGCCTCGTAATCCATCACGGAGAGGGCCACCTTGCCGCCCACCAGCGCTCCCAGAAGGGCATTGGCCACGCCATCCCGCACGGAGGCCAGCCGGCTGCCGATCGAGAAGGCCGCCTGCGCCTCGGCCGCCCCCGTCGCCGAGACCGAGATGGCCGGCGCCGCGGAGAAGGACGTCGCAAAGTAGAGCTGGCCCGGAAACGTCATGTCGAGGCGCACGGCGTTGTGCGGCACCCGCCCGGGCACGAAGCGCTGCCCCCGCGCCACGTCGGGATCGGGCTCATAGCGCCCCTTCACCACCGAGAGCGCACTCAGCGTCGCGAAGCCGTTCACCGCCAGCGTCGCCCGCGCGGCCGCCTCGGCGCGGTCGAGATCGCGCGCCGCCGCCAGCGCGGCGAGATCGGCCGCGCCTTGCGCCGTCCGCCGCTCGAGATAGAGCGATCCCACATCGACCGCGAGCGCGCACAATGCGAGCGACACGACCAGCACCATGGCCATGAACACGCCCATGGCACCGCTGCGGCTCCGGACGAAACGCCGAAAGAGAAACCTGATCGTCATGAGCCGCACTCCTCGAAATCCTTTCGACACCGGGACGGTCACCGCCATCCGCTAATACCCGCCGCGCCGGATCGTGGCCGACCGCGCGATCGTTCGGTCGGGAAGCGGCAGCAATCCTTGGAAAGCCCAGATCGGAAGCTCCGACGAATTGAACGACACCTTCACCTGGAACTGGTTGGAATCCGCCGCCAGCGGCTGGGCCACGACCGACAGCCGCTCGGGCCGGAGCAAGAGATAGGTTCCGCCATTGGTGGCCACGTGCGCCGTTGCGATCGCCGTCCGCTCGGCATCGCTCAGCCCCGCCACCGAGGCCCGCGCGGCATCCGCAGCGAGCTGCTGCACGGCATGCGCCGCACCGAAGTAGAGACCGTAGGCGAGCGCCCCGCAGAGGAAGACGATCGCAATCGGAAAGACGAGCGCGAACTCGACGGCGGCCGATCCGCCGTCCCGCCTCAGCGTGCGCAACACGACATCCTGCATGGGCTTGATCCTTCTCGAGATCGAAGCCCGACATTTACAGCCGCAAAAATAAATGTGCGCTAATGGAAAAGGATCGCGAGATGCATTTTAAAAAGCAGAATTAGCAGCGATCTAAAAAGAAAGAGAATGACAATCCGAGGATAGCCTGCGCCCTCGATAGGATATTCGATAACTGACATCGAGAGCGAGAAATTCGCCATCGGCAGAAGCGGAACGCACGGCGAATCTCCCGATCCTCGCGTCAGTTGAACCGGACGAGATAGCGCTCGTTGCGCATGAAGCAATGCGCGACGCGCCATTCCAGCACATCCTCGTGATCGGAGAAGATCACCCGGTCGAGCTGCAGAAGCGGCGTGCCCACAGCGACGTCGAGATCCTTCGCGTCCGAGTCGGATGCCAGCACGATCTCGACCCGCTCGTCGGCCCGGCCGACGAGAATGGAGTTGAGCTGCGCGAGCGCCGAGAGGCGATAGCTGCCGAAATCGTCCGGCAACCGGCTGAAGAGCTTGGCCGGCAGGAAACAGACCTCGGTCATGAATGTCTGGCCTTCGTGCTCACGTACGCGCTCGACGCGAATGACCTCGTCCTCGCGCCGCAGTCCGAGCCTGGCCGCCTGCTCCGCGTTGGCCGGAACGCGCGTGATGGAGCGGCCGCGTTTCTTCCCGGAGATCCGGCGCCCCTCGAAACTGTGGAACATCGAGAACGGGAACGTCATCTCCGCGGAGGCGTAGTCGTTGACGAACGTGCCACGCCCTTGCCGCCGCGTCACGATCCGCTCGACCTCCATCAGATCCAGCGCCTTGCGCACCGTGCCGATGCTGATGCCGAGCTGCTGCGCCAGCAGCGTCTCGTTCGGCAGAGTCGCACCGGGCTTCCAATGCCCCACGACGATCCGTTGCACCAGAACATCGCGCACCTGCAGATAGAGCGGCCGCGCCGCGAGACGCGTTTCCAAATCCGGCATGTCATGCCCCCCGAGTTTCGGCAAAACGCCTGCAAAGACAGTCCAGGACCGCACCAGCCCGGTTCCGAAAAAGGACGGCAGGATGGAGGTCCCGCAAAACTATTAGGGGTGGAAAAACATTCATGCAACCATAAATTGCAAGATGAAACGTGCTCCACCATCGAGTTGGGGAAAAAGACAAATTTCTTTATCGGATAAGGAAATGACATCGGGAGAACGAAGGACCGTCGCTTTCACGATAAAGGACCGGCCGCCCAACGCTGCAAGCCGCTCCGCGGGGCCGGCACGGGAGACGAAAGACCGGGAGCCGCCATCCCAGGCGGACGAAACCGGCGCGCCCGCGGCGATCTCGCCTCGTTATCTGAGCTTGAGCGTCTGAATGCTGCCGAGGAGATCCTCGCCGATGCCGATGCCGCTCTCCTGTCCGAGCAGGATCGAAGGCACCGACGGAGCCGCCTGCGGATTGGCGATGTCGTAGAGCGCCGCGAAGCGCGCCAGGAACTTGTCGAGCTTCTTCGGGTCCTTGAGGTCGGTCACGTCGAGACGCTTCTCGATCATGCGCGCAAGCGTATCCACGTCCGCCTGTGCGACGCTCTCCGGCAACCCGAGCGCCGTCGTCACCACCTCGCGCAGCGCCTTGTCGGCGAGAATGGAGAGCGTCGACGTGATCGTCGGCGCCTTGCGCTGGAAGTAGAGAGCGAGACGCACGCCCGCGTTGTCGTCTCCCGCCTTCGCTTCGAGAGTCTGGCGGACGAAGAGATCCTGCGTCGCGAGCACGTTCGTCTCGTCCTGCGCCTTGCCGACGGCAAGCCGCCCCGCCGTTCCGTCCGGCTCGAAGTTGAAGGCCGCCGCCATCTCGCGGAAACGGAAATTCTCCGATGTGTTCACGAAGCTCTTGGCATCGTAGAGATCGCTCGTGAAGATCTGCCGCAGCACCTGGTCGGATAGCCCCTCGCCCGCAAAACCGAACGCGCCCGTGATGTAGGTCACGACACGCTTGTCCTTGAGCAGCTCGTCCACCGAGCCGATGCGCTCGATGGCGGAGCTGTAATATTCGCTTTCCGCCTTGCCGCGCGCCTTGTCGATCTCGTAAGGGCCGAGGGTTGCCGAATAGCGCGTGACCGTATCGAGCATCGCCGAGCGGATCTGTGCCCGCACCGGCCCCAACGCCTCGCCGTCGGCGCCGAAATTGAAAGCGCCGGCGAGCGCCGTATAGCGGTCGTCCCGGAGCCGGCGGGCAAAGCTCGTCGTATCGGCGGGATCGCTGAGCAGCACCTGGCGGATCTTCGACTTCGGCTCCGTCTCCGGATCGAGGCCGTACGCCCGCACCACGTAATCGAAGAGACGCGAATCCCCGAGAAGCTCGTCCACCGACGAGATCGTCGCCATCTGCATCTTGTAGTAATTGGTCTGCGTCTCTTCCGCGCTGACCGCCTGGGTGGCATAGGCCTGCATGTAGAAATCGACGATCGCGTCCTGCTGGACCTGGCTCTGCGCCGCGTCCTCACCGCTGATCGTGCCGTCCGCCGCGAAATTGAAGGCGCGCGCCAGCGTGCGATAGGCATCGCCGAGTTGGTTGGCGAGGCTGTCGGGATCCGAGAGATCGCTCGTGAGCACGGCCTTGACCGTCGCCGGCGCGACGAGGGTGGGATCGAGCCCCACCGCCGTCAGCGCATACGTGCGCAGCAGGGCATTGTCGACGAGATCGTCCACCGAGCTGAGCGTCCCGATCAGACTGCGGTAGGTCTCGGTGCGGAACTGGGCCGCCGCCGGCGAGGCGCCGTTGCCCGTGAGATCGTAATAGAGATCGAGCGTCTCCGTCATCTGCGCCGCGGTCTGCGCCGCGCCCGCCGGCACGCTGCCGTCGCTCGCGAACGAGAACGCTGTCCTGAGCTTCACGTAGCGGGCATCGCCGAACCGGTTCGCCGCGCTCATGGGATCGGAGAGATCGCTCGTCAGAACCTCGCGGATGGCGGGCTTCGACGCGATGTCCGGATCGAGACCGACCGCTTCGAGCGCGACGGCGAGCAGCCTGTCGTCGTTGACGAGCTGATCGACCGACGAGAGGGTCGCGAGCCGATCCGCGTAATACTCCGCCTCCCCCGCCGCCGCCGCGCCCTTGAGCACGCGCTGCTGCGAATAGAGGCCGACCGTCTCGGCCTCCTCGCCCGTGTCCTGTGCCAGCACGAGGCCCGTCTCCACCTCGCCCGTCGGCGTGAAGTTGAAGGCCTTCGCGAATTCGATGTAGCGCGTATCGACGAGCTTGCGCACGAAGCTGTCGGCATCTTCGAGGTCGCTTTCGAGCACCTTGCGCATGAACGCCTTGGCGTACGTCATATCCTCGAGGCCGTGCGCCTTCATTGCATAGGCGTAAAGCCGCTGGTCCTTGAGGAAGTCGTCGACGGAGGTGATGGAGCCGATCGTCTCGCGATAGTAAGCGGCCTCGCGCGAGACCTGCGGATCGGCGAGCGTGCGTGCGGTGCTCTTGGCGAAGTCCGCCGCATAGAGCCGGTAGGACAAGAACGTGGAGACCATCGCTCGGCGCTCGATCACCCTCGGCTGGCGGCAAGGCCGGGCCCCGGCACGGAACCGGGCGCGCTGAGGCGCTGGCCAGCCCTGCCAGTCGCTCCGAATCGCACGAAGCCCGAGGGAACGCTGCCGCAAGGACCTTATGCGGGACTGCCCCCGCACCACAGAGAGCGGCCTCCAAATAGCGAAAGGCCGCCGGAGGAGACCTCCGACGGCCAGCAAATCGAACGACAGAGCCGCAGGGGCAAAGCCCGCCCGTCAAAGGTCGCGCTACTTCACGGCCTCGACTTCGGCATAGGCCTCCTTCGGCGCCGCGACAGCGGGCACCGCCGGCCGGGCATTGGAGACGATCGATCCGAGTTGCGCCAGGAACTCGTCGACCTTCTTGTCGTTCAGCGCCGAGAGCAGCTTCTCCTCGATGCGCTGGATGATCGGCCGCACCGCCTCGAACAGACGCTGGCCCTCCTCCGTGATCGTGACCTCGTAGGCACGCGCATCGTCCTTGTCGCGCTTGCGCTGGATGATGCCCTTCTTCAGCATCCGCCGCACGATGTCCGCCATCGTCGAGCGATCGATCCCGGTGGCATCGACAAGCTTGCTCTGGCTCATCCCCTCGGAATGAGCGAGCGCCACAAGCACCGCATACTGCCGAGCCGTCAGATCGTAGCTCGACATCTCAGCCTGATAGATTTCCGTAACCACCTGAACCGCCCTATGAAAAAGGTGCAAGGGCGATTGATCGAGCACGGCCTCGGCAGTTTGTGTTGTCATGATTTTTTCAACCGTAGATTGCGCACGAGTTGGGGTTTTCCAGACGCCTGGCCCACGTCTGCAACGCACACGGGGATTGATCCGTCGACTTCCCAGTGTCAGGAAGGTATTGAAGGACAAAAGGACGTGCGCTGCTCGCACCAGCGGGCACGATCCATCGACTGACGGGGCAATGCAGCAGGGCTTCACAGGTCGCGATGATCTTTTCGACCGAGGACGTGCATCCGCGCGAGCGCCTCAACTACTGGCGCGAGGTGGCGACGCGAGGCTACGTCGAGCACGAGTTCACGCCTGAGCACGGCCAGGCGTTCTCCGGCACCGTGAGCCTGACGTCGCTGCCCGGGCTGGGGCTCACCGCCTTCGATGCCGATGCCGCGCGCGTCATCCGCACCGAGCGCAACGCCGCGCGCGCCGATGACAGCGACCTGCTGCTCTGCATGCATCAGTCGGGAGAGTTCACGGCCTCGCAGGACGGGCGGGACCTGACGATCGCCGCGCCCACCCTGTTCCTCCTCGATCCGCTCCGCCCGTTCACGCTCGAATTGCGCACGCGCTGCCGCAACGTGATCGTCAAGGTGCCCCGCGCCATGCTCGACGCGCGCGTCGGCAACAGCGCCGAGCTGACGGCCCGGCCCGTCGATCAGACGCGCGGGATCGACGTCCTCGCCATGCGGTTCCTGGATCTCCTGCCGGAGCAGGCCGAATCCCTCGACGACGTCGCCGGCCTCAAGGTCGCAGACCAGCTCCTCGACCTCGCCACGCTCGCCCTCACCTCGCGTTACGGCACCCGCGCCGCGCTCTCCTCGCCCCGGGCCACAGCACTCCTGCGCCTCAAGTCCACGATCGAGCGCCTCCTGATCGAGCCCGGCCTCAAGCCGGAGCGCATCGCAGCCGAATCCGGCATCTCGGTCCGCTACGCCAACGCGCTCCTGGCCGAGGAGAGCACGTCCGTCGAGCGCTACCTCACTGCGCGCCGGCTCGCGAAGTGCCGGAACGCACTGGACGATCCGGCCCAGGCCCATCGCAGCATCGGCGATATCGCCTACAAATGGGGATTCTCCGACCTCTCCCACTTCGGCCGGCGCTTCAAAGCCCAGTACGGCGTGACACCGTCGGACTATCGCCGCGTCGCCCAGCGCCTGACGGCCGAGCGCCGCGGGGCCGACGAGTCCATGCTCTCGCTGCCCGGCCCGCGCCGAAAGCGCGAGCCTCTTCCGCCCGCCTGATCGGAACGCAACCGCAGGCAGCGCGGCATGGGGGCGTGTGACAAGCCCGCCGCGCCATGCTTAGGTCGCGCCGGTATCCGAGATTCGGCCAGCGGGCACGCAAGGACCGCAGAACCATCGCATGTCCAAAAAGATCGCCGGCCCCGAGATCGAGCGTCTCATTCAGCTTCTCTCGCGCCTTCCGGGGCTCGGCCCCCGCTCCGCGCGCAAGGCGGCCCTTGCCCTCCTGAAGCGACGTGAGGATTTGCTGCAGCCCCTGTCCGAAGCGCTCACGACGGCCGTGCGCACGATCGTCGAATGCCCGACCTGCGGCAGCCTCGATACCGTCGCCCCCTGCACGATCTGCCGCGACGAGCGCCGCGACCGCTCCGTGGTCGTGGTCGTCGAGGAGATGGGCGACCTGTGGGCGCTGGAGCGGGCCGGCGCGATCAACGCCACTTATCACGTCCTCGGCGGCCATCTCTCGCCGCTCGACGGCATCGGCCCGGAGCAGCTCAACATCGCCCGCCTCGTCGAGCGCGCCTCCGAGAGCGGCGTCCGCGAGGTCATTCTAGCGCTGAATGCCACGGTTGAAGGCCAGTCCACCGCCCACTATCTGTCGGAGGCGCTGGCGGCCAGCGGCGTGGCGATCACCCGTCTGGCCCAGGGCGTCCCCGTCGGCGGCGAGCTCGACTACCTCGACGAGGGAACGTTGGCCGCCGCCATCAAGGCCCGCAAGCGGATCTGACGCGCCCCCTTCGGCCCATAGTGTTGGCTTATCGACTGTCGGCCTGTCGACGCTCGCTCTTTACGAATTCAGCCTGCTAACGAGTTCGCCTGGTATGGACGCCATCCCCATTGCGGAGCCCGCTCCGGATCGTCCGCCGCCCAAGCCTGCGCCGTCCGCGCCGCCCGTCTTCGTCTCGGGCTCCCTGCTGAGGCACATCCTGGTCATGTCGGGCGCCGGCGGCGTCGGCCTCGGCGCCATCTTTCTGAGCGACCTCGCCAACATCCTGTTCCTGTCGTCGCTCGGCGACCAGGCCGTGCTCGCCGCCGTGGGCTACGCCAGCTCCATCCAGTTCTTTACCACCTCGATCGGCATCGGCCTCGCCATCGCCTCGACGGCGCTCGTCTCGCGCGCGCTCGGCGCCCATCGCCGCCAGCGAGCGAGCCGCCTCTCCGTACACGCTCACATCGCCAACCTCGTGGTTGGCATCGTCTCGGCCGTGGCCGTCTACCTCGCCATTCCCTGGCTCCTGACGATGATGGGCGCCACGGGGCGCGCCCACGCGCTGGCCGAAACGTATCTCGTGATCCTCACACCCTCGATCCCCGCGCTCGTACTCGCCATGACGTCGGCCGCCGTCCTGCGCTCCGTGGGAGATGCGCGCCGCGCCATGAACGTCACGCTCTACGGCGCCATCGTCAACACGGCGCTCGACCCCCTCTTCATCCTCGTCCTCGATCTCGGCATCGCCGGCGCCGCCTGGGCCACCGTCATCGCCCGCCTCGCGTTCCTCGCCGTCGGCCTCTACGGCGTCGTGCGCATCCACCACCTCATGGCCCGGCCGCGCTGGCCCTCGTTCCTGGTCGATGTCCGCGCCTTCGCCAGCATCGCGGTCCCCGCCATCCTGACGAACGTTGCCACGCCCGTCTCGAACGCCTACATCACCGCCGCGATGGCCGTTCACGGCGACGACGCGGTCGCGGGCTGGGCCATCATCGGGCGCATCATGCCGGTCGCGTTCGGCGCCATCTTCGCGCTTTCCTCCTCGATCGGGCCCATCATCGGACAGAACTACGGCGCCCGCCGCGGCGAGCGCATGCGGCAAGCTTTCAAGCTCGCGCTCGCCGTCAACCTCGCCTTCACGCTGGTCGCCTGGATGATCCTCGCGCTGCTCTCGTCCCGGCTCGTCCACGTCTTCGGCGCCTCGGGACAGAGCGCCGAGCTGATCGGCCTGTTCACCCTCTGGCTCGCCCCGCTGTTCGCCTTCATGGGCGCGCTGTTCGTCGCCAACGCCGTCTTCAACACGCTCGATTTCCCGCACTACGCGACAGCTCTCAACTGGTCGCGCGCCACCATCGGCACCGTCCCGCTCGTGTACCTCGGCAGTTGGGCCGCCGGCGCCGGCGGCATCCTCGCCGCCCACCTCGCGAGCGGCATCGTCTTCGGCGGCCTCGCCGTCTGGCTCTGTCTGCGCCTCTTCGACCGCCTGCTCGCAGGCACGCCGCCCTAACTCTGTTGATCGCGCCCCGCCTGGGCTAGCTTGGCGGGGGACGAATCGGCCAGCAGCGCGTGATGCCAGTGACCTCGAACGTTTCCGAACGCATTGCCGTCGTCGGGCCCTCGGCCGAGGCCGTCGCCAGCCTGAGAGGCGACCTCATCGGCGCGCTCACCGCCCGCGGCCACCGGGTGCTGTGCCTCACGCCGCCCGGTCCGGGACGCCACGGCCGCGCCCTGCGCGGGCTGGGCGCGCTTCACCGCATGCTCGAGCCGCCGCAGCCGAGCTTCCGCAAGCTCACCGACTGGCAGGCCGTCAACGCGCTCGTCGCGCAGTTCAAGGACTGGCAGCCCAACATCGTCATGGGCTTCGGCCTCGACACCTTGACGGCCGCAGCGCTGGCGGCGCGGAAGGCTGAGGTGCGCCGCGTGGTGAGCCTCGTCAACGCCCTTCCGAGCGACGGCATCGCCAGCGTGAGCCGCACCCGCTTCGCCGAAGCGCTGCGCGTGAGCGACGCCATCGTCTTCCACAACAGCGAGAACCGCCGCGAGCTGACGCGCCTCGGCCTCGTGCCGCCCCGTCTCATGGTCATGGTCGTCCCGGGCGCCGGCGTCGATCTCGAGCGCTACGCCGCCGCGCCGCTCCCGCCCACCGAGAGCGGGCTCGTCTTCCTGATGATCGCGCGCCTCGAGCGCCGCCGCGGCGTGCTCGAGTTCGCCGCCGCCGCCGAGAGCCTTAAGGCGCGCTGGCCGCAAGCCACGTTCCGCCTCGCAGGTCCCCCGAGCCCCGCGCCCGACGCGATCGCACCGGACGAGATCACCTCCCGCCGCATCGTCGAATACCTTGGCCACCTGGAGGACGTTCGCCCCGCGCTCGCCGCCTGCCACGTCTTCGTCTACCCGGCCTACGTCGAAGGCATGCCGCGCGCGGTTCTCGAGGCACTCGCCACCGGCCGCCCCGTGATCACGACGCAGACCCCTGGCTGCGCCATCACGGTGGACGAGAAGGTAAGCGGATGCCTCGTCCCCCCGGCCGACGTGCCCGCGCTCGCCGCGGCCATGGAAAGCTATCTCGCCCATCCGGCATCGCTCGCCACCGGCGCACGCGCGGCCCGTCTCAAGGCCGAGCGCCGCTTCGACGTGGCGGATGTGAATGCGTCGCTCTTCCGCGCACTCGGCGTCGATTGAGAGAGAGGGATCGCGCGAACGAGCCGGCGGACGTCAGGCCGTCACGTGATCGTAGAGGCGCGAGCTGAGCTTCGGCAGCAGGAACGAATGCGCCGGATCGACGAGCATGCCCGGCCGGATGGCCTGCCGCCCGAGCAGCATCCGATGCACGAGGCCTTCCCGGTTGGTGAGGCCGAGCTCAATGGGCCAGCGATGCTTGCCGACCTGCAGGTGGGTCGAGACGATGAACCGGCACTCCCGCTCGCCGATCGAGCTCGTCACCTCGCGCTCGCAGACAAGCGCGGCCTCGCAGGCCACCGCAAGCTCGGGATCCTCGAGCAGAGGCCGCACGACGAAGCGCACCCGGCGGGAGGAGACCGGACCGAAGCCCTCGATCTCTTCTGCATGCAGGGCCGAGGTGCGCGCGCCGGTATCGACCTTCGCCTTGATGGCGAACAGGCCGAGCCCCGGCAGCGCCACCCATTCGCGGCGTCCCAGGATCAGCGGTTTCATCCCATGGACCATGCTTCGACTCGCAGTCTTCCGCGCGCATCTTAACGCAGACCGGCCCCCGGATGCAGCGGGTTTGCGAGGGGCCTCGGAATAGTACGTAGCCGTTAACGTTGCCGCGCCCGAGATCCGATTGACCGGGCGAGGGGAGTTCCCTATTTCAGATCCATGTCCACGCTTCCTATCATCACATTGCCGGATCCCCTGCTGCGGCTCCCTTCGGCGCCGGTCGAGCGTATCGACGACGCGCTTCTGAAGCTCGCCGACGACATGCTCGAAACGATGTACGACGCCCCCGGCGTGGGCCTGGCCGCGGTTCAGGTCGGCGTGCTGAAACGCCTGATCGTGCTCGACGTTTCCGATAACGACAGCGAGCCGGATCCGCTCGTCCTGATCAACCCCGAGATCCTGAGCCTGGGCGAGACGACGCGCCAGCACGAGGAAGGCTGCCTCTCGATCCCCGACGTCCATATCGAGATCGAGCGCCCGGCGAGCCTGGTCGTCGGCTATCTGGACCGGGAAGGAAAGCCGCGCGAGCGCAAGGCCGAGGGCCTGCTCGCGACGGCCATCCAGCACGAGATCGACCATCTCAACGGCAAGCTGATCATCGATTTCCTCTCCCGCCTGAAGCGCGACATCGTCGTCCGCAAATTCAAGAAGATCGCCCGCGAGGCGTCCGCCTGAAGGCCCCCGCGCCTCGGCCCCGTCGGAAAGACCCGGACATGCCGCTCGACCTCGTTTTCATGGGAACGCCGGACTTCTCCGTGCCGGCGCTGGACGCGATCGTGGCGGCGGGCCATCGCGTGCGCGCCGTCTATTCCCAGCCGCCGCGCCCCGCCGGCCGCGGCATGAACGAGCGCCCTTCGCCCGTCCACGCCCGCGCGGAGGCGTTGGGCCTTCCCGTCCGCACCCCGCGCTCGCTCAAGGACGAGGACGCCCGCTCAGCCTTCGCCACCCTTGAAGCGGACGCCGCCGTCGTCATCGCGTACGGCCTTCTTCTTCCGCCACCCGTGCTTGCCGCACCGCGCCTCGGCTGCTTCAACGTGCATGCCTCCAAGCTGCCGCGCTGGCGCGGGGCCGCGCCGATCCAGCGCGCCATCATGGCAGGCGACAGCGAGACGGCCGTCATGGTCATGCAGATGGAGGAAGGCCTCGATACCGGTCCCGTCGCGCTCACCAAGACCATCCCGATCGGCCCCGACACGACCGCGGGCGAGCTGCACGATACGCTCGCTCACGCCGGCGCCCGCCTCATCGTCGACGCGCTCGCGAAGCTCGAGGCCGGCACGCTGAGGCCGGTCCCTCAGCCGGAGCACGGCGTGACGTACGCCGCCAAGATCGACAAGGCCGAAGCCCGCATCGATCTGGCGCGGCCCGCCGCCGAGGTTCACAACCTCATCCGCGGACTCTCGCCGTTCCCCGGCGCCTGGCTCACCGCGACGCCCGCCGGCGGCAAGCCCGAGCGCCTCAAGATCCTCCGCTCCGCGCGCGTCGAAGGGCATGGCCGGCCCGGCGAGATCCTCGACGATGCGCTGACGGTCGCCTGCGGCGAGGGCGCCCTCCGCCTCGTCGAGATCCAGCGGGCGGGCAAGCGCGCCATGACGGCCGAGGAGCTTTTGCGCGGCTTCCCCCTCCGCCGCGGCGCCGTCGTCGGCGCCGAACCCACATCCTGAGCCCGCGTCCTGAGCCCGCACCATGACGAGCCGCCAGCCCCATTAAGCTTGACGTGCGAACGCCCTGAGAGGCGCCGTCCGATGTCCTAAGCTGGGATCCAACGCTCTCTTGGAGACCCTCATGATCCGGATTTTCGGAGCCACCGCCGCCCTCCTCATGATCGCCGCGCCCGCCGCGCTGGCCGAGGAAGCCGCCCACACCACGCGCATCGAGCAGTCGAACGCTTACGGCGCCACCGTCACCATCGAGGAAGGCGTACGCGTCTTCCGCCCGCTCCCTTCGGAGCGGCACGTCATCGTCAATCCCGGCGGAAAGACACCGCTGAGCCTCAACTACTACGACCCGATCACGGGCGTGCCCGTTCGCGGACAGCGCCGCTGATAGCGGTGACTCGTCACGCACGCGCGGCACGTGCTTGAGACCGAGGCCGGCGCGCGGTAGGCAGGGGGCATTCCCCATGCCCATGCCCGACGTGAACGCCGATGCCCCGCTTTCGTCTGCTCATCGAATATGACGGTACGCCCTTCGTCGGCTGGCAGTTCCAGCCGACGGGCCTCTCCGTGCAGGGCGCGCTGCAATCCGCCGTCGCCAAGCTGACGGGCGCCGAGGCGAGCATCCGCGGCGCCGGCCGCACGGATGCCGGGGTGCACGCCCTCGGCCAGGTGGCCCATGTCGACATCGCCAAGGACTGGCCCGCCGCACGGATCCGCGACGGGTTGAACTTCTACCTGAAGCCCCTGCCGATCGTCGTGCGCGACTGCGCCGAGGTGACGCCGGAATTCGACGCACGCTTCAGCGCCACCGCGCGCCATTACCTCTATCGCATCCTCGCCCGCCGCGCCCCGCCCGCTCTCGAGCGCCACCGCGTCTGGTGGCTTCCCCGCCCGCTCGACGCCGCCGCCATGTGCGACGCGGCCGAGGCCCTCGTCGGCCATCACGACTTCACGACCTTCCGCGCCGCGCAGTGCCAGGCCAAATCCCCGATCCGCACGCTCGACCGGCTCGACGTGAGCCAGAAAGGCGAGATCATCGAGATCCGCGCCTCGGCACGCTCGTTCCTGCACAATCAGGTCCGCTCGATGGTCGGCAGCCTGAAGCTCGTCGGCGCCGGCAAGTGGAGCAAAGCGGATCTCGCCCACGCCCTCGCCGCCAAAGATCGCGCCGCCTGCGGCCCCGTCGCCCCCGCCGCAGGCCTCTATCTCGTGGCCGTGGACTACGGTGGAGCGGATCTCACCACGCGTTGAAGATGCGGCGGACGACGCGCACGTAGAGCTGTCCCGGCACCCAGCCGCGCGGCCACACCACCAGCGTCGCGTTCGGATGATAGCGCAGCCGCCACCACCGGCCCGTCGCGGCCCGCCAGATGCTGCGCGCCACCACCACCGGATCCGTGCCGGCTTCCTCCCACGCGGTCAGGTTCGGCATCACGTTCTCGACGAACGTGTCGTAGTCCGTGAGCCCCGGCTGCGTCGCCACCTCGCGCGATCGATCGAAGAAGTCGGTCTTGATCATCCCCGGCTCGATGATCTTCACCTTGATGTTGAACTGGCGCAGCTCGAACCAGAGCGCCTCCGAGAAGCCGTCGAGCGCCCACTTGGTCGCGCTGTACATCGAATAGAGCGGCAACGTCATGCGTCCCGCGGCCGAGCCGACGTTGATGATGCGCCCCGCCCGGCGCGCCCGCATGTGCGGCAGCACCGCGCGGATGACGTTGAGCACGCCGAACAGGTTGGTCTCGAACTGGCGGCGGATCTGCGCGTCGGACTGCGCCTCGAACGGCCCCATCAGGCCATAGCCCGCATTGTTCACGACGACGTCGATCCCGCCGAGCTTGGCGATGATCTCCGCCACCGCCTGCTCGACGGACGCCCGGTCGGTCACATCGAGGCGGAAGAGATGCACGTTCGCCCGCCCGGCCGCGAGATCGCTCTCCTCAGGCCGGCGCATGGTCGCCGCGACCGTCCAGCCCCTCTCGGCGAAATAGTTCGCGGTGACGCGGCCGATGCCGCTCGAGGCGCCCGTGATGAGAACGGTCTTTCCGGCCGTCATGCAAAATGCTCCAAATACAAAACGCCCTCCGGTCCGGACCGGAGGGCACATCGAGAAAAGAACAGTCGCGACCTAGTCGATCATCGACAGGAATTCCTGCCGCGTGATGGAGTTCTCGCGGAAGACGCCGAGCATGCGGCTGGTGACGAGATCGGTTCCCGGCTTATGGATGCCGCGCGCGGTCATGCAGTGATGCTCGGCCTTGATGACGACGGCCACGCCCTGCGGACGCAGCACCTGCTCGATCGCGTTGGCGATCTGGGAGGTCATTTTCTCCTGGATCTGAAGGCGCTTTGCGAACGCCTCCACGAGCCGGGCGAGCTTCGAGATGCCGACGACACGCCCGTCGGGGATATAGCCCACCCAGGCGCGCCCGATGATGGGGGCGAGATGGTGCTCGCAATGGCTCTCGAAACGGATGCCGCGCAGCACGATCATCTCGTCGTAGCCTTCGATCTCCTCGAAGGTCTTCTGCAGAATGGCCTCGGGATCGTCGCGATAGCCGCGGAAATACTCCTCGAACGCCCGCACCACCCGCGACGGCGTCTCGATCAAGCCATCGCGCTTGGGGTCATCGCCCGCCCAGCGCAGCAGCGTGCGCACGGCCTCCTCGGCTTCGGCGCGTGAGGGGGCGGTCCCGCAAGCGGGTGTTTTGACAAGCTTGGTGGTCATGAGCTGGAGCAAGGCCTCTTGGGCAGAAACAGGAAAGCCGGGACACGGCAAGCGCATGCGCAGATCGGCGCCGATGCGGTCAGACGATAGAGAGGGATAAAATCCACTCTCCTCTCCATAACATAGTGCGAATGGAGAGGAAGAAAAAGTGACCAGGCGCCGCGCGGGGGCCGCGCACGGCTTCCATGCTTAACGCCCGTTGCCGCGCCTTTTGTGTTGCATCGCACCCGAACGCAGGCTGCGCCCTCACCGCGCGGAAGGAAGCCCGGCCGCGAACGCGGCCACCGCCTCGGCCGCGGCCCTCATGTTCCCGGCCGCCGTCGCGCCGGAGCCGCGACGCGGCTTGAGGTCGTGATCGCCATCGGGCGCCCATACCACGCGGAGGCCGGCGGGAAGGCCGTAGCCCGCGACCTCCTCCCGCGTGCCGAACGGATCACGCGCGCCCTGCACGATCAGTGTCGGACAGGAAAGACGCATCAGATGCGCAGTGCGCAGCGATTGAGGCGCACCGCGCGGGTGGAAGGGATAGCCGAGGCACACGAGCCCACCGATGCGGCCGCGCTCGTAGAGATCCTGCGCGGCCAGGCTGGCGACGCGCCCACCCATCGATTTGCCGCCGATCAGCAGCGTCTGACCCTTGGCGAGACGTCCGCCAAGCGTTGCGACGGCCGCCTCGTACTCCGGCACGAGCGCTTCGGCCCGCGGCGGCGGTCGGCGCGATCCCGTCTCAACCCGTGCCGCCATGTAGGAGAAATTGAAGCGCGCAACGGCCAGTCCCGCTTCGCCGAGCTTCTCGGCCATTGTCTCCATCCAGCCGGACGTGACCGGCGCCCCCGCGCCATGTGCGAGCAGCACCACATGGGCCGCCGCCGCAGGTCCCGACAGGATGAAATCCGTCATGAGACTTCCTCTTTCACGGCATCATCCTCTGAAACATCGATGATTTCCGCACGATTTTCCAATCGTTGTCGCAATTTGGCCGTCCCGCCGGCTAGGATGTTCTCACTCGTAGTCTGCGAGAGAGCATGCCGCCGATTCGATCCGCCGTATGCTGGCTCGTGCTGCTCGTCGGCCTCGCCGCCCCTGCGCTGAGCGAAAACGCGCCGGACGCGGCAGAGCCGATGGCCCGCACGTGGCACGGCCCTGCGACGTTGGCCGCCGAAGCCGCCAAGGCCAAGGCATCCGGCGCGCCGTCGCCTGTCCTCGCGCCACCCCCTCCGAAACCCGCCGCGCGCCCCGCCGCCGTGACGGAACCCGCAAAGGGGCCCGCGCCGAAAGGCAAAGCAGCGGCCGTTCCCGCAGCGAAGGCTGCCAAGGCCGCTGGCCCGAAAGCCGCCAAAGGCAAGGGCGCCCATGAGGCCAAATCGGCCGCCAACCAAGAGCCGAGCAAACCGGTCCCCACCGCCAAACAGCTCTTCGGCACCGTGAAATCACCGGCCCCCCTCACCGCACGCGCCGTAGGGTTCTATTCGCGCGGCTGCCTCGCCGGCGGCAAGCCGCTCGCCGTCGATGGCCCAGGCTGGCAGGTCATGCGCCTCTCCCGCAACCGCAACTGGGGGCATCCGAAGCTTGTCGCCCTCCTCGAGCGCCTGGCGCGGGAGACGACCGCCGCGAAGGAATGGCCGGGCCTTCTCGTCGGCGACATGTCCCAGCCCCGCGGCGGCCCCATGATCTCGGGCCACGCCAGCCATCAGGTGGGCCTCGACGTCGACATCTGGCTGACGCCGATGCCCGACCGCAAGCTCACCCGACGCGAGCGCGAGGATACCTCGGCCGTCTCGATGCTGCGCAACGCCGGAGAGGTGAACCCGAAGGTCTGGGGCGACGGTCAGGTCAAGCTCATCAAGCGCGCGGCCTCCTACGACGCGGTCGAGCGCATCCTCGTTCACCCCGCGCTCAAGAAGGCGCTCTGCGAAGCGGCCGGCACCGACCGCACCTGGCTGCGCAAGGTGCGCCCCTACTTCGGGCACTTCTACCATTTCCACCTGCGCATCGGCTGCCCGGGCGGCTCGGCCAACTGCCGCGCCCAGGCGCCCGTTCCCGAGAGCGACGGCTGCGACAAGGAGCTCGAGGATTGGCTGAAGCGCGTCGCGCCGAAACCGAAGAAGCCGCCGGTCACCGCCGATCAGAAACCGAAGCCGCCGGTCAAACCCGCCCCGCCGAAGCCCGAGATCACGCTCGCCGACCTCCCGGAGGACTGCCAGACGGTGCTGACGGCGGGCGGCAATAGGCCGCCCACCATTCCCGCCAAGATCGTGGACCGCAGCAAGGACGCCGGCCCCGCGCACGACACGACGGCCAGCACGGCGGCCCCCGAGCCGCCAGCCGAGAAGAAGACGGCCGCCCAGCCGGTCACGACGAACTGAACTCACGAACCTTCAAGCGGATCGGGCCTGTTACGTGATCTGCGAGCTTAATCCGATGCGCTCGAAACCAGCGCACCCGGCCGCAAAGGCGGATGCCCGAACGCACGCACCGGCATCGTATAGATCTGCTCGGCCGCGACCGAAACGACCTGCCGCTCCGGCCACCTGAGTGCCGTCAGCTTGCCGCCGAAGCAGCACCCCGTATCGATGCACATCGTGTTGTTGACCCAGCCGGCATCGGGCACCGGCGTATGGCCATAGACGACGGCGGTGCGCCCGCGATACTCCGCCGCCCAGTGATAGCGGATCGGGAGCCCGAGCTTGTCCGTCTCGCCGGAGGTCTCGCCATAGAGGCAGAAGCGGCGCGCCTCGCCCGACATCTGGCCGATCATCTCCTCCTTGATGCCCGCGTGCGCCACCGCGAGCCGCCCCTCGTCGAGCCAGAGATGGAACGGCGCCTGGTTGAAGAACGTCCGCACCGCCGTCCGGAAGGCCGTCGTTTCCGCATCGAACTGCTGGATGGTCCGGTCGAGGCCGTGCGTCGGGGCCACCGCCTTGCCGTCGAGCCAGCGCACGAACTTGATATCGTGATTGCCCGGCACGGCCAGGGCCGCCCCGCTTTCCACCATCGCCATGACGAGACGCAGCGTATCCGGCGAGCGCGGCCCGCGGTCGACGAGGTCGCCGACGAAGATCGCACGCCGCCCCTTCGGCGGCACGACGTCGACGCGCACGTCCCGCGGCGTGCCGCTCCAATGCACGCGATAGCCGAGGCGCACCAAGAGCACCTCGAGCTCGCCAGCGCACCCGTGCACGTCGCCGATGATGTCGAAGGGTCCGCCGTCGTGACGGCAATCGAAGGGCAGGCGCGCGCTATCGGTCAAGGCTCTCTCGGTCATGCCGGCTCATGTAGGAATGAAGCGTGTCATGTCCATGACGCTCAGGTCTCGATGAATTCCTCGACCTTCCGCCGCGGACGCGGAACATCCGTGACGAGATCTGCCAAATGCTCGAGACCGCGCGGCACCGGGCCGCCATAGGCCCAATCCAGAAGCTCGATGGTATGGACGAACGGCACGTCCTCGCCGGAATCGAGGTGCGTGAGGCAGCCGATGTTGCCGGCCGCCACGACATCCGCCCGCGTCGCGCGGATGTTGTCGAGCTTGCGCTTCTTGAGTTGCCCGGCAATCTCGGGCTGGAGGATGTTGTAGACACCCGCCGAACCGCAGCAAATGTGACCTTCGGGCACATCCACCACCGCAAATCCCGCCTGTTTGAGCAACGTCTTGGGCTCGTCGTCCACGCGCTGCCCGTGCTGCAGCGAGCAGGCCGAATGATAGGCCACGCGCAGCGACGACCAGCGTTCCGGCGCACCGAGCTCATAGTCGGAGAGGAACTCCGAGATATCCCGCGCCAGCGCCGAGACGCGCTTGGCCTCGGCCGCATAGGCGGGGTCATGGCGCAGCATATGGCCGTAATCCTTCACGGTCGTGCCGCAGCCCGACGCGTTGACGATGATCGCGTCGATCTGCCCCCGCTCGATCTCCTTCGACCACGCATCGACATTGCGCCGCGCATGCGCGAGCGCCTCCTCCTCGCGCCCCATGTGATGCACGAGCGCCCCGCAGCATCCCGCGCCGTTCGCCACCACCACGTCCACGCCCCGCCGCGCCAGGAGCCGGATCGTGGCGTCGTTGATGTCGGGGCGCAGCACCGGCTGCACGCACCCCGTGAGCAGCAGCACGCGCGCGCGCCGCGGGCCATGCGTCAGCGCTTCGCCCGGGCCGCCGAAGCGCCCGTCCCGCATCCGGCCCGGACGCGGCGCGAGCGCCAGCATCGCCGCCACCTCCTTGAGGCCGAACCGCTCGAGAAGCGGAATCAGCGGCCGCGCCAAGGGCGCGAGCCTCACCGCCAGCCGGAAGCGGCGCGGATAGGGAATGACGAACGCCAGAAGCTCCCGCAGCATCCGATCCTTGTAGGGACGCGTCGTGCGCTGCTCGATCTCGACGCGCGCCGCGTCGACGAGATGCATGTAGTCCACGCCGCTTGGGCATGTCGTCATGCACGAGAGACAGGAGAGGCAGCGGTCGAGATGGTGGCGCACCTGCGGGCTCGGCGCGCGCTCGCGGCCGCGCTCGAACATGTCCTTCATGAGATAAATGCGCCCGCGCGGCGAATCGCGCTCGTCGCCCAGCACCACGTACGTCGAGCACACGGCCGTGCAGAGACCGCAGTGCACGCAGCGCTTCAGGATCCGGTCGGCTTCCGCCACGCGCGGATCGGCAAGCTCTTTGGCGGAGAAGTTGGTCTGCATCGTCACTCTTTCGCAGAACGGACGCGGAGATGTCGAGCCTTACGTCGTTGCCCACCCGAGCCGTTGCACACCTTACATCGCCTTACATCGTCGCGTACATGCGCCCGGGATTGAGAATGCCCTTGGGATCGAATGCCTGCTTGAGGCCCCGCGAGATGCGGTCCACGGCCGGCCCCAGCGGCTGGAACACCTCGACCGTCCGCCGCACCGCCTCGTCCGCCCGGATCAGCGTCGCATGCCCGCCGTGGGTCGCGACCGCGCGGCGGACGTCGGCGCTGCCCGCATCCGCCGAGGCCGGCGTCTCGAGCCACGCAAGGCCGCCCGACCAGTCGTAGAACGCCTCGACCTTCATATGCCGGCGCACCGACGCGACCAGCGAGGCGGCGAGGCTCGGCGTCGTCGAGATGCGCCAGAGGTGGGTCCCGTTCGGCGGGAAGAAGGAGAGCGTGCGCATCTCGCCCCAGAACGCGAGCGAGCTTTCGAGATCGAGCGCGATCGGATCGCCATAGGCCTTGAGCGCGTCACGCAGGCGCTGCTTGCGGTAGGTGATCGAGCGCGTGAAATTCTCGAGCCGCACGGCCGTGAGCGCGCGCCCGTCCTTGGGCAACCCCTTGTGCGCCAGCCGCCCCGCCAGCGCCGGGGAGAGATGCACCGTGCCGGACACCTCATAGGGCTCCGTCAGAGCGAGGGACATGAGCTCGGCCGCGAGATCGTCGGTCAGGTCCGGATAGACGAACGTCAGCACGTCGTCCGGCAGCGGCAGCACCTTGAACGTCACCTCCGAGAGCACGGCGAGCGTGCCCCAGCTCCCGGCGAGGCCGCGCGCCACGTCGTAGCCGGTGACGTTCTTCATCACCCGCCCGCCGGACTTGAAGATCTCGCCATAGCCGTTGACGGCGCGCACGCCGAGCAGGAAATCGCGCGCCGCCCCGAGCGCGACGCGGCGCGCGCCCGAGAGGTTGGCCGCAAACACGGCGCCGATCGTCTGCAATCCCGTCCCCGTGCCCAGCACGCCGCCGAGATCGATCGGCTCGAACGGCAGCATCTGCCCGCGTGCCGCAAGCTCCGCCTCCACCTGCGACAGCGGCGTGCCGACCCGGGCCGACATCACGAGCTCGGCCGGCTCGTAGAGCGAGATGCCCCGCATGGCCGCCGTCGTCATTACGACGGGCGCGACGACGGGCCGTCCCACGCCGCGCTTCGAGCCCGAGCCCAGGATCTCGACCGGGATCGCCCGCTCCGAGAGCGCCGTCAGCATGCTCTTGAGCTCCCACTCCGTGGCGGGCCGCATGATCTCGCTCATGGAAGCCCCCTTACGCCGCGACAGGCGCACGCGGCGCGGAGCTGCCGCCCCGTGCGCCGTCCGTCCCCGCGACGGCCGCAGCGATGGCATCGAGCGGGAAGACCTTGCCGAAGTTGAGGAGCCAGTCCGGATCGAACACCGATTTGATGCGGAGCTGCACGGCGAGATCCTCCTCCGAGAACTGCACGCGCATGAGGTCGCGCTTTTCGAGCCCCACGCCATGCTCGCCCGTGAGACATCCGCCGACGGAGACGCAGAGCTTCAGGATCTCCGCGCCCGCGCGCTCCGCCTTCTCCATCTCGCCCGGCACGTTGGCGTCGTACATCACGAGCGGATGCAGGTTGCCGTCGCCCGCATGGAAGATGTTCGCCACCTTGAGGCCGGCCTTGGCGCAGATCTCGGAGATCTGCTCCAGCACCTGCGGCAGATGCGCGAGCGGAATGGTGCCATCCATGCAGTAATAGTCGGAGATCCGGCCGATGGCGCCGAACGCCGATTTGCGGCCCTTCCAGATCTTGGCGCTCTGCTCGGGCGAGCCGCTGACGACGAGCGCCTTGGGGTTCAGCTCGTGCGCGATGCCGGCGATGTAGGCGAGCCGGTCGGCGATCTCCTGCTCCGAGCCCTCGACCTCGATGATGAGCAACGCCTCGACGTCCAGCGGATAGCCCGCCTTCGCAAACGCCTCGCACACCTCGATCGCGGGCTTGTCCATGAACTCGATCGCCACCGGAATGATCCCCGACGCAATGATACGCGACACGCAGAGGCCCGCCTTGGCGGACGTCTCGAACCCGATCATCATCGGCCGGGCCCCCTCCGCGGCGCGCAGGATGCGCACGGTGGCCTCCGTGATGATGCCGAACTGGCCTTCCGAGCCCACGATGAACGCGAGCAGATCGTACCCTTCCGAATCGAGATGGCCGCCACCGATCTCCACGATCTCGCCGTCCATCGTCACCATCTTGAGGCCGAGCACGTTGTTCGTCGTCACGCCGTACTTGAGGCAGTGCGCGCCGCCGGAGTTCATGGCGAGGTTGCCCGCCAGCGTGCAGGCGAGCTGGCTCGAAGGATCCGGCGCATAGAAGAATCCATCGGCCTGCACCGCCGCCGAGATCGCGAGGTTCGTAATCCCCGCCTCGACCCGCGCGAAGCGGTTCTGGAAATCGATCTCGAGCACCCGGTTCATCTTCGAGATGCCGACGACGATGGAGTCCTCGAGCGGCACCGCCCCTCCGGCGAGCGACGTGCCCGCTCCGCGCGGCATCACCCGGATGCCGTTGGCCTTCGCGTACTTCAACACCGCCGACACCGCCTCCGTCGACGTCGGCAGCACGATCGCAAGCGGCAGGCGGCGATAGGCGGTGAGCGCGTCGGTCTCGAACGCACGCCGGCCGTCCTCGTCGGCGATCACGGCCTCCACGCCGCAAAGCGCGACGAGATCGCGCACGATCGCCTCGCGGCGCCCGACGATGGCCGGATCGGGAAGCGGCAGCTCGATCGTGGTCATGGTGGCGCGCTCCTTCCGAGGACATCCGTGTCTTAGTCGCGACACCGCCGCTCGGGCATCGCAGATCGAGACGAGAATAACCGAACCGCACGCGCCACGCGACCGGCATCGCCGCCTTCTGCCCGCCGTCCGTCCGCGGCCATTTCGGGAGATCTCGGATCCGAGGAACCGCCGGAACAGAGTGGCGGCGCCCCGCCCGGCACGCTAATCTCCAAGGCAAAGATCGTCATCGCCCTCAACACGTGCCGAGCGCCGCCCCGTGGACCGTCCTCAAAGCAGCGCCGAGACACCGCGCGTCGGCCTGTTCGTCACCTGCCTCGTGGATCTCATGCGCCCGTCGGTGGGGTTCGCGGCCGCCCGCCTCATCGAGGCTGCGGGCTGCACGGTGGTGGTGCCGCAGGCGCAGACCTGCTGCGGACAGCCCGCCTACAATGCCGGCGATGCGGCCGCCGCCCGCGATCTCGCACTCCAGACCGTGCGAAGCTTCGACGGGCTCGACTATGTCGTGGCGCCGTCAGGCTCGTGCGCGGCCATGCTCCGCATCCACTATCCGGCCCTGTTCGAAGGTCGCGGCGCCGTCGAGGCGAAGGTCCGCGCCTTCGCAGCCCGCGTCTTCGAGCTGACGACCTTCCTCGTCGAGGTCCGCGGCATGACGACCCTCGACGCCCGCTTTCACGGCCGCGTCGCCCATCATGACGCCTGCTCGGGCCTGAGGGAGCTTGCCATCCGCGACGCGCCACGCCGCCTGCTGGCCGCCGTCGAAGGGCTCGAGCTTGTCGAAACGGCGGAGGTCACGGCCTGCTGCGGCTTCGGCGGGCTCTTCTCCGTCAAATATCCGGACATCTCCACCGCCATCGCCGACCGCAAGATCGCGGACCTCACCATCGATGCGCCGGATCTCATCACCGGCGGCGATCTCGGCTGTCTCATGAGCCTCGCCGGACGCCTGAGCCGGGCCGGACGAGCGCTGCCGTGCCGCCACGTCGCGGAGGTGCTGGCGGGCGAGACGACCGATCCGCCCATTGCCGGAGGAGACGCGCGATGACCCCGGCCACCGCCGCCTTCAAGAGCAACGCCGCGGCCGCCATCGCGGACGCCAAGCTCGCGAAGGCGCTCGCCGGATTGCCGGGCGGCCTCGTCGCCCAGCGCGCCGGCGCCATGGCCCGCATGCCGGAGCTGGAGGCGCTCAGAACCGTCGGCCGCGACATCCGCGACCACACTCTCGCGCACCTCGATCTCTACCTCGAAGCCTTCGCCGCCAAGGCCGAAGCGGCCGGCGCGCGCGTGCACTGGGCCCAGACGGGCGCCGAGGCCCGCACCCTCATCGCCACGCTCTGCCGGGAGCGCGGCGCCCGCCTCGTCGCCAAGGGCAAATCCATGATCTCCGAGGAGATCGCCCTCAACCGCCACTTGGAGGAGCAGGGCATCGCCGTGGTCGAGAGCGATCTCGGCGAGTATCTGGTCCAGATCCGCGGCGAGACGCCGAGCCACATCATCGCGCCCGCCATCCACCTGAGCCAGGACCAGGTGGAGGCCGATTTCCGAAACCACCACCGCCACCTCGCCTCCGACCGCGATCTCGCAACCCCTGAGCAGCTCGTCGCCGAAGCGCGCGCGGTCCTGCGCGAGAAGTTCCTGGCCGCCGACATCGGCATCACGGGCGCCAACTTCCTCGTCGCGGAGACCGGCTCAGCGGTCGTCGTCACCAACGAAGGCAACGGCGATCTCTCCGCCCAGCTCCCGCCTACGCACATCGTGCTCGCCTCCATCGACAAAGTGGTGCCCACCCTCGCCGACCTCGCGACCTTGCTGCGCCTTCTCGCGCGCTCCGCAACCGGCCAGGAGATGACCGCCTACACGACCCTCTTCACGGGCCCCAAGGCGGCCGGCGATCCTGACGGCCCGCGCGAATGCCACATCGTCATCATCGACAACGGCCGCACCGAAATGCTGGCCAGCAGCATGCGCGACGCGCTCCGCTGCATCCGCTGCGGCGCCTGCCTCAATCACTGTCCGGTCTATAACGCCATCGGCGGCCACGCCTATGGCTGGGTCTACGCCGGCCCTATCGGCGCCGCCGTCACGCCCGCCTTCCTTGGACTCGCAGCCGCCCGCGATCTGCCGGCCGCCACCACCGCGTGCGGCAAGTGCGACGAGGTCTGCCCGGTCCAAATCCCGCTGACGCGCCTGCATCGCGCCTGGCGCACGGAGGCGTTCACGTCGGCCCCGCCGCGGCACCTCGAACGCGCGCTCCTCGCCACCTGGGCCTTCTTTGCGCGCCGCCCGCGCCTCTATCACCTGTCGGCCCGCTTCGCCGTAGCCGCGCTCTCGGCGCTCGCGCCGGCCCGCAGGCCCTTTCACCGTCTCCCCTTTGCCCGGGCGTGGCTCGCGAAGCGGGATTTCCCCGCGCCGCAGGGACGCACGTTCCAGCAGCTCTGGCAGGAGCATCAGCGCGGGGTGCCGCGATGAGCGATAACCCTGTCCTCACCCGCATCCGCGCCGCCCTCGCCATCGATCCGAGACAGGAGGCGGAGCGAGCCGAAACCGTCGCCCATCGTCTCGGCCATCCGCCGGCCCATCTCCGGCCAGCCTTCGCCCGCTGCGAAGGCGAGGCTCGCGAGGCGCGCCTCCGCGTCTGCTTCGAGGCCCAGGGCGTCGAGCTCGTGCCTATCCCGACACGCCGCGCGCTGCCGGCCGCCGTCACAGCGTTGACAGCAACGCTGGCGCCCACTGCGCGGCTCGTCATCGGCGACGACGAGCGTCTCACCGCACTCGACTGGTCCGGCAAGAGCGCCCCGCAACCGTGGTCACGCGAGGACACGTTGGGAGACGGCACCGCCGCCCTGACCCATGCGGTCGCGGCCGTTGCAGAAACAGGAACGCTGGTGCTGACGTCGCGCCCGGCAAGCCCTGCCTTACTCGCCTTCCTGCCGGAGCTTCACATCGTTGCGCTGGACCGCGCGACAATTGTCCCCGCCTTCGAGGACGCCTTCGCGCGCCTCACAGAGCGCATCGCGGGCGCGCGCTGGCCCCGCGCCGTCAATCTCGTCTCGGGAGCGTCCCGCACCGGCGACATCGGCGGGCGCATCGTCAAAGGCGCCCACGGCCCACGCCGCCTCGCCGTCGTGCTCTACGGCGAATAAGGCGGCCTCATTGAATGGCGAGCATGCGGACGTTCTCACGCTGCCGCACCATGCGCGCCACGCCACCCCACGCTTGCGAGCGGGTCGCATCGCCGAGCTGCCGATGCAGCAGGGAGAAGAAATCCGCCACGTCGGCCGCATAGGTTCCATGCCGTCCTTCCAGCACGACGGCCATCAGCTCGGCGTCATGGATGACGGCGATTTCGTCTCTTTTACGGATAGGCGAGCGGTGCATGGAACGACCTCGAACGACTGCGCCATCCGAAACGCAAGATCGAAGCCAACCGCGTCGAGCCGCGCCAGATCCGAATTTCCTCCGAATTTTCATGCGTCGTCCGCCCCGCAGAGCACGAAAATCGTCCCAATATCGCAGAGGAGGAGCGCCTGGCGGCGCGACTGTCCCAGCTTGATGTCCCAGCCTGAGATCCGGAGCGTTAACGGTAGGATCATCTCGGCCGAGTCACCGCGTCCGTGGGGCGCTACTGCACCTTCCCGGCTGGCGCCCCGGCCGTCACCTTGTCCTTGCGCGCGCCAGGAGGTGCGGTCGTCTTGGCCTCGGTGTTTCCAGGCTTGCGGGTCTTCTTCTTGGCGATCACCTTGCGCGGCATCCTGCGCGCCGCCGTGCCGCATTCGAACGAGAGCACCGTGCTGCGCACGCTCGTCACGGGCCGCGCCGCATCGTCGATCGCCATCGAATCGATCGTGTCCGCCGGCCGGAACAGGCGCTTCCAACCGTACGTGTCGAAGCCATGCTCGAGCAGGCTCGCTGCGCGCAGCGTGCGCTTGGCACTCGTCGGCTCTCCGAGCACCACGGCCATGATCTGGCGCCCATCGCGCGTCGCGCTCGCCACGACGTTGAAGCCGGAATCGCAGATGAAGCCGGTCTTCATGCCATCCGCGCCCTCGAACGAGCTCAAAAGCCCGTTGTGGCTGCCGATGAGGATCCTGCCGACCTTGGCGTTGAACATCGACCAGTAGGGCGTGTGCTGCGGATAGTCCTTGATCGCCGCACGCGCCAGCTTGGCGAGGTCGCGCGCCGTCGTCACCTGCAGCGGTGCCGGCAGGCCGCTCGCGTTGACGAACGTCGTCCGCGTCATGCCGAGACGCTGCGCGGTCTGGTTCATCAGCGAGACGAAGCCCGGCTGCGAGCCGCCGATCGCCTCCGCCAGCATCACCGCAACGTCGTTGGCGGACTTGATGACGATGGACTTCAGCGCCTGATCGACCGTCAGCGTCGCGCCGACATGCAGGCCGAGCTTCATCGGCGGCTGCGCCTGGGCGCGCGCGCTGTAGGGAATGCGTTGATCGAGCGTGAGCTGGCCGGTCTTCAGGGCCTCGAAGGTGAGGTAGGCCGTCATGATCTTGGTGAGCGAGGCCGGGTGCCACTGGTCGTCGGCGTTCTCGGCGTAAAGCACCTGCCCGTCAGACGGATCGAACACCAGGGCCGGCCCGCCGGCGAGGGCTCGCCCGCACCAGAGCATCATTATCGCCGTCCATGCGGCGGCCAGGATCCATTTGCCTCGCATTGGCCGTCCTCATCAGAGCGGAAAACGCTTCAGCCCCTAACATATTCGTCTGCAACTCGGCAATCCGGAGACGCCCGCATGCCGCGGAAGCCATCAAAAGCGGGATAAACTCTCGCGCAATCGGGCCACCTCGGCCCATTTTCAGGCCATTCGCGGCCGGTTCCCAACAAAAAGCAGAGAACCGCGTGCCTCACGCCCAGGGGCGTGCCGCCGCATCCTTCTGCTCGAAATCCGCGATCGCCTTTTCCTTCTCGAGCGTGAGGCCGATGTTGTCGAGCCCGTTGAGCAGGCAGTGCTTGCGGAACGGATCGATGTCGAAGCGGATCACGCCGCCGTCCGGCCCGCGGATCTCCTGCGCCTCGAGGTCCACCGACAGCGTCGCGTTGGCACCGCGGCTCGCATCGTCGAGAAGCTTGTCCACCTGCTCCTGCGGCAGCTTGATGGCCAGAATCCCGTTCTGGAAGCAGTTATTGAAGAAGATATCGGCAAAATCCGGCGCGATGACGCAACGGAATCCGAAATCCAGAAGCGCCCACGGCGCATGCTCGCGCGAGGAGCCGCAGCCGAAGTTCTCACCCGCGATGAGGATCTCGGCCTTCCGATAGGCCGGCTTGTTGAGCACGAAATCGGCAACCTCGTTGCCCGCCTGATCGTAGCGCAGCTCGTAGAAGAGCGCCTTGCCGAGCCCCGTGCGCTTGATCGTCTTCAGGAACTGCTTCGGGATGATCATGTCAGTGTCCACGTTCCGCAGCGGAAACGGTGCGGCAATGCCCGTGAGCGTGGTGAACTTCTGCATGGGAGGTCTCGTCTCCTGAATTCTGTGCGGCAGCACTCGCCTGGCCCGTTAACGGACTCAGGTCCGCAGGCTGTCGGCCAGCGCCCTGAAATAACCCTCGGCAGCGAGCAGGCGGTCGATCCGGATGGAATGGGCGGCTCTGAGGCCCCTCCGGCCGGGCCCGAGCTGTTCGAGACGCCTTTTAACGCCAGCCAGCTTTCGTCCGTCAAGATGGTGCTGTAGCACGCCGACCAAGGTCTCGAGATAGCCGCCGATCCGGCCGACCTCGCGCACCAGCGCTCGCTGGGCGGCCTTGTCACCGGGGTCGGCCGCGAGCCGGCTCGCGGAGGCCGAGGCCCGGGCGAGCGTATCGGCCACCGCCTCGGCGTAGCCGGCGACCTTGGCGCGCCGCTCCTCGTCGAGCGCACCGAGCGCGCCCGCCCACCGCGAGATCGTCTCCGCAATGGCGAGACACCGTCTGGGGAAGTCCTGAAGCTGCATCGGGGCCGGGGAAAAGCTGACGGGGCTCAGCGAGCCTACGCCGCCCTTTGCCGGCGGGGACAAGTCACCCCTCCCGAAACTCCGTCACCGCCACGGCAGTCGGCGGGCCAACCTCAACGGATCGAGGGATCGGCGAAGCATTGGCGCATGTAGGCGCACCGGTGCGAGCCCGCGAAATGCATGCTGTCGCCCTTCGCAGGGGAGATGAACGCGCAGACCTCCTCGAGGCCCGCTTCGTCGAGCCACCCCTGGCGCCGTCCGCGCTGCACGGCGAAACAGTCCGCCGTCTCCTCATCGGGCCCGCGGAACTGGTGTCCGCACTCGTGCGCGAAGATCCAGAGCTTGACGGGGGTCGAAACCTTGGAAAGCAACCTCGGGTTGAGAATGAGGAACCCGGGATAGGCCGCGCCGTAGTCGTCGAGCTGGCTGTCGATCACGGTCGGGCGCTGGCCGCAGATCTGCTGGCGCCCATCGAGCTTGAGCTCGCCCGGCGCGAGCACATGCGCATCGCCCCCCACATGCTCGGCATATTCCTCGGGCGTCGGCACGTCCTCCGCGCGCGCAGCAGGCGAGAGAAGCACCAGCACGCCAAGGCCAAAAGCCATCCACCCGGACGATCGAAACTCGCGACGACGAGGCATCGCCACCCTTTCACTCCACACACTGCCGCAAAGGCTCATCGCACCCAAGGGGCCCGGGCCGGTCGCTTGCGACCTTCTGGCCCTACCCCAAATTCCTACACGAACGCCGCCGAATCCCCCACAAAATCAAGGGCACCCCTGAAAAGCGTCACCCATCGGGGACGGTCTCGATCTCGACCTCTAGAGCATCCCCCGCCCCGAGGAAACTCGGATCGGACCACGCTCCGGATTTTTGTTGTGTCGCACAAGTCTTGCGCGTCGCAAGAGCGGCGCCATCGGCAAATTCCCCAGTCCCGCCAGCATGGTCCGCAAAAGTTAACATTCCGAGCCCAGCCTGAGCCCCGGATCCTGTCGCACGCGCCCCGTGCCACACCGACCAGCCGCCGACGCCACCCCTAAGGCACGGCCTCGGCTTCGATCTCCTCCATATCCGCATCGGAAAAGCCGAAATGATGGCCGATCTCGTGCACGAGCACGTGCGTGATGATTTCGCCCAGCGTCTCGCCGCTTTCGGCCCAGTAATCGAGGATCGCCCGCCGGTAGAGAAACACCATGTCCGGCTCGCGCGGCACGTCGAGCGTACTCTTCTTGTCGAGGCTGAGGCCCTGATAGAGCCCCATGAGATCGAAGGGGCTCTCGATGTCGAGCTCGTCGAGCACCTCGTCGAGGGCGAAGTCCTCGATCCGGATGACGAGGTCGCCGCACACCTCCCGGAACTCGGGCTCGATCCGCTCCCAGGCCGCCGCCGCGATCACCTCGAAGTCCACGAGCGAAGGCGCCGCCGCCGTCCTCCAATCCGTCGCCATCCCGCTCTCCCGCTTCTGAGTGTTTTGCGGCCCGGTCCTGCCCAAGAGGCAGAAGCCCGCGCGCAAATTGGGAGAAGTGCCGCGCACCTCTCCTGCGAGCGGGAGAGATAGGCTTTGACACGGCCCCAGGGCAAGAGAGTGCAAGGGCGCCAAGGCGCCCAAGTGTTCAACGAACCCCGACGATCCGAGGATGCCTCAGGCCTGCCAGGTGCGGATATCGACGAAATGCCCCTCGAGGGCCGCCACCGCCGCCATCGCCGGCGAGACGAGATGCGTCCGCCCCTTGTAGCCCTGCCGTCCCTCGAAATTGCGGTTCGAGGTCGAAGCGCAGCGCTGGCCGGGCTTGAGCTGATCCGGGTTCATGCCGAGGCACATGGAGCAGCCGGGCTCGCGCCATTCGAAGCCCGCCGCCTTGAAGATCTCGTCGAGCCCCTCGGCCTCGGCCTGCTCTTTGACGAGGCCCGAGCCGGGCACGATCATCGCATAGGCGAGCCGGTTGGAGATCTTGCGGCCCTCGACGATCCGCGCGACCTCGCGCAGATCCTCCATGCGGCCGTTCGTGCACGAGCCGATCCACACCACATCGAGCGGGATGTCCGTCATTTTCGTGCCGGGCGTGAGGCCCATGTAGTCGAGCGCGCGCGCCATCGAGGCGCGCTTGTTCTCGTCGGTGACGTCAGCCGGATTGGGCACATTACCCGCGATCGAGACGACATCCTCCGGGCTCGTGCCCCAGGAGACGATCGGCGGCAGCTTGGCGGCATCGAGGCGCACTTCGCGGTCGAAGTGCGCGCCCTCGTCCGTCGCCAGCGTGTCCCAATACTTGAGCGCCATGTCCCACGCCTGTCCCTTGGGCGCCTTCGGGCGTCCCTTGATGAAGGCATAGGTCTTCTCGTCGGGCGCAATCATGCCGGCGCGTGCGCCGCCCTCGATCGACATATTGCAGACCGTCATCCGCCCTTCCATCGACAGGCCGCGGATGGCCTCGCCCGCATACTCGATGACCGAGCCGGTGCCGCCCGCCGTGCCGATCTCGCCGATGATCGCCAGGATGATGTCCTTCGCGGTCACGTGGGCGGGCAGCGCCCCGTCCACCGTGACGCGCATGTTCTTGGCCTTCTTCTGCACGAGCGTCTGCGTGGCGAGCACGTGCTCCACCTCGCTCGTGCCGATGCCGTGCGCGAGCGCGCCGAACGCACCATGCGTCGAGGTGTGGCTGTCGCCGCACACGATCGTCATGCCGGGCAGCGTGAAGCCCTGCTCGGGCCCGACGACATGGACGATGCCCTGCCGCTTGTCGCGCTCGTTGTAGTACTCGACGCCGAAATCGCGCGCATTGTTGGCCAGCGTCTCGACCTGCACGCGGCTGTCCTCGTCCGCGATGCCCTTGGTGCGGTCGGTGGTCGGAACGTTATGGTCGACGACGGCCAGCGTCTTCTCCGGCGCCCGCACCTTGCGGCCCGACATGCGGAGCCCCTCGAAAGCCTGCGGGCTCGTCACCTCATGCACGAGGTGGCGATCGATATAGAGGAGACAGGTGCCATCGGGTTGCCGATCCACCACATGATCGTCGAAAATTTTGTCGTACAGCGTCTTGGCCATGGTGCGGGCTCAATGTTCAAGGTGAGACCGCATCAGATAGCGTTTCGCGCACCGAGTTGCAAATCAGCCGGCCTCTCTGCGGCGATAAGCGAGGGGCCGGGCCGAAACGCCGCCCCGCGGCGCGACGGCCGGACACCATCACCTGGCCGGGGCCTAAATGGACGGCCGGGGAAAGCGAACCGGCTCTAATCCCGCCACTGCCGGCCCTTGGCGACGAGGAAATCCCTGAGAACCTGGACTTTCTTCGAGGTCTTGAGCTCCTCGGGATAGACGAACAGCACCGGCAGGCTCGGCTGCTCCATCTCGCATTTGGTGAGCACCGGCACGAGATCGCTGTCCTGCGCGCTGATCAGATAGTCCGGCACCATCCCGATGCCGATCCCGGCCATCACCGCATGCTTGATCGCCACCACGCTGTTGGTCTTGAAAACGGCCTCCCGCGGCCCTTTTTCGTCCCGCCCGGCCGTCTCGAGCCAACTGATGGCCGGCAGGAGTTGCGGCGGCAGGCCGCTGTAGGAGAGAATGCGGTGGGTGCCATTGTCGAGATCCGCGAACGTCTCCGGCACGCCATGACGGCGCGTGTACTTCGTGGAGGCCATCGGCCGCACCTGGGCCGAGAACAACGGCCGGCGAATGAGGTCCGGCTGCTCCGGCTCGCGCGTCCAGATGGCCACGTCCGCCGCCCGCATGGCGATGTCGACCTGGTCGTCGTCGAGCATCAGCTCGATGCGGATCTCGGGGTAGAGATCCATGAACTCGCGCAGCCGCTGCGATACCCACACCGTGCCGAGCCCCACGGGCGCCCCGACGCAGAGCGGCCCGGAGGGCTTCGTCGCCGTATCCGCGAGGAGCGTCTCGGCCGTCTGCAGCTTGCTCATCACCTCGGCCACGGTGCCGAACAGCAGCTCGCCCTGCTCGGTCAGCACGAGGCCACGCGCGTGCCGGTGGAACAGGGGAACCTTGAGATCCCGCTCGAGCGCCGACACCTGCCGGCTCACCGCCGACTGGCTCATGTTGAGCGTATCGCCCGCATGCGTGAAGCTTCCCGCCGCCGCAGCCGCATGAAAGATCCTGAGCTTGTCCCAATCCATGAGGCGATCCGAGCGCGAAAGAGGGAGCAGCGGGAACAGATTGCCTCCTGCCGCGTTGCCGAAACCGACCGCACACGCACGGTCCGTCAGCCTTGCGATTATTCGATACCTGACCGCACCTCGCCATCGGAAAATGCATAGCAGCACAGGGTGTCGCACGCGGGCCGCGCTGGAAAGCCCCCCGGCGAATACCTATAACCTGACCAGCCTTCCGCGTCGGCCGCAGGCATTGGCGGCCGGCAGACCCCGCGACAAACTTGAGAAGAGAGATCCCATGAAACGCAGCGCCCTGACTGTGCTTGCCCTGACGGCCCTTCTCGCCGGCTGCGGTGGATCGGATCAGCCGACCAAGGTCTGGGAATCCACCACGGGCTTCCAGAACCCCGAATCCGCGCTCCCCGACACCGAGCGCGGGACCATCTACGTCAGCAACGTCGCCGGCAACGCGGGCGACCGCGACGGCAACGGCTACATCTCGAAGCTGGGCCTCGACGGCAAGCTCGAGACGGAGAAATGGGTGACGGGCCTCGATGCGCCGAAGGGCCTCGCGCTGCATGGGACGAAGCTCTACGTCGCCGACCTCGACAAGCTCGTCGAGATCGACGTCACGACCGGCGCCATCGTGGCGCGCCATGAAGCCGCCGGCGCCAAGATCCTGAACGACGTCGCGTCGGACAGCGAAGGCCGCATCTACACGTCCGACTGGCCGGGCAACGCGATCTGGCGCCTCTCCGACGGCACCTTCGAGAAATGGCTCGAGAGCGACCAACTCCAGAACCCGAACGGTCTCCTCGTCGAGAGCGACAAGCTGATCGTCGCCGCCTGGGGCGCCATGGAGGCGAACTTCTCGACCAAGACGCCCGGCCACCTGCTGGCCGTCAACCTGGCCGACAAGGCGATCTCCAACCTCGGCGACGGCAAGCCGGTCGGCAACCTGGACGGCATCGAGCCGTTCGACGCCGATTCCTATCTCGTTTCCGACTGGGTCGCGGGCAAGCTGCTCCAGATCAAGCGCTCGGGCGAGGTGAAGGAGCGTCTCTCGCTCAGCCAGGGCTCGGCGGATATCGGCTTCATCTCCGCCTCCCGCACCGTCATCATCCCGATGATGATGGACAACAAGGTCGTAGCCTACAAGTTCTGAGCCAGACCCACGCCCGCCTCTTCCCCTCCCGTCACCGGGAGGGGAACGTCGGTGGCAGCCGTACGTAAGTGAGAGAGGCAGCCGTTACTCGGCCGCCGCAGCCGTCACCGTCTCGTGCGCGAGGAAGCGCTCGGCTTCGAGCGCGGCCATGCAGCCCATGCCGGCCGCCGTCACGGCCTGCCGGTAGACGTCGTCCTTCACGTCCCCCGCCGCGAACACGCCCGGCACGGACGTCGCCGTCGAATCCGGCGCCGTGATCAGATAGCCGGACGGCTTGAGGTCGAGCTGGCCCTTGAACAGCTCCGTTGCCGGCGCGTGCCCGATGGCGATGAAGACGCCATCGACCTTGCGCTCCGTGATCTTGCCCGTCTTGACGTTCTCGAGACGCACGCCCGCAACCGCCCGCGGCGCCTCCGTGCCGACGATCTCCGCGATCGCGCTATCCCAGACGACCTCGATCTTGGGATTGTTGAACAGGCGATCCTGCAGGATCTTCTCCGCGCGGAAATGATCGCGCCGATGCACGACGATGACCTTGCTCGCGAAGTTGGTGAGGAAGATCGCCTCCTCCACGGCCGTGTTGCCGCCACCGACGACGACGACCTCCTTGCCCTTGTAGAAGAAGCCGTCGCACGTCGCGCAGGCCGAGACGCCATAACCCTTGAACGCCTCCTCGCTTGGCAGCCCGAGCCAGCGCGCCTGCGCGCCCGTCGCGATGATGAGCGCATCGCACGTATAGACATCCCCGGAATCGGCCTCGAGCCGGAACGGCCGCTGCTTGAGATCGACCTTGACGATCATGTCCATCACGATCTCGGTGCCGACGTGCTCGGCCTGCGCGCGCATCTGCTCCATCAACCATGGCCCCTGGATGACGTCCGCGAAGCCGGGATAGTTCTCGACGTCGGTCGTGATGGTGAGCTGCCCGCCGGGCTGGTTGCCCTGGATAACGAGCGGCTTCAGCATGGCGCGGGCGGCGTAGATGGCGGCCGTATAGCCGGCCGGCCCCGAGCCGAGGATGATGACGCGTTCGTGTCTGACTGTGCTCATGATGCCCCTTCTCAGCGCCGGCGGAAAATGACGGAGGATCCGCTCTCGAAAAAGCCGGGACGACTCCCGGCACGCGCGGCTGCCCTCATATAAGCAAGAGGGACGCGGAGCGCGAGCCCTCGCGTTCTGAAGACGCACCGGGCAAAGCGCGTCCCTCAATCCTCGCTCAGATAGGAAATCGCAGCCCGGATTACGGGCGGAGCAAACAGAATATTCCGGTGCCCGAGCCCGTCGAAGGCTTTGAGCTCGGCCTTGGGACACGTCGCCACGATCTCCTCGGCGTGGAAGAACCCCACCTCCGCATCGTCACGCGCGTGCAGAACAAGCGCGGGCCGGCCCGTCGCCGCAAGAAGGCTCGCGGTCGTGAACGAGGCGATGTCGCGATGGGCGATGCGCTCGATGCGGCGCTCGTATGCACGCGCTGCCGCCGGCACGAGATGCGTCTCGGCCACGAACTCCTGCGTGATGGCGCTAAAGGCATTCGGAACGGACACAAGCACGTAGCGCTCGAACGGATAGGCCCGCGCCATCGGCGCCCTCCCTTCGCCGACGAGAAGCAACGCCAGGCCGCCCATGGAGTGGGCGACGGCGAACCGGATCGGCCCCAGCGCCTCGGCCACTTGCAGAAGCGCCCGCGAGCAATCGATGAGGCTCGCACGGTCCTTCCCGCTGCGGCCGTGCGCCGGCTGATCGAAAGCGACGACGCGGAACCCCGACCGGCGAAGCTGCTCGGCAAACACGGCCATGAACGACGCCTCGCTCGTCCAGCCATGCGCGATGAGGACGCTGCCGCGCGGCGCGCCGTCTCCGTCGTCGAACACGTAGGCTTGGACATCGCCCTCGGTGGTCTTGAGCCGCACCCACTCCGCATGGCGCAGATGAAAGCGGGCGCGCTCCGCGAGCAACGCATGGTCCGGGCTCCGCCGCGAGGAGAGCCGCGGCGTGCAGAAGAGATCGAACGCCTGATCACCCGCTTCGGCGGGCGGCAACCCTGCAAGCGAGACCGGAGGTCTCCTGAGTTTCCGGTCGTAGAACGTCGTCACGTCCGGCCCTGCTCCTCATATGAGCCGCATTGCCTTGAAGCTCGCATATCCCGATCGCCCGACGATGACATGATCGTGCACCAGAACGCCGAGCGGGCGCCCCGCCTCGATGATCATCCGCGTCATGTCGATGTCGGCACGCGAGGGCGTCGGATCGCCCGAGGGATGGTTGTGGACGAGAACGATCGCCGTCGCCGAAAGTTCGAGCGCGCGCTTGACGACCTCGCGCACGTAGACCGGCGTATGATCGACAGTGCCCTGCCCTTGCACCTCGTCCGCGATCAGCCGGTTCTTCTTGTCGAGGAAGAGGATGCGGAAGATCTCGCGATGCTCGAAGCCTTGTGCCGCGAGCAGGTATTCGAGCACCTGCGTCCACGACGAGAGCACCGGCGCCGAGGAGATCTCGCTGCGCATGAGCCGCAGCGCCGCCGCACGGATGAGACGGATCTCGGTCACGACCGCCTCTCCGACGCCCTGAACCTCCTTGAGGCGTGCGTCCGGCGCGTTCACGACCTCGGCGAACGTGCCAAAGCGGGCGAGCAGACGCTTCGCGAGCCCTTTCGTGTCGCGCCGGGGAATGGCGCGGAAAAGCACCATCTCGAGAAGCTCGTAATCCGGCAGCGCCTCCCCGCCCGCCTTGCGGAACCGCTCACGCAGGCGCTGGCGGTGGCCGGTATAGAGCGGCTGGGCGGCTTCGAGAAAGGAGCCCTGCTCCGGAGCGTCGTCGGGCGGAGGATCTTGAGCAGGCATCTTCGCGTCTCGCGCCCCGGGATGCTGCATCGCCTGCCCCGTTCAGCCCTTGGGTGCAGATGGCCATTCGAGACCGGCCGGCGAGTGCGTGAACACCTCGACGCCCGTCTCCGTCACGCCGACGGTGTGCTCGAACTGCGCCGAGAGCTCGCGGTCGCGCGTCACCGCCGTCCAGCCGTCGGAGAGCACCTTCACGTGCGGCTTGCCGAGGTTGATCATCGGCTCGATCGTGAACAGCATGCCGGGCTCCAGCACCGCGCCTTCGCCCGCCTCGCCATAGTGCAGGATGTTCGGCCGGTCATGGAACAGGCGCCCGAGGCCATGGCCGCAGAAGTCGCGCACCACGCTGCAGCGCTCGCCCTCCGCGTAGGCCTGGATCGCCGCGCCGATGTGGCCCACGGTATTGCCGGGCTTCACCTCGGCGATGCCGCGCTTCAGCGCCTCGTAGGTCACCTCGATCAGCCGCTCCGCGCGCCGGCTGATGGCGCCGACTGCATACATGCGGCTGGTGTCGCCGTGCCAGCCATCGACGATCAGCGTCACGTCGATGTTGATGATGTCGCCTTCCCGCAGCGGCTTCGGCCCCGGGATGCCGTGACAGACGACGTGGTTGATCGACGTGCAGATCGATTTCGGAAAGCCGCGGTAGTTGAGCGGAGCCGGAACGGCGCCGTGATCGCAGGCGAACGCCAGCGCCCGCGCGTCGAGCTCCTCCGTCGTCACGCCGGGTTTGACGTAGGGCGCGAGCAGATCGAGCGCGGCCGCCGCGAGCTGGCCCGCCTTGCGCATCGCGGCGAACGCCTCGGGGCCATGCTTCTTGATGGCCCCCGCTTCGCGCAGGTCGCTTCCGCTCAGTTCGATGTCGGTCATGGGGTTTGCCGGTGCCTGGATCCGAGAGACGGGGCTGAAAGGATCGCCCGGAACGCAAGAAAAGCCCCAGGCCACATCGCAAAAAACGAATGTAGTCCAATTCGCTCTCCGCGCAACGGCCGAGGCGCGGAGCGCCGGCACGCCGCGCAGGCTTTATCCACGGAGCTGCAAAAGGAAAAGGCGGCAGCCCTAAGAAGGTGCTGCCGCCCATTCAACCCCAGGGCGCAAGGCCCGAGCCGGCGCGGACGCGCTCAGGCTTTGGCTTCGCCGTCCTCGGCCGGAACCTCGGCGGCGGACGCCTCGGCGAGAAGCTTCTGCGCCTCGCCCACCCAGTTGTCGCGCTCGACCTGGCCATTGAGCTTCAGCATCTCGTCGACGTTGGAGATATCCTCGTCGGAGAAGTTGGCGACCTGCTCGAACTTGTAGCAGTTGATCGTCTTGAGGCGCGCGGCGAGATCCGCGTCGATACCCTTGATGCGCGTCAGATCGTCGGCCTCGCCCTTGGGCTTCTTGAAGCCCTTCCAGGCGGCGTTGAGGCGACGGGCGCGCACGTCCGTGCGCTCGAAGATGCGGGCAGCGCGGCCACGGCGGCCACGGAGATAATAGAGCTTCGCCCGGCGCACCTTGCCGCGGCGGAGAACCTCGATCTCGGCGATGTACGGCGAGTAGATCGGGAACACGCGCTCCACGCCCTCACCGTAGGAAATTTTGCGAACCGTGAAGCTCTCGTTGATGCCGCCGCCGGAACGGGCGATCACGACGCCTTCGTAGGCCTGCAGGCGGACGGTCTGCTTGGCGCCTTCGCCTTCGATGACCTTCACCATGACCTTGACGGTGTCGCCGGGGCTGAATTCCGGCACGGTGCGGGTCTTGAGCACGGCATTCATCTGCTCGCGCTCGAGCTCTTGGATGATGTTCATCGTCGTTCCTTTTTCTTTATATTTCAATGCAGAGGAGCTGCGCCGGGACCTGTGGTCCGCGCGCACGGCTCGTGCGGCTCCTTGGGAGCAACCCTCGATGGGGGAAAGTGTTGGCGGCGCTATAGCCGAATTGCGCGGTTCTGTCGAGAGGACCGGCACCGCACCGGGCAGCCGGCCCACCCTGCCTCATGCGACCGGATCACGGGGCCGGAGGCGGCCCGGGCGGCCGCGGAGGCTCATCCTCGTCCATCACCTCGGCCGTGGACGGACTTAAGGGCTGCGCCTTGGTCTTCGGCGCCGTGAACGGCTCGGGCTCGGGCGTCGCCATATTGCCGCGCAGAAGCTGGCGCCCGGCCGTGACCCCGCCCACGAGTTGCAACGCCAATCGTTCCTCGTCGCGCTTGCGCACGTCCCGCATCGTCTCCTCGACGTCCACGGCATCGAACCCCAGCCCCGAGAGAACCGCCCGGCCGAAGGCAAGGCCCGATTCGAATGTCTCGCGGATCTGATAATCGACGCGCGCCTCGATCAGGCGCAGCGTATGGCCGCGATCGAACGACCGCACGAACAGCTTCGCGACCGGGAACTCCGACTTCACGATCTCCACGATCCGGTCCGCCGCCACCGGATCGTTGACGCAGACGAGGATGGCTTCGGCCGTCTCCGCGCCCGAGGCCCTGAGCACGTCGAGACGCGTCCCGTCACCGTAGTAAACCTTGAAGCCGAAGTTGCGCGCAGCCCGGATCATGTCCACGTCGATCTCGATCAGCGAGACGTCGACGCCGCGGGCGAGCAGCGGCTGGCTGACGAGCTGGCCGAAGCGTCCGAAGCCGATGATGAGCACGCGGTTCTTGAGGCCGTTGGCCGCCTCCACGCCTTCGAACGAGACCGGCGCCTTCGGCATCAGGCGATCGAAGCCGGCGAGGATGAGCGGCGTCAGCGCCATCGAGAGGATGACGATCGCGTTCATAACCGCCGCGGTGCGCGGATCGAAAACGCCGGCCGTCAACGCCGCCGAGTAGAGGACGAAAGCGAACTCGCCGCCCTGCGCGAACAGCGCCGCACGCAGCGCCGCCTCGCGCCAGGTCGCCCGGAACAGAAGCGCGATCAGGAAGATGCCGGCCGCCTTCGTCGCCATGAACAGGACGACGCCGACAAGGATCAGCCCCCACTCGCGCAGAACGAGCGCGAGATCGAGCGACATGCCGACGCTGAGGAAGAAGAGGCCGAGCAGCAGCCCCTTGAAGGGATCGATATCGGCCTCGAGCTGATGGCGGAACGCGGATTCGGAAAGCAGCACGCCGGCCAGAAACGCGCCCATCGCCATCGAGAGCCCGCCCCACTGCATGACGAGCGCGGCCCCGAGCACGACCATGAGCGAGGCCGCCAGCATCGTCTCGCGCCCGCCGAGCCTCGCGACGAGGCCGAACAGCGGATTGAGCAGCCAGCGCCCGGCGAGAACGACGCTCGCCAGCGCCGCAAGGCCGAACGCGGCGCTCGCCCAGACCGACGGCTCCGCCTCCGCCACCCGGCCATCGAGGGCGGCGAACACCGCGACGAGCGCGAGGAGCGGCACGATCGCGAGGTCTTCCAGGAGAAGGATGGAGACGGCGCGCTGCCCGGCCGGCGTCGCCGCCTCTCCGCGCTCGTCGAGCATTTTCATGATGACTGCCGTGGACGAGAGCACGAAGCCCATGGCCGCGATCACCGCCACCGGCACGGAGAGCCCGCCGAAATGAATGCCGGCCGCAGAGAGCAGCGCCCCGCAGGTCAGCACCTGCACGAGGCCGAGGCCGAAGATGTCGCGACGCAGCGCCCACAGTTTCGCGGGTTTCATCTCGAGGCCGATAATGAACAGGAACATCACGACGCCGAGCTCGGCGATGTGCAGCACGCCGACGGGATCGGAGACGAGGCCGAAGCCGAACGGCCCGACGATCAGGCCAGCCGTGAGATAGCCAAGCACCGAGCCGAGGCCCAGCTTGCGGAACAGCGGCACCGCGACCACGGTCGCCGTCAGCAGGGCGACGGCATGGTCGAGGCCGGCCAAAGTCTGTTCCACCGCCATCGTCTCCCGCCCTTTCCGTCACGCCGCATCCCGGATCCGCAAGCTGCACAGGGAGCCCCGTCCGCGCAAGATGCGAAGCGGCTCGGGCTCAGGGCAGCGGCTTCGGCCGCACCCTGGGATCCAGGAGATCGGGCCGCCGGTCCTCAGTCAGGCGAAGCGCCTGCGCCCGCCGCCAGGCCTCGATTTTCTTGTGATCGCCCGACAGGAGAACCTCGGGCGTCTCATGCCCCTCCCAGACGCGCGGCTTGGTGTACTGCGGATATTCGAGCAGCCCATCCTCGAAGCTCTCGTGCGTCAGGCTCTCCTCCGCCCCGAGCACGCCCGGCAGCAGGCGCACGCACGCATCGATCATCACCATCGCGGCAAGCTCGCCGCCCGACAGCACGTAATCCCCGATCGAGATCTCCGTGATGGCGCGCCCGGCGATGACACGCTCGTCGATGCCCTCGAAGCGCCCGGCCAGCAGCATCACGCCCGGCCCTTGCGACAACGCCCGCGCGCGTGCCTGGGTGAGCGGCTGGCCGCGCGGCGACAGGTAGAAGAGCGGCAGATCGCCATCGCCCGCGCGCGCGGCATCGATCGCCGCCGCGAGCACGTCGGCCCGCAACACCATGCCGGCGCCGCCGCCCGCCGGCGTATCGTCCACAGCGCGATGGCGCCCGAGGCCGAAATCGCGGATCTGATGCAGCCCCAGCGTCCAGATCCCAGCCGCCAGCGCCTGCCCGACGAGCGAGACGCCGAGCGGCCCGGGAAACATCTCAGGAAACAGCGTCAGCACCGACACGCGCCAAGGCGTGCGGCCGGCGCCGGTCGGAACGTGAGGCATGGGGCCGTCCGGAAATCAGAATATGGATGGGGGAAAGATTATGCCGGCCCGGCCGTCTTGGAAACCGGATCGAAAAGAGAGCCTGAGGCCACGTGGGCCCCGGCGCCCGGGATCGGCCGCGAGGCCGATCATGGGTGCTGTCGCGTCACTCAGCGGGCGAGATCGAGCCGGCAGCGCATGAGATCGCCGGCGAACCCGAAAACGGCCCGCAACATCTTGTACGCTGAACTCACCCACGCCGAGCGCTGAGTCTCCGCAAGGGCATCGAAATGATCTTCGACATGGTACAAGAATTTGGTCATGGCTCGCTCCGTAACCAATCCTGCGGTGGGAATGGTTAACGAAGTGTGACCTCAGATTCTGGCTCGGACAAGCCGGGATTGCGCGCTTATCCGGCCCTAAATACGACCGAACCACGGCAAAAAAATCCGAGAGCGGATCGATCAGATGCCTTCCACGATCGTCATATCGATCGTTCCGGCACCCGCCCGCAGCGCCTTGGCCTCGGCATACTCCGGGCTTTTCACATAGCCGAGCGCCTGCGCATAGCTCGGAAACTCGAGGACGACGTTGCGCTGCGTACCGTTGCCCTCGACGATCTCACACTGCCCTCCGCGCACGATCGGACGGCCCTCGTATTTGTCGAGCGCGATCTTCGACTTGGCGACGTACTGGCCCCACTTCTCGGCGTCCGTCACGACCGCATGCGCGATCAGATAGCCCTTGGGCATGTCGTCCTCCCCTCTGCTGTGGTGAATGATGTTGCGGTGCGGTGGTCCGATCAGTGCGGCGTGCCGGAGTGCGTGTTGGCCAGCGCCTCGCCGATGCACTCGAGAAATTTCTCGGCCGCCGCCTTCGGATTGTCCGCCTGCGTGATGGGGCGGCCGACGACGATATGGTTCGCGCCGGCGGCGATCGCATTCTCGGGCGTCATCACGCGCTCCTGGTCGTCCGTCGTGCTGCCGATCAGGCGGATCCCCGGCGTGACGATCAGGAACTTGGGCCCCGTCGCCTCGCGAATGCGCCGCGCCTCCTGTCCGGAAGCGATCACGCCGTCGAAACCCGCCGCATAAGCCAGCTCCGCGCGCCGGAGCACCAGCTCGGCGGGCGTGAATTGCGAGCCTTGCTGGTGGATGTCCTCGGCCGTGAGGTTGGTCAGCACCGTGACGGCGAGCAGCTTGACCTTGCCATTGCCGCGCCCCGACACGGCCGCGCGCAGCGTCTTGAGATCGTGCCCGTGCACGGTGAGAAACGTGACGTCGAGCTCCGTCGCGTTCGCCACCGCCCGCTCGACCGTGTTGCCGATGTCGAGCAGCTTCATGTCGAGGAACACGCGCTTGCCCTGGCGCCGCAAGTCGCGCGCGAGGTCGAGCCCGCCGGCGAACAGAAGCTCGAGCCCGACCTTGTAGAACGAGACGGTTTCGCCGAGCTCGCCGACGAGGCGCCGAGCCTCCTCGAGGGTCGGCATGTCGAGGGCGACGATCAGATGATCTTGGGCGGCCGTGCTCATGGTGCTGGGCTCAGACCTGAGGATGGAACGAACAACGAGAGACGCTCGCGCGGGCGGCGAACCGGGCCGGCGAGCGGGCCAGAGTGGCAGAACGCCCCCACCGCCGGCAAGACCCCGCGGCAGAGGTCACGCGCAAACGCGAAGGCGCGGCGAAACGGCGCTCTTTCCTCGTCGGCCTCGTCCGGATCATCGCGGCTGCCCTCCCGTCAGGTCGCGGACTGGCCATGCAGCACATGGGCCGCGCGCGCAAGCTTCTCGATCAGGGCTTTGAAGTTCTCCTGCTGCGCACGGTTCTTGAGGTGGCCGTTGTCCTCGAACGCCTCGGCCGCCTTCGGCACCGCGAACTGATCGGGGAGAACGAGCGCGTTGAGCCCCAGCTCGAGCACGGCGCGCACGGCATTGAGGCCGCGCAGTCCGCCCATGCCCCCCGGCGAGGCCGAGCCCAGCGCGAACACGCGCGTCTTGAACACGGCGAGCGGCTCCTCGCCCTCGATGCGCACCCGGCTGATCCAGTCGAGCGTGTTCTTGAGCAGCGGCGTGATGGAGGCGTTGTACTCGGGGCAGGCCACGAAGATGCCCGTGTGCACCTTCATCAGCGCTTCGAGCTTGAGCGCATTCTCGGGGATGCCATCGAGCGCCTGCAGATCCGCATCGTAAAGCGGCATCGGATAGTCGCCGAGATCGGCGAACGTCACCGCGAGGCCGTTGGCTTCCGCGATCTGCGCGCCGAGACGCGCTAAGCGCTTGTTGTAGGACGCCTCGCGCGCACTGCCGGCCATGAACAGCAGCTTCGTCGACGACAGGCTCATGTCACCTCCGCAAATGACGGCATCGCAGGCTCAAAGGCCGGCCTCAGCCGCTTTTTCCCTCGAAGAAATCTTTGACGCGCGCAAAGAAACCCGTGCTTTCGGGGCTGGTTCCCTTGTGGCTCTCCGCCTCGAACTCCTCGAGCAGCTCGCGCTGCCGGCGCGTCAGGTTCTTGGGCGTTTCGACCTCGACCTGGATGAAAAGATCGCCGAGGCCCTTCTGGCGCAGCACGGGCATGCCCTTGCCCCGCAGGCGGAACTGCTTGCCGCTCGGCGTCCCCTCGGGCACGCGCACGCGCGTCGCCGTCCCATCGAGCGTCGGCACCTCGATCTGCCCGCCGAGCGCGGCCGTCGTCATGGCGATCGGCACCTTGCAGAAGATGTCCGCCCCGTCGCGCTGAAAGAACGAATGCGGCTTGAGAGAGAGGAAGATGTAGAGGTCGCCCGGCGGGCCGCCGCGCAGTCCCGCTTCCCCGTCGCCGACGAGGCGCACCTTGGTGCCGTCTTCGACGCCCGGCGGAATGTTGATCTGAAGCGTCCGCTCGCGCGTCACGCGCCCGGCCCCCGCGCAGGCCGTACAGGGATCGTCGATCACCTCGCCGCGCCCCGCGCACGTCGGGCACGTCCGCTCGATCGTGAAGAAACCCTGGCTCGCGCGCACCTTGCCCATGCCGCCGCAGGTGGGGCAGGCGCTCGGCTTCGTGCCGGGCTTGGCGCCCGTCCCCGAGCACACGTCGCACGCAACGCTGGTCGGAACATGCACTTCCGCCGCCTTGCCGGCGTAGGCCTCCTCGAGCGTGATCTCCATGTGATAGCGCAGATCCGACCCACGCTCGCGCGCCGAGCGGCCGCGCGCACCGCCGCCCCCGCGGCGCCCGCCCATGAACTCGCCGAAGAGATCCTCGAAGATATCCGACATGGACGACGCGAAATCCGGCCCGAAGCCGCCCGCGTTCCGGCCCATGCCACTCTCGAAGGCCGCATGTCCGAACTTATCGTAAGCCGCCCGCTTCTGCGGATCCCGCAAGGCCTCGTAGGCCTCGTTCAGGTCCTTGAACCGCTGCTCCGCTTCCCGGTCTCCCGGATTGCGGTCGGGATGGCATTCCTTGGCCAGCCTGCGAAAAGCCGACTTGAGATCCTGCTCGCTCGCCGTGCGCGGCACGCCGAGAATATCGTAATAGTCGCGCTTGGCCATTTCAGCTCTCGTTGCAGTCATCCCGGGCCACCACCTCTGTAGTCAGCCATCCTACCTTCAGGAACAAGGGACTGCTCGCCCGTTCTGCCGAGAAAAAAAGCCCCCAACCCTCCGTCGATCGGCGCTTCCCCGCGCGCCCGCTCCCTCGCTGCCGATCGGTCGCCCGGCACGGCAAAGCCCATTGCGCCGCGACGGCCATCCGTCCCGGCGCAATGGGTGCGCAAACCAGCGAAGGAAACGGTGCTGCGGAACCGAGCGTCCCGCAGCACCGGCATGATGGCGTTATCGACCATAGGTCCGAACTCTATCGCCGATCAACGCACTCAGCCGGCCTTCTTGTTGTCGTCCTTGACCTCTTCGAAGTCGGCATCGACGACGTTGTCGTCGCCGGCGCCTTCCTGCGAGGCCTCGCCCGAGGCGGCACCGTCGCCGCCCTTGGCGCTGTAGATCGCCTCACCAATCTTCATGGCCACCTGCGCGAGCGCCGTGGTCGCGGACTTGATCTTCTCGACGTCATCCGAGCCGATCGCCTCCTTGGCGGCTGCAATCGCCGTCTCGACGTCGCCCTTCACCGCCGCCACGCCCGGGTTGGAGCCGTTGTCGGCAAGCTCCTTCTCCGTCGTGTGGACGAGAGCTTCGGCCTGGTTCCTGGCTTCGACCAGCTCGCGCTTCTTCTTGTCGTCGGCGGCATGCGCTTCGGCATCCTTCACCATGCGCTCGATCTCGGAATCGGAGAGACCGCCCGAGGCCTGGATGCGGATCGACTGCTCTTTGCCGGTCGCCTTGTCCTTGGCCGACACGTGCACGATGCCGTTGGCGTCGATGTCGAACGTCACCTCGACCTGCGGCACGCCGCGCGGCGCCGGCGGAATGCCGACGAGATCGAACTGGCCGAGCAGCTTGTTGTCGGCCGCCATCTCGCGCTCGCCCTGGCTGACGCGGATCGTTACCGCGTTCTGCCCATCCTCCGCCGTCGAGAACACCTGGCTCTTCTTCGTCGGAATGGTGGTGTTGCGGTCGATCAGGCGCGTGAACACGCCGCCCAGCGTCTCGATGCCGAGCGACAGCGGCGTCACGTCGAGCAGGAGGACGTCCTTGACCACACCCTTGAGCACGCCGCCCTGGATGGCCGCGCCAACGGCGACGACCTCGTCCGGGTTGACGCCCTTATGGGGCTCCTTGCCGAACAGCTCCTTGACGACCTGCTGCACCTTGGGCATGCGCGTCATGCCACCGACGAGCACGACCTCGTCGATGTCGGCGGCCTTGAGGCCGGCGTCCTTGATGGCCTGCTCGCAGGGGCCCCGCGTGCGCAGGATGAGATCGTCCACGAGGCTCTCGAGCTTGGCGCGCGTGAGCTTCATGGTGAGATGCTTCGGGCCCGATTGGTCGGCCGTGATGAACGGCAGGTTGATCTCGGTCTGCGCCGAGCTCGACAGCTCGATCTTGGCCTTCTCCGCCGCCTCCTTGAGGCGCTGCAGAGCCAGCTTGTCGTTGCGCAGGTCGATGCCCTGCTCCTTCTTGAACTCGTCGGCCAGATAACTGACGAGCTTCATGTCGAAGTCCTCGCCGCCGAGGAACGTGTCGCCGTTCGTGCTCTTCACCTCGAACACGCCGTCGCCGATCTCGAGCACCGAGATGTCGAACGTGCCGCCGCCGAGGTCGTAGACCGCGATCGTGCGGGCATCCTTCTTCTTGTCGAGGCCATAGGCGAGCGCAGCCGCCGTCGGCTCGTTGATGATGCGGAGCACCTCGAGCCCGGCGATCTTGCCGGCATCCTTCGTGGCCTGACGCTGGGCGTCGTTGAAGTAGGCGGGGACCGTGATCACGGCCTGCGTAACGGCCTCGCCGAGCTTGGCCTCGGCGGTCTCCTTCATTTTCTGAAGGATGAAGGCGGAGACCTCCTGCGGCGAATACGCCTTGCCGTTGGCCTCGACCCAGGCATCGCCCGTCGGCCCCTTCACGATCTTGTAGGGAACGAGGTTCTTGTCCTTCTCCACGGTCGGATCGTCATAGCGCCGTCCGATCAGGCGCTTGATCGCGAAGAACGTGTTGGTGGGATTGGTGACGGCCTGGCGTTTCGCCGGCAGGCCGACCAGACGCTCTCCGTCATCTGCGAAAGCGACGATGGAGGGCGTGGTATTCGCGCCTTCGGCATTCTCCAGAACGCGGGGCTTGCCCCCTTCCATGACAGCGACGCACGAGTTCGTGGTGCCGAGGTCGATACCGATGACTTTTGCCATGTGTCCGAATTTCCTCTTCGTTGCGGCAGACCGCCCGGACCCGATGCAAGGCCGGCGTCCGATGAAGTCCTAAGGCCCCCGGACGGGAGGCTTGGATACGGTCCCCTGGGAGAAACAAGTCGTGTTGCGCGGTTTATATAGTGTGTGCTTTTCGGGGCGCAACGGGCGCCCCGCCACGGCAGCATCAATCTGGGGACCCCTCGCTTTAGCACGCTGAGCGCGCTTCGGCGCAAGTCTTTCGAAAGCAAACCGGACCCGCGCGGCCGAGCGCTTCCAAAAAAAACCGATCGCCCGCCCATCGCGCGAGAGGCGAGCCGCCGCCCCGCGCAGCGTTACGCCGCGCCGGTGGGGCCGCCGGGCGGCACGTCCGACGGCCTCTGATCCTCCGGCGCGCTCTCGCCGGTCTCCCTGGGCGGCGCCTTCGGCCCGCCCTTCGCCACCACGACCATGGCCGGGCGCAGCACCCGATCCTCGATCACGTAGCCGCACTGATAGACCTCGAGCACCGTCCCCGGCGCAACCTGGGTGTTCTCCATCTCCATCATGGCCTGATGCAGGTGGGGATTGAACGGCTCACCCTTGGGGCAGATGCGGCGGATGCCGTGACGCTCGAAGACGTTGAGCATCTCCCGCTCCGTCATGCTCACGCCCTCGACGAGCCCCTTGAGCACGGCGTCCTGCTCCACGGACTCCTGCGGCACCGCCTGCACGGCGCGCTCGAAGTTGTCCGCCACGGGCACGAGATCGCGCGCGAACTTGCTGATGGCATATTTCGCCGTCTCCTCGCGCTCGCGCTCGGCGCGCTTGCGGATGTTCTCCATCTCGGCATGCGCGCGCAGCAGGCGGTCCGTGAGGTCCGCAATTTGCCCCTGCAACATATCGACCTCGGTGGCGAGGCGCAGCGCCTCCGCGGCGGGATCGGCTTGGACGGCGGCATCCGACGGCGCGTTCGGCCCGGGCTCCCCGCCCGGCGCGTCGGGTTTCGGTGTTTCGTCGGCCATGAAGTCTCCGGATCAGTCTTTGGGTTTGGAAATCGCGGGGTTGGCGGCGCATCCGGCGCGGAACGCCCGGGACGAGCGGCGCCGACCTTGGCCCGATATCAGCCGCCGGAGGGCAAAAATCAAGTCAACACGCGGCTCACGATGCGCGCAGTGTAGTCCACCATGGGGATGATGCGCGCATAGTTGAGGCGCGTGGGTCCGATGACGCCGAGAACGCCCACCACCTTGCGCTCGCCGTCGCGGAACGGCGCGACGATGAGCGAGGAGCCCGAAAGCGAGAACAGCTTGTTCTCGGATCCGATGAAAATCCGCACGCCATCCGCATGGTCGGCGAGCCCCAGGATCTGCGACAGGTCGCGCTTCTGCTCGAGATCGTCGAAGAGCTGGCGGATGCGCTCGAGGTCCTCGATGGCAGTGAGGTCCTTGAGCAGGTTCGCCTGCCCGCGCACGATCAGGCTCTTGCGATCGTCGGACGTGCCGGACCATTCCGCCAGCCCCGCCTTGATGACCTTTTGCGTCAGCGCATCGAGCTCGGCGCGCGACTTGGCGAGCTCGGCATCGATCGAGGCGCGCGCCTCCGCGATCGTGAGCCCGCGGATATGCGCATTGAGGTAGTTCGCCGCCTCCGCCAGCGCCGACGGCGGCAGACCTGCGGGAATATCGATCAGCCGGTTCTCGACGTTGCGATCCTCGTCCACGAGCACGACGAGCGCGCGCGTCGGCTCGATCGGCACGAACTCGATGTGCTTCAGCGGCGCCACCTGCTTCTCGGTCAGCACGACGCCGGCGCAATGGGAGAGCCCGGAGATCATCTCGCCGGCTTCCGTCAGCACCTGGTCGAGCGACTTCGAGCGCTTGACGGCGATCTGGGCCTCGATCGTGCGCCGCTCATCGACGCTGAGATCGCCGATCTCGAGCAAGCCGTCGACGAACATCCGAAGCCCCGACTGCGTCGGCAAGCGCCCGGCCGAGGTGTGCGGCGCATAGATCAGGCCCGCGTGCTCGAGATCGCTCATCACGTTGCGGATGGAGGCGGGCGAGAGCGACATCGGCAGCACGCGCGAGAGATTGCGCGAGCCGACCGGCTCGCCGGTCGCGAGATACGTATCCACGATCTCGCGCAGGATGGTCCGCGAGCGTTCGTTGAGCCTGCTGATGGCAGACAGATGGTCGGTCATCGCAAAACCAAAATCCTGGCAGGCCGGCGCGATCCGTAAGACTGGAGCGACCCTAAGAATTGGCAAAGCGGCGCGCCAATGCAAGAGCCAGCCGTGCGATTTCCCGTGCCCGCGCAATCTCTTGCATCGGCCGCCCGCAACGGCCCTTGCGGCACCCCTCCCTGGGCCGCTCCCGAGGCCGAAAGGCAGTTGATCCCGGTCCGGCCCTCCCTTAGGGTCCCGCGGACGATGAGTTTCCGATGCTGGCGGCCCCCGCGGGAGGGGGTCCGCCCGCCGCCACCTTCATGAAAGACTGACCGAGCCACCATGCGTCCTTCCAAGCGCCAGCCAGGCGAGCTTCGCCGCGTCTCTCTCGAGCGCGCCGTCTCCATGCACGCCGAGGGCTCCTGCCTGATCAAGTTCGGCAACACGCATGTGCTGTGCACGGCGAGCCTCGAGGAGCGCATTCCGCCCTGGCTCAAGGGGCAGGGGCGCGGCTGGGTCACGGCCGAATACGGCATGCTGCCCCGCGCCACCAGCGACCGGACGCGCCGCGAGGCGAGCGTCGGCAACCAGTCCGGCCGCACCCAGGAAATCCAGCGCCTGATCGGCCGCGCGCTGCGCGCCGTGGTCGACCTCCCAAAGCTCGGCGAGCGCCAGATCTCGATCGACTGCGACGTCATCCAGGCCGACGGCGGCACGCGCACGGCCGCCATCACCGGCGCCTGGGTCGCCCTCTACGACTGCATCCAGTGGATGAAGCTGCGCGACATGGTGAAGGACGGCGTCCTGCGCGACCACATCGCCGCCGTCTCCTGCGGGCTCTACAAGGGCACGCCGGTCCTCGACCTCGACTATCTCGAGGATTCGAATGCCGACGCCGACGCGAATTTCGTCATGACCGGCTCGGGCGGCATCGTCGAGGTGCAGGGCACGGCCGAAACGACGGCCTTCAGCCAGGAGAGCTTCGACCAGTTGATGATCCTTGCCCGCAAAGGCATCGCCGAGCTGGTCGAGCTGCAGAAGCTGACGGTTGCATGAGCCCCTCCTCTCGGTGACGATGGCGGGCCGGAGGTCTCCATCGCGCCGATCGAAAGCGGCAGATGAGCGCCCGGCTGCCGATCCGGGCGGACAGCAAAGCGTTCGCCACGATCGAGAGGCGCGCCGGCCGGCTCCACAAGGAAACCTGTCTCGGCGCTCTGGCGAGGGTGTATCCCATGAACACTGAGCTGGTCCCGACCGCCGTCCTCGAAACCGTCCTCTACGCGCTCGACCTCGAAGGCGCCGAGGCGTTCTACAAAGACGTCCTCGGCCTCACGCCGCTCGCCCGCACCGAGGGCCGGCACGTGTTTTTCAAGCTCGAGAGCCAGATGCTGCTGATCTTCAATCCCGATGCCGTGCAGAAGCCGCCGGCCGGCCGTCTTCCGGTCCCGCCGCATGGGGCCTTCGGAGAAGGGCACGTCTGCTTCAGCGCCACCGCCGCCGAGATCGACGCCTGGCGCCAGCGGCTCGAGGAGCGCGACGTTCCGATCGAAGCCGATTTCGAATGGCCGTCGGGCGGCCGCTCGCTTTACTTCCGCGATCCGGCGGGAAATTCCGTCGAGTTCGCCGAGCCGCGCATTTGGGGATTGTCCGCATGAAGGAGCTCGAGCCTGGGAGCCGCCTCGTCGTCGCCAGCCACAACCCGGGCAAGGTCTGGGAGATCAAGGAGCTGATCGCGCCGTACGGGTTCGAGGCCCTCTCCGCCGCCGACCTGAACCTCGCCGAGCCCGAGGAGACGGAGACGACCTTCGAGGGCAACGCCCGCCTCAAGGCGCTCGCGGCCGCAGCCGGATCGGGCTTGCCGGCGCTCGCCGACGACTCCGGCCTCGAGGTCGCAGCGCTCGACGGCGCGCCCGGCATCTACTCCGGCCGCTGGGCCGGCCCCGGCAAGGACTTCGCCCTCGCCATGCAGCGCGTCCACGATGCGCTCGCCGAAAAGGGCGCCTGGGAGGGACCGCCGCCGCGCGCGAATTTCATTTCCGTGCTCTGCCTCGCCTGGCCGACCGGCGAGCATCGCCTGTTCGAGGGCCGCGTCTATGGCACGCTCCACTGGCCGCCGCGCGGCGGCAACGGGTTCGGCTACGACCCGATGTTCGTGCCCGATGGCGAAACGCGCACCTTCGGCGAGATGGAGCCCGCCGAAAAATATGCGATCTCCCACCGCACGCGCGCCTTCGCAGCCTTCAAGCGCGATTGCCTCGAGCATGTGACGCGCCGCGCACCTGCGGCCGCGGGCGGACGCGCCACCGAAGCCCTCGACGCCGCCGCCCGCAACCTCTCGACCCAGGCCGAGCTGGTGCGCTTCGTGACCGCCCTGCGTGAGGATCACGCCCACCACGGCCAGAGCTGGGGCAACCGGGACCTCGCGACCTATCTCGCCGCCCTTGAAACCGCGTTGAAGACCGCCGACGTGCCGGAAGGCGAGCCGCGCTGGCGCACCCTCGCCCGCGCCCTGCTCGCCGCCAGCACGTGAGGCCGCGAGCGAGGGCTTGATGAGCGACGACCCCGGCTTCGGCGTTTATGTCCATTGGCCGTTTTGCGCGCAGAAGTGCCCCTACTGCGACTTCAACAGCCATGTCCGCTTCGGTGGATGGGACGAGCCGCGCTACCTCGCCGCCTACAAGCGCGAATTGAACCACGCCGCCGCGCTGATGGGGGACGCGAGTCGGCCCGTCACCTCCATCTTCTTCGGCGGCGGCACCCCATCGCTGATGCAGCCCGAGACGGTCGGCGCCATTCTCGATCACATCGCCGCCCTTTGGCCCCTCGCGCCCGACGCCGAAATCACGCTCGAAGCCAACCCCGGCAGCGTCGAAGCCGCGCGCTTCGCCGGCTATCGCACAGCGGGCATCAACCGCGTCTCGATCGGCGTCCAGTCCCTGCGCGAAGCCGATCTGCGCCGCCTCGGACGCATCCATTCGGTCGCGGAGGCCAAGGCGGCCGTCGCTATCGCCCAGCGCACGTTCGCGCGCACGTCGTTCGATCTCATCTATGCCCGCCCCGATCAGACGCTCGACGATTGGCGCCACGAGCTGCGCGAGGCGCTCGCCCTGGCCGCCGGACACCTCTCCCTCTACCAGCTCACCATCGAGCCCGAGACGCGCTTTGCCGATCTCTACGCGAAAGGCCGCCTCGTCATCCCGCCGGCCGAAGCCGCGCATGACCTCTATGCCCTGACGCAGGAGCTCACCGCCGCCGCCGGGCTGCATCAATACGAGATCTCGAACCACGCCCAGCCCGGAGACGAGAGCCGTCACAATCTGACCTACTGGCGCTACGACCCCTACGTGGGCGTCGGCCCCGGCGCTCACGGACGGCTCGCCACACCCCGCGCACACCTCGCCACCGCGACCGAGCGCAACCCCGAGCGCTGGCTGGCCGAGGTGGACGCGCATGGCCACGGCCTCACGGATACGGAGGAGCTTTCCGCCGCCGCCCGCGCCGACGAGTTTCTCCTGATGGGCCTGCGTCTCGACGAAGGAATCGACCTCGATCGTCTGGCCGAGATCGGCGGCGTCGCGCCGGCCCGCGCCACGCTCGATGCGCTCGCCGCCCACGGCCTCATCGAGCCGGTTGCGACGGCCCCAACCTCGCCCAGCGTGTCGGACGATGCGCCGTGGGATGGCCTTCGCGCCTGCGTCGGCCCCGGTCTCACGCCATCCGGACATCTCCAACGGCACCGCGCCACGTCCAGGCGCATCCGCGCAACGCCCGAAGGGCGATTTCTCCTCAACCGCATCGTGCTCGAGCTTTCGGCGAGCTTCGCGCCCGTGGAGCGCGTCCCCGCGGCCCTGGCGCAATAGACAATCGGCGCGGCTGCGACTAAGCACGGGATCGGTTTTCGGGGGGATCTCAGGCTCATGATGCGGCGCCTCTACGATTGGATGATGGCCAAGGCGCGCTCGGAGCGCGCCCCTCACGCCCTGTTCTGGGTGGCGTTCATCGAAAGCTCGTTCTTCCCGATCCCGCCGGACGTGATGCTGATCCCGATGGTCATCGCCGAGCGCCTGAAGGCGTGGTGGTATGCGACCGTTGCGACCCTCGGCTCGGTGATCGGCGGCGTGGCGGGCTACGCCATCGGCTACTTCTTCTTCGAGCAGATCGGCCGCCCCATCCTGGAATTCTACGGCAAGGCCCAAAGCTTCAACGAGTTCACGAGCTGGTTCAACGAATGGGGCGTCTGGATCCTGATCATCAAGGGCATGACGCCGTTCCCCTACAAGGTGCTGACGATCACGGCCGGCGTCACCCACATGCCGCTCGTCGAGTTCATGCTCGCGAGCGTGATCGCGCGCGCCATGCGCTTCTATCTCGTCGCCGGGCTCCTCTATTTCTTCGGCGAGCCGATCCGCGACTTCATCGAGAAGCGCCTGACTCTCGTGACGACCGTGTTCGTGGCCCTCTTGGTGCTGGGCTTCATCGCCATCAGATACGTGTTCTAGAGTGCTTCCGGAAAAGTGGGAACCGGTCATGGCGGAGCCATGCGAGAGAAATGTCCGACAAGAAGCACGACCAATCAAAAGCTTAGAGCCGTTCCGCGATTCCACTAAAATCGGAACGGCTCTAGGAAGCGGATCCGGAAGAGGCCCGCGAGGAGCGTCGAAACCATGCTGACGACAGAAGCGCCCGAAAGAAGCAGCGCCTACCGGCTGGGCGGCCTCGCCCTGGTCCTGGCCGCCGGCGTCATCCTGACGGCGCTGGCATTCGAGCATGTCGGCGGCTATGCGCCCTGTCCGCTCTGCCTCATGCAGCGCTATGCCTACTATCTGGCCATCCCGCTGCTGTTCGTGGCGATGGCGCTCGGCTCCGAGATGCCGCGCCTCGCCGCCGCGATCTTCGCCATCGTCGCGCTCGCCTTCCTGGCCAACGCCGGCCTCGGCGTCTACCACGCGGGTGCCGAATGGAAGTTCTGGCCCGGCCCGGACACCTGCGGCGGCGCGCAAGCCCTTCCCACGAACGCCACCGATCTCCTCACGGGCCTCGCCGAGACGCGCGTCGTTCGCTGTGACGAGCCCGCATGGGTGTTCGCAGGCCTCTCGATGGCCGGCTGGAACGCCGTTGTCTCGCTGGCGCTCTTCGCCCTCACGGCCCGCGCCGCCGCCCTCGCCTTCTCCGGCCGCGAATAGCACGCTCTTCCGACCCTGAGTCGCGAGCGACCCTGCCCTCCAGCGCGGCGAAGAGCCGGCGTGTGCACGGCCTCGCCTTGCCCCTCACGAGATCTGTCCACAGCCGCCTTGCCGCCGGGTGCTTATCAACATGCCCTCTTGGCGCGTGAAAAACCCAATCCGGTGAGAGGGTTGCAGAGGCTGCATGTGGCATAACAGCATCTCGTCAAGATGATATCCTCACCAAAACAATTTTGCGCCTTTCCGTGGCCATAGTGTCACGATTAATTTGACCTCAGCCGCGGAACACAAACGGAACTTCACCCGTTTCAGCGTCTGCGGCCCAGTGAGCGTCAGCGTCGTGTGCGTACCCGCGTAGCGTAGCGTCAGCGTACCCTCGAAGTGCCTATCCTGGAGTGGCGACCCCGTGCTGCGTCCGCCTGTAGTTCTGCGTAACCGCGTATCTGCGTCCCCATCTGCATCCCCCCGGAGCACGCTCGCCGGCGTCTTCGAACGAATGAAGCGAGCCGCTCGGAAGACCAAGTGCCTGCGTATCTCCGAGCGGTTCGCGCCCCACTTTCTGGGGCTGCCCCACGATGTCCGTGCGTTTCCGGGCTCGCGACGGGCATCAGTCTCGGGGGTTCAAAGTTCGCGTTTCGAGTTCGAGTTGCGTTCGCGTTCCGAGCGCGCGTCCCCGCGAGCAGTCCTCTCGGGAATGCGCGAGCACAGCAAGCGCGTGGAAAGCGCGCGTGCCACAGCGAGTGAGTGAGTGAGTGAGAGTGACGAGTGGGTGGACGAGTGAGTGAGAGCGTGATGCCGAGTGATGGAAGTGAGTGGCGGTCCTTGCACGATGCCGTCGGCGCCGTTCTGGCAACGGCGCGCTCCGGGGGGCGGTCCCCGGCGCCAGCAGGCGCGCAAGGACAGTCGAACGAGTGAGCGAAACGAAGGTCGAGGCTCCCCGTATCGCGTCGCAGTCGACCGCTGAGAGATTGAAGGCGGCTTCCGCCTTCCACGAGTAGGCAAGCATACCGCGACTCCGACATCCCGTTGGTGCCGCATGAACCGGTTCAGCGTAGTGGCACTGAAGAAGCGGTGTGCTTGCCGATCAATTTGCGCGTAGCAAAGGAGCGATCCGATGGTCTCCGAGTACATCAATCCGATGCAGTGGCATCAGGCGATGGGCGTTGCCCGTCAGGCATGCGCCCGCTTCTTCCGCGACGGCGGCACGGCGAAGGACGCGATGCGGGCCTTTGGTGTCGAAACAGCGCACGCGGACGCGGCGAGCTGGAGCAAGGCGGTCGAGGCGATCGCCTACGCGCTCTGCGCCAAGCCCGAGAGGCGCGCCGCCTGAGCGTCATGAGCGCTTGAGCGCGCCCGAACGCGGCACGCGAGGTCGGGGCCGAATTCGCGCTTTCGAGCGCGAGGGCCCTCTGTTTCCCCGCAAAAGCCCCCGCGCGGGGAGCTTTCGAGAGTGAGTGCTTCAGAGTTAGACCTTCCAAAAAACTTCGGCCCCGGAAACGGGGCCTTTTCTTTGCGTTCGGCGATGCGAGGGCCTTTCGGCGTGACGGAGGCGCGCCGCGCGAGAGACGCACCTCCGCTCGCGCTTACGGCTCGAGCTCGGTATCCCAGTAGAGATAGTCGAGCCAGCTATCGTGCAGATAGTTCGGCGGGAAGAGCCGCCCGTTCCGATGCAGCTCGAACACCGTCGGCCGGTAGGGCATCTGAAAAGGGCGCATGCCGGCGTCCCAGGGCATCTCGCCGCCCTTCTTGAGATTGCAGGGCGCGCACGCCGTCGTCACGTTGTCCCAACGCGTCTGCCCGCCGCGCGAGCGCGGGATGACATGATCGAACGTCAGATCCTCTCGGGCATTGCAGTATTGGCACGTGAAGCGATCGCGCAGGAACACATTGAAGCGCGTAAACGCCGGATAGAGCGCGGGCTTGACGTAGGTCTTGAGCGAGACAACCGAGGGAAGGCGCATCTCGAAGCTCGTGCTCCGCACCGTGCGATCGTACTCCGAGACGATGTTGACGCGATCCAAAAAGACAGCCTTCACCGACTCCTGCCAGCTCCAGAGCGACAAAGGATAGTAGCTCAGGGGCCGGAAGTCAGCGTTGAGAACCAGTGCCGGGAAGGACTCCGGCGTGGCCGCATGAGCATTCACGAGCTTGCTTCCAGTCGGTTCTTGACGAATCGGGGCGTCACTCCCGCTTTCGGAAGCGGATACTAGCGAGGCATGTCAGCTCTGTGAAGCACTTGGGGCGAGAGAGGGGAAAACCGCTGCGATTGTGCTGAAATCCCGCAAAGATATCTGCAGTCAAACCGTCATGCATCGGGATCGCGATGCACGTAATAGGCCCACAGCAGGCGTGCGGCCACGCCGCGCCAAGGCCGCCAACGTTCCGCGATGCGGCTGAGCTCGACCGCACTCGGGCGCGCCGCAAGCCCGAGCGCGCGTTGGGCCGCGAGCTGAAGCGCGAGATCGCCGGCCGCGAAGCCGTCTGCGAGACCCAAGCAGAACATCACGTAGATGTCCGCCGTCCAGGGGCCGACGCCGCGGATCGCCAGGAGCTGCTCCCGCAGCGCCTCGTCCGAGACCGCGCTCTCGAACGAGAGCCGCCCGCCCGCAACCGCCTCGGCAACGGCCACGAGCGTACGGATCTTCCCTTCGGAAAGCCCGGCGCCACGCAACGCAACCACCTCCTGCGCGAGCAGCACCTCGGGCTCGAACGGCGCGACCAGCGCCTCCGTCCGCCGCCAGATGGCACCCGCGCTCGCCGCCGAAAGCTGTTGGGCGACCACGATCTGCGCAAGCCCCTGAAAACCGGCGGGATGACGGCGCAGCGGAGGATCGCCGACGAGATCGTGCACGCGCGCCATCGCCGGACAGAGCGCCCGCAACGCGGCCGCGCCCGCCCGGATGTCGCGCACGCTCTCGAGCGTCCGCATCTCCCCGCACCGCGACCCACGGTGACGGCTGATCTTCCTCGCCACGAGCGCGCTCTCTCCACACTTTGCGCCAAGCCTCCGGCAAACTAAATTAAAAGCCTGCCGCTTGGGGAGTCTCGCGTGGAGATCGAGTGATGAGACAGAGCTGGATCGGCCGCTGGCCCGGCGCGCCTCCTGCGCGCGCCGTCGCCTCCCTCGTTCTCACCGGCCTGAGCCTCGGCCTCCCCGGTCCGGCCGAAGCCCGCCGCGTCAAGCTCACCCAATGGGAGACGATCGCGAGCGCGCGCTACGGCTTCGAGATCGCCTATCCGGCGTCCGTCTTCACGCCGCGCGAAGCCGCCACCGGCGAGGACGGGCATGTGCTCGTCTCCCGCGACGGCGGCGCGCGCCTCCTCGTCGGCGCATTCCCCAACGACAGCGAGGCAACGCTGATGGACTATCGCCGCCAGCTTCTGAGCGAGAACTACAGCGGCGCCGATCTCGATTATGCGCCCGTGAAGAAGCGCTCCTTCATCGTCTCCGGCACGCAGGGCACGATGCATTTCTACGAGCGCGTCAGCTTCACCTGCGCCGGCCGCATCATCAACAGTTGGGCGCTCCTCTATCCCGTTTCGGAGCGTCACATCTACGACCGCATCGTCGAGGCCATCGCGCCGACCTATTCGCCCGGCGCCGGCCCGTCCGGAGAATGCGACTGATGGAGCTTCGCAAGCTGCCGCCGTGGCGTCCTTTCCCCTCCTCGCGCGGGCGGGAGGAGCCGAACGCGCCGCCCGTATTCCGCTTCGCGCCGAGCCCCAACGGCGAGCTGCATCTCGGCCACGCGCTCTCGGCTTGCGTTGGCTTCGACATGGCGCGCGCCCGGGGCGGACGTTTTCTTCTCCGCATCGAGGACATCGACATCACGCGCTGCCGCGAGGATCTCGTGACGCGCATCTTCGAGGACCTGCGCGACCTCGGCCTCTCCTGGGAGGAGCCGGTGATGCGCCAGAGCGAGCGCTTCGCCACGTATGCGCGCGCCTCCGACATGCTGCTGAAGCTCGGCCTCCTCTATCCCTGCTTCGCGACGCGCTCGGACATTGCGGACGCGACGAAGGACACGCCCACGCGCCGCGATCCGGAGGGCGCCGTGCTCTACCCCGGCCTGCACAAGGATCTGCCGAAGGAGGAGATTGCCGCCCGCCTCGCGCGGAAGGAGCCGTTCGCGTTGCGTCTTCACATGGACCGCGCCCTCGACTCGCTCGCCGAGATCACCGGCACGCGCACCGTGACGTTCACCGAGATCGACGCCGACGGACAGCCCCAGCGCGTGGAGCGCGATCCGGCCGCCTGGGGCGACGCCGTCATCGTCCGCAAGGATGTCCCGGCGAGCTATCACCTCGCCGTCGTGATCGACGACGGGTATCAGGGCGTCACCCATGTCACGCGCGGGCGCGACCTGTTCGAGGCGACGAGCCTGCAGCGGCTGCTACAGATCCTGCTCGGCCTCCCCGAGCCGCTGTACCACCATCACCGCCTCGTCACCGACGCCGAGGGGCGGAAGCTTTCCAAGAGCGACCGGGACACGGCCTTGCGGGAATTGCGCGCCCAGGGCATGGATACGTTGCAGATCCGACGCTTGGTCGGACTCCCATCAGCCCCAAGCGCGCCCTCCGCCGAAGCAGAGGATCGCGCGAGCGGAAGCGGATGTTAAATATGCAGATATTATGGTAAACTACTGGCTTTCAAGTTAGAATTGATGCTTCGCAACGCGCAACCTCCAGGCATCCGGTGAAAAAGCCGCGCAAGCCACGGTCGAAAGCGAAGGGGCACCGCGCACGCGCGGCCACAGCCCCCGCGCGCACGCCGTGCCCGAACGGCCACGCCGCGCGGAGCGCCTCCGCCGGCCCGAGCCATGGCCGCGCTCTGCACGCAACGAGCAGACGATCCGCCGGCACCGGGTCGCTGGTGACCCGGCTCGCAGAGCGCACGCGCGCCCATGCCGGCCTCGTCACGACGAGACTTACCAGCCTCGCAGGCTCCCCCGCGTCGCCGGCACACCGCAACCGCCCCCCTTCGACGGCCCGCGCCCTTGCGCGGTCTTACGGACACGACGAGCGCGAGGCGCTGGCGCTGCTCATCCTGCCGTTTCTGCTCGTCGCCTCGGCGATCGTCCTGCATCAGACGATGCGGGATCTGAATGCATATCTGACGCTTGCCTCCATCGCGACGCCGGACACCGAGATCGCCCCGCTGCGGCCCACCCTGGCCGCACACGGTCCCGCCGAGCGTCTTCCGCCCGCCAGCGCCCGCGAGGCCATCGCGCCGCGAACCGCACTCGCCGCCGTCTCCGAAGCCCCGGGGCTCGCACCCGCCCCGGCGAGACCGATCACCCTGCCGCCTCAGATGCACGCGGGCCGCGCCGCGCCGCCCGCAACCCTGGCTCCGCCCCTTCCGGCCATCCCTCCGGCCACGAGGATCGGCGCCCTCGCGCTGCCGGATGCGCTTCCGCCTCAGCACCGGCCGGCGCTGGCCCGGCTCGCGCCTGCAGCCGGGATCGACCGCGACGCCTCGGCCGTGGCGCCGGGACATGTGGCCGTCATGGACACCGGCGAGGACGGCCTCCCGATCCGCTCCGGCATCTGCTCGACGGCAGACGCGGCCCGGATGATCACCACCGGCGCGCTCGCGTCGTCCGCGCCCCTCACCCCCGAACGCGGACCGGCCGCCACGGGCGAGGAAAGTTTCGGCCTCGCGCTCGCCAGGGCGGCGGAAACCCAGGTCGGCCAGTTCGTGATCTACAACGACGCCTACCGGCGCATCGGCTACCCGATGGGCGACGTCAATGGCCTGTTCGGCGTCTGCTCGGACGTCGTCATCCGCGCCTACCGCAGCCTCGGGATCGACCTGCAGGCGCTCGTGCATCAGGCGCGCGCCGGATCGGGCGACACCAACATCGATCATCGGCGTACGGAGGTGTTGCGCCGCTTCTTCGCCGCACACGGCGAAAGCCTGCCGATATCCTCCTTCGCGGAGGATTATCGTCCGGGCGACCTCGTCACCTATTACCGTCCGCAGAACCAGCGCTCGCGCGCGCACATCGCGATCGTCTCGTCGGTGACGGCGCCGTCGGGCCGGCCGATGATCGTCCACAACCGCGGCTGGGGCCCCCAGCTCGAGGATGCGCTCTTCGTCGATCAGATCACGGGCCACTATCGCTATCGCGGCACCGCCCCGACGCGCCAGGCCAGCGCAATCGCCCTGCCCGTACGCAAGCCCGGCTCGCGAGCCGCCGCCGCCAGCCCGGCCGCGCTGACGATCACCCTCCCGCTTCCCGGCCGGTGATCGCAGGACCTGCCGCGCGCAGTACCCTCATGAGTTGGTGATGCAGGGCTATGAGCCTCTGCCTCACACACCCCGAGAAGCTAACTCTATATAAGAAAGAACTTGTGCAAGAGAGCGAATAAGCTCAGCTTTCTGGACGAGCTGTGCATGCGAGCGCGTCGACGCCGTCTTGCCGGCGATGCGCATGGACCGTCCCCGAATGCTCAGCCTCCAGGTCGCCCTGCCCCCATCCTTCCCGCTCGCGAGCGGCCTCGGCCTCGTAGCGGACCAGGCCCGCGCGCTGTCCGACCGCGTGCGGACGGCCCTGGCGCGCGCCCAAGACAGCGTCGCCCACATCCGCGCCGCGCAGATGGCGGCCGTCTCGCGGCTGCGGCGCGCGATCGTTGGCGAGCCGCCGCAGACAACATCCCTCCGCGTCGAAGCCGAGTTGCTGGACGAACCCTTGACGTGGGCGCTGGCGACGCTGCCTCTGGCCGAAAGCGGCACCAGCCTCTCCCAGGCGATGACCCTGCACCGGAGCGCCGGCGAGCAGCTCGAGGCGGTCGCCTACGGCCTGGCCCAGATGCGGAGAGATCTCGGCCCGATCATGAAATATGCGCCAATCCGAGGCTCGGAGCCGGTCGCGCTCCACGGGGCGCGGTTCGAAACCTCGCTGGAGGCCCTTCTGGCGCTCTCGCGCGCGAACGCCGCCACGCGCCCGAAAGAGCGCGTCGAGACGGCCGCCTGAGTGGCACCGCCACGCACACTCACGCCGAGCCGCGCGAAATCGGGCCTGGAATTTCCCCGCTGAAAAGCTGACAACGGACGCGAGATCCCAGCTCCGGCATCGCGCAGGCCCACGTCCCATGGACGACGACACGTCCGACCACGCTTCTTCACCGTCCGCGACGACGGCCGTACGCCTCACCACCGTGCTGGCGCACGAGACGGCCCGGCCGCTGGCGGCGGGGCTCTACCTGATCGCCACCCCCATCGGCCACCTCGCCGACATCACGATCCGCGCCCTTGCCGTGCTCGCGCGTGCCGACGTCATCTATTGTGAAGATACGCGCCACAGCCGCACGCTGCTTTCCCACTACGCCATCCGAACGCCGCTCCGGCCCTATCATGAGCACAATGCCGAGGAGCAGCGGCCCCGCATCCTCGCCGAGCTGGCGCAAGGGCACGCCGTCGCGCTGATCTCGGACGCGGGCACGCCCCTCGTCTCCGATCCCGGCTTCAAGCTGGTCCGCGATGCGGCGGCGGCCGGCCACGCCGTCGTCGCCATCCCAGGCCCCTCGGCCACGCTCGCCGCACTCACCGTCTCCGGCCTGCCGACCGATGCATTCTTCTTCGCGGGCTTCCTGCCCGCCAAAACGGGCGCGCGCCAATCGCGTATCGCGGAGCTGGCCGCCATCCCGTCGACCCTCATCCTGTTTGAGGCGCCGACCCGCACGGCCACCTGCCTACGCGATCTCGCCGAAGGTCTCGGCGACCGCAGCGCCGCTGTCGCCCGCGAGCTCACCAAGCTGCACGAGGAGGTCCGCCGCGCGCCCTTGAGCGAGCTCGCGGATCACTTCGAGAGCGCGCCTCCGAAAGGCGAGATCGTGATCCTCATCGCCCCGCCCGGCGAGGAGGACGTCAGCGACGCCGCGATCGAAACGCGCCTCGCGGACGCCCTCGCCACGCTGACGACGCGCGATGCCGCCCGCACCGTGGCCGACGCGCTGAAAGTCCCGAAAGGCCGCGTCTACGACCTCGCCCTCGCGCTGAAGGAGAGGATGCGGAGCGAGCGCCCGTGAGATCGGCCGACGAGCGCCGCGCCCGCAACCGATCCGGTCGTTATGCCGAGTGGGCCGCCGCCCTGACCCTGATGGCCAAGGGTTACCGCATCCTGGCACGGCGGGAAAAAACGCCGCTCGGCGAGATCGACCTGATCGCCCTGCGCGGCCGCCGCATCGCCTTCGTCGAGGTCAAGCAGCGGGCGACCCGGGAGGCCGCCGAAGCCGCCATCACCGCGACGCAGCGCGCGCGCATCCGCCGGGCCGCGAGCCTGTGGCTCGGCCAAAACGCACGCTATCAGTCCCACGATCAGGGCTTCGACATCGTCTTCGTCATCGGGCGGCATTGGCCGCAGCACATGGAAAACGCACTTTAGACCGGGGAGCGCTTGCTCGCCTTCCAGGTCCAGGGCGTCATGCGCCGGACCCGGCCACAGGCCGGGGCACAAAGGCAGACGATTGCCATGACTTCCCGGTCGCATCCGTGATGAATTATGCGCTACACTATTACGGTTGTGAGGCAAAGGCCGCGAGCAAGGCCGTCCAGGGAGAGGTGCCGATGAAGAAAAGAACGATGTCTTGGGTGCTGGCGGCGGGCGCGTTGGCCCTGGGCGCCCAGGTGGCCACGGCTGCGAGCCTCGTTTCGGCCCGCAAGCTCGAGATCAACGTCGACGAGACCAAGACCGAGCAGGAGCGCCTGGCGTTGTGGGTCAAAGTCGGCGGCTGGTGCGCCATCCAGGAGTGGCACCCCGCCATCGCCTCCTGCGAGGAAAGCAAGGAAGGCGACGCCACCTTCCGCACACTGACCCTCAAGGACGGCGGCAAGATCAAGGAGAAGCTCGTCGACACGGGCACCACGAGCTACCGCTATGAGATCGTCGAAAGCCCGCTTCCGGTGAAGAACTACGAGGCGCAGTTCTCCGTCACGCCCGACGACGACGACCTCGACGAGATCAACGTGAGCTGGAGCGCCACCTACGATCCCGCCGACGGCACGGACGCCAAGGACGCGCGCAAGGTGATCGACGGCATCTTCAAGGACGGCATCGAGAGCATCAAAGCCAAGCACGGCACGGCCGATGACGACGACGATAAGAAGTAAAGGAACCGCGCCGGAAACCGTCACGGCTCGGAGCATGTCCAGCCGACGCCGGCGCTGACGCGTCGGTGGGCAAATCCTGAAAATCAAGGTGAAACCGCACGGGCATCCGTGTCTAATCCCTCGGCCGGAAGCGATCGAAAGGTCGGTTCCGGCCTCGTTCTCTGGCGAGGGGACGACGCAAAGGGGGAGGAGCGGACGAGGCCGCGCGCCCCGAACCCACGGCAAGGGAGACACGTCATGAGCCGCCTGTATGGCCCCCAGCATCGCGATCTTCAGGATCACTTCGCCAGCCGCGCCATGGCCGACCGGATCGAGGCCATCGCCGCCAAGCCCGAAATCGACGACATGGCCCGCGCGTTCATCGAGAGCCGCGACATGTTCTTCCTGTCCTCGGTCGATCACAAAGGCCGCCCCACGGTCTCCTACAAGGGCGGCGATCCGGGCTTCGTACGCGTTCTGGATCCCACCACGCTCGTGTTCCCGAGCTACGATGGCAACGGCATGTACTTCTCGATGGGCAACATGGCCGCCCATCCCGAGATCGGCTTCCTGTTCATCGATTTCGAGAAGCCGTTCCGCCTGCGCGTGCAGGGCCGCGCCGAGGTCGTGAGAAGCGGCCCGCTGGTCGAGATGTTCGAAGAAGCCGAGCTCGTCGCCAAGGTGACCGTGAGCGACGTCTGGATGAACTGCCCGCGCTACGTGCATCGCTACAAGCGCGAGCAGGTCTCGCGCTATGTGCCGCGCTCCGGGATCGAGACGCCCCTATGCGAATGGAAGCGGATCCAGGGGCTCGAGGACATCCTCCGCCCGCATGAGCGCCAGGCGGTCGACCGCACCGGCCAGATCACCCAGGAGGACTGGATGGGCCATGTCCTCGCCGGCGACGACGAGGCTTAACCCGGATGAGCCTGCGCGTTGCCTGCCAGATGGACCCGATCGAGCGGATCGACATCCGCGGCGACAGCACGTTCGCGCTGCTGCTCGAAGCGCAGCGTCGGGGCCACACCATCTTCTACTATACGCCGCAGGATCTCGCGCTCGATGGATCCGACCTGATCGCGCGCGGCCACACCCTCTCCGTGACCGACACGGAAGGCGACCACTATCGTCTCGGCGACGGCAGCCGCGAGAACCTTGCGAGCTGGGATGTGGTGCTTCTGCGGCAAGACCCGCCATTCGACATGGCCTACATCACGACGACCCACCTCCTCGAGCGCATCCATCCGCGAACGCTCGTGGTGAACGACCCGGCGCACGTGCGCAACGCGCCCGAAAAGGTGTTCGTGCTCGACTTCCTCGATCTGATGCCCGCCACCCTGGTGACGCGCGCGCTCGACGACGTTCTCGCCTTCCGCCGCGCCCACGGCGACATCATCCTCAAACCGCTCTACGGCAACGGCGGCGCCAGCGTGTTCCGCATCCGCCCGGAGGACACCAATCTCGGCTCGCTCGTCGAGCTGTTCCAGACCGTGTTCCGCGAGCCGTTCATGGTGCAGGAATACCGCGCCGAGGTCCGCGACGGCGACAAGCGCATCATCCTCGTCGATGGCGAGGTCGCCGGCGCCATCAACCGGGTGCCCGCCGAAGGCGAGACGCGCTCGAATCTCCACGTCGGCGGCACGGCGGTGAAAACGGAGCTGACCCAGCGCGAGCACGAGATCTGCGCCCGTCTCGCTCCCGAGTTGAAACGGCGCGGCCTCCTGTTTACGGGCATCGACGTGATCGGCGGCTACCTGACGGAGATCAACGTCACCTCGCCGACCGGCATCCGGCAGGTGAAAGCGTTCGGCGGCAACGACATCGCCGCCATGATCTGGGACGCCATCGAGCGCAAGGTGGCCGCGCAACGCGCCTGACCTGGTCCCGGGCCCCTTCCCTGGATAAAAGCGTGCATCATTTGCAACGCGGGAATTTTTTGTATACGCGCTATGTAGACATTGGTCAGCACCTCGATAATAAAGAGGGCGCCGTCAGTTAGACCGTCAGCCAGCCAGATTGGGCCACGCGCCCCCGCCAGCCATCTCCCACTGACGCTTCGACGAGGGACTTGGGGGGCACTGGCCATGAAGGTCACGATCTCAGGCGCGAGACTGCGCCTGTTCACTTGCGCGCTCGGCATGTGCGCGCTTCCGCTGACATCCACACTGGCCCAGGAGGCCGCTCAGCCTGCTGAGCAACCGGCAGAATTGCCGACGCTTGAGGTCACCGCCAAGAGCACGCCCAAGAAAAAGGCCGTCAAGGCGGCCAAGAAGAAGGCTGCACCGACAGCTCCTGCGCCCCAGCCTATCGTAGCCGAGGAAACAGGCCCGACCGGCACCAGCCGGCCGGCCGGCGTGAGCAACGGCGCCGCGCCGGTCCAGGACTATGTCGCGACCGGATCGACGACCGGCACCAAGACGGACACGCCGCTCCGCGAAACGCCCCAATCGATCTCCGTCGTCGGCCGCGAGCAGATGCGCGATCAGGGTGCTCAGAGCCTTCAGGAGGCCACCCGCTACGTCCCGGGCGTTTTTGCCGATCCTTACGGCCCCGACAGCCGCGGCGATTCGACGATCATCCGTGGCATCGCCGGCTCCTACTTCGTCGACGGCCTGCGCCAGACTTACGGCTACAGCCAGACGACCGTGCCGATCGAGCCTTACGCCATGGAGCGCATCGAGGTTCTGCGCGGACCCTCTTCGATGCTCTATGGCCAGGCCCCAACGGGCGGCATCGTCAATGCGGCCTCCAAGCTGCCGAGCGAGATTCCTTACACCGAGATCGGCGTCGATTACGGCTCATTCGACTTCAAGCAGGTGAGACTGGATTCGACAGGCGCGCTGACCAGCGACGGCAAGTGGCTCTACCGCGTCGTCGGCCTCGCGCGCGACGCCGACACGCAGGTCGATTTCGTCGAGAACGATCGCCTGATGCTCGCCCCTTCGCTCACCTATCGCCCGACGAACGACACGAGCATCACGGTTCTCGGCCATTTCCGCGACGACCAGAGCGGCTCGACCCAGCAATTCCTGCCCGCCATTGGAACACTCACGCCCAACGTCAACGGGCAGCGCGTCAAGCACAGCACCTTCACCGGCGAGCCCGGCGATCACTACGACACGAATGCGCAATCGGGCACGCTGCTCGTCGACCACAAGTTCAGCGATGCGCTCAGTATCCACCACGCATCGCGCTTCGCCCACACCGAGAACGACTACGATTCGACTTACGCCGCCATCCTCTCTCCGGTCCGCGTCAGCTTCCTCGCTAGCCTCGGCATTCCGCTCAATCCCATGAACGCGCCATTCCTCGATGCCGGACAGTCGGAGGTCGCGCGCGCCCGCACCGTCACGAAGCAGGATACCGACGTCTTCAACACCGACACGCACCTGACCGCCAAATTCGAGACCGGCTGGGTTCGGCACAAGGTGACGGGTGGCCTTGACTACATGAATTATGCGACCGACCAGCTAAACGCCGGAACGCTGATCGACAATCTCATGACCGCCACGAACGGCATCCCGCTTCAGCCCGTGTTCAACATTTACAATCCCGTCTACGGACAATCGACGGAGCTGATCTCTCTCGGCGGTGGCAACGTCCCGGCAAACAACGTCCCCCTCTACGCACGCCCGCACGAGGAACAATCGCAAACCGGTCTCTACATTCAGGACCAGCTCAACATCGGCCCCTGGGGCGCAGTGCTCGGCCTACGCCAGGACTGGCTGACGATGGAGCAGGCCGGCGCACCCGACGAGAAAGAGGAAGCAACCACTTGGCGCGCCGCGCTGATGTATAATTTCGACTTCGGCCTCACGCCCTACGTCAGCTATGCGACATCGTTCTCGCCGCTACCCGGCCAGCCGGTCGGTAGCCACATCCTGGCGTTCGCATCCGGCGAGACGCTTCGCCCCGCCGGCCCGCTCGAGGGCGAGCAATTCGAGATCGGCTTCAAGTATCAGCCGGCCGGCGCACCCTATGCGATCAACGCCGCCTATTACGACCTGAGCGAGAAGAACCAGATCGTCCAGCCCGACATTCTCTTCGACGGCGTGCAGGGTGCCGCCATCAAGGTGCGGGGCTTCGAGATCGAGGCCATCGGCAAGCTAACGCCGGAGCTCAAGGTGATCGGCTCCTATTCCTATACCGATGCGGAGTACGAGAAGTATCCGGAGCTGTTTCCCTATCCATCGGGGATTTCCGATTTCATGAAGGGCAAGCCGCTGGACGGCATTCCGAAGCATCTCGCCTCGTTATGGGCAACGTACAGCGTGCTGGACGGCACCTTCAAAGGCTTGTCGTTCGGCGGCGGCGTACGCTACGTCGGAGGCGCCGAGAGCAACGGCCAGGAAATCCAGCTCATCCCGCCCGGAATTCCGATCATTGGCCAGGACATCGCAATCAAAACGCCATCCTATACGCTCTTCGACGCGATGGTGGCCTACGAGACCGACGACTGGAGATGGCAGCTCACCGCCCAGAACCTCGAGGACAAGTTCGTCATCACCTCGTGCGCAGCCTATCGCGGCGACTGCTTCATAGGCCAGGCCCGCACCATCATCACGGGCTTCACCTACAAGTTCTGACCATCGGAGAAGGCGCATGAGAAGGACGCCGCACATTTGAGTTTCGAGCCCACTGCATCCCTTCTGCTCACGCTCGCCGGCGGTTCGATCATGACCGCCGGCGTTGCCATGCTGCGCAAACGCTGGCTGGCCCGCCGTCAGGGCGGCCTCGGCTTCCTGATCGGCGGCTGGCTGACCGTGCTGCTGGCCACCGCCGTGCTGATCCACGCCTGGGGCGCCGAGCTTGGAACGACGTATGCGCTCGGCGCTCTCTCCGTCGCCGCCTACGCCGTCATCGCCGCGATGTCCGAGCGCCGCAGAGGCCGCGCCCACAGCTTGCGAGAGGCGTCCCTCGATCCCGAGGAGCGCCCGACGAACTGGCGCCGCGGCATCGCCAAAAGCCTGCTCGCGATCGTGCTCGCCGGCATCGCCTCGATCGGCGTCGGCGTGGCGATCGCAGTCGCGATGCCATGGCCGCCGCAGGACCGGGCCGTCGTCGGCGGGCTTCTCGTGCCCATCCTCTGGGGCGCCGGCATGGCCTGGACCCTCTGCGATCCGCGCCTCGTGCGGGCCACGATCATCCTGCTTACGGTCTCGGTCACCGGCTATGCCATCGCCTTTCTGCCGAAGGCGCTGTCGTGATGCAGGAGATCACGCCCCGCAAAACGCGCAAGACGCCGTTGCTGCCGCCCGATTTCGTCCGCGCCATGCTCGCCGGCCATTCCGCGCTCGGCATCGCCTTCGCGGCCTTGATCTACGTCGTCTGCCTCACCGGCACGCTCGCCGTCTTTCTCCATGAGCTTCAGCGGTGGGAGCAACCCGTCGCGCCGGTCGCGACCGCGCCCCTCCGTCCCGAGGCCGTCGCAACCGCGCTCGAGGAAGCCTACCGCAAGGCGGTGGAGCGCAAGGCCGCCCACGATCTCTTCATCATGGGCCCGGGCCCCGCGCAGAGCCGCTTCCTCGTGAGCTTCCACGACCACGACACCGAGGCGCACGGCGATTGGATCGCAAACGAGACGGGCGCACTCGTCGTCGAGAGCCACGCGCCCTGGTCCACGTTCGTCGGCGATCTCCATATGACCCTGCATCTGCCGCGCACGTTCGGTCTCTTCCTGGTTGGCCTCACCGGCGTGGCGCTCCTCTCCTCGCTCGTGTCCGGTCTTCTCTCTCACCCCCGCCTGTTCAAGGATGCCTTCGCCTTCCGCTGGGGCGGATCTCGCCGGCTGGAGCAAGCCGACCTGCATAATCGCCTCGGCGTGTGGGGGTTGCCGTTCCATGTCGTTGTCTCGACGACGGGCGCGCTGCTCGGGCTCTCCACGCTGGTCGTGGGCGTGCTCGCACTCGCCGCCTACGATGGCGACTCGGAGAAAGCCTTCGCCACCATTCTCGGCCCCCACGCCTCCGAGGACGAGACGGCCGCGCCCCTGCCCGACATCGCCGCGATGATCCGCACCATCCAGGCCGAGCGCCCCGAGGCCGAGTTCGCCACCGCCAACGTCCAGCACATCGCCAAGGCCGGACAGGTCGTCCACCTCGGCATGCGCACGCCCGGCCACATCGCACTGGCGAACAACTACTATTTCGACGGCACAGGGAAACGCCTCGGCGACGGCGGCCTCGAGACGGGTTCCATCGGCCAGCAGATCCTCGGCGCGCTCCAGCCCCTGCATTTCGGATGGTTCGGCGGCTTCGCGGTGAAGATCGTCTACGGCATCCTGGGCCTCGCCATCACGGTCGTCACGCAAAGCGGCGTCGCAATCTGGCTCGCCCGGCGCCGCGACAACGGCCGCGCGGCACCGCACTGGGAGAAGATCTGGGCCGCCGTCACCTGGGGGCAACCGCTCGCGATCGCCGCCGCCGCGCTCGTCATCTTCTCGGGCTACGAGGCGGCCGCGCTCGCCGCTTATCTGATCACGACCGTGGCAACCCTCGCGGCCGCCCCTTTCATGGCCGAAGCCCGTGGCGTGGCGCGCACCCTGCGCACCCTGTCGGGCCTTGCCGCCCTGGCCGCCGTCGCGCTTCATGCCACGGCGAGCTTCGCGCAGGCGACGGATCCGATGTTCGCCCGCGTCGCGGCCTCTCTCGCACTCGGCGGCGCGCTTCTGGTGGCGCCTGTCATCGCCCCGCTGCTCCGCAGGCGCGCGCCGAAATAAAAAGCCGCCCGCTTGCGCGGACGGCTTCTTTCGGCAGGTCAAGCTCTCTGGCAACCGACGGGGAATGGAATCACCAGTTGAGCTTCACGCCGCCTGTCCCTTGCCAGCCTTCGATATCGCCGAAGTGGTATTCGCCTGCGCCATAGAGGCTGACGTTGCTGGCGAGCTGCGCATCGATGCCGCCGCCCACCGAGTACCAGGTGCCGCTGACGTCGCTCGCAAACGCGACGCCGTCGACATCGCTCCGGCTCTTGCCCTCGAACTCCTGGTAGATGTTGAAGATCGCATACGGCGAGACGAAACCGCCATCCGCCGGCACCCAGTTGCCCTGCACCTGCAGGCCAAGACGGCCGACGAGGCTTTCGCTTCCGGTATAGGAGACAGCGAGCGCGTAGGAGTCCTTGAAGTCCTCGATCGTCAGATCGGTGTAGGCAATCTGCGCCTGCGGCTGCACGACGAGCCCGCCCCCGAGCGCGAAGCCGTAGCCGATCTCGGCCGATCCGGTGAGCGCATCGCCCTCCGACGCGCCCTTCGCGTTACGCCCGCGCGCGGCCATGTCGAAGTCCATGAAATCGACCTTGACCACCGTGTCCACGTAAAGACCGGTACCGGCGCGACCCGCCTCGTAGAAGGTGGCATAGCCGCCGAACGACCAGCCCTCGGCATCGACCGACGACGAGGAGGCGCCGCCGAAGATGACCGCATCAACGCTCGCATCCGCCGTGCTGTAGCCGCCGAACGCACCGACCGCCAGACGGGTGCGACCCTCGGTGGCGATCGTCCCGCCGATGCCGGCCAGAACGCCGCTGCTGCGCTGTGAGAAGTCGAAGCCCTGCTTGGCATCGACATCGACATCCGAATAATGGCCGCGCACCCACATCAGCCCGTCGGCCCGCGTGACGCCGTCGTTCTGGCCGCCACGGATCTCACCGAGCCGCTTGTAGAGCGTATCGAGACCGCCCGCGACCAGCCGCTGCCCGACGGACGGCGCCGTCGTATAAGCCGGCACCTGATCGAGCAGATCGGACTGCAGAAGCGCCGCGTCGTCCGTGACGGCCAGCGTATAAGCATAGGGCCCCGCCACGACCTCCTCGCGCCCGCTGAGCGCATTGGTCGCCAGACGGAACGAATCCGCCTGGAACGCATCCGCCCCGCTCGTCACGATCTCGACGCCGTCGCGGCGGCCGTGCCCGGTCAGGTCCCCCGCCCCGCCGACGTTGTTGACGTAGAGGGTGGTCGTGCCGGCGACGGCCCCGTTGAGGACCACGCGGTCGGTCGCCGACGCGCTCCCGCCCAGCGCCGCATCGAGGGCAACGTGGCCGCTCTGCGCCACATAGGGCCCGTTGATCGTCACCGTATCCCCGACCACGCTGTTGAGCGTCGTGATCGTGCCGCCGTTGACGAACGTGGCCTCGCCCGTGTTGATCGTCACGTTGGCGGCCGCTCCCGGAACGGCAGGGCCATCATCGTCGTCGTCATCATCGTCATCGGCGGCCGCGAACGGCGCCACGTCGTCGTCGTCATCATCGTCGTCGTCATCGCCGCCCCCGCCCACACCCGGCAGAGCGCCGATGCTGAGAACGCCGCCCGTAGCGAAGGTCGCGTAATGCTCCGGGAGCCCGGCAAGGCGGCCGTTGCCGGCGCCGCTTTGCAGCTCGAAGTGCTCGGTCTCGATCTCGACCTCGGCGCCCGCGATCTTGAGAATGCTCGTCCCGTCGACCGTGATCGACTCCTCGATCTCGTACTCATCGTCGGTGAGCGTCAACGTCGAGCCGCCGGCAATAGCCAGATGCTCGAAGGCCTCGACCTCGCCCAGCATGAGCAGGCTTCCGCCCGTGACCGTCAGCCGGTCCTCGCCGCCGCCGCCTTCGAAGCCCGTGATCTCGCCCTCGTCTCCACCTTTGAGCACGAGGTTGAGCGGCCCGTCGCCCGTATTGACGGCGCCATCGAAGATGAGCGTGTCGTCGCCATCCCCGAACTCGATCTCAGCCGCCTTGACGACCATCTGGTGATCGTCGTCGGGATTGGCCGGCGCGTTTGCGAGGGCCTCCGTGAGAGCCGCCGTGCTGAGCGTGGCATCGCCACCGTTCGCGGCCGCCGCCGCCAGCGCCTCGAAGTACGCTTTGTCCTTCGAATTGACGGGGTCGAAGATCACCGTGACGTTGGCCGGGTTGACGCCGCCCACATCGCTGGCGCGGAACTCGAGCTCCTCCGCCTCGATCTCTCCCGAACGAAAGTAGATCGTGGGATCCACGGGCCCCGCCAGGCTCGCGTTGCCACTCTGGAACTCGATGCCTTCCTCGTTGCTGAGGCGCCCGCCGTCGAACACGATGACCGTATTGGTCGAGCCGCGCCGGATCTCGATCGAGCCGCCCGTCATCTCGCCGCCCATGAACAGGATGTGCGGGCTCGTACCCGCGCCGCTCTGCAGCTCGATGTCGTCGAATGTGCCGCCGAAGATGAACATGCGGTCGATATCGCCCAGGGATCCCACCGCATTGCCGAGGTTGATGTTGCTCGTGATGGTGCCGCCGTTGACGACAATGAGATCGTTGCCGATCCCAGTCGTGACGCTACCCGAGAGCGAGGCCCCCTCGTTCACGGTCATTTTGTCATCGCCACCCAGGAGATCCACCCCTCCGGCATGGGCATCGTCGCACGTCACGACGTCATTGCCCGCCGTTCCGGCAGGTCCCGGATTGAAGCTGCAGGCCGCCAAGGCCTGCGGCGAAACGGAAACGCTGAGCAGCATCGCCAGCGAAAAGGTTGCAGCCGCCTGCGTGAGTCGTCTGGTCTTGAGCGTAACGCGAGTCATATCGTCCCCCATCCCCGGATGTTGGTGAAAGCACTATCGATTTTTTTATTTTTCAGATGAACGTCAGGGACTTAGGCCCTGCGCCCCGTCCACAGATTGTGATCGGCGGCTAATCCCCGTCCGCCACCCTGTCGCGACGCGCAGGCCAACTCGAGCTCAAAGGAACACCCCACATGCCACCCTCCCGGCCTCGGCTTTCTCACGGACAAGTCCCCGCGGCGCCGATCATTGATTGTTGGTCGCCCGCCCCACCAAAATGCGCAAAGCGAGCCTATGTAATATTTGCAAAGTTGCAGGGCGACAGAGGATTTGAAAACAGGACGAATTCCCTACCTCCGTAGGATACCGATGGTAGATCCGCGATAGTTGCAAAAATAGCACGATTCAGGCGCCTATTCCCTATCCGGCCGGGATGTGGTGTTGACAGGATAAGTCCTGCCGTAATCGTTCGCGCCGAATCGGTGGCCGAAAATCCGGTGCCACGCTCACAACGCGCGGACCAGAACGAACGCGTCGGCATCGCCCGGCGACGGATCGCGTCGCGAAGCACCGTTGAGGAAGCGGAGTTCGACGGGGGCGCGCGATGTATGGAGCCGTAGCGACGGTCGCATTTGTGGGGGTGGACGCGCGCCCGGTCGATGTGCAGGTGCGCATCACGCCCGGCGCCTCGGCGTTCATGATCGTCGGGCTGCCGGACAAAGCGGTGGCCGAAAGCCGCGAGCGCGTCCGCAACGCGCTCCATGCCGTCGGGCTCGGCCTCCCTTACAAGCACATCACCGTCAACCTCGCTCCCGCCGACCTGCCGAAGGAAGGCAGCCACTTCGACCTCGCGATCGTGCTCGCCCTCATGGTGGCGATGGAAGCCATTGCGCCGGAGGCGGTCAAAGCCTACGCCGCCATCGGAGAGTTGGCGCTCGACGGCTCCATTCGCCCCGTGCCTGGCGCGCTTCCAGCGGCCATCGGCGCGAACGCCGTCGGCAAGGGTCTCATCTGCCCCGAAGCGTGCGGACCGGAAGCCGCCTGGGCCGGCGAGAGCGTCGACATTCTCGCCGCGCCCCACCTCCTGTCCCTCGTCAACCATTTCAAGGGGCTGCAAACGCTCTCGCGTCCCAGGCCGGCCCTTCACAGAACGCCCGCAACCGGCCCCGATCTGCGCGACGTGCGCGGCCAGGAGAGCGCCAAGCGCGCCCTTGAGGTGGCGGCGGCCGGCGGGCACAACCTGCTCATGATCGGCCCGCCCGGCTCAGGAAAATCCATGCTGGCCGCGCGCCTGCCCTCGATCCTTCCGCCCCTCACACCCGAGGAGATGCTCGAGGTCTCGATGGTCCACAGCCTCGCCGGCGAGCTGATGGGCGGCAAGCTCTGCACCGAGCGCCCGTTCCGCACCCCGCACCATTCGGCGAGCATGGCCGCACTCGTCGGCGGCGGCACACGGCCCCGCCCCGGAGAAGCGAGCCTCGCCCACCTCGGCGTTCTCTTCCTCGACGAGCTTCCGGAATTCCAGCCGGCGGTGCTCGATTCCCTTCGCCAGCCGCTTGAGACCGGCGAGCTGATCATCGCGCGCGCCAACCATCGCATCGCCTACCCGGCACGCATGCAGCTCGTCGCCGCGATGAACCCGTGCCGCTGCGGAGGAGGGCCCGGCCACTCCTGCAAACGCGGCCCGCGCTGCGCAGCCGACTACCAGGCCCGCATCTCCGGCCCCCTGCTCGATCGGATCGACATTCAGATCGAGGTGCCGGCCGTGTCGGCGGCCGATCTCGTGCTGCCACCGCCGCCCGAAGGTAGCTCCGAGGTGCGCGCGCGTGTGACCGAGGCCCGCACCCGCCAGCGCGAGCGCTTCCTCGCCCACGGCGAGCCTTCGGCACGCACCAACGCAGAGCTCTCCGGACACCTTCTGGAGCGCCTCGCCGCGCCCGATGCCGCCGGCCTGGCCCTCATTCGGCAGGCTGCCGATACGCTCGGGCTTTCAGCCCGCGCCTACCACCGCACGCTGCGCGTGGCACGCACGCTCGCGGATCTCGACGGAGCCGAGACCGTCGCCCGCATCCATGTTGCGGAAGCGCTCTCCTATCGCGGCGAAACACTGCGGCCCGACGGCCCCCGTCCCGGCCCCGTCACGGGCCGCGAGAGGATCGGAGCGAAATGAAGGATCGCTCCCGCATCATATTTCAATATATTCAATGCGCACGGTTCTGCCCCCGCAACGGCGGACGGCGGAGAGGCGAGAATGCGAAGGCCCGCACAAAAGAAAACGGAGGCAAACGGGCTGATGCCGTTCGCCTCCGCGGATTGAAACCCGGATCTCAGTCCTTGATGTTCTTCTGGATCTTCGCCGCCGTGACGGTGTTCTGCAGGAGGCACGCAATCGTCATCGGGCCGACGCCGCCGGGAACCGGCGTGATGGCGCCCGCCACCTCCGCACACTCGGCGTAGGCCACGTCACCGACGAGCTTCGTCTTGCCATTCTCGCCCGGCACGCGGTTGATGCCGACATCGATCACCACGGCGCCCGGCTTGATCCAATCCTTCTTGACCATCTCCGGACGGCCGACGGCCGCGACGAGGAGATCGGCCTCGCGGCACACGGCCGGCAAGTCCTCCGTCTGCGAATGCGCAATCGTCACCGTGCAGCTCTCGCGCAGCAGCAGCGCCGCCATCGGCTTGCCGACGATGTTGGAGCGGCCGATGACGACCGCGTTCACGCCCTTGAGTCTCGGCATCACCTTCTTGGCCAGGATGGCCGAGCCCGTCGGCGTGCACGGCACGAGCGTGCGCTCGCCGATCCAGAGCCGGCCGACGTTCGTCGGATGGAAGCCGTCGACGTCCTTGTCCGGATCGATCGAGTTCAGAACCTTCTCGGCATTGACGTGCTTCGGAAGCGGAAGCTGAACGAGGATGCCGTTGACCTCCGGGTCCGCGTTGAGCTTCTGCACGAGGTCGAGGATCTCCTGCTCCGAGGTGGTCTCGGAGAGCTTGTACTCGAACGACTTCATGCCGACCTCGACGGTCTGCGCGGCCTTGTTCTTGACGTACACCTTGCTCGCCGGATCCTCGCCCACGAGCACGACGGCGAGACCCGGGGTCAGACCGTGGCTCGCCTGCAGCGCCTTCACGTCCTCTGCGACCTGTTTGCGAACTTCGGCCGCGATAGCCTTTCCGTCGATGATCTGCGCTGCCATGGGATCCCTTCCTAGCGGTTCTGAAAGTAACGGCGCTTGGCGCCTTGAGCCTGAATGTTTACGCGAGCGCGGCCAGCCTTTCGGCGAGCCGCGCTTCAATATCCTCAGCCGGGCCGGAAATGGCCACAGACTTGATCCGTGACTTGCCCCCGCGAGCCAGACGCAGGCTGCTTTTGGACAGGCCCAGCCAATCGGCCAGGAGCGTCAAGAGCGCCGCGTTCGCCTCTCCGTCGGAGGGTACGGCGCGAACGCGCGCTTTGAGGGCGGGGCCCTCTGCGGTCGTCTCAATGCCGTCAATTGTATCTTTGGACGATTTTGGCGTGATCCGCACGCGCACGATGACGCACCCGGGCCCGGAACGGGCAGAAATAGGCGGGGCGTCTCGCCGCATCATCCGGAAACGACGGCGGGGATCATCACATTGCGGATGAGGCCCTGCAGGAAGAAGCATCCGAGGAGGAGAATGAGCGGCGAGAAATCGATGCCGCCGAAATCCGGCAACGCATTGCGGATGGGCCGAAGAATGGGCTCGGTCACGGCCGCAAAGGCCTGGGCCAGCGCCCGGATGAATTTATTGTAGGGATTCACCACGCCGAACACCATGAGCCAGCTCAGGATGACGGAGGCGAGGATGATGTAGACGTAGAGCTGGATCAGGTACTCGAGAAACGTCAGGAGATAGACGAGCAGGTTTTGCATCTGATTCTGAAGCCCCTTCCGGCATCCGTGCCCGACGTTTAGCCGCTGGCGCCGCTGGCGGCAAGCCGGACGGCGCCCCGACCCACAGACCCGGCTCATAGCCTCGCCCTCCGCCCGCGGGACCGGCCACCAAGGGCCCAAATCCCCAGCGCCACCTGCGCCGTTTTCTTGACAATCGGAGAGGCTGGACAGTAAATGCGCGAACTTCCGGCCGCCTTGACGCGGCCACCGGCGGAACGCGCGGAAACGGTGCGGTCTTGCCGGGTTCCCATGGTACGGGGCCGTAGCTCAGATGGGAGAGCGCTGCAATCGCACTGCAGAGGTCAGGAGTTCGATCCTCCTCGGCTCCACCAGTTTTACGGTCTATTTAGACCATTGATGTTATTGACTTATTTTCAGGCTACTTCATGTCAGCAACGGCGCCTCTAAGTTGGCTGAGCCTAACGCCTTGAATGACATTGATGATCCCGGTTCGATTCCGATGGAGTCAAAGCTGTAAGATCATGGCGTTCGACGTTGAAAAATATCTGTCCCACCTCGATGGGTACGACATGACCCATCAGCAGAAGGTCGACTTCATCAACGCGCTTCAGCAATTCGCGCAAATGTTCGTCGATGCGGCATGGGATTTCGATCCGACCAATCCCACCCACGTCTGCATTCAGAAATGTGCTGAAGAACTCAAAGACGAGCGCTCTCGTCAGAACTCGGACCCTGAGCGAGCTTGAAAGAGATTCTGGTTCGTAAGGCTCCACTGCCACGCCTGTTGCGCAAGTGCAGATAAGCCCCGGAGGGCTGTTGTTTTCGGGGCCGACACTCGAGGCCGAGTCCCTCCAATTCCGGACATAGTCGACGGCGCCCTCCGCATCGCCGATCAAGCATCACTCGATGTCGCCTTCTGGGATTATTCAACTATGCCCCAGCGTAGCGATGCCGAGCAAGCGGACATGGCGCACTCCTATCAATAATGGGATGACCACGTTAACAGCTAGGGTCGCACTACCTCCGTAAGCGGACACCGGTGGAGTGAAGTCGGCGGAATTAACGGCGCCTTTGGTTCAACCAACTTTCCATGATGTGCGCAACACGGTGGGTCATGGCTTGAACGCTCACCCCGTATTTTTTAGCTAACGGTCTGAGCGCTTCCTCGTTCTCAAGATCAATTTCCTGCCCCTGCAGATCCTCGACCAGCATGCGATAGGGCATTAGCAATTCAGCCGCGAATCTGTTCGCTTCAATCTCCTGCGGATCGATCGCCATCGAAGAAACGTCATCGCGCAAGTTCACTCGGAATGCCTTGTCGACGTAGGTCTCGCCTTCATGCAGGACGAGGTGACCGCATTCATGGGCAATGGTGAACCGCTGACGATTGGAATGATGACTAGAGTTGACGCCTATCACGACCCGATCTTCGCCTCGTACGAGGATGCCGGCGAGTTCTCCTTCAAACGGCGAGTATCGCACTGTGGCGCCAAGCGAAGTTGCAATCTTCTCGACGGGGACCGGCGCACGAGCGACGCTAAATTCTGACAATAGCTTCTCGGCAATGAGCCTTATCTTTTCCTTGGATCGCGCCTTTGTCCGCGTTGCGTTCATCGTACAGCCCCCTCTAGCTTAGTTTTCGTGCCCATTGAAGGATCGTCTTATCGATCTTCTTGTCGCTCTCCTCAGCCAGTTTCTCGGCCACCCAAGAATCGGCATGCGCAGCGACTGGCAAAAGGGCGGCCGGCGCCACCTTGAGGGCCTCGGCAAATTGATAGACTTGGTGGGCCGCCAGATGCTGACGCCCCTTCTCGATATTGACGATCGACGTTCGGGAAAGTTTGACGCGGCGGCCAAGTTGTTCCTGCGTCATGCCATCGCCAACCCGTTCTCGATGCTGGCGAATCAGATCACCGAGCTCGCGATAAAACTTGCTGACTTCGTCCTTGGTCATAGAGCGAATCTCGCACAAGACATCACCAATGTCAAATTTCGCAAACTGTTTGTATTACTTGTCTTATAAGTAGGCAGTTTGACAAACGCAGGATTCCGTGGGAGCAGTGGGGCATCCAACGGCCTAGAGGGAAACGGCCGTTTCAGACGGGGGATCGCTCGATGAAGGAAGCAGTCGATACGGCGACCGACGGTTTGCACAACAGCGATGACGGGGCGTCGGCTGTCGCCGACGTCACGCGGCACGTCAGCACGAAAATCCAGATGATGCTGGTGGCGCGGGCTGCCGGGCGTTGCCAGTTCCGCGGCTGCAACGAGTTCCTATTCGAGCATCCTCTAACGCGCGAAGACGGCAACTTTGCCGAGAAAGCGCATATTGTGGCGTTCCGCGAGCGCGGACCGCGCGGCAGGGACGGCGACCGTCCGGCTGATATCAATAGCATCGCCAACCTGATGCTGCTGTGCGGCCGCGACCACAAGCTTGTCGACGACAACCCCGAAAAGTACATCAGGTCCGAGCTGGAACGGCACAAGGCCGAGCACGAGCTACGCATGCGCCGTCTGACGGCGCTGACTTCGGACATGCGCAGCACCGTCCTGCAGATTAAAGCCCGAATCGGCGACAACGTCGTTGACATCTCGGAGCAGGAAATCTGGCAGGCGCTGTACCCGCGTTATCCGTCGGAGCGCCTGCCCCACCTCCTCGATCTTACAGGGCTTGGCGACGAAAAGGCCGGGGCGTTCTACGACCTTGCGGCCGAGCGCATTCACCAGGAAGCGGCCAGACTGTACTTGCCGGGCTCCGACCTGCATACGACGAAGCGGCTTGCGGTGTTCGGCTTGGCGCCGATGCCGTTATTGGTCTTACTCGGTAGTCGCCTCAGCAACAAAGTGCCGGTAGACTTCTACCAGTGCCACCGCACGAGGCCCGATCGCTGGACCTGGTTCGAGTCCGGCGAACCTGTGCGGTTTGCAACCGGCCAGGTAAGGAAGGGCACGACCGACGCAAAAGCGGTCCTTTTACTGTCGTTGAGCGGCAAGCTTTCGATCGCCGACGTACCCGCGACCATCGGTGACGACGTTCCTGTCTTCGAGATCGCGCTCGACGGCCCTCGTCCGGACACAGGCTTTCTCAATCGGCGCGATGACTTGGAAGAGTTCAGGCGCGCTTATCGGTCCCTGCTCGCGGATCTGCGCGGTCGCCACAGCGGCCGGGTCGAATTGCATTTGCTGCCGGCAGCGCCAGCGCCGGTCGCAATAGCTTGCGGCTACGACCTGTTGCCTAAGGTCGATCCGGATTTGGTCGTCTACGACAACATCAAACCTTTCGGTTTTATTGAACGATTGAAGGTGAAAAATCATGAGCGCTACTGATTATTTAAAGGACTTGCTGGCATCGCAGGCGCTGCCGGAAGGCTGCCCGGAACTCGCGGCACTGGATGCCGTGCGCGACCACGTTGAGCAGTTGATCCTCAACGCCTATCCGGACAGCGTAGTGCGGTTTACGCATGGCGGTTCGAGGGCGAAGGGCACGTTGGTGAAGGAAGACTACGATCTCGACTTGCCGGTGTATTTCGAGAACGAGGATACGGGACCTGGCGATACCCTCGAAGACATCTACGAGAACATCGCAACGCTTCTGGAAGAGCACTACATTGTCAAGCGCAAGCGTTCAGCGCTTCGATTGCGCGACAAGAGAGGGCGCGACCTTCGCGTCGACTTGGTGCCCGGCCGCTTCACGGACAGCACCCGTTCCGACGCCTATATCCACCAGAACGAGGGCGAGAAGGATCGACAGAAGACCAATCTAGAGACGCATATCAGCCACGTTCGCGATAGCGGCTGCACAGATGAAATCCGCCTGACGAAGCTGTGGCGGACGCGCAATGGCGTAGAGATCAAGACTTTCCCGCTTGAGCTCTTGGTCATCGTGGTCCTGTCTGAAGATGGCAGCGGCGATTTGGAAGTCCGCTTCCGGCGCGTCCTTGAAGCGTTCTCGGATCGCATCGATGAACTGCAGATCGAGGACCCGGCAAACCCTTACGGGAACGACCTATCGCACGCGCTGACCGACGATATGCGACGGGCCCTCGCGAAAACGGCGTCCGACACGCTAGCCGCTGTCGACGACTACGGCTGGCAGCACGTATTTGGCGAGGTCGCGCAACGCCAAGCTGCGGCGCCTCGGATTACTGTCTTGCGCTCGGCCGTTGCCGCCACGCCCGTGCTGACGCGGCCCTGGAGCGACGCCGATGACGACGACATGGTTTGAGCGTGACCCGGCGGCCTTGGGTGTTCTGGAAGCAACCCTCCGCGCGCGCTATCCGACGCTGCATGCGTTGGTCACCGAGGGCACGGTGACTGTTCAAGGAACGTACCCGGTTGTTCACGAAGGCCACGTCATCGACCGATATAGCTTGAGCATCGTATTGCCGGCCGACTATCCGCTGTCGTTGCCGACGGTATTCGAGACGGCCGGGCGCATACCAAGGGAGGAAGATCGGCACGTCTTCCCCAAAACGGGTGCTCTCTGTATCGGCGTTCCCGTCGCGTTGTGGATCGCGCTCGGCGGCAACTTCACTATCGACCGAGTGTTGGACGTTCCCGTCCGGAACTACCTAATCGGCAACTGCATGGTCGAGGCTGGCGATACATGGCCGTACGGGGAATGCTCTCATGGGGCCAGCGGTGTACTTGAGTTCTTCGCTGAAACGATTGGGACCGATGATCCCATGAAGGTGGCCGAACTCATTGATGCGCTGATCAAGGGCAAGCAGCGCGGGCACTGGCAATGTCCTTGTGGCAGCGGTGCCATCATCCGCAACTGTCATCGCGAAGCGATCGAGCAACTTCGCTCAGCGCCAACTGAAGTGCTGGCCCACTCCGGCCTCTACATACTGGACTTGGTAAAGAAGAATCGCGCAGCGGCGGCGGCCTGATATGTCCAAGTCGCAATACGGGCGTTGCGAATAGCAGCATCGAATCAGAGGTGGCTATGTCGGAAGAAACTCCGGATCCCGAAGGCGCAACGTTCACGGTTCCGCTGCGCTGGCATCACATGAGCGGAGGGGTCGTCTTTCTCGTTGGAGCGAACAAGCTCGGATGGATCGTGGCTCCCGGCATCAATCCCATGCGCCCGATTACCCTGACCGACGTCAACGCAGCTGTGAAGCTGTTCAAGCCCTATAAGGCCATCCGCGTTCTTGGCCGCACGATCTACCAGCATGCCGACGACTTGCACGATCCCGTCGCCGATCATTTCGTGCTGTCGGCCACGACGGCCGCGCACAAATGCCTTGCCAACAACCAGGAGCACCACTGGAGCGGCGTTTCGACATGCTTTCATTTGGAGGATCGCGGTGCTGAAGGCGTTCTTGCCAGCCGGATCACGTCACAGATTCGAATCTGCACACGCCGCCTTGAACAGCTGTCGAAGGCCTACCGCACCGTACTCTCGATCGTGGGAGCGCCAGACAATCCTGACCAAAAGAGCATCAAGAACGACAAATACGCCCAACACATCGGAACCGAATTCCGATCCTTGTTGAATGAGCTCTACGGGCTCCGCGACGCCATCAGCGCTGCCGCCTATCGCCTGCGCTACGGATTGGACCAGGGCTTCCGGTCGGAACCGTTCCGACGCGCTGTTGTTGGCGATAAGAGCGCGTTGAGCCGCTTGATCGCTCAATCAATGTATGACGCTGACGGCGACAGGCTTATCGACCGGATGTCGCTCTACCGCAGCGTGGCGTTGCATTGCCTTGGCAAGACGCAACCGATCTTCGGAGACGGTTATCAGCAGCTGATGGCGAATGGCCCACTTGGCTATATCCCATACTTGGTCTACCCCCTCTATGACGATATAGAGCGCATGCGTGAGATCGAGCGCGGATCGTCGAAAGGCATTCTCCGGGCCGCTTCGCAAGAGGATGCCAAGCGCTTCCTAAACATTCCCGATCATCTCGACGCGCTGGAATTCAGTTTCGACTGCTACGTTAGGCTCCTGCGGATCGCGGAGCTTTTGGCACAAGAGACCGGTTTGCCGTCGCGGCATCACACCATCACGGATGATGACATCATCGAAGGGACGTTCACCGACGCAGATGGCAATATTACCCGCGTCAAACGGGATGGCACGACGGGTCGCCTCGTCGAATACTAAAGTCAGTTAAAATTGCCTGCGTCCAGCGGATCGACTCCGCCTGCCGCGCTTGCCCCACTCGCCGGCACGGTAGAGATCCCGTCCATGAGGTCTAAAGCACCTTCAACAGCGGACATGTGTGACGGCTCTGTCATGGACGCGTGCTGAGGTTCGATCGATGTCCGCTTGTGGGACAATCCCGCAATGTCGCAAGCGCGGCGATGCCGAGAAAGCAGTCGTCGCTCGGTTGGTCAGGCAAGCATCTCGTGGTCGGCTGTGTCATGTCCGGTTGTCATCCGAACGCGACCCTCGAGTACAAAATCAGTCGGGGCCATGACCTGCCGTCAGCAGGAACCCTTGTTAGCTCGATTGCTACAACGCTAAGCGGTGCGCACACGTAGACGGCGTCGCCGATCTAATTCGCGTAGGCCTGAGGCATCAAACCGTCGATCCGGAAAGCCGGTCAGCGGTTGACGAGCTTCGCCAGTGCACGGTGAGCCAATGGAGCGGGTTGATGCCATTGAGCTCGGCGATTCTAATCAGCGGCGCGATGGTCACACAGTTTGGGGCGCCCTTGTCGCTGGCGGTGTCTTCGCAAGCGCCGCCGGCATAATCTATCGGCACCGGTAAGCTTATGATATACGGACGATTATCGCGCGGTGAGCGCAATATGTGACGAAGCTGACGGCTCGACGAGTATGGCCTTGGAAAGGGCGTGAGGCGGCCTATGGCGGAAGTAGATCTGACAAGAGCCTGCTCGCAGGTAGGACGCTTTCTGTACGAATTCGCGATCGTCGAACACGAGATCAATGAAAGTATCGTTCAGATATTGGGTCTCAAAGGCGACGCTGCCGACGTTGTCGCCCACAGCGTCGACTTCTTTCGCAAGGTCAACATGCTGAGGACAGTGGCCGTTGAACTGGCGCGTGGAGCCGACAAGAAAATGGTCGGCAAGGTTTTCAATAGAATTGCGGAATTGAACCTCGATCGCATCTCGATGGCTCATAGCCCGTTCGAGCCGGCGGCAGACGAAGCCGTGCAATTCAGGCGAACCGTCGCAAAGGACGGCAATGTCAAAAAGCAAGACCCGCTGTGGTCCAAGCAGAAGTTCGAGGACGCCTATAAGCAGATGGGCGAAGTAACGGCGAACCTCAAAAAACTCCGCCCATCGTTGACGATTTCAATTAGCGAGGACGGGAAGACACTGCTGGTAAGTCAGTACATGTATGAGCGGCCATGAGGATTGCTGGACGTTTCTCGTACCCAAGGCACCCTCTTCGGTTGGCTCCGACTCAGTGAATCTGGCATGATGCCGCAGATAGAATGACACCATGGAAAGGCGTCATGGCAGACGAAGACGATGATGATGAGAGCGTACCAGCAGGCAGCTCCGATCAACCAGACTCGAATAGAGGATCAAAGCCGGCGAGCATGTACGTGCGCCACGCTCTTCGGAGGTTGGCTGGACCCGACTGGCAAGCACATTTTGTGAATTCACAGCGGCTCGCCGACCAGCTTCGTGGCATCACAGCCGCAAGTGATCATTTCTCGGCTGCTTCGCAGCTAGCCAGCGAGATGCAGAAGATGACCGCCGCTTCCGATGCGCTCGCGAAGATGGCGCGGTTTGGTTGGCCCAGCGGCGTCAGCGAAGCTCTAATACACGGACTTCGCCCCTATTCCGCTGTCAACGAGGTCCTGAAGCTTCAAGCTACCGGTGGCGCGCTTGAACATCTGAAACAGGTCGGTCTGGAAGCCGGTCAGTTCAGCGCAGCATCCGGGCTCGCGAGAGATATGCAAGCCTCCGGAACGCTTTCGGCTGCAGCCCGCATGGCTCTGCCGTCGTTCGAGTCAGGTATCGCAGCCGAGCTTCGCCGACTGCAAGAAAACATGGCCGTGTTCCGGCCCGATCCAAACCTAGCTCGGATTGCCAGAGATTTCTCGGCCACGCTTGCTCCGTACCAGTCTCAGTTCCAGGCAATTTCGAGGGCCATCGAGTCCGCGACAGCAGCTCTGCGCCCGCAAGGCGAGATGCTGCTACGGTTGGCCGAAGAGGAGCGTGTCGCCCAGTTTATCCTGGAGCTGGGCTTTGTTCCCCATGGAGAACTCTGGGAGCACATAGCCGAGATTGGGCGACCCGACGGCGCCGACCTCGCTGATTTCTCGGAACGGCTAATCGGCGAGATCTGGCCTGAGCTTGCCAAGAAACTTGCTCTCGAAATTCCCAACTGCATGAACGATGCGAAGCTTCACGCGATATATTCGCAGATGCTTGCCGCCCACGAGGCTGGATTGAACGAGATGGTTTTGAACAGCGTGCCCACGGTACTGGAGCGTGCGGTGAGCCTCGCGCGCGGGCCGGGCGAGAAAATGCGGACTTTTGAATGGCTGGAAACGGAAGTCTCGGAGCTTCCCATTAATCTGGCTGGCGGCTATCGCGGCTACCGCGTCTGGACGATCCTCATCGACCATACCTTTGCAGGATGTTGGACCGACGCTGATGCAGACGCGAGCAAGTACCCGAACAGGCACGCCACGGCTCACGGCAAAGGTACCCGCGCGGCGAGCAGAGTGGACAGTCTCAACGCGATCCTGCTCACCCACTTCGTGATCACGACGGCAAAAGCCGTTCGAGACTACAAGGGTGCCGAGGCAGCCTGACCAAGGTCGATGCCATCCCTGGAGGCGATACACTTCCTCATCAAAGCGCTGCCGCGCGTCGCTTCCGAGATGGCATTACGCGTGCTCGCCTAGCCAGAAGTGGCGGCTGAACGCTCTGGGTCATCATGATCCGTCCGTGCAGGCGGTGCCACTCGTCATACTGCCCTTGAGGCTGCCGACCGGCGAACAAACTGATCCCGTCGTCGTGGAGCCGAGTTTTCTCACCTCAAACCCGTAGAGCCACTTCTTGTTTGAGATCGGCCGGCATGTCCGATTTGCCCTCCCCAACGGACATCGACCGGCGCAATCGATCAACTCTTATGACTACATTCGCCCACGGTAGAGAAAAGACTCTGACTCTGCCTATCTAAGTTCGAATCCTAGTCCCCCAGCCAACAAAATCACATACTTATCGAACTTCGAGATCGCACGAGTATCGCCCGGCGTACGGCGAGCGTACCCGTTCAAGCATGCGTGAAAGGCGCGCATCGGAGTAAGCTGTCGTAATCTGAGTGCATCCGGCACAAAGTCGACAGGACTGTCGAGCTTGATAAAGGATAGAATTTGAGCATCACCGTCCACACGCTCGACGCCCGCGACAACGTCATGCTTGAAGTGATGCGCGACCACTTCAAGTTGTCGCCCCACGTGATGCACCGGCAAATTCAGGAGGTCGCACACGCCACGTCGGCACTTTTGAGAAAGAAGGGCATCGATTACGGAGCCTTGCGGTCCGCCCTCGTGCCGCAACAAGACCGCCACGAGATGGCGCTGCTCTTCAACATCGATTTCAAGGCTTCGGGCTCGTACAGCTACCCCGTTCACCAACGGCTCCTGCGCCTTTTCAATCGTCAAAGCAGCCACTCTCTCCTCCATGGCGACATCACTGACAAGGGCTGGGGAGCATTCGAGGAGGCGGCCCGGAATCTGGTGCGCGTAGGACAGCGCCGGTTCGAGAGCCCGATGCTCTACGCGGTCTACGTCAACAACCTAACCGACCAGATGCTGGCCGACATCCACCGGGGGATGGGGGATTACCCTCTCTATATCGGCTACGTGGACACGACCTACGGCTCGATGTTCAAGGCTTTGCTCTCGACGCAATTGGTCCATGCCTACATCCAGCACCGGGGTATGACCCTCGGCCAGCACGAGGACGACCGCCACGAGAACGAGGACGTTGACCTCGTTGGGTTAGGCCTGGACGAGGGCGGCTACAAGATGCGTAGCGTGCCAGGCATGAACTTCATGCTGCTGCTTAGCTACAAGATCGAGCGGCCCGTTGTGGGGGGCTACGAGACGGATACCGAGTTTTCGCTCAACGCCATCAGCCCGATCGCCCTGCCGCTGGAGAGCTGCGAAATCGAGATCGATCCGCGAAAGTTCGAGTACCTTTCGCGCGAGAAGGCGAAGAGCCTGCAAGGGCTGGGTCTCCTCGACAGCCACATGGACCAGCTCAAGGTGATGGTCCAGGAGCGTATCAGTGGCAACTACATCTACAGCATGACCCAAGACGACACCCACGGCGTCAGCCGCTTCAACATCATGATCGAAGCGAGGCCAGCGGATACGGGGCGGTGGTTTCGAGCGATGGTGGGCCTGGAATACAAGCCCGAGGAAAGGCGCTTACGGCTCATCACCTTGATGTAGTTGAGAGACGGACTGATGCCGCACGCGTCCCTCAGCTAGATCGGGTGCAAGCGAAGCGGCACCTTTTTGGCAAGCTGACGAGGACGACGCCAGACATGTCGGTGCTCGGCAATGGGTTGAGTTACCCTCAGAAAATGCCGAAATATCGGGCTCAACCAGTCAATATCCTTTGCCAATTTGAACGAACAACGCCAAACTTTCGGGGGAGAAAAGTTCAACATGGCGAATGCTGACCAACTGAGAGCGTTACTGAAGGCTTACGCCCACGGCGACGAGGCTCAGTTTCAATCTGTCGCCATGCAGATTGCCGCCAACGAAGCGCGTGCCGGCCATGGCAAGCTTGCCGAAGAGCTTCGCAACCTTATCGACACGGCGAAGGTGCGCGTCCCTCAAGCGGGACCGACACCCATCCCGATCGCCAAGCCGCGCGGAGAAGTCGCCGATCTTTTGACGGTGACATACCCGAATGTTCGATTGGCCGACATGGTGCTGTCTGACGTCACCCGCACCATTCTCGGTCGTGTTCTCAAGGAACATAAGAACATCCGTGAAATTCGCGGCAACGGCTTGGCGCCACGTAAGCGCCTTTTGTTGCTGGGTCCGCCCGGCACGGGCAAGACATTGACGGCGTCGGCTATGGCCGGCGAGCTTGGCCTTCCGCTCTTCGTCGTTAGGCTAGACCGTCTCATTACGAGATACATGGGCGAGACCGCCGCAAAGCTCAGGCTGGTTTTTGATGCCATCGCGCAGACGCGTGCGGTCTATTTGTTCGATGAGTTCGACAGCATCGGCTCTGAGCGAGGGCTAACCAACGACGTCGGCGAAATTCGCCGCGTCGTGAACAGCTTTCTGCAGATGGTCGAACAAGACACGTCAGATAGTCTGATTATCGCCGCAACGAACCACGCAAACATACTCGACAGGGCTCTATTTCGTCGCTTCGACGACATCATTCATTACGACTTGCCGACGACAAAACAGCTGGCCGACGCGCTTAAGTTCAAGCTGAGCGGGTTTAAGTCCGGGCGGATGCCTTGGATGCAACTCGCAAAGAGCGCCACCGGCCTGAGCTACGGCGACATCACGCGCGCCACCGAAGATGCCGTCAAGCACGCCATCATCGAACGTCGAGCCGTCACCAAAGATGACCTCGCAAACGCAATTGCCGAGCGCAAGTCGGCGACTCGTCCTGCGAGGGTCAAGCGCGTACGGAAGTAAGCAACCGTGCCGCGATATCCTCATATCATTGTTCCGACAGCTCCTGACGATGTGCGCTTCACCTCGACGCGCAGCGGCCGGGACAACCTGGTCAATCCGCCGCGCAACCGCGGGCAGCATGCCGGACACTTGATCCAATCATTTCAGAACGCGCGTGGTCAGCAGCCCGCACCGCGGCAGATCGGCAATGGCTTTTACACGGCCACGGATATCGTCCTGACATTCGAGAGCGAACCTGGATTCGAGCTCGCCTTCGAAAGCCTAGAGATGTCCCGAAGCGGCATTGAGCTGCTGTCCGTGGTGGCCGATGGGCAGGGCCGCGAACAGGCCACGGTGCGGATACCTGAGAACAAGCTGCCCGTGTTCCTGCGCAAGCTGGAAGCCTACCGCGACAACGATCCCAATGCCCCGCTCGCTGACGGAGCGAGGCCCAAGCGGGACAACCGTCGCCTAGCCGAGAGCATCTCGAATATCAGGCGAGCGACACTGCGGCAGTTCTGGACCGACGATGCTGCGGCCTATCCCGCACCTGGCCAGGTCATCACGTGGGAAGTCTGGCTGCAGCGCGCTCGTGAAGAACAGCCAGAACCTGAAGATGTCATTGCCGCTGCTCAAGCCGACTTCGGCTACGAAGTGATTTCGGAACCGCTCACATTCGTCGATCGAACAGTCATTCTGGTTCGCGGCACACCCGAACAGCTTTCGCTCGGCACGGACTTCCTCGGCGTCATTGCCGAGCTGCGGAAGGCGAAGGTAACGGCAGGCTTCTTTGATGGCCTCCCGGCGGCCGACCAGCATGACTGGATCGCTAACCTGGCGGGCCGTACTACGCCGGCCAACAATGACGCTCCGTTCGTGGGTCTGCTGGATACGGGCGTAAATCGAGGGCATCCGTTGCTTGCCCCGATCATCAACGACGCGGACCTTCATACTTACAGGCCGCAATGGGGTGTCAACGACACCGGCCAACATGGCACCGCGATGGCCGGCCTCGCGCTGTTCGGCGATCTGACGCCTCTGCTGGAGGGCAATCAGGACGTCGAGCTTGGTCACCGGTTGCAGTCCGTGAAGCTGATCCATGATCCGGACCCACATCGGCCGGAACTCTACGGTGCGGTCACTAAAGAGGCGGTGACCCGCCTCGAAGTCGTGCCAGCCGGCAAACCGGTCTACTGCATGGCGATTACCTCCGATGGCAGCGACCGCGGTCGTCCATCATCGTGGTCATCGGCCGTTGATGAGCTGGCGATGGGTGATGACACCGAGAGCACGCGGCTCGTCATCCTTGCCGCCGGCAACACGGCTTTCCAGAACCGAACGAATTACCCTGCCGATAACGAGACAGCATCTATACAGGACCCCGCGCAGGCGTGGAATGCCGTGACGGTCGGTGCTTTCACAGACATGACGGCCTTTGATGAGAACGAATACCCCGGCCATGCCTGCCTGGCGGCGGCCGGGGATCTCGGACCGTCGAGCACGACATCGCTCGTGTGGCCGCGGGACGCACGCTGGCCGTTCAAGCCAGACATCGTCATGGAGGGCGGCAATATGGCCCGCCCGGCGCCAGGCGTCGCACCGGAATACATCCCGGACCTTTCGCTGCTATCAACAAACGACCGGTTCAACGTCGGCCAGCGCCCGCTGACAACGATGCACGACACGAGTGCGGCGTCGGCACTTGCTGCGCGCCTGGCTGCATCGCTGCTGGCTCAGTATCCCAACTTCACACCCGAGACCGTTCGCGGGCTCTTCATCCATTCGGCACGGTGGACACCGGCAATGCTGGCGAGGGCCAATAACGTCCAGGTCAACCTCCTGCGCACGTTTGGTTACGGTTCACCGGATGTGCGGGAGCTGTTCTCAAGTGCGAACAACGTGCTGACACTAATCGCGCAGTCGACGTTGCAGCCGTTTTTCAAGGACGGAGCGAACGGCATCAAGACCAACAGGATGAACGTCCACGCGCTGCCATGGCCGCGGCAGGCGTTGCAGGCTCTGCCCGTCAACACGCAGGTGAAACTGCGCGTGACGCTCTCGTATTTCGTCGAGCCAAGTCCCGGCGAGCGGGGCTGGGACAAGAAGTACGGCTATGCCTCCCACGGGCTGCGGTTCGCCGTTCAACGCCCTACGGAAACACTCGCGGCTTTCAGGACGCGCATCAACCGATTTGGACGCGAGGGAGAGCCGGAAGCGCCCCAAGGCGAAGCAGGCACCTGGTTATTTGGAGCGCTCACGCCAACAAATGGCAGCGTCCACACCAACGTCTGGACTGGCACCGCGGCGGAGCTAGCCAACCGGTCACACATCGCGATCTACCCCACGATGGGCTGGTGGAAGACCCGTCCCGGAGAAGAGCGTTTTGAACGCTCTGTACGGTATTCGTTGGTCGTGACGATCGAGACGCCCGATGTGAATACGGATATCTACACGCCGGTTGCCGTACAGGTCGGGATCGCGGCACCCGTGGCAATTGAAATTCAGGTTTGATACCCACCGATGGTATCTCACTAGTCAAATTCAGGACTGCCTTGAATACGCCGGAGAGTCGATCGCGACGATGATCGAAAACGTCCCGACGAGCGATGATCTCAACCGAGCTGCGCTGCGCCTATATTTCACCGCGTGGACAAGCTTGATCACGATCGCAACTGACTTCGACCAGGTCTATCCAGACGACGAGGACTGGACAGAAGAGAAAGCCGAATACCTGCGAGGCTGTCAGTCGGACATGCAGTCGTGCTGCACTCTGATCCAGCAATCGAATGAACTCGCGCTCAAAGCTAGAGTGGCAGAAGTAAGCCCCTATCTTCTGCTTTTCCGCAACGACCGAAAGCTCAGTATCAAACCCGAGAAACTGGACTTCTCAGATCTGCGCACCCTCGACGCAACTGATCTCCCAGGCGCCGTCAACTCCTTCTGCTCTCCACCGCTCAGCGACGAATTTATCACCGACTACAACGACGTCAGAAAGCTACGGAACAAGATCGTCCATCTCGGCTCTGTCGATCGAGAGTTCGATCCCGATGCGTTGCTGAAGATCATGGTGCGGCAATTCATCGAGTTATGGCCTGGTCGTGGCTGGCTCGCGGAGCGCTACAAATTTGCCCAGGGCAGTCGCTATGCGGCGTTTCACGACGGGAAATACAGCTCTGCCGAGGGTGACGTCTACCATCAGCTTTACGATACGATTCAGCACTTCACGAAGTCGGAGTTCAAAAGACTATTCGGCGCTGAGAAGAACGCGCGCAGATACCTCTGTCCGACCTGCTACCACAGCAGCGAAGCGGCCAATGCCGGTATGGACACGTCAGAATGCCTGACCGCGTTTCTGGTGCCAGACAAGAACCTCGTGCGGTGCGCCATGTGCGAGAACACCTTTCCCGTGCTCAGGGAGAAGTGTGGCAGTGACGACTGCAAGGGAAATGTGCTGGCGGACGGAGCGGAAGACATCAAGGGCATGTGTCTGACGTGTAGCGTCTACTAGATCGGCGGCTCAGGCGACTTTGCTTTGGAACGTCCTGCCTGCCATTTCTGCCCAGATTTCGCCGTCGACCTCACTGCTCAACTCTTTCAGCCTTCCATCGACCAACGAACGTAGCGTGCCGTCGTCTGCGGGTCGGCATGCCCCAGCGGTCCGCCGATCATTGGCAGCGATGCTCCGGCGTCCGCCGCATGGGTGTGTCCGAAACGTATGCCGTTATGGAGATGAGGGCGAAACGCACTACTTAGCGCTGTCGCCCCTCCCACTTCGGTTTGATCTCGCGTGGGCCAAAAACGTTGCTGAAGAGGACGGCTTGTCTGCCATTCACACTGATATGGTCGGCCCGCGTAATGGGTGATGTATCGGCGTAGCGCTCGATTAGGGCCGTGTCCGGTGTGTTTCTGGCAAAGACGGCTTGATAGCCAAATCGCACGATGAGCTTGTTTATGTGAGCGACCATATCGACATCTTCGAGATCAGCCGACGATAGGCCTTCACTGGCAAAGCGTGGCTGGTCCCATGAGGTCCCATAGAGCAACATCGTGGGCGATACCGGCATGAGCAAGACGACATGCCCATCATTCTTCAACGCGTAGGGCTGCAGTTCGTCGTCCGGCACCGCCGGATCGAAGTAGACAACCGGATTATCGCTGGTGAGGAATTCTATGTCCGTTTTGTTGTGAAGGACGCCTAGTCCCACCCTATCCAGTACCGTTCCCGTCGCTTGTAGGATTTGGACCATCGCATGAATTGACTGATGGGGGTCAATGGAAACCACGACGTGATCGAGAAGGTTTTCCATGCCCGGCGGAAGAGGAGGAAGTTTCTCATCCACTTGCATCTGCCGAGTTGTCGCTAGGACTGAGTTTGCGAGCATCTTCTCGGCTGCATCCCGCGCTGCTGGCACGCGAGCCCGCTGCAAGGCGATGAATGCAAAGAGGTCCTCCAATTCGTCGTTCGGTAGATCGCCCTCAACCAGGCGATTGACGATTGGAGGCCACTTGGTCTCGAGTTCTGAGAAGGTGTCTTCGATCCGGTTGGTATCGCGCCCGCCGTCGGGTGTTGGTTGGGCATAGTAGTATTTTTCGAACGCTACGCCGTCCGGCGCCGATTTGAACGGCCGCTTCGGCTCTTCCTTTCGATAAGCGTGCAGCTTTCCGTCATCGCCGCAGAACGCTTTCAGGTACGACACTGGGACGTAGTGGTGCTTCTTCTTGATTGCATTCATGGGCAAGCCTCCACGCAGTCTCGTTACCAGCCGTATCAGATTCGAAAGATCGCACGTCTCGACTATGCCGAACCGCACCGCTAATAGACGGTCCGGGAACAGAATATTGCAAATTTGGAGGGCGGTATGGCGTCGCTGGAAGAGTTGCGCGTTTGGGAACGGGAGGCTCACAGCTACTGCATCGATAGCCTGATGGCTGTGGACGAGATGCCCGGCTTGCATGCCGACGATTCCGATCGGGGATGTCTTGAGACGTTGAGGGAAGCACAGGATGAAGCGCTTCAAGCAGGGCGAAAGGTACGCGCGCTACAAGAGCGAAAAGCAGCACTCGAAGGACCGTTCGGCGAGTTCGGGCGACGAGAGGGACTTGGTTTGGCCCGTAACGGATCGATAGGTCCTACAGCCCTATAGAGAGAGAATTCCGAAACGGTATTCAGGTTGCGCGCATGCACTGTTTCTGCGGAACCGAAGTAGTCAACGACTACGTCGGCTCCTTTCTTCTAATTCGACAGCGTTATTGGCAGCAGACAACGTCCGCCATGGGTCATTGGTGACCGTTCGCTCGCGTGTTGATGTCCGCTGGTCAACCGCATGCGGACCTGAGCTGACGATGCAGCAAGTGCAACCGTGAAAACACGGCGATGTCGGCTCTCGGGACTTTGCAGTCTAAATGCTCGCTTCTCCCGGCCGGAGCGACGCAGATCTGCTTACTCGTGAGCATCTTCCTACGTTTTGCTTAGAACTCCCCATCGTTCCCACGTATTGCAGCGTTTCCTCATTCACTCAGCATCAGCCTCTCCAGCATTATGGTCTTACACGATAGCCGACGCATCGGTGGCGCCGGAGCGGTGAACCGAAGATACTACCTGTGTATCAAGCTGTGCATCAAGATCGACGACCCGACACTGTCTCATCCGATCTGGGGCGCCTTGATCGAGGATGACGAAGAAGGTGTTGCGCGCCTTCTCAGGCGTCGGGACAGAAAGGAAGAAGCTTAGCGGGCTCATACACCAGATCGACAATTGGCGATCTCACGGGAATGGCGATCCAGAACCGGATCGTTTCACGCTTGCCCGAGGTCTCCGCTCTGCGGTGCTGAATTAGGGAGGTACTTTTCATGACGCTGGCGGCGTCGGGTTTGCCAGCGAGGAGCCCTTCAGAACCTCCTCCCAATTGGCAAGCTCATCGAAGATCTGGTTCGATCTTTTTCCTGAGAGGTCCACCAGTTTTACGGTCTGTTTAGACCATTGATGATATTGACTTATTTTCAGGCTACTTCATGTCAGCAACGGCGCCTCTAAGTTGGCTGAGCCTAACGCCTTGAATGACATTGATGATCCCGGTTCGATTCCGATGGAGTCAAAGCTGTAAGATCATGGCGTTCGACGTTGAAAAATATCTGTCCCACCTCGATGGGTACGACATGACCCATCAGCAGAAGGTCGACTTCATCAACGCGCTTCAGCAATTCGCGCAAATGTTCGTCGATGCGGCATGGGATTTCGATCCGACCAATCCCACCCACGTCTGCATTCAGAAATGTGCTGAAGAACTCAAAGACGAGCGCTCTCGTCAGAACTCGGACCCTGAGCGAGCTTGAAAGAGATTCTGGTTCGTAAGGCTCCACTGCCACGCCTGTTGCGCAAGTGCAGATAAGCCCCGGAGGGCTGTTGTTTTCGGGGCGACATTCGAGACCGAGTCCCTCCAATTCCGGACATAGTCAGCACCGCTCTCCGCATCGCCGACCGAGCATCACTCGATTATTCCACTATGCCCAAGCGTAGCGATGCCGAGAAAGCGGACCTTGAGGTGCTCTGCTTGTGCAATTTTTTTTCGCCAAAAAGGAATCTTCCGGTGACCATTCAAGAGCGGACCTTGCGGTAGCTTACCGTTTGCGCGGAGCAGTTTGGCTTGCATCGCGTTTCTATACGGGCTGCGGTTCAGTCCCGCGCATGCGGGGAACAGCGGACGAAGGTGTCCGTCTCGAACTCCCGCAGCGGTTCAGCCCCGCGCATGCGGGGAACAGTCAACGCAATCAGGCACGGCGGAATGCTTTACCGGTTCAGCCCCGCGCATGCGGGGAACAGCTGCGGCTGGCGCGTTTGCCGCCTCACTCGGCAGGTTCAGCCCCGCGCATGCGGGGAACAGTTGATACGGCGGCCTACGTGGCGTGCCGATAGCGGTTCAGCCCCGCGCATGCGGGGAACAGCCATTCGAGCAGGTTCGCATTGTTGCCGATCGCGGTTCAGCCCCGCGCATGCGGGGAACAGAAATCCTTGTTCTTGGGCGTGTTGCGGTCCGGCGGTTCAGCCCCGCGCATGCGGGGAACAGTCCGCCGAGGGCGGAGCAGTAGTGACGCGGATCGGTTCAGCCCCGCGCATGCGGGGAACAGGCCGGCTGCGCACGCTCAATGCAGTGGCTGAGCGGTTCAGCCCCGCGCATGCGGGGAACAGGAGTCCAGTCCGGAGAGCGTCCGTCGTCAGTGCGGTTCAGCCCCGCGCATGCGGGGAACAGCTGAACTCCCCAGCGCCTGGGTCTAGCGCAGTCGGTTCAGCCCCGCGCATGCGGGGAACAGTGGCTCCTCATCCAGCCGACCGTCACGACCGCCGGTTCAGCCCCGCGCATGCGGGGAACAGCCTTAAGCCCCGGCCTCACCTGAGCGCCGGGGCGGTTCAGCCCCGCGCATGCGGGGAACAGGTTGATGTTGCCGAAGTAAACGCTGTCGGCGGCGGTTCAGCCCCGCGCATGCGGGGAACAGGTCTCGGCATCCATCCACTTGGCGAGTTCGCCCGGTTCAGCCCCGCGCATGCGGGGAACAGTGGCCTTTTTCGGAGCCGGGATTGCCTTGTTCCGGTTCAGCCCCGCGCATGCGGGGAACAGTCGGCCACGCAGGGCCAGCGGATCCTCGAAATCGGTTCAGCCCCGCGCATGCGGGGAACAGGCGGGCGACCCGGAACTGCTCGGCGCCGACTTCGGTTCAGCCCCGCGCATGCGGGGAACAGCGTACCGCCTAACTATATGATCTTCTTTTGGCCGGTTCAGCCCCGCGCATGCGGGGAACAGCAGGCCGACGCAGCAACGTCGGAACCGACGGTTCAGCCCCGCGCATGCGGGGAACAGCAGCCACAGGATCACCGCCGCGAGCGGCAGGACGGTTCAGCCCCGCGCATGCGGGGAACAGCGGATACGTCATTGGTCAGCATTGGCTTACGGCGGTTCAGCCCCGCGCATGCGGGGAACAGTTCATCCATGCTGAGTTCATGACGCACAGGGTCGGTTCAGCCCCGCGCATGCGGGGAACAGTCCCGCGCCCACCGTTCCACAACCTCGAACAGCGGTTCAGCCCCGCGCATGCGGGGAACAGTCGCAGATCGTCGCCAGGCGGGCGCAGGCCATCGGTTCAGCCCCGCGCATGCGGGGAACAGATGAGCCGGCTCGAGGGCCGGGTCGAGCAGGGCGGTTCAGCCCCGCGCATGCGGGGAACAGCTCGGCCCCGTCGTCAAATGGATCTCCGGCGTCGGTTCAGCCCCGCGCATGCGGGGAACAGCGGCGAATCTGTTCCTCGAGTTCCTCGCGGTGCGGTTCAGCCCCGCGCATGCGGGGAACAGGTTGTCTTCGTGGCGACGTTCGGCTCTGTGATCGGTTCAGCCCCGCGCATGCGGGGAACAGTTTTGCGACAGGTCGGCACCCAGCCAAGCCGACGGTTCAGCCCCGCGCATGCGGGGAACAGGACATTGATGACTATGAGAGCCGCTGGGAGGCCGGTTCAGCCCCGCGCATGCGGGGAACAGTGGGTCGTTGCTGAGCGTATGGACCGCGCCATCGGTTCAGCCCCGCGCATGCGGGGAACAGGAATGGGCCGG
>DAITBB010000002.1:0-3325 GCA_036823975.1 Hyphomicrobium sp.
CAGCGCTGCGGTCCGGGCTGCGGGCCCGCTTCGAGGCGTCCCCGCTCGCCGACGGAACAGGTCTCGCACGCGAGATCGAAGCTGCGTTCCACAGGCTCTGGAAGGAATGGTGCAGCAGCCGCAGGAGGACGGACGAAGCCGTCGTCCAGGCCACGGTTGACGAAGCTATCCAGGCCTTCCAATCCGGCGACACCGCACGCGCCTTCCAGCTCGCCGACCGTGCGCTTGCGGCTTCTCCCGACGCCATCGAGGCCCGCCATCTGCGGGGCGTGGCCGCCTACAGGCTCGGCCGGCTGCCCGATGCGGTGAGTGACCTCCTCGAGGCGATCCGCCATGCGCCGGAGCGCGCCGATCTCCGCTGGAACGTCACGCCCATGCTGCGCGGCCTGGGCCGCCTCAGGGAAGCCGAAGCCCAGGGCAAAGAGGCCGTACGGCTCGCCCCGCGCTCGCCCGAAGCCCACAACAACCTCGCCACCGTCTACAAGGATCTGGGCCGCGCCGGGGAGGCCGAGGCGCACCTGCGCCGCGCGCTCGCCCTCAAGCCCGATTATTCGGACGCCTGGTCCAACCTGTCATGGACGCTCTCGCTTGCGGGCAATGCGCGCGAAGCGGAGTCGACCGCGCGGCGCGCCTTCGCGCTCAACCCACGCGATGCCAACGCCCTGAACAACATCGGCACGGCGCTGATGCAGCAGGACCGTCTGGCGGAGGCGGCCGACTGCTTTGCGGGCGCCGTCCGTCTCAAGCCGGATTTTTCGATCGCCCACTCGAACTATCTCTTCTGCCTCAACTACCGCACCGACCTCACGCCGGAGGAGATCTTCGAGGCCTATCGCGATTGGGACAGGGCCCACGCAGCACCCCTGCGTCCGGCCGCGCCGGTACATTTCGGATCGCGCGATCCCGAGCGCCGTCTTCGCATCGGTTACGTCTCGCCGGACTTCCGCTATCACGCCGTCAGCTTCTTCATCGAATCCCTGATCGCCGCGCACGACCCGAGCCGGTTCGAGGTGACGTGCTACGCCGAGGTGGCCAATCCCGATGACGTCACGGAGCGCTTCAAGCACCATGCTCAGCGCTGGCGCTCGACCGTCGGCCTCTCGGATGCCGAGCTTGCCGATATGATCCGCGGCGACGAGATCGACATCCTGATCGATCTCGCCGGCCATACGGCGGGCAACCGGCTGCTCGCCTTTGCGCGCAAGGCGGCGCCCGTGCAGGTCGCCCATATGGTGGGCTCGGGCACGACGACCGGCCTCTCCGCCATCGACGCCTACTTGATCAACGAGGCGCTGCTTCCGCAGGGCGCGGAGCGCTATTTCTCGGAGCGTCCGCTGCGTCTCTCGCGCATGCCGCACGTCTACGTGCCCCCCGAGGGCATGCCGGAGGTGGCCCCGCTTCCCGCATTGCGGAACGGCTTCATCACCTTCGGCTGCTTCAGCCGCCCGGCCCGCATCAACGAGGAAGTCATCCGCACCTGGACGCGCATCCTGCGGAGCGTGCCGGACTCGCGCCTCGTCTTGAACAGCAAGCCGTTCCGCGAGGAAGAGAACTGCGCGATCTGGCAGGGCCGCTTCGCCGAGTCCGGCATCGAGCCCGGCCGTGTGAAGCTCGTCTACACTTCGCCTCAGCCGCGCACGTGGGACGCTTACGGCACCATCGATATCGCGCTCGATCCCTTCCCGCACAATGCCGGCACCACCACCATCGAGGCGCTGTGGCTGGGCGTTCCCGTCGTCTCGCTCGCGTCCCGTCCGCCGGTCGGGCGCTTCGGCGCCTCGATCCTCGGCAGCGTCGGCCTCGACGATTGGGTGGCGCGTGACGTCGACGCCTACGTCGCCCGCGCCGTCACGGCGGCGAGCAACATCGACGCGCTGTCGCGTCTGCGCGCGAGCCTGCGGGCGCGCTTTGCCGCCTCGCCGATCGGCTCCGACGCGGCCGGCCTTGCCCGTGAGATCGAGGCTCAGTATCGCGACCTGTGGCGGGCCTACTGCGCCAATCCGAAAGCGTAAAACTTCCGTGGCCGGTGCAAGCCTCGGATAAGGCATTGTCGCCAGGGTCAGAGGAAGCCGACTGGTGAGTCTCGTGGGGGGACGTCGGAAACGGAGAGGGGCCGAAGCGCGTGACGACCATTCAAGAGGAGCGACTGGCGGAGGCGGTCTCGAAGCGCCGCGATATCCTCACGCGGCGCGAGCGCGCCTGCCTGATCCTGACGGGGCGCGGCAAGTCCGAGAAGGAAGTCGCCCAGAAGCTCGCCATCAGCCCGAACACGGTTCGGGTGCACATCGAGAACATCAAGCGCAAGCTGGGGGCGTCCAACAAGAGCCATGCGCTCATCCTGGCGCTGCTCTCGAGAGAGACGGAGCTCGGCGAGTTCGAGGACCCGGGTTTCCCGCTGCCATTGTGAGGCGCGGCCTCCGGGCTTGCGCGCCGGGAGGACGGATCAGCGCGTCAATGCGGAGCGAGGCCAAGCGCGGTGCGGATCCTGAGGCCGATCTGGTCCAGCGGAACCACCTCGCTGGCGCCGCCGGATTCGACGAGCGAGCGCGGCATGCCGTAGACCACGCACGACGCCTGGTCCTGCGAGATCGTGTAGCCGCCGAGCTTGTGGACTTTCGTGAATTCGACAGCGCCGTCGGAGCCCATGCCTGTGAGCATGACGCCGAGAATGCGCCGTCCGAAGGCGCTGCGTGCGCTCTCCACCAGGACGTCGATCGAAGGCTTGTAAAGGCTCTCGCCTTGATCGGCGCCGATCCGGATTTCCGACGCCGTCACCCGCGTCTGCAGGCCGCCGGGCGCAATGTAGACGGTGCCCTTGGCGAGCGTCATGCCGTCCTCGGCCTCGACGATCCTCGGCTTGCAGGTTTCGTCGAGACGCTGCGCCAGCGCCTTGGTGAAGTTGGGCGGCATGTGCTGGGCCACCACGATCGGCACCGGAAGCGTCTCGGGGAGCTGCCCCAACACGGCATGCAGCGCCTGCGGGCCGCCGGTGCTGGAGCCGATGATGCAGATCTTGGCGTTGACCCGCGCGCTCTCCGGGGCGTGTGGACGCACAGGCGCGCGCGTCGAGGCCTGAGGGCGGCTCTGGCGCGACCTCTGGGTTTTGGCATCGACGGCCGCGAGCAGCTTCTCATGAAGCCGATCGAGGCCCTTGGTCTTGGGAATGAAGTCCACCGCTCCGATCGCGAGGGCTTCGAGCGTGATGGCGGCGCTTTGCTCGGTGCGTGCGCTCAGCATGATCACGGACGTGGCGCTCTGACGCACGATCTCCTTCAGCGCCTCGATGCCGTTCATCACCGGCATGTCGACGTCGAGCGTCACGACA
>DAITBB010000002.1:3335-6543 GCA_036823975.1 Hyphomicrobium sp.
GGATTGAGGGCCAGCGTTTTCTCGATGGCCTCGCGTCCGTTTGAGGCGACGCCGACGACTTTGAAGCGCGGATCGGATTCGATCTTTTCCGGGAGAACGCCGCGCATGAACTGCGAATCGTCCACGACCAGAACGCGGATGAGAGGTGCGGACATGTCGACCGTGAAATCCTTGAGGTCTTTGCGGCAGCGGACGGAGACCAATCCGTCCCTAATCGTTAATGGTTATTCGTTTCTATTCCGTTACGGCCGCGTCCATCGCGGGCATGTCCATCCCTACGGCCCCTTTTTAGAAAGGTCCTATTAATCCAATCGCAAGCAATGGGGCGGCATACTTTCCGCTCAGAGGCAGATATGACCCGCGCCGTGCTCCGTGCCGATGGAGTGAGCGCGCATGGGGGTTGTGGAAGGGGATAGAGCGTATGAGCACGAATGACATGCCTGTACTCGTCGTGGACGATTACAGCACCATGGTGCGGATCATAAAGAAGCTTTTGAAACAGATCGGCTTCGAGAACGTCGACGATGCCGCCAGCGGTGAAGCGGCGCTGCAGAAGATCAAGGCGAAGAAATACGGCCTCGTCATCTCCGACTGGAACATGGAGCCGATGACCGGCTACGAGCTTTTGAAGGCGGTCCGGGCCGACCCGGCTTCGAGCGATACGCCTTTCATTCTCGTGACGGCGGAATCGAAGCAGGACAACATCAACGCGGCCAAGAGCGCCGGCGTGAGCGGCTACATCATCAAGCCCTTCAACGAGAAGGTGCTGAAGGAGAAGATCGACCTCGCCCTCGCGGCGGCGGTCGCGGCCTGAGAGACGGCCGAACGGCTACGAAGAAAAAGCCCCGCGCGGCGAGCGCGGGGTTTTTTGTTTTCGAAGGTGGCGCGCTCACATATAGCCGCGCTGCATCAGGTCCTTGCTGTGCAGCACATCGACGACCGTATCGCCCTCGACCACCACGACGTTGGCGATCCGCCGCTCCTTCATGAGCGAGACGGCCGCGCTCATCACATCGTCGATCGAAACCGTGAACGGTCGCCACGTCATGATCTCCTGAGCGGTCTTGCCGAACATATCCGGCGCGAACGCCCGCCGGAGGTCGCCTTCCGTGATGAGGCCGAGCAGCCGGTTCGTGCCGGCTTCCGTGACGACCACGCAACCGCGCTGGCCTTCCGCCAGCCGGATGACGACATGGCCGAGCAGCTCGTCGGGCTGCACGGTCGGCACCTGATCCTGGAACTCCTCCGTGTAGCGGCGCACCGTCGAGAGCAGAAGGCCGAGCCGTCCGCCCGGATGCAGCTTGCCGAAGTCGGAGTCCTCGAACGAGCGTTGCTCCATGAGGAGCACGGCAAGCACGTGTCCGGCCGCCAGCGTAATGATGGCGGACGAGGTCGGAGCGAGGTTGTTCGGACAGACTTCCTTGACCTTGGGAAGCAGGAGGCAGATCTCGGACTGCCTCGCGAGCCGGCTGCCCGCATTGGCCGTGAGCGAGATGACCTTCGCGCCGTTGGCAGCGCAGAAGTCGAGCACCGGGAAGAGCTCCTTCGTCATTCCGGAATTGGAGATGGCGAGAATGACGTCCTGGCTCGTCACCATGCCGAGATCGCCATGAGAGGCTTCGGCTGCGTGCAGGAAGAAAGAGGGCGTGCCCGTGGACGCGAAGGTGGCAGCGAGCTTGGCCCCGATATGCCCGGATTTTCCGACGCCCGTGACGACGAGGCGGCCGGTGCATCCGCGGATCAGGTTCGCGGCCTTGACGAGATTGTCGTCGAAGCTGTCGCGGAGAAGGGCGAGCGCCTCGATTTCCTGGTCGACGATGGCGCGGGCGCGCTCCAGGGCCTGTTCGACGGTCGCTTGTCGCATCGAGGACGCCTTGATTCCGGAATTTTCAGGGGACGCGGTACGATGAGGCCGCTACTGATCATCACGCAAACAGGCTGTCAAGCGCGCTGGACTGGCCGTCCTCGCTGCGAAATTTGATAACGGCCTGGCGCGAGGTCTGTCGAAGGGCCGGCATCGGACCTGCGGGCGAAAGCGTTGTCTCTCCCGGGTGAGCACGCTAAACTTAGGCGGGATCCATGAGCATTGACGGTTCACGCCTCGTTCGGCCTGGGACACGACACGCCGGATGGCCCAGTATGGCGTGGCGCCTTTGTAAGTGATGAGCAGAGACGGGATCGGTTTGTCCAGCGCAAAGCCAAATCGTGCCGTTCTGCTCGGCGTCGCGTCCGCAGTTGCGACACTCCTGTGCATCGCCGTCCCGCGGATCGGTCCTCTGATCGTCGCATCGGGCTCGCTGGCGTTTGCGATCTTCCGGATGGCCGCCGATGCGCGCGAGACCGACGGGCCGGCGCGGTTGCGGGCACTTTTGCTCCGTCCGGAGATGCTGTTCGCCGCATGGATCCTGATCGCGTGCTTGTGGGCGTACAGGCCTTTGGATTCGTTCTTCGAGGCCTTGTTCCTGGCGGCGCTGATCGTCCACGCCGTCTATCTCTCAACGGTGGTCGGGACCGTTCCCGAGCCGGACGTCAAAGCCGTCGCGCTCGGCATTCTGGCGGGCTTTCTGCTTGCCGGTGTTTTCGTGTGCTACGAGATCTGGGCGCGCGAAGCCATCGTGCGCTACGTCCTCACCCATTTTCCGGGCCTTGAGCGCGGGCTCGAAAAGCACGCCCAGGTGGACCAGGGAAAAATCGTTGCCGTTACGGGCAACCTGAGTACGCGCTCGTCTGCCGCGTTTGTTCTCTTCCTCTGCCCGGCCCTGCTGGCCGCGTGGCGTTACACGCGCGGAGGCCTGAGATGGCCGATCCTCGCCCTCATCGCGGCCTTCTGCGCCGTAATCGTGTTCAATCGGGAGACGCAATCGCAAACGGCTCAGATCGTCGTGCTGATCATAGCGGTCATCCTGCCTCTGGCCTTTCTCTTGCCGAGGGTGATGCTCTGGCTGGTCGGGGCCGGGTTTGCTGTCAATCTGTTCCTTATCGTTCCGATCGCCCTCGGCTTGTTCGGGGCGGACATGCATAAGAGCCCGAAAATCTTCTGGTCGGCACGCGCGCGCGTGATCATTTGGAACTACACGGCCGAACGCGTCCTGGAACGGCCGTTGCTGGGGGTCGGCACCAATTCGACGCGCTATCTGGATGAGGAGCGTGTCCGGCGCGGCGAAGTGGTACGTCCGAAAAGATTTGCCGCGGCGCCCCAGACCCGCGC
>DAITBB010000002.1:6553-84085 GCA_036823975.1 Hyphomicrobium sp.
CAAGCGTTTTGGGCTTTTCGGCCCGCCTGGGATTATCTTCTTCGACAGGCAGGGCGAGGAAATCGACTTTCAAGTCGTCGGCTTTCAGTCAGCAAAGAAGTTTCTGCGCTCATTGGATACGGCAATTCCGCTGTGAGAGCCCTGCGCAATGTTCTTTGATTACAAAAATGTAATTCTGCCGTCACGCGCCAGACAGCCGTACTTGATTAAAGTTAAGAAGTGGTTCGTCGCGTAGGCATCGGATCGCTAAAAAAAGCCCAAATCACAATTTGACCTCAAAAGGATTGCCTCGCGTGAAACGCCGCACTACGCTCGCTATTCCCGTACCACTTATGCCCCGTCGCCGCTTTGTTCAAGGGTTGGCTGCTGGCGGTGTGCTTCTTGGCCTCTCGCTCTTGCGACGGATCGGGAGCCTGCGTCCTCCGGTTTATCCCATCGCGATCGCGCATTTCGCAGGCTGCATGACCCTGATCGTGCCGACCTACGGGCTCTGGCAGAACTGGTTTCAGGCCGCCATCGTGATTTCGATCCTTGTGCTCGTCCTGATCGGCCGGTCGCGATCGGCGGAGCCCCAAAACGAGCCAGGCTGAAAGCCCTCACCGTGAAACACAGTTTCACCGGCGGCTGGCCCTCCCACGTGGCGTCGGCGCGGCACGGTGCTCGAGAGCCATCCACATCTGCAAGTAAGTCATAACAAAAACAATAAACTACAACGTAGCTCTCAGCACTCTGACGGGCGCTGCGGCCACAGATGATATTGCATGGCGCGGTGCATGCCGTACAGTGACCACAAATCGCCGCTTCGAGAGAGTCGTTTTCGACGCAGGACGCCGCAGGACGCCCGAGCCGTCGCGCTATCTGATTTTGCCGCAATGCACATTGATATTGCCGATGGTGTTTTCGCCAGCTAGGGAACGGGGGCCTGTCAGGCGCCTTCCGGTCCGGTCACACCACCAACCCGAGGACGAGCATTGAAGTTCAAGCGTGACATGGGCGGGATGGCCTCGCGGTTCCGCCATTGGCTGCTGAACAAGCCGCGCTATCACAAGCGTGCCATCCTCGTGACGATCGATCTCGTTCTCGTCGCGTTTGCGCTTTGGGTCGGCTTTGCGTTCCGCCTCGGCGTCACCTATGTCCCCACGCATGCGGCCACGATCGCGCTTCTTCTGGCTGCGCCCCTCATCGTCTGCGGCACGCTCTGGTGGTTCGGCGTCTATCGCCTCGTCACGCGCTACATCGGCTCGCGCGGCACCACGCAGATCTGGATGGCCGTGGGGCTGGCCACGCTGATCTGGTCGCTTATCGTGTTCCTGACGGGGCAGAACAGCATTCCCCGCTCCCTGATCATCCCGTTCGGCATCAGCTCGGCGCTGTTGATCACATTCTCGCGCCACATCATTCAGCTCGTGCTCGAAAGCATCGATATCCGCGTGTCGGTGCCGGTGGCCAAGGTGCCGGCGAAGCCCACCGTGATCTACGGCGCGGGCCGCATGGGCATCGAGCTTCTGGCGAACGTCCGCCGCGCGCGCGACCATCAGATCGTCGGCTTCATCGATAAGTCTCCGACCTTATGGCGTCAGTACGTGAATGGCGTGAAGGTCTACGCGCCCCATCGCCTGCCGCGCCTCGTCGAGCGCGAGGGCGTGTGCGAGGTCCTCGTGGCCATCCCCCACCGCCACGATCGGCGCGACGTGCTGCGCGAGCTCGAGCCGCTGTCCGTTGCCGTCAAGGTCCTTCCGGCCTACGAGGAGATCGCATCCGGCAAGGTCGACGTGCATGACCTGCGCGACGTCGAGGTCGGCGACCTTCTCGGCCGCGATCCCGTCACGCCCAATCCGGAGCTGATGACGCGCAACACGAAGGGCAAGTCGATCCTCGTCACCGGCGCCGGCGGCTCGATCGGGTCGGAGCTGGTCCGCCAGGTCGTCAATCAGGCTCCGCGCCAGCTCGTGCTCCTCGATGTCTCGGAGCCCGCCCTCTATAAGATCGAGCTTGAGGTCACCGAGGCCCTGGCGAAACTTCCCGAGCTGGCGCCGCGGCCGAAGGTCAAGTCCGTGCTGGGATCGGTTCTCGATGCCAAGCTCATCAAGGACGTCATCGCCGAAAACGGGATCGAGACGATCTTCCACGCCGCCGCCTACAAGCACGTGCCGCTGGTCGAGCACAATCCTGTGGCTGGCCTCAGCAACAACGTCTTCGGCACCCGCGTCGTCGCCGAGTGCGCGCGCGAAGCCGGCGTCGAGCGTTTCGTTCTGATCTCGACCGACAAGGCGGTGCGGCCCACGAACACCATGGGGGCGAGCAAGCGCCTCGCGGAGCTCGTGCTGCAGGCGATGGCGGCCGAGCAGCAGTCGGGGACGGTGTTCACCGTCGTCCGCTTCGGCAATGTGCTCGACAGCTCGGGGTCCGTCGTGCCGCGCTTCCGCCAGCAGATCCGCGCCGGCGGGCCGATCACCGTCACGCATCCGGAGGTGACGCGCTATTTCATGTCGATCCCTGAGGCCGCAGCCCTCGTCGTCCAGGCCGGCGCCATGGCGAAGGGCGGCGAGGTCTTCGTCCTGCAGATGGGGGATCCCGTCCGCATCGACGACCTGGCGCGCCTGATGGTCCGCTTGTCGAACCTCGAGGTGCGCGACGCGGCTAACCCGAACGGCGACATCGAGATCGTCTACACGGGCCTGCGTCCGGGCGAGAAGCTCTACGAGGAGCTTCTGATCGGCGCCCACACGGCGGCGACCGAGCATCCGCGCATCTTCAAGTCGGACGAGCCCTTCCTCGTGTCGTCCGAGATCGAGAGCGAGCTTGAGGGGCTGCGGGCCGCCATGGCCACGCGCGACATGACGGCCATGCGCGCCATCCTGATGCGGACGGTCGAGGGCTACCGCCACACCCCGCATAGCTCCCCTGCCGATCGTCCCGGTACGCCCGCCGAGGACCATTGGAGCGGCAACGTCCCCCAAACCTTGCATTGACCGGCATCCGCCAACGTTGTTAGCAACGGCGGGGGCGGGCAAGGCGCGAAGCCCGGGCCGGCCGTCGGCGTCCGCCGAGCCGCGACGTGCGCCAGGCACCGCATCGTTCGAACCGGCAGCTACCTGGGGCAAGCGCAATGGGGTCGATCACGCCGGAGGAGATGGTCGCCATCGGGCTCTCGCTGCGCGTGGCCACGGTGGCGATGCTCGTCAGCCTGCCGTTCGGGATCCTGGTGGCCTACGCCCTCTCGCGGGGCCGGTTTCGCGGCAAGATCCTGCTCGACGGCCTCGTCCATATGCCCCTCGTGCTGCCGCCCGTGGTGACGGGCTACGTGCTTCTCGTGCTCTTCGGCCGCAAGGGAACGCTCGGAGCGTTTCTCGAACAGACCTTCGGCCTCGTGCTCTCATTCCGCTGGACGGGCGCGGCGCTTGCCGCCGCGGTGATGAGCTTTCCCCTCATGGTGCGCGCCATCCGCCTCTCCATGGATGCCATCGACCGGCGCAGCGAGGAGGCCGCCGCCACGCTTGGCGCGCCGCCGGTGTGGGTGTTTCTCACCGTCACCTTGCCGCTGGCGCTTCCCGGCATCGTCGCCGGCGCCATGCTCGCCTTCGCCAAGGCCATGGGCGAGTTCGGCGCGACGATCACCTTCGTCTCCAATATCCCCGGCGAGACGCAGACCATTCCGGGCGCGATCTACGCTTATACTCAGACCCCGGGCGGCGAGGCGGGAGCCTTCCGGCTGTCCATTGTTGCGGTGGCGATCTCGTTGGCGGCGCTGATCGCCTCCGAGCTGATGAGCCGGCGCACGGGCCAGCGCACGGCGGGGTTCGAATGATCGCCTTTTCCTGCCGTCTCGCGCGCCCGCGCTTCACGCTCGATGCGTCGTTCTCGGCCGCGGGCGGCTGTCTGGCCCTGTTCGGCGCCTCGGGGTCGGGCAAGACGACGATCGCGAAGCTCATGGCCGGGCTCGAGACGCCCGATCGCGGCCGCATCGTCGTCGGCGACCGTATCCTGGTCGATACCGAGCGGCGGATCCGTGTCCCCGTCCACAAGCGCCGGGTCGGCTTCGTGTTCCAGGACGGCCAGCTCCTGCCCCATCTGACGGTCCGCCAGAACCTCGACTATGGCCGCTCCTTCGCCGCCCGTGGCGAGGAGGAGATCGCCACGCCCCCCGCCGTCGTCGATCTGCTCGGCATCGGTCACTTGCTCGGCGCCCGCCCGGCCACGCTCTCCGGCGGCGAGCGCCAGCGGGTTGCGATCGGCCGCGCACTCCTCGCCGCCCCCCGCATTCTGGTGATGGACGAGCCGCTGGCGTCTCTCGACAGCCAGCGCAAGCTCGAGATCCTGCCTTTCATCGAGCGCCTTCGCGACGAGCTGGCCTTGCCCATGATCTACGTCTCGCACGCGATCGAGGAGGTTGCCCGGCTCGCCACCAAGGTCGTCCGTCTCGCCGAGGGGCGCGTGGTGGCCGAGGGCGCGCCCGCCGAGGTGTTCGCCGCCATCGGCTTGGGCACGGCCGACGAGCGCTCAGAGGTAGTGTCCTTCCTCTCGGGAACGGCCGTGCGAGAGCTTGCGGAGTTCGGCATGACCGTGCTGGCCCACCCGGCAGGCGAGATCACGCTGCCCGGCCGCTTCGGGACGCCCGGCTCGCCGCTCCGCGTCGCCGTGCGCGCCACGGACGTCACGCTCGCCACCGAGCCGCCGCACGGCCTCAGCGTCAGAACCGCGCTCGAGGGGCGCATCGTCGAGATCGTCGAGAGGGGCGCCTCGGCCGCCGTGACCGTCGCGCTCCCGGGCGGGGATCGCTTGACGGCGCTTCTGACGCGGCTCGCCGTCGCGGACCTCGGCCTGACGCCGGATCGGGAGATCTACGCCCTCATCAAGACGGCCGCGATCGATGAGCGCGCCATCGCATCGATGGCGGACACGCCATCCACGGGATCAGAGCGGAGGTTACCGTGAGCTCTCCCATCGCCGCAGGCGATCAGGGAGCAAAGCGACCCGGCGCAAGCGCCGCCCTCGCGGAGCGCATGAGCGGAGCGAATAGGCGCGTGAGCGAAGGAGAATGGTGCCCAGGGGGTGAATTGAACACCCGACACTGCGATTTTCAGTCGCATGCTCTACCAACTGAGCTACCTGGGCTTTTTGCTTTTTTGAAGCGGCTCGGCCGCCAAAGCTCGGGCTTTATAGAGTGGTTCAGGAGAAGAGGGAAGCGCTTTTCGAAGCTGCGGCACGAGGGCGCGAGCGGATCGGGTGCCCCCTTTAATCCGCCCCTCCGCCGTCGTCTCCGTCCGGGTCCTGGCCGCCCGGCGTCGGCCCGCCGGGGAGCGTGCCGGCAGAGGGGTCCGAGGCGCCGTCCTCGTCGCTGTCGCTGTCCCCGCCGGTGATCACATAGGCCCCGGCCACCCACCGGCCGAGATCGATGTCGGCGCAGCGCGCCGAGCAGAAGGGGCGCGATTGGGGCGCGGCCGGCGCTCCGCAGATCGGACATTTTCCCCTCACGGGTTTCGGCTCCGAGCTGGACGATCCCATGACGCGCCTCCCTTCACTCGGCCTCGACCTCGGCGGCCCTGAGCCAGTTGAAGTGGACCGGGAAGCCCTCGCCGATGAGCAGGCTCACGACCTCGGTGAGCGGCAGTCCGACCACGTTCGTGTAAGAGCCCGTGATCGTCCGCACGAAGCAGCCCGCAAGCCCCTGGATGGCATAGCCGCCCGCCTTCCCGCGCCACTCGCGCGAGGCGATATAGGCTTCGATCTCGGGCTTGGTGAGATGCTTGAAGCGCACGCGCGTGTCCACGATGCGGGTGCGGATGCGGTCGTCGGGCGTGATGAGGCACACGCCCGTCAGCACCCGGTGCGAGCGGCCCGAGAGCCGCTCCAGCGTCGCCACGGCCTCGTCGAGGTGCTCGGGCTTTCCGAAGACGCGCCGCCCCACGCAGACCACGGTGTCCGCCGCCAGAACGTAGGCGGCCGCGATGTCCGTGTCGTTGGCGATCTGGTCGCGCGCGGTCTCGGCCTTGGTTCGCGCGAGCCTCGTGGCGAGCGCACGCGGCATCTCTGCAAGACGCGCCGTCTCGTCGATGCTGGCGGGGCGCAGTGCGTCGGGCTCGATGCCGGCCTGGGCGAGCAGCATCAGCCGGCGCGGGCTGGCGCTCGCGAGCACGAGCTTGGGCGCCCCCGGCGGCCCGCCGTCGCGGGCGCGCTCGCGCGCCAGCTCCCGGCGCAGCGTCTCGCGGCGCGGACTGTCGGTCCGTTTGAACGAGGAGAGGAAACCGGCCTTGGCGGAGCTCATGAGGAAGCGCTCGTGACGATCTGCTGGGTTGAGCGGGATCGGAGGATGGGGTCGCCGTCCGGTGCGACGCGAGCAGGCCCGCACGGGCGACACCCGCAACCTCTCCCCATACGGCCCGCAACACGGCCCATCCACACCGCTCCGCGCGGACGGGCCGAAGCGCGCCGGAGCCCCCGAAAACTGCGGCGAAGAATGCAGAGAGCGCACCGGAAAAGCAAGAAGCACATTGCCAATCCGGCCCGATCCCGCGAAACTCCGGCCACGTCTTACGGTCGGCGGAGCAGGCGATGGTTTCCAAGGATGCCCTTCTGGAGATGCTCGGGCGAACGGCGCTGTTCGGCGGGCTCGACGATGCCGAGAAGAAGGCCGTTCTGCAGGAGATGCGCGAATCGTCGTTCGATGGCGGCCAGGCCATCTTCGCCCGCGGCGACGAGGGGCGCGACATCTACTTGGTCACGTCGGGTCGCGTGCGGCTGTCGGTGCTGACGTCCGAGGGCCGCGAGCTGTCGTTCGCGCATGCCGAGCCGGGCCAGATCTTCGGCGAGATCGCCGTGCTCGACGGCGGCGTGCGATCGGCGGACGCCACTGCCGTGACGAAGGTGACGACGCTGACGCTGTCGCGAGGCGCCCTCGCACGCCTCATCGAGCAGCGCACCGTGCTGCGCGAGGCCGTCATCAAGTTTCTCTGCAAGCGCCTGCGCGAGGCCGATCACCAGCTCGAAGGCATCGCGCTCTATCCGATCGAGGTGCGCCTCGCCCGCTTCTTCCTCGCGACGGCGCGCCAGAGGAGCGAGTTCAAGCCCGGCGCGAAAGTGGTTCTCGATCTTCCCATCTCCCAGAGCGAGCTTGCGCTTCTGATCGGCGCCAGCCGTCCCAAGGTCAACGCCGCGCTGGCGCTGCTGGAGGATGGAGGCGCCATCGCGCGCAAGGAAAGCCGGTTTACGTGCGACATCGACGAGCTCGAGGACATCGCCGGATCCTGATGGGCCCCCTTCGGGCGCATCCGGAGGCGCGGGGCCCCAGCCCGTGGGAGGAGCGCCCGCCGTGCCGCGTCTGAGCGATCCTGATCCCAATCCTGATTCCGCTGCCAGTCCGCAATCGTCGCCGCCCGCTCAGGCCGTCGGCCGTCGCCCCCAGGCCCGCGCCGGGCGGCTGGTGACGGGCCTGGGCTATTGGCTCGACCGGCTCGTGCGGGCGGGCACCGCGGGCTACGATCCCGAGACGCGGCGCCGCCTCATGATCCTGAACATGATCGCCTATCTGATCGTGCTCACGACGCTGGTCTATGCGCTTCAGCAGGCGGCGCTCGATTATGGCCGTTACCGGCCGATCATCCTCATCAACTTCGCGATCGTCGTCATCGTTGCGGCCGTGCCGCTCGTCCACCGCCTGAGCCCCGTCGCCGCGCCTTTGCTGATCCTCGTCACGGAATGCGCGGCGTTGTTCGCGCTCACCTACTACCTCGGCCGCAGCTCCGGTCTCCACATTCAGTACATCGCCTTCTCGGCCGCCGCCTTCGTCGTCTTCGGATTGGGACGGCTGTGGCTCGTGCTGCCGTCGATCCTGGTGGCGCTCGCGCTCCATGTCGCCTGTTGGTTCTGGTTCCCCGAGGCCGCCCTGGTGACCGAGCAGAGCGTGCTGGACTCGCTCTATATTCAAGCCGCCATCACGACGTTCGGCCTCATCGCGGCCGCCGTCTACTACGCCTTCCGCCTTGTCGAGAGCGCCAAGGCCGAGACGGAGGCGCTGCTCCGCAACATCCTCCCGGACTCCATTGTCGAGCGCCTGAAGGAAAAGCCGGGCGCCCATGTTGCGGACACGTTCGCCGAGACGTCGATCCTGTTCGCCGACATTGCGGGCTTCGTCGCGCTGGCGCGCCGGCTCGGCGCCTCGGAGACGGTGCGGCTCCTGAACACGCTCGTGACGGTCTTCGACGCCTTGGCGGAGCGTCACGGCATCGAGAAGATCAAGACCATCGGTGATGCCTACATGGCCGCGTCCGGCGTGCCGACACCGGCCGCCGACGATGCGGTGCGGCTCGCGCGCATGGCGCTCGACATGCAGAAGGCGGTCGAGGCCGTGCGCGCCGAGACGGGCCATCAGATCGCGATGCGCATGGGGATCGCAACGGGGCCGGTGATGGCCGGCGTCATCGGGCGCAAGAAGTTCAGCTACGACGTCTGGGGCGACGCGGTGAACCTCGCGGCGCGGCTCGAAGGTACGTCCGCGCCCGGCCGCATTCACGTCTGCCCGGTGACACGCCGCGTGCTGGGCGACGCGTTTGCGTTCGAGCCGCGCGGATCCATCGAGATCAAGGGCGTGGGCGCCCAGGAGACCTGGTTCCTGCTCGAATGAGAGACGCACACTTCACTGACCTCTCCCCGGCAGGGAGAGGTCGCCGTCCACGCTGCGCGTGGACGGCGGGTGAGGGACTTCGCTCTGGCTCCCCGCCATCCGCCGGGCAGCCCCCCGCTACACGCTCGGCCCGCTCGCCGGCATGAAGCGATCCTTGACGCGCTGGAAGATCACGTCCCGCACCTCGCGATAGGCGGCCATGATCGTCGCCCGGTCCTCGCTTTCGAGCACTGCGGTGGCGTCCGGCGTCGGCCAGTATTCGATCGCGGCCGGCATGCTGCGCGTCAGCTCCACCCCGTGATGATGGGCCTCGGGCGACAGCGTGACGATGAGATCAAACGTTTCCCCCTCGAGGTCCTTGAGGGGCGCGGGCTCGTGATCCGAGATGTCGATGCCGATCTCGTCCATCACGGCGACCGCGTAAGGGTCCGGCAGGCCGGGCCTGACGCCGGCGGAGGCCACACGCAGGCGCCCGGCGGTCAGATGCTGCAGAATGGCTGCAGCCATGGGGCTGCGCACCGCGTTGAGGGCGCACGCGAACAGCACCGACTGAGGCTCCTCGCCCGCGCCGCCCACGAGATTACCCTTTCCAATGCAGGGCCGAGATCAGCGTGAACAGGCGACGCGCCGTATCGAAATCGATTTTGACCTTGCCTTCCAGGCGCTCGATGAGCACCCGGCTGCCGTCGTCGTGCAGCCCGCGACGGCCGACGTCAATGGCCTGGATGCGCGACGGCTGCGCGGTGCGGATCGCCTGATAGTAGCTGTCGAGCACCAGGAAGTAGTCCTTCATGATGCGCTTGAACGGCGTCAGCGAGAGAAAGTGCGTAACGATCGGCGTGTCACTCTCCCCTGCGCGACAGACGGTGAGCGCGAGACGGTCCTCGACGAGGCCGATCGTGAGCTTGTAGGGCCCGTCGTCATGGCCCTCGACCTCGAAGGTATTGCCGTCGAGCAGATCGTAGATGGCCACCTCGCGCTCGTGCTCGATGTTGGTGTTGCCGCGCCCGATCGAGCCCGGGTCGAGAACGACCTCGCTCAGGCGATTGTTGCTGGCGAGCGTTTCGGAGGACGTGTCCATCATGCCGGGTCCTTCTTCGAAAGCCGGACGGCAACGGAGCGCCGATGCGCCTCGAGACCTTCCGCGGCCGCCAGCGTCATGGCGGCAGGAGCGAGCTTTTCGAGCGCGGGCTCGTCGAGCTTCAGGATCGACGTGCGCTTCATGAAGTCGAGCACGCCGAGGCCGGAGGAGAACCGCGCGCTGCGTGCGGTAGGCAGCACGTGGTTCGGGCCGGCGACATAGTCGCCGATCACCTCGGGCGTATAGGCGCCGAGGAAGAGCGCGCCCGCGTTGCGGATTTTGGCGCCGAGCGCGTCGGGGTCGCGCGTCGCGATCTCGAGGTGCTCGGCCGCAATGCGGTCGGCCAGCGCCGGGGCTTCTTCGTCGAGCGAGCCGACGAGGATGACGGCGCCGAAATCGCGCCAGCTCGCGCCCGCGATGGCGTGCTTGGGAAGGCTGCCGACCTGGCGCTCGACCGCTGCCACCACGGCATCCGCGAACGCCGCGTCGTCGGTCATCAGAATGGATTGCGCGGCCGTGTCGTGCTCGGCCTGCGCCAGAAGATCGGCCGCGATCCATTCGGGGTTGTTGAAGCGGTCGGCGATCACGAGCACTTCCGAGGGGCCCGCGATGCTGTCGATGCCGACGACGCCGAACACCTGCCGCTTGGCCGCCGCGACGTAAGCGTTGCCCGGCCCCACGATCTTGGTGACCGGCCGGATGCTCTCGGTGCCGTAGGCGAGCGCGGCGATGCTCTGCGCGCCGCCCACGCGATAGACCTCCTCGACGCCTGCGAGCTTGGCGGCGGCGAGCACGAGCGGATTGAGCGTGCCTTTGGGCGAGGGCACGACCATCACGAGCCGCTCGACACCCGCGACTTTCGCCGGGATGGCGTTCATCAGCACGGAGCTGGGATAGGAGGCGAGCCCGCCGGGCACGTAAAGGCCGGCCGATTCCACGGCCGTCCAGCGGTGGCCGAGCGTTACGCCGGCGCTATCGCGATAGGTCTCGCTCGTCGGCAGATGGCGGCGATGGTGGTCGACAATGCGCGCGTGGGCAAAACCGAGCGCCTCGAGCGTCTCGGGGCTCGAGGCGCGATAGGCCGCCTCGATCTCCTCCGCCGTCACGCGGAGGCCGACGGCGCCGAGATCCACCTGATCGAAGGTCTTGGAGAGATCGATCAGCGCTGCATCGCCCCGCTTGCGGACGTCCGCGAGGATCGTGCGCACCGCCTGGTCGACATCCTCGGAAACCTCGCGCTTGGTGGCGAGAAAGTCGGTGAAAGCCGCGGCGAAACCGGGATCGGAGGACGTAAGGCGGACGGGCATCGGAACTCCGCGCTGGGGCCTCGCGCTTCAAAGGCCCATCGAAGGGGAAAGTCGAGCGTGCCCCGTTATAGGCGAGCGGGGCGCGGGGCGAAAGCGCGCCTGAGTCACAGGTTGGCACGCCGGTAAACGCGGGCACGCGCGCACGAGGCGCTGGGCCTCTGGAGAGGTAAGAGGTGCGGGGCCGCAGGGTGCGCACCGCGCCCTTTAATCGCTGGCGTGCTCCGGCTTGCGGCGCGTCTCCCAAGCGGCGCCGAGGTCGGTCAGGGCCGTCTCGATGCATTCGACCTCGAGGCGCACGCGCCCGCCCCCCGCGAACGTGAGCAGCACGGCCCCCTGCGGCGCGTCCCACGGCTCGAACGTCACCGTCAGCAGCGAAAGCACGGCGTCCTTCGACGCGAGGTCCACGCTCGAAACCTGCGCGGCCTTCACATGCTCGAACCGCACGCCGGCGCGCCGGCGCACGAAGCGGCCGGGTTTCGCGACCGCTTGCGCCGCATGGTTCCAGTCGAAGCGGTTCACCACCATGGCGAACCGCTGCTCTTTCTTGAGAAAGGCCATGTCCTCGACGCGCACCACGGCATCCTGCAGATGCGCCGCGATGATGGCGAGGTCCTCTTCGTCGAAAGCGATGAGTTTGAGGTCGGACGTGTTGCGCTCGGACATGGCAGGCAGTCTCTCGAGGAAGCTGTCGTGACGGGGAGCCTAGCGGATCGCCAGCTCGGCGACGCCGATGGCGAGGTTGAGGCCGGTCTGCCCCTGCACGCTGAGCGGCTGAAGCACGATCGAATTGTTCGAGCCGCCGACGAGCACCTTGGCGCCTCCGCCGACGCCGATGGCCACGTCCGCCGTGGCGCCCGCATAGGTGCCGGCGAGCCCGCGCGGGTCGATCACATCCGTGGAAGCCAGCACCGTCCACACCATCACGCTGTTCTGCGTGACGCCGATGTCGAGGCCGATCTTCGTGATCGAGGCCGAATAGTCGTCGGCCGGCCCGCCCGAGGCCGGCTCATAAGTGCAAGCGTAGTCTTTCTTGGAGCCGAGCACGAGGCCGACGCCGGCCCCTCCCGAGCAGGTCAGGGTTCCGGCCTTGATCTTGGCCTGCGCGGACGCGGGTGCCGCCGCCATCAGCGACGCGGCCGTGAGCGTGGCGAGGGCCGTGAGAATGGGTTTCACGTGAGTCTCCCGATCGGTTCAAACGCGCGCAAAATGCGCGCCGCCGGCGCGTAGGGCATTGAGCAGCCTCAATGATCTTAAAGGATGGCGACGGCCGGACAAGCCCAGTCCCCCTGCGGCCGCCGGGCGCCATTCCCTTAACATAAGCAAGGAAGCCGCTGCCGCCCAGCCGTCTTGCGCATCAGCCGGAGCTTTCGGGGCTCGGCCCGTCGAGGGCTGGCGACACACGCTCCTTGTCGCGTTATGATCAGACCACGCTGGGATGATCGGACGACGCGACGAACCGAGGCTGAAGCCATGCTGGGCGCCCCCTTTGATTTCGATTTTCTCGAACGGTTCAGGATCCCCCTCAAGCGCTATGCCGCCGGCCAGAAGATCTTCCTGGAGGAGGATCCCGGCGATTACATGTATCTGGTCGTCGAGGGGAAGGTCAGCATCGTGACCTACGGCACGGTGCTGGAGAACGTCGGTCTGCATGGCATCTTCGGCGAGCTGGCGCTGATCGACAACGCGCCCCGCTCGGCGGCAGCCCTTGCAGCCGAGCCGTCGGAGGTGGCCCTCATCAACCGCGAGACGTTTCTCGAGCTGGTGCGGCACAACCCGGCGTTCTCGCTTTACGTCATGCGCCAGCTTGCGACCCGCATCCGGCGCATGAACAAGAGCCTCTGAGGCCGGCCGCGCGCGCGGCCGCCGTCAGCCCGAGGTCAGGCGCTCGATGTGGGCGCCGCACCGCGACAGCTTCTCCTCGAGCCGCTCGAAGCCGCGGTCGAGGTGGTAGACGCGGTTGATCGTCGTCTCGCCTTCGGCCATCAGCCCGGCGATGACGAGCGAGACGGACGCGCGCAGGTCGGTCGCCATCACGGGCGCGCCGCGCAGGCTTTTCACGCCCTTGATCGTCGCCGTATCGCCGTGGAGCTTGATGTCGGCACCGAGGCGCGCCAGCTCCTGCACGTGCATGAAGCGGTTCTCGAAGATCGTCTCGCGGATGACGCTGGTGCCGCGTGCCCGCGCCATGAGCGCCATGAGCTGCGCCTGCAAGTCCGTCGGAAAGCCCGGGAACGGCTGCGTTTCGACGTCCACCGGCTCGAGGTCGGCGCCGTTGCGGGCGATGCGCAGGCCGTTCTCCGTGTCGGTCACGGTGGCCCCCGTCGCGGCCAGCGTTTCGAGCGCCGTCGGCAGCAGGTCGCGCCGCGTGCCGGTCAGCTCCACATCGCCCCCCGTCGCCGCGACGGCAAAGGCGAACGTGCCGGTCTCGATGCGGTCCGGCAGCACCGTGTGCACGGCGCCTTCGAGGCGCGGCTTGCCCTGCACGCGCAGCGTCGAGGTGCCGATGCCCTCGATGACGGCGCCCATCTTCACGAGGCAGTTGGCGACGTCGCCGATCTCGGGCTCGCGTGCCGCGTTCTCGATCACCGTCTCGCCCTTGGCGAGCGCCGCCGCCAGCAGCACGTTGTGGGTGGCGCCGACCGACACCTTCGGGAAGATGACATGCCCGCCCGCAAGGCCCTTCGGGGCGCGCGCGATCACATAGCCGCCGTCGATCTCGATCTCGGCGCCGAGCGCCTTGAGCCCCTGCAGGTGCAGATCGACGGGGCGCGTGCCGATGGCGCAGCCGCCGGGAAGGGAGACGCGCGCTTGCCCCATCCGCGCCACGAGCGGGCCCAGCACCCAGAAGCTCGCGCGCATGCGCGAGACGAGCTCGTAGGGCGCCGTCGTGTCCGAGATGTCGCGCGCGGTGAGATGGAACGTTTCGCCGAGATGCTGGGCGCCGCCGCTGCGCTTTCCGTCCACGGCGAGATCGACGCCGTGATTGCGCAGAATGCGGGCGAGCAGATTGACGTCCGCCAGGTTAGGCACGTTCTTGAGCGTCAGCCGGTCGTCGGTGAGAAGCGTCGCGATCATCAGCGGAAGCGCGGCGTTCTTCGCGCCCGAGATCGGGATCGCGCCTTCGAGACGCTGCCCTCCGGTGATCTTGATGCGGTCCATGCGTGCTGAGCCCTCTTGCGGTTGCGCCGGCGGGGCGTGCGGAGGGTCCGCAGCGGCCGGGCGCATCGTCGTCATGCGATCGAGATGACTAATCGCTCCGGGCCACCCGGCGCAATCGCGTTGTGGAAGGTCACGCGCCCGGCTCGTCCGGTTTGTCGGTCTTCGGTGCGGCCTCCGCCGCCGATTGCGGCGCGCCCTCTCCGCCTGTCCGCGCTTTTTTTGCCCGCACCAGAGCCTTCCGGCGCGCCAGATTATCCCGCAACGCCTGAGCGAGCCGGTCGTCCTTGGTCGGGGGCTGGGACCGCGATTTGGATGTCATGGCTTGGAGATCGCGAGACGGACAGAAGGACGAACGTATAGCCGCTGCCCGGCCTCAGCGTCACGTCTGTGGTAGGTATCTACCTAAAATAGCACAAATACAAAATACAATTATAACGTGCTTTTCCAGCAATACGGACGTTTACGTGTAGATATCGGAGGACCGTCGTTGACACGATGAAGGTTAACCGTCTCACTGGTCGTGTCTGCAACTTTACGTGTCGCGTAGATCATGCGGGTCTGGGAGCAACCAGAGCGCCGATATACGACGGACCGCCGCGGCTGCGGTTGGGCACGGATGTTTGCGGCGTGCGCGGTGCTCTGGACATCGGCCGCCTGGGCCGATCCGCCGCACGCTCCCACAGGGCGCGAGATCTGGGCCGGCGCCGATGTGTCGCAAAACGTCTGGCTCCTCTATTCCGGTGTCACGATCGCGCCTTGGAGCGGCATCTACGATCCGGGTTTGCGCGTTCGCGCGGCGGGCGCTTTCGGCGGCTACAGCTATTCCGATCGTGTTGCGAACGAGGATCCTGACGGCCCGGTTCGCCGGCCGGTCCGGTTCCACGCCCAGACCTACGTCTCGGATATCCTGATTGGCTATCTCGCACGCTTCGGCGAGTTGACGGCCAAGGCGTTCATCGGCGCTTCGATGATCGGCCATGACATCAGCCCGACCGACGACGAGACGGTGGCCATCGGCACCGAGGTGGGCCTCAAAGGTGTCCTCGAGCTGTGGCTCAACATCGGCGAGCGCGGCTGGGGATCTCTCGATCTCTCCTGGTCGGAGGCGCATGAGACGCGGAGCGCCAGGGCCCGCCTCGGCTACCGCATCCAACCGGAGCTTTCCATCGGCCTCGAAGGCGGCATCAATCTCGACGCGCAAGGAGTGTGCCGGATCGACGGTCCCGGCGCGTCCGGCTGCAAAGCCATGGACGAAACCCGCTCGGACCCGGCCGAGCTTCTGGATTACGTCCGCATCGGCGTCTTCGTCCGCTACGAATGGGGCGTCAGCGAAGCCTCTCTTTCGGCAGGCGCGTGGGGAAACTCCTGGCAGCAGGACGGTCAGGATTTCGCCCCTTACATCACCGTGAACTGGCTGACGCAGTTCTAGCCGGCCAAGGGCCGGATGCGCGGGCGTCGACGGATTTTGGCACCGAACGCATCGGCAAGAGAAATGCTGCGGAACAGTAAGTTACGGGAGGAGCTGAACAAACAGTCTCTCGGCCGATCATGCGCCGCTCGACCCTCGAAACGCCTTGACGACGTCATAATTTTCAGGAACAAACAAAACGGACGTTCGTTTTGTTTTACGCGCCCTCGACCGGAACGTATCTTGAAGGAGGGCCACCGCCGTCGTTGCGCGACGTCCGAAAGCGATCCGATGCCCAAGCTGAAGCCCGAGACCCAGGAAGCGCGCCGCGCGGCGATCCTCGACGCCGCCGAGCGCTGTTTCGCGCGCGCCGGCTTCCACCGCTCGACCATGCAGGAGATCTGCAAGGAGGCCGGCATCAGCTCGGGTGCCCTCTATGTCTACTTCCGCTCGAAGGAGGAGCTGATCGCGGGCATCGTCGAGCGCGATCGCGCCAAGCTCGCCGCAGAGCTCGCCGATCTTTCGCAAGCCCCCGATCTTCTCGCCGCCCTGGCCCGGCTCGGCCAGCATTACGCGGTGGAGCAGCCGCTGCACAAACGCATCCTCAATATCGAGATCGGGTGCGAGGCGACGCGCAACCCCGTCGTCGGCGAGATCTTCCGCTCGGTGGATGCCTACTGCCGTCAGAATTTCGAGCAGGTGTTCGCCCGTGCGGCCGACGAGGGCAAGATCGCCCCCGCGGTCGGGATCCCGACGCTGGCCGTGGTCGTCTCCCTGCTCGGCGATGGCCTGTTCTGGCGCCGCGCCGTCGATCCCACGTTCGATGCCGAAAGCGTTCTGCCCGTCCTGGTGGGACTGGTGCGCACGCTTGTCAGTCCCGCCGAGACGAGCGCGATCGTCACCCCTGCGGCGGCCGCGGTCTCCTCCCGGAGCGCCAAACGCAAATCGAAATCAGAGGCCGTCGAGTAGCCCCGCCATGAAAACGCGTGCCCTCATTCTGCTGCTGGCGCTCACGGGTCTCGCGGTCATGGCCTACCAATCGGGCATGCTCGAAGCCGACCTGCAGACGGCCGCGCCGCGCCGCGAAGCCGCCAAGGCCCCGAGAAGCGAGCCTCCTGCGCCGGCCGTCTCGGTCGTGCGGGCGGCCGAGGCGGACTTCATCGAGACGGTCCTCGTCACGGGCTCGTTCGTCGCCCGGGAGGAGATCCTGGTCGCGCCCGAGGTCGATGGCTTACGCGTGCTCGAGATCCGCGCCGAGGAGGGCGACTGGGTCAAGAAGGGCGATGTGCTCGCCGTGCTCGTCACCGAGCAGATCCAGGCCCAGCTCGATGCCAATCAGGCTGCACTCGGCAGCGCCACCGCCAACATCGCCCGCGCCACGAGCCAGATCGCGGAAGTCGAAGCCCGCCTGATCGAGGCCAAGGCCCAGCTCGAGCGGGCCCGCCCTCTGGTGAAGTCGAAGTACCTGTCGGAAAGCATCTTCGATCAGCGCGAGGCGGCCGCCAAATCGGCCGAGGCCCAGCTCGCCTCCGCCAAGGGTGCCCTCGCCCAGGCCGAAGCCGAGAAAGTGCAGATCGAGGCGCAGCGCCGGGAGCTTCTCTGGCGCCTCGGGCGCGCCGAGGTGCGTGCGCCGACGGACGGCATCATCAGCAAGCGCGGCGGCCGCATCGGCGGCATCGCCACGGCCAGCACGTTGACCGGCGGCGATACCATGTTCCGCATCATCGAGAACGGCGAGATCGAGTTCGACGCCGAGGTGGCCGAGACGCACGTCTGGAAGGTCAAGCGCGGCCAGAAGGCGCGCGTAACGGCAGCCAGCGGCAAGGAGGTCGAGGGCACCGTGCGCCTCGTCGCCCAGGAGGTCGACAAGGCGACGCGCCTCGGACACGTCCGCATTTTCATCGGCGCCGATCCGGATCTCAAGGTCGGCGCCTTCGGCCGCGGCACCATCGAGACCGGACACGGACGCGCCATCGCCGTTCCGCTGTCGGCCGTGCTGCATTCCGACGACGGCGCCAGCGTGCAGACTGTGGTGGACGGCAAGGTCGTCACCCGGCGCATCGAGACCGGGCTCGAAATGGCGGGCCTGATCGCCGTCAAAAGCGGCCTCAAGGGCGGCGATATCGTTGTCGCCAAGGCCGGAACGTTCCTGCGCGACGGCGATGCCGTGCGCCCCGTCGAGCCTGATGCGGTCCTCAGCAGCGATCGCGTGAGCGGAGCCACCCGATGAACATCTCCGCATGGTCCATTCGCCATCCGGTGCCGTCTCTGGTGCTGTTCATGGTGCTGCTCGTGCTCGGCCTCATGAGCTTCCAGTCGCTGCCGGTTACGCGCTTTCCGAACATCGACCTCCCCATCATTCAGGCCCGCATCTATCAGTCGGGTGCCGCGCCCTCCGAGCTTGAGACGCAGGTCACGAAGCGCATCGAGGACGCCGTCGCCGGCATCAACGGCGTCAAGCACGTCACCTCGTCCGTGACCGAGGGCTCGTCGGTCACGACCATCGAGTTTCGTCTCGAGATCGATCCGGACCGCGCTCTCAACGACGTCAAGGATGCCGTGCAGCGCATCCGCACCGACCTGCCGCGCACGATCGAGGAGCCGGTCGTCACGCGCATCGAGGTCGAGGGCCTGCCCATCGTCACTTACGCGGCGCGCGCCCCGGCCATGACGCCGGAGGAGCTCTCCTGGTTCGTGGACGACACGCTCATTCGCCTGCTTCAGGGCGTCAAGGGCGTGTCCGAGGTGAAGCGCATGGGCGGCGTTCTGCGCGAGATCCGCGTCAGTCTCGATCCCGACCGCCTGCTCTCCTACGGTGTCACCGCCGGCGACGTGAACCGGCAGGTGCGCGCTTCGAACGTGAACCTCGCCGGCGGCCGCGGCGACATCGCCGGCCGCGAGCAGGCCATTCGCACGCTCGCGAGCAAGCAGACGGTGGCCGAGCTGGCGCAGACGGCGATCGCGCTGCCGGGTGGCCGCAAGGTCCGCCTCGATCAGCTCGGCACCGTGACCGACTCCATCGAGGAGTCGCGCATGTACGCCAACCTCGATGGCGAGCCCATCGTCGCGTTCGCGATCTCGCGCGCCAAGGGAGAGAGCGACACGGAGGTTGCCGACGCGGTCGCCGCCAAGATCGAGGAGATCAAGGCGCTCTATCCCGACGTCAGCCTCCAGCGCATCGACAACACGATCGACTATACGTACGGCGTCTACAAATCGACCATGAAGACGCTGCTCGAAGGCGCGGTTCTCGCCATCGTCGTCGTGCTCGTCTTCCTACGAGATTTGCGCGCCACCATCATCGCGGCCATCGCGCTTCCGCTGTCGATCATTCCGGCCTTCTGGGCCATGTCGGCGATGGACTTCTCGCTGAACCTCGTGAGCCTGCTCGCCATCACGATCGTGACGGGCATCCTCGTCGATGACGCCATCGTCGAGATCGAGAACATCGTGCGCCACATCAAGATGGGCAAGTCGCCCTATCGCGCCTCGCTCGAAGCCGCCGACGAGATCGGCCTCGCCGTGATCGCGATCACGACGACGATCATCGCCGTGTTCACGCCCGTCTCGTTCATGGGCGGCATCGCCGGGCAGTACTTCAAGCAATTCGGCCTCGTCGTGGCCGCAGCCGTGTTCTTCTCGCTCCTGGTCGCGCGCCTCATCACGCCCATGCTCGCCGCCTATTTCATGAAGGCGCACGATCACGTCGAGACGGAAGGGCGCCTGATGCGCAGCTATACGCGCATCGTGAGCTGGACCGTGCATCATCGCATCAAGTCCGTCGCGCTCGGCATCCTGATCTTCATCGCATCCGTGGCGAGCTACAAGCTCCTGCCGGAGGGTTTCCTGCCGAAGGACGACTCCGGCCGCATGCTGCTCGGCATCGAGCTGCCGCCAGGCTCGCGGCTGGCCGATACCGAGCACGTCACGGCGGAGATCGCGCGGCGCATCAAGGCCCGCTCCGATATCGAGAGCGTGTTCGTCATCGGCGGCACGCTGCTCGGAAGCGGCGAGGAGGTGCGCAAGGCGACGATGATCGCCACGCTGAAGCCGAGGGACGAGCGCGCCCTCGAGCAAAGCCGCATCCAGGAGGAGGTCGGCACCAACCTCGCCGACATTCCCGACATCCGCTACTTCTTCCTGCAGGACAACGGTCAGCGCGAGCTGCAGCTCGTCGTCACCGGCCGCGACGGCGAAACGGTGAGCAACGTCGCCGCCGCCCTGACGAGCCAGGCCAAGCGCGTCCCGGCCCTCGTCAACGTCGTCTCGACGGCCGAGCTCGATCGTCCCGAGCTGCGCGTCCTGCCGCGCACGGAGGTCGCCGCCGAGCTCGGCGTCACGACGGAAGCGATCTCGGAAGCCGTCCGCATCGCCACCATCGGCGACATCGGCGCCAATCTCGCGAAGTTCGACATTGGCGAGCGCCAGGTCCCCATCCGCGTGCAGCTCGACGAGCGCGCGCGCCAGAACCGCCAGATTCTGGAGGAGCTGAAGGTCATGACCGCGGCCGGTGCCGCCGTGCCGCTCTCCACGGTCGCGACGTTCGCCTACGGCCAGGGCCCGACCGCCATCGACCGCTACGACCGCACGCGCCGCATCGTGCTCGGCGCCGATCTGGTGACGGGGGCGACGCTCGGCGATGCCGTGCACGCCGTCATGAGCCTGCCGGCCGCGCAAAACCTGCCCCAAGGCGTCGAGATCAAGCAGTTCGGCGATGCCGAGATCATGGGCGAGGTGTTCGAGAGCTTCGAGCAGGCCATGGGCGCCGGCCTCATGATGGTCTACGCCGTGCTCGTGCTCCTGTTCGCGAGCTTCCTGCAGCCGATCACCATCCTCTTCTCGCTGCCGCTTTCCATCGGCGGGGCCATCATGGCGCTCGCACTCACCGCCAACGCCATCAGCCTGCCCGTCGTCATCGGCGTGCTGATGCTGATGGGCATCGTCACCAAGAACGCCATCATGCTCGTCGATTTCGCGGTCGAGGAGATCCGCCGTGGCGTCGCGCGTGACGAGGCCATCATCGATGCCGGCCGTAAGCGCGCCCGTCCGATCATCATGACGACGATCGCCATGGTCGGCGGCATGCTGCCCTCCGCGCTCGCCCTCGATGCGGGCGGCGAGTTCCGCGCGCCGATGGCGATTGCGGTCATCGGCGGCCTGATCTCGTCGACGGTGCTGAGCCTCCTGTTCGTCCCCGCCGTGTTCGCGCTGATGGACGATGTCTCGGACTGGCTCTGGCGGTTTTTCAGCCGCTACATCGGCCACGCCGACGAGCCCGCCTATGCCGGCCAGTCGGTGCCGCAGCCGGACGTGCGCCCGGCCGAATAGAGCCTTTTCGATCTACAGCCCCAACGAAAAGGCCCGCGGGCCGGGGAGGGCGCCGCGGGCAGAAAAGGTGCGGAAACGTAGCGCCAAGCGTCTACTGGCGCGCCGACGTCTGCGCCGAAGCCGAGGCCTCGTGCCGGAAGAAGGCATCGACGCGCATGCCCGTGAGCAGCGGCGGCGTGCCGTCGAGAGAGATCAGGACCTCGAGCACCTCGACGTCGTTCGGCCGGCGCGGCCCGCGCGACGTAATCCGCGGCGAGCCGAGCGCCGGCGCGATCTGCGTCACGACGCCTTCGAAATCCTTGTCGGGGAAGCCATCGGCGCGCACCACCGCGCGCTGGCCGATGCGGATCTTGGTGACGTCACGCTCCTCCACCTCGGCGCGCACACGCAGCGAGGAGATGTCGCCGAACAGCACGAGGGAGGCATCCGGCGAGGGCGAGGCCATCTCGCCGACCTTCGCCCACACATTGAGGATGGTGCCGTCCGCCGGCGCCCGCACGTGCGTGCGGTCGAGGGCATTCTCGACCTGCGCGACATCCGTGCGCGCCACGAGCAGCGAAGATTCGAGCCGCGTCGGCAGCGGCAAGCCCGCCTTCGCCAGCACGGTCTCGAGCGTCTTCTGGTCGTCCGCCACCTTCGTCTTGGCCTCAGCGAGCTTTTCGCGCAGCTCCTTCACGTCGTCCGCATTGCCGCCCGGCCGCTTGCTCGCGACGTAAGCCGCGTCGAAGGCGCGCTGCGCTTTGAACAGAGCGCGCTCCGAGACGTTGAGCGCGTCCTCCGCCTGGCGCCGTTCGAGGGCGAGGCCGGTCGCGGGCTCCTCGTCGCGCTCGAGCACGCGAACCTCCGCCTCCGATTGCGCCGCAAGCAGCTTCTCGTCGAGGTCCTCGCTGTCGAGGGTGACGAGCACGTCGCCCGCCTGCACCTTGTCGTTGGTGGTCGCGCTGACCTCGATGATCCGGCCGGGCACCTGCGAGGCGATCCGTACCTCGCCGTCCTTCGGCTCGACGCGGCCGGTGGCGGAGGCGGCCCAGACCGGCTGCGTCTTGGCGGCGGCATAGGCGTTGCCCCCGGTGATGGCCTGCGTATCGGCCGTGATCCGCGGCGTGAGCTGGTTCAGCATCACGCTGGTCGCGACGGCGGCGACGGCAGCGGCCGCGACGGCCGAGAAGGTGGGGTCGAGCTTAGGCATTTGCTTTGCGCCTCTTGGTGAGGTCGGTGATCTCGGGTGCGTCGAGGCCGTCGGGCCTGCGCTCCTCACCGACGATGAGTCCATCCTCGATACGCACGACGCGGTCGGCGTATCCGAGCGTTCGCGGATCGTGCGTCACGGCCAGCACGCTGCGGTCCTGCTCCTTGGCGATGCGCGCCAGCAGCGCCATCACCGCGTGTCCGTTCTCGCTGTCGAGAGCGGCCGTCGGCTCGTCGGCGAGCACGACCGAGGGCGAGGCTGCAATGGCCCGCGCCACGGCGACGCGTTGCTGCTCGCCGCCCGAGAGGTTCGACGGATAGTTCTTGAGGCGGTTGCCGAGCCCTACCTCGCGCAGCACGTCCTCCGCGCGGGAGGAGGCCGCATAGCCCTTGCGCCCGATCACGTCGAGCGCGATGCGCACGTTCTCGAGCGCCGAAAGCGTCGGAAAGAGATTGTAGGACTGAAAGATGAAGCCGATGTGCTTGCGCCGAAGCTCGGCCAGCTCCTCGGCGCTCTTGCCGGCCACCTCCTCGCCTCCCACGCGAACGATGCCGGAGGTGGGGGTGAGGATACAGCCGAGAATGGAGAGCAGCGTGGTCTTGCCGCTGCCGGAGGGGCCCATCAGCAGCGTCAGCTCGCCCTTGACGAGGGAGAGGTTCACGCCCTTGAGGGCTCGCACCTTCCCCGCGCCCTTGCCGAGCTCCTTGACGACGTTTTCTGCTTCGAGAACGGGGACGGTCATCTGTTGAACACCGTTGCTGGGTCGATCTTCGTGACTTTGATGATCGCCGAGATCGCTGACACGGCCGACATGAAGAGCGTGAGCCCGAACAGCGCGATCGCGAGCCCGGGCGTCATCACGAGCGGGAGCGGCGTGTTGCGGCTGATATAGAGGATGCCGAGCGAGATGAGGATGCCGAGCACATAGCCGATGACGGCGCTGAGCCCGGCCTGCGCCAGGATCACCTTGTAGATGTAGCCCGAGGACGAGCCGAGCGCGCGCAGCGTCGCGAACTCGTTCAAGTGGTCCTTCGTGCTCGAATAGAGCGTCTGCGCCACGATCACCGTGCCGACGAGAATGCCGAGCAGCGCTCCGCCGATCAGCGCCAGGCCCGCGCCGGTCCGGAACAGCCACTGCCGCAGGCTGCGGTCCTCGAACTCGTCCTTCGTCAGCACTTCCGCTCCGTCGAGCCGCGAAAGGAGCCCATGCCGCACGGCCTCGACGTCGGCGCCCGGCTCGAGCTGCACGAGGTAGAAGGTCGCCTTGTCGCTCTCCGCGCCGAGCAGGCTGCGGGCGCGGGAGAGCGTGGTGAACACGTAAGGCGACTGCGTGAACGAGCGGATGCGATGCGTCAGCGCCTTCACCTTCACGCGGCCCATGGCGATCTGGGCGGTGTCACCGAGCCCATCGATGCCGAGCTCTCGGAAGTAGGTGTCGTCAGCCGAGATGGCATCGGGAGACTTGATGTCCTGCCAGGTGCCGGAGACGAGCGACCAGGGCTCGAGCGCCCCGTCCTCCGCATCCGTGCCGACCAGAACCACGCGCGTCGAGCCGCCCTCGGGCTTGCGCCACTCGGCGAAGGCGACGACGAGCGGCACCACGGCCTTGACGCCGGGCGTCGCGAGCGCCTGGTGGCGCTCGCGCGTGGAGAGCAGGATGCCGCCTTCCTCGAAGCTCTTGGCGCCGAACGCCGTGATCCAGAGATCGCTGTTCGAGCGCTCGATCATAGCGGTGATCATCCGGCTCGAGCCGAGGTACATGCCGAGCTGGATGGCGACGAGCACGATCGAGAACAGGATGCCCACCAGCGTCACCGCGAGGCGAATCCGGTCGTGGAAGAGATTGCGGAATGCAAGAGTCAGGATCATCGTCGCTCGAGCCGATCGGGTTGCCGGTTCTGAGTGCGCCTCGCCGCGGAGGCCGCACGCGACGCCGGGGCATGCCGCATGCCGGGAGTGCAGTGTTCGCTAAAGTCTCTCGGACCGGTCGATGGCGCCAGGGTCCGATGCGCCGGAATATAAGCTTAGAACGTGCCGCGCACTACCCTTGTAGCGGCAAAGCCTTCAAATCAAAGCGCTAGGGCAGAAAAATGGTAAGTCGCGAGGCTACTTGATGTCGCGGATCTCTTCGCGGATAAGGTTTACTCCGTGTTTTTGCCGCTTTTGATTGCAGTCTAAACCGCCTGCGACGAAGAGCATCGGTCTTCGCAGGTGCCTTTGCAAGCCGCCAGATCAGAACATTGGGCCTCCCATGATAAAGAGATCGCTGGTTTTCGTGCGTCGCGCCGGATGGCTTCTTCCTGCGCTTTTCGTTGGTTTCGTAACCCTTTCGACCGAGGGCCGCGCGGCGCGCCCCGAGCTCGGCGTCTGGTATGACGACAGCGGCCAGGGGGCGGTCGAGATCCACATCTGCACCGACAACGCCAACCGCCTCTGCGGGCGCATCGTTTGGCTCAAGGAGCCCCTCAATGCGGAGGGGGTGCCCAAGCGCGATCGCTACAATCCGAAGCCTGAAAATCAGACCCGGCCGATCTGCGGCCTGCCGATCCTCGGAAATCTCGGACTGATGAGCGACGGCGGTTTCGACGGCGGTTGGATTTACGATCCCAAGGTCGGAAAATCCTACAGCTCCGCGTTGAAGCTCGCCGCCAAGGACCAACTCACCGTCACGGGCTATCTGGGCGTGAAGATGCTGGGCAAATCGTTCGTCTGGCGCCGGGCGCCAGCCGATCTGCCGCGCTGCGAGGGTGCCCCGCCGCCCGCATGAGCGCTGCACGACGAAAGCTGATTGAAAATGCGAAACGGCCGGGTGTTTCACCCGGCCGTTTTCGTAATCTGCGTGCCAATGCAGGACGGTGTGCGGCAATTACTCTGCCACGCCCGACCCCTTGATGAGCCGATCCACGGCCGCACGCTCCGCGATCTTCTGCGTGAGCCGCTGCACGAATTCGACCGTCCGCTCGACGACGACCGACCGCTGCCGGTCGAGCGTCACCATGTGATAGCTGTCGTCGAGCACCGTCATCTCGACCTGTCCGCCGAGCTTGCGCTGCAGCTTGAACGCGTTCGAGATATCGGACTGGTCGTCCTCGCGCGGATGGAAGATCGCGGCGTGATGCTTGATCTCGCCGAGGCGGCGGCGCACGTCGCGCGCCAGAGCCTTGAACTCCCAGACGAGGCCACCGCCGCGCCCGAACAGGTCCTCGAGCGGACGCCCGTCGGTCTTGAAGCTGTCGATCAGGAAGTTGCGGATCCGCTCGTCCTTGATGCCGTAAGGCCAGCGCTGGCGCAGGCGCAGCAGGCGGGCGAAAAACTTGTGATGCACGAGCTTGAACAGGATGAACTGAAGCGGGATCGCCCAGCCGTTCGGCCAGATCGTCGGCGCGAACAGCAAGAGCCCGTCGACCTCCTTGGAGCGCTCGCGGGCCAGCCGCAGCGCCAGCATGGAGCCGGCCGAGATGCCGCCGACGACCACGATATCGCAATGCGCCTTGAGCTCGTCATGCGCCGTCTCAAGGGCGGAATACCAATCCTGCCAGGAGGATAGGCCGGATGTGTCCGTTCCCCCGCCGAGACCCGGAATGAGCGGGCAGTAGACCGTGTACCCCTGACGCGCGAGACCCTGGGCCACGAACCTCAATTCGACGGGATTTCCGCCAAGGCTGTGAACCAGAAGTACGCCGACCCGGCCGCCCTGAAGAACAAGGCTGCCCCGGAAGACATTGAATTTATCCTTCTTATTCATGCAGTTAGGACTTACCCGCTGTTACACGCCCAAAGGAAATAAAGCCGATTAATTGCGAAATGCCAAGAAGAGAGTTGACACCCCATTAATCGCCCGCACGGCAATGCCCGCCTTTGTTCCCTCTACGCCGTTGTTATTGCTGTTGTGTCAGAAGACAAAACGAATTGTAGCTCGGCGAGGTCCACCGTGGAGTTCCCCACGAGACCTGCGCGATTTATTCCGCGAGCCCGGCCTCGAGTTCTCCTGATCGGCGAACGTTGCCGCAGCGGAAGGTTCCGCCCCCGACACGCGGCACGAAGCCTGGCACTTGCCGAGCCTCGGAACTCCGTAGGGCCCCTACCTGAACTCCCAGGCCGGGGTTGGCTATGGGTCTTACGGTCGCAAGGTGAACGGGTCATGAAGCACGAGGCTTCCCGCGTGACATTCGAGTAACGTCTCAACATGAGTTAAGCCGCAAACCCGCCGCAGGCCGTCCGCGCTGTCGAGTCTACGTCCGGTACGGCAGAAATGTGACCTGCCGCGCACAGCAAACGGACGATTGGCCGGCAGATGATGGCAATACCCCGGATTTCAGAGGGAAATCCCACGGTTTTCATTTGGGAAATGGGATGAAAGATCGGCAACAATTCGAGGCTGCCAGATTGCCGCACCGCGGCGATCTGCACCCCGGAAGATGGGGCCTCGCCGCCCCGAAGCAGCTCGCGAACGCGTTGAGAGCTTTCCGAAAAGTCACTGGGCCGCGCTTCTCCGCCCGCTTATAGTGAATGTGAACGGGCATGAGTGTGGCCTTATCCGTCCGGAGTGTTGCCCAAATGGATCAGTCGGGCCGCTGCGAAGAGCCCTGGAGCTGCCGTTGACTGGCTTTCTGCGCCCCTCCCTATCCGCCGTTCTAAGCCTTGCGCTCGCGGCCGGCCCCGTCGCCGGTCCCGCGACAGGCGCTCCGCCCATGACGCGCGCCGACTATGAATCCTGCCAGGCCGCCGACGAGGCCGGCTTCCGCCGCGCCGTCGAGGCCCTCGCCCTCAAGGCGCTGCAGGACGGCGTCAAATCCGTCGATTATCGCGTCCTGGTCGACGGGCAATGGCGTCGCCTGGGTCTCGATCGCGTTCTCGCTGAACGCGTCGACGCGGCCGTCGAGGAGGTCCGGCGCGAGACGAGCTGGGCGAGCCTCGCCCAGACCCTGATCAACTCCGAGAAAGCACAAGAGATCTCCACCGCGGTGGCCGAGCGCGTCTATCGCTCCGACGGGATGCGGCAGGCCATCGAGGGCCTCGTGACCGGCGTGGGAACGGACGTCGGCCGCACGCTCGAGCTGGCGAGCACCGATGCGGTGGCCCCCGCCCTCGAATGCGTGCGCACCTTCCTCGGTGACCGCTACGGCACGACGGTGGCCGGCGTGGTGACGGCGGACGTGGAGCAGGACTTCGGCGTGAAGCCGAAGGTGGGTGAGGCCACGATCTCCTCCGGCAGCGTGATGCAGCATTCGAGCGAGGGGCTCGCCGGCGCGGCGATCCTTCTCGTCCGCCGCCAGCTCGCCAACATGGCGGCCCGTATTGGCCAGCGGCTCGCCGGCACCATTCTCTCGCGCCTCGTTTCGGTAGCGGCTGGCGGCGTCGGCCTCGTTCTCGTGGCCAAGGACATCTGGGAGCTGCGCAACGGCGTGCTCCCCATCATCGCCGACGAGATGAAGTCCGAGACGACCAAGGGCATGGTCAAGGACGAGCTGGCGAAGACGATCTCCGAGCAGATTTCCGCTCACCTGAATGAGATCGCCGCCAAGTCGGCCGAGCGCGTGCTCGAGATCTGGCAGACGTTCCGCAACGCGCATCGCACGGCCCTCGAGATCGCCGCGCGCGACGCGGGGTTCCGCACGTTCCTCGACACCGTGACGCCGGATCAACTGCGTCGCCTCGACGAGGTCCTGGCCCTCGTGCTCGCCTCCGAAGGCGAGCCGGGGGTGTTGCGCCGCCTCGGCGATGGCTCGCTCAACGAGGCGGTCCGCTTCCTGCCGGAAGCGACGATGACGATCGCGCGCGACACTCGGTCGGTGGGTGCAGCGTTCGCCTGGCAGGCGCTCGCGGGTGATGGAATGGAGAAAGTGCTCGAGCACGAGGTCTACCGGCACGCCGAGCCCCAGGGCTTCACGCGCGCCAGCCTCGGCAAGCTGCTCGCGATCGAGGACCACGTCGCGATTACGCGTCTGGCCGGGCTCGCCCCCGAGGCCCGCGATCGCCTGTTCGAGCTGCCCGCGGCCGATCTCAAGCGGCTGACGGCGCGCTTTACGAAAGGCGAGCTTGAGACGCTCTCGCGCTATCTGGACGGCCTTGCCGCCGCGCCGCGCAAACGCGTCCTGACGGAGATCGCGGCGACGCCGGCCAAGATGCAGACGCTGGCGGCGCCGCGCGTGCGCGAGGCCGTGCTCGCGAGCCGCGACCAGGCCCGCGCCGTGGACATGCTCCTGCGCGACGGCAGCGGCGGGGCGGATACGATCCTCGCCGATTTCACCGCCGCCTGGGAGGGCGAGATCGCGCCGGTTCTGATCTGGGAGAAGCACCCGGCCGTCGTCATCGCGCTCGCGCTCGCCGTCCTCGTCCTGCTCTTGATGGTGCGCCGCCTCTTCCGCCCGCGCCGGGCCGCCCGCCCGCCCGGGCCGGCGCAGACCTCGGGCTCGTGATTTCCCGTTCCTGCAATTGACGGCCCTCGCCCCGCCTCATAGGTTGCGGCCTCGCCGTTTTCCTTGATTTGCCCGGCCGCCGCGCGCGGCGTCGAGGCCCATCCGTCTCTGAAAGCCACCTCCGATGACCTCTTCCGTCGCCGATCCCGCTTTGTCCGCCGCCCTTGGCGACGCGAAGGCGTGGCCCTTCGAGGAGGCGCGCCGGCTGATCGCGCGCCTCGGCAAGCTCGAAGGCGGCGCCGGCAAGACGGTGATGTTCGAGACCGGCTACGGCCCGTCGGGCCTGCCCCACATCGGCACCTTCGGCGAGGTCGCGCGCACGAGCATGGTGCGCCACGCCTTCGAGCTGCTGACGGAGGGCCGCCGCAAGACCCGCCTCATCTGCTTCTCGGACGACATGGACGGCCTGCGCAAGGTGCCGGACAACATTCCGAACAAGAAGGTTCTGGAAGAGAACCTCGAGCGTCCGCTGACGCGCGTGCCCGATCCCTTCGGCAAGTACGAGAGCTTCGCCCACCACAACAACGCGATGCTGCGCGCCTTCCTCGACCGGTTCGGCTTCGACTACGAGTTCTATTCGGCCACCGCCTGCTACACCTCCGGCGCCTTCGATGCGACGCTGCTTCGGATGCTCGAGGTCTACGACAAGGTGATGGAGATCATCCTGCCGACGCTCGGGCCCGAGCGTCGCGCCACCTATTCGCCCTTCCTGCCGGTGTGCCAGCGCACTGGGCGCGTGCTGCAGGTGCCGATGGTGGAGCGCAACCCCAAGGCCGGAACCGTCGTCTACGTCGACCCCGAAACGGCTGAGAAGGTCGAGACGCCGGTCACGGGCGGGCGCGTCAAGTGCCAGTGGAAGGCGGACTGGGCCATGCGCTGGGTCGCGCTCGGCATCGACTACGAGATGGCCGGCAAGGACCTGATCGACTCGGTGACGCTGTCGTCCAAGATCTGCCGGGCCCTCGGCAGCACCCCGCCCGAAGGCTTCAACTACGAGCTGTTCCTCGATCAGAACGGCGAGAAGATCTCGAAGTCGAAGGGCAACGGCCTCACCATCGACGAATGGCTGACCTATGCTTCGCCCGAGAGCCTGTCGCTCTTCATGTTCCAGAAGCCGAAGACGGCCAAGAAGCTCTATTTCGAGGTCATTCCGCGCGCCGTCGACGAGTACCTCCAGCTCCTGGCCGCATTCCCCCGCCAGGAGGGCAAGGCGCGCCTCGACAACGCCGTCTGGCACATCCACTCCGGCGAGCCGCCCGCGGGCGACATGCCGGTGACGTACGCGCTCCTGCTCAATCTCGTCGCCGCCTCCAATGCGGACGACAAGGCCGTGCTCTGGGGCTTCATCCGCCGCCATCTGCCGCACGCGACGCCCGAGACCTATCCGCTGCTCGATCAGCTCGCGGGCTATGCGGTCCGCTACTATGCGGACTTCGTGAAGACGAAGAAGCGCTATCGTGCCGCCGACGAGGTCGAGCGTGGCGCGCTCGAAGCGCTGTCCGCGGCCTTGGCGAGCGCCCCGGCCGATGCCAGCGCCGAGGACCTTCAGACGCTCCTCTACGATGTCGGCCGCGCCGTGCCCCGATATCAGGATTTCGCAGCGAAGACCGCAACGCCCGACAAGCCCGGCGTCTCGAACGCGTGGTTCAACAGCATCTACGAGATCCTGCTGGGCGAGAGCAAAGGCCCGCGCTTCGGCTCGTTCATCGCGCTCTACGGCATCCCCGAAACGCGGGCGCTGATCGCGGCGGCGCTGGACGGAAAGCTCGTTGGCGGGGCGCAGGTAGAAACGGCGTCCGGATCCTGAGCGCCTGAACTTGCTTTCGCCAGCGCGTCAGCGCGCACTCTGCCGCACGTCCCAGATCTCCTCCTGGATGCGGATGTCGGCCAGCATGCGGTCGAGCAGCAGGCAGGTGCGCTTGAAGAGCGCGCTTCCGCGCCGGTAGTCCGCCGCGGCGTAGAAGTCCACGCGGCCCGCGCGGAACAGCTCCGCACATTTCGCGACGTCGCCGCCTTCGGGATGGACGGCGATGGCATGTCCGCCGCTCTTCCGCATCAGCGCCATCGACGGCACGTCCGTGTCGCCGTCGCCGAAGTAGATCATGTTGCGGAATGGGATCGGCCGCAGGTCCTCCGCCATGTGGGCGTTGATGCTCTCGCCGAGATCCTCGATGCCCTTATTGATGCGGAACAGATACTGCGTCTTGCCCGTATCGGTGATCACCCGCTTCGGGAACGGCAGGTCGTAGGCATCGAACCAGTATTCCGACGCGAACACATTGTGGAAGTGGCGGCGGATCCGCGTGCCCTCGATGATCTCGGTCAGCCCCGACGACACGAGGTAGTGGCGAAGCTGCACGCCCGCGCTTTCGGCGCGGATCTGGATGTAGTCGGCGATGGCGTCGAACCAGTCCTCGACGCCGGGGAACAGCTCGACGGCCGCGCCCTGGCGGACGAGATCGGCGCGGTCGATGCGCAGGCCCTTCTCGCGCGCCATCTTGTACATCAGGTGCATGTAGGTGATGAGCGGATCGGCGCGCTCGATCCGCGCCAGGCGCCCGCACTCGGCCCAGAATTCCGCCGCATCGACGCCGAGCTGCGGCAGGAACGAGTATTCCTGCATGGGACGCGGCGAGAGCGTGCCGTCGAAGTCGTAGACGAGTGCGATGGTCTTCTTGTCGAAGGCCGGCGCCGCGGTCGGTCGTGCGGGCTTTGATGCCGCCATGGCGACGGGCGCCGCACCTGCGGCCTCGTTGTCTCGCTCTTTCCTGCGCCCGCGCGCCCGCTCGGCCATCGTTTCGTCCTGTCTCTTTAAGGTGACGGAATGTCCGCCGATTCGGGGACGCGCTGAAGGCGAAGGAGCCGCTGCGTGCACAACTTGCGTGTCGCTTTCCGATGGACCGCCGGGGGACCGCCGCGCTGCTTGCCCCATCCTCGGTCACGGCCGTTTGAGCCGCGAGGCGCTCGAAACGGCTTGTTTTCGGCGTAATTCGCGCGTATCAGCGCCGCTCCCATCCCAAGGGGATGGTCGAGCCGATCGAGATTTGCCGAAGGAGACCCCCATGCGCCGCACCACCTCCGAGACGCTGACAGCAGCCGTCCGCGGTGGCCGTATCGCGGGCATGGATACCTCTGGTCTTCCGAGCAAACCCCATGGGCAATTCTCACGCGGACGCCACGCCTAGCGCACCCGGCCACGTCCGCCTCTTCACCACCGACAAATCCTGGATCGAGGGCGCGGCCCTCGCACAACTGAACCACGCCGCCGGCCTCCCCGGCATGGTGATGGCGGCGGGCTTCCCGGATCTGCATCCGGGCAAGGGCATCGCCGTCGGAGCCGCGCTCGTCTCGCGCGGCGTGTTTCATCCGACGCTCGCCGGCAACGACATCGGCTGCGCCATGAGCTTCTGGGCGACGGATCTTCCCGCGCGCAAGCTCAAGCTGGACCGCATCGAGAAGCGCATCCACGGGCTCGAAACGCCGTGGGAGGGCGACCTCGCACCCTGGCGCGACCGCTTCGGGCTCGCCCCGTCGCTCGCCGATTCCGGCCTCGGCACCATCGGCGGTGGCAACCACTTCGCCGAGCTGCAGGTGGTGGAGGAGGTGCGCGATCCGGCCGCGTTCGCGACGCTCAGCCTCGACAAGGCGGATGCGGCGCTGCTCATCCACTCGGGCAGCCGCGCTCTCGGCCAGGATATCTTCCGCGAGCACATCGCGCGCCACGGTGCCGCTCCTCTCGTCGAGGAGAGTGAGGCCGCAGAGCACTATCTCGCGCGCCACGCCCACGCCCTGCGCTTCGCCCGCGCCAACCGCGCGCTCATCGCCCACCGCTTCGCCGTGGCGATCGGCGCCGAGGCCCGCCTCGTCTCGGATGTCGCCCACAACATGGTGACGCGCGAGGATCTCGGCGGCACGCCAGCCTGGTTCCACCGCAAGGGCGCGGCCTCGACGCGCGAAGCACTCGCCCACGGCGCGCTCATGATCCCGGGCTCGCGCGGCACGGCGAGCTACCTCGTGCGGGCGCGCGCCGAGCATGCGGGGGAGGCCGCTTGGTCGCTGGCCCATGGTGCCGGGCGGCGCTGGCAGCGCGGCTATGCCAAGGCGCGCCTGTCGCACAAATACCGGAGCGAGGATCTGACGCGCACGGCGCTCGGCGGGCGCGTCATCTGCGAGGACCGGGAGCTGCTCTATGACGAGGCCCCGCAGGCGTACAAGGATATCGCGCAGGTCATCGCCGATCTCGAGGCAGCGGGGCTGATCGCGACCGTCGCCGTCTATCGCCCGGTGCTCACCTACAAGGTGCGGAGGGCACCCGATGCGTGAGCGACTTTGGCTGCAGATCACGTCCGGCCGCGGCCCCGCCGAGTGCCAGCTCGCCGTCACGAAGCTCGCCGGCGTAATCGAGCGGGAGGCCCGCGCCGCAGGCCTCGCCTGCGAGGTGCGCGACGTCGTCTCCGGCCGCGAGACAGGCACCGCCTTATCCGCGCTTCTTTCCCTCGAAGGCGCGGGCGCGCACGCTTTTGCGCGGCGAAGCCAGGGCAGCGTGCTCTGGATTTGTCCCTCGCCGCTCCGGCCCGGCCACAAGCGCAAGTCCTGGTTCGTCGGCGTCGAGGTCCTGACGCCACCGGACACGGGCCCCGCGCGCCTCAGCCTCGCGGACGTCACCTTCGAGACGATGCGCGCCTCGGGGCCGGGCGGTCAGCACGTCAACAGGACGGAGAGCGCCGTGCGGGCAACGCACCGCCCGACCGGACTGGTTGCCACCGCGCGCGAGGAGCGCTCGCAGGCGATGAACAAGAGCCTGGCCCTGGCGCGGCTCGCGGGCCTGCTCGCCGCAGGCGCTGCGGCCGCCAAGGCGGAGGCCGAGCGCGGACGGTGGGCTCAGCATGATGCGCTCGAGCGCGGACGCCCCGTACGCGTGTTCGAAGGGCCCGGTTTCAAGGAGCGGCGCGATGGCGTCCGCTGATCATGCGTCGCGCCATGCGTTTGCGCCGGTCCGGCAAGAGCCGCTCACCATACGAAGAAGCCGCGCTGGATGCGTCGGAAGCCGTAAGAAACGCTACGCGAGAACGAGACCTTCTTACGGTAGGCGCGCCTGGCGTTGGCGCGCGCTCGCTCCGCCCGCGCGATCTTGCGATGCCTCTTGGCGGCGGCCGCTTTCGCACGGGCGCGTGCGGATTTGGCCTTGTGGCGCCGGTCCCGCTTTATGGATGGGGCGGCCTCGGAGAGCGGCTCGAACGCAACCGCCTTGCCCTCAGCCTCGACGACCCCCGTCTCCATCGCCTCCGTCCCGGGCGTGTCCGCCAAGACGGTCTCCTCGCGGATGGGGATCGGCGCGGCGGCGGCGGTGGTGAGGAACGCTGCGTCCCTTACTGCGAAGCGAGGCGTCTCCTGCACGGGAAGGTCAACGGGGGCAGCGTCGCAGGCCGCCGTCTCGTGCGTTTCGAGGAGGACGAGCAGAACCGGATCCGCCTCGTCCACGGGCAGGCGCGCGTTGACGCGTTCGGTGAACGCGGCCATGGCGCGGCGCGTGGCGGGCGTCCAACGTCCGTCGAGCGGCCCGCCGTAGCAGCCGGCCCGTTTCAAATGGCTTTGCATCGCGCGAATGGCGGAGCGCCCGTCGTCCGCCGGAGCCGGGCGGTCAGCGGCGCTCGCGGCGGGCACGCGTGCCGCGCGCTCGGGCGGCGGCGTCATGGCGACCGGCGTGAAGACCGCCGCGTTCGCTGTCACGACGTGCGCCATGGGCGCGGCCTGTGAGGACGGCCAAACCAGATAGACGAACGACAGCATCGTGAGGAGGACCGCGCCCCCCGCCGCCAGCTTGACCAGGCTGAGAGACACCAGAGCCCAAATCTCCTGCACCAGCGCAACGAAATCCCTACGCATCGACGCTCCCGCCCCTCCGCGTGCCTGCAACGCGAACCGCGATGCCCGCGTTTTCCGCCCCCGTCTTGTACCCGCACTTGTTAAGCATAGCATACGACCGGGCGGCGCCAGCGGGCCGGGGTGTGGATGGAGTTCGATTCTCCACGAGCGTTGCATGCGCGCCCGTTACGGGTTGGTATGATGATGTGCGGCGTGCCGAGCCCTGGGCTGGTTTCGTGGAGCGACCGGGGTCGCTCGGGCGTTGTGGATCGTGGTGGGCCGCCGCATATCTCAAGGGCGGACCGGTGTTTGCTCGTTTGAAGAGGTCCGGAGGAGAGTTTCATGGCGTTCGACGATGTCACGGCCGAGATCGGCCTCCTGCTGACGCGCATGCAGAACGAGGCGGAGGATCGCCACGAGATCTACCTGCAACTGCGGGAAAAGCTGAACGAGCTGCGCGCCTATGGGCTGCCCGTACCGCAGGATCTCCAGGATCTCGAGGCCGCGCTCGAATCCGAGCTCACCGACGAGGACGGCGCCACGGGCCAGCCGCCGGCTTGAGGTGCCCGGCCAATGCAGGATAGAGGAGGCAGGGATTCCGCGGCGACGGCGGGGCTGCGGCTCGTCTGGGGCCTCTGCTGATCCATCCGCTCCGGCTCTTTCATAATCTTCCTGCCGCGAGGCGCACCGCATCGTCATGACGAACCCAAGCCCCGAGAGCGAGCCGCAGGAGCCGGCCCTGCTCCGCCTGATCACGCTCGTCCTCGGTGGCATCGAGGTCGTCCTGTTCACGTTGCTCGCGAATCTTCTTCTTCACGCCGCTGATCCGGCCGATGCCGTCGAGGCCGGCCTGGCGATCGTCCTGCCGCTCGTCGGCCTCACGCTTCCCGGGATCATTCTCTCGTGGCTGGGACGCGCCCCTTGGACTGCACTGGCCCTCGTCGCCCTCGCCTTGCCGGTTGCCGGGCTCGCTTGGTGGTCGGCCCAGGTCGCCTTGCCCTTCTGAACGCCGCATGCCGGCCGACGGCCATTTCCGTAATACAATAACATTACCACAATGAGATCACGGACTTGCGATTTGCCGTTATCACCGTCTTTGCCTATATACACGGCAGACCAGTCGGGCTGGCGGCCCGCTGGACATCGGAATTCCTAAAGGAGGATTGATCATGAAGACCTGGATGAAGCCCTCGGTTCGCGAGCAGGAAGTCGGCCTCGAGGTGACCTCGTATCTGCCAGCTGAGATCGACATCATCTAAGTCGATCGGCTATCAGTCGAATTCGGCGGCGGTCGCGAAAGCGACCGCCGTTTTCTTTTGCCGCGTCCGGTATGGGTCATCAAGCCCGCTTTTTCATCCGCCTACGTAAAGCGACTTGTTTTTTTATTACAGATGTTTCATTGGCCCGGCCTTCCGCTGAAATCACGTGTTGCGGAGCACAGGGGTCTCGGCCCGTTCAACGCCGCTTCCCTTCGGCGGGATCTGTATGGAGGCAGTTGATTTTCCTCGCTCTACGGCAGCCTCTGCCGCGCGGCTGCGCGAGCGACACATCGCGTCAGTTGGATGCGTCCATTACGAATGGACGAACGAAATTCGGTGGAATGACACCGCGGGCCCTGATGCGGATTGCTACATTGTAGCATCAGTCACGCTGATTGAATTCCTTTGAAAAAACGATTGGCCAAACCGGGCGCGGCTTCCTATTTATAGGCTGTGGCGGATTTTCCATCCGCTCAATCAAGGAGGACTACCATGAAGACTTGGATGAAGCCTGCCGTTCGCGAGCAGGAAGTCGGCCTCGAGGTCACCTCGTACCTGCCGGCCGAGATCGACATCATCTAATATCGATCTCTTTTCGGTCTTTAGCGCGGCAGCCGCCTCCGGGTGGCTGCCGCGCTTATTTATGGGCACGCGCAGGGGCCCTTCCGGCATGTGCAGCACCCGTGCGGCACGCCTCTTAACGCAGTCTTTACGCTCCCGAGTGAACGCAGCTCTTTTCGTCGTGGCGTCCCGCGCTTCGGAGCGAAACGGGAACGCCTTTTGCTTAGAGTCCGGGATCGAGGATGTGGCGTGCCGCTTTGGCACGCGCGAGCGACGAGAGAGCGAAAATGGCACGTGTCGAGGCTGTATCCGAACCCCGCCTGGCCTGGGTCGACGTGGCGAAGGGCGTGTGCATCCTGCTCGTCGTGCTGATGCACGCGACGCTCGGCGTCGAGAAGGCGATCGGCGAGGAGACGGCGCTCAATGCCGTCGTCCAATGGGCCCGACCCTTCCGGATGCCGGACTTCTTCCTCATCTCCGGGTTGTTCCTGGCGGCGCGCATCGAGCGCCCCTGGCGCAGCTATCTCGATACGAAGGTGCTGCATTTCGCCTATTTCTACGTGCTGTGGCTCACCATCCAGTTCGCCACCAAGGCGCCGAGCATGGTGGCGGAGAACGGTGTGTCCGCAACGCTCGCCGACTATCTGACGAGCTTCGTCGTGCCGTTCGGCACGTTGTGGTTCATCTATCTCCTGGCGGTGTACTTCGTCGCGGCGAAGCTGCTGGCCCCGCTGCCGAAGTGGATAGTGCTCGTCGGCGCGGCAGCGATGCACGTGTTCGCCCCGCATACCGGCATCTTCATCCTCGACGAGTTCACGAGCCGCTTCGTCTTCTTCTTCTCCGGCTACGCGCTGGCGCCTGCCATCTTCGCCTTCGCCGATCGGGCGCGCACGATGCCCGCGCTTCTGCTCGCGGCCGCCCTGGCTACCTGGGCCGTGGTCAACGCCGCCGCCGTCTATTCAGGCGTGGCGCTGATGTCGGTGCCGGGCCTTGTCTTCTCCTACATCGGCATCGGCGCGGTGATCGCGTTCAGCGTGCTCGTCACGCACCGGCGCGCCGGCCGCGTTCTGCGCTACTGCGGACGCAACTCGATCGCGGTCTATCTCGCCTTCACGCTGTTCATGGGTCCTGTCCGCGTCGTGCTCCTGAAGATCACGGGTGGCGCCGGAGCGGAGGCTATTGCGCTTGCCTCGGCGTTCGCGGGCGTCGCGGGTGCGCTGGCTCTCGAGTGGGCGATCCGCGGCACGCGGGCCGACGTCCTGTTCCGCCGCCCGGACGCCTTCCGGATCAAGCCGCGGCCTGCCGAGGTGAAACCGCTGGGCCCGCAGCCGGCCGCGGCCTGAGGAAACGAAGGGGAGGCGCGCTGCCTGCGCCTCCTCGCGCCGATCGGGGATGCCTCAGAGCGGAACGTCCGGCTCCTTCTTCGCTTCGCGCTCGAGGCGGTCGATGCGCTCCTTGAACTTCTTCACCATGCCCTCGACGTAGTCGAAGAGCTTGTCCACGTCGCGCTCGTTGGGAATGGCGAGATCGCCGGGAGGCGCGGGCGGCAGCGTATCGTCTGGCGGTGCACCGGCCTCAGGCGCCTCGGCCGCCGGGGGCGCGCCGCCTCCCAAGAGGCCCTCGCGTCGCCGGCGCTCGGCCTCGAGCGCCCGCTTCTCGCCCTCGAGCTCCTCGATGCGCTTCTTGAGTGCGCTCTCCTGCACGGGCATCTCCTCGCAGGACCAGGCCCCGGCCCTGCCCGAGCAGAACGCCATGGCGCCCGTCTCCCGGTCGAGACGGACCACGCCGCCCTCGGCCGGCGACATGGAATATCGGCCGCTGTCCTCACCGGCCGCGCTCACGGGGCCGGCGAGGCCGATGATCAAGGCGCCGGCGAGGCCGAAGCGGCCCGGGCTCGGCAACCGGCGGATGCTGTTACTCACGGGGGTCCATCTCCACGCAATCTTTTGCGCCCCGGTGGGGGCTGACCGGCCGCATCCTAGCACCGGATTGTGATGCCGTGCGGCCCTCGGCGCCCCCAAAGAGCGAATCACCCCCGCCAGCCGGCCCGACCGGGCCTCCGAAACGCCCGTAAATACGGGCCTGGAGCGTCATTTAACGCATCGTTTACTGGAGGCTGCGAGCCTCACGGCGATCGGGTTTCTTGTTTGTGCCTCGTCTGACCCCGCCAACGCATTTCGACCCGGCACATGGGAGCGGCTCTGCCGTCTCCGAGCCTCACAAGGGCACGGCCGGCGAAAGGTGCCGTTCATCACCGTGGGGACCTTGATGTTGCATAGTGATCAGGATGCATGGCGCGCACCGGAAGGCGCCGGGCGCTGGCATCGGGAAGAGGCCGTTCCGGGCGACGAGGCCATCGAGGCCCTTGCCCGCGAGATCGAGGCCATGCAGCGCCAGCAGAGCGAGAGCATGGCCATGCTCGTCGGGCGCCTGCGGGCCCTCGAGGAGCGCCCTCGCTCCCCCTCCGGCACCGCGGGCGAGGAGCCCTGGGATCCGGCCAGCGCCGAGGCGCTGATGCAAACCTATGAATCGCAGGCCGCCGCCCCGCCGACGGCAGGCCCCGACGCCCCCCCGTCGCAGGAATGGATGGGCCATCGCCTGAGCGATGCTGCCGACCGCATGCGCCGCCTTCTCTCCGATCTCAAGCCGGGCGGCACCATGGCGCTGCTCGAGGAGCGCCTCGATCAGTTCCAGCGCCATATCTCCTCCGCGCTCGAGGACGTCGTGCGCCGGCACGACCTCGACGGCCTCCGCCAGATCGAGGCGCACGTCGCCGATCTCGGCGACAGGCTGCAGAACCTCGAGCATCAGCTCGCCCGCCTCGATGGCCTCGAGGCCGACGTGCGCAGCGTGATCGACCAGGTCTCCGACGAGCGTATCGCCAAGCTGCTCGACAGCAGCCCGCGCCTCGCCGCCGATCTCGAAGCCGTGGCGCTGCGCGCGGCCGAGGAGACGCAGGCTCGCTTCGGCCGCCCGGCCGAGCCCGACACCCGGCTCCATGACGAGCTGCGGGCAATGATCGAGGCGTCGATCCAGGAGCGCCGCGCGGCAGATGCGGAAGCCGCCTCGCTCGTCAACGGTCTCACCGGCCGCGTCAGCGCCCAGGACGAGCGCTACGAGGAAATCAAGGCCCTGATCGCCCAGGCGACGAAAGAGCAGCGCCAGAGCGAGCAGACCGCCATCGGCATGCTCGATACCCTGCAGCAGGCGCTGGTGCAGGTGCTCGACCGCATCGACGTGCTCGAGGAGCAGCGCAAGCCGCAGGCTTCGGCGCAGCCGATGCCCCCGCCGGTGCCGCCAGCCTTCGCGGCCGCCGCACAGTCCTATCCCGCCGCGTCGCCGATCGAGGAAGCCGTCTCCGTCCGCGCGCGCCGCTTCGAGAGCACCCCTCCGGCCCTGCCGGCCTCCGCCCGTCCGGCGTCGCATGAGGCCGACCCTTCCACCCATGGCGAGCCGGACGAGGCCCATCCGCAGTTCGACCGCATGCGCCGCGATTTCGTGGCCGATGCGCGCCGCGCCAAGCTCAAGGCCGCCGCAAACCGCGCGGAAACGGTCTCGGCCAAGCCCAAGGACAGCATGATGGCCCGCAGCGCCGGCACGGCGCGGGCGGCGTTGTCGCGCGTTCCGCTTTCGGGAAGCGGCGGACGCCTCTTCGGGGCCTCTCCCAAGCTTCTCGCCGCGGCGCTGGCGCTCGTCATCGCGATCAACGGCGGCATTCTTCTCATCAACCGCAAGGGCACGCCGCCCGCCCCCGCGGTCACCGTCCTGCCCTCGGACGCGCCGGCCGCTGAGTTCGGCTCCGCGGACGACGGCACATCCCTGATGGACCCCGCCGCCGACGCACCGGTCGGCCCGCGCTCGTTCCTCGACAGCGACTCCGCGGAAACGGGATCCACGGCATCGACAGACGAGATGCCGCGTCCCTACGGCCTTCAGGACGACATTCTCGATCCGCCTGCGCTCGGCGCGGACGCGGCGCCGGCCGTCGTGCCGAGCGGCGTGACCATCGCCCGGCCGCCGGGATCCATGCCCGACGACGTCGTGGCCGGCGTCTACGAGGATCAGGTTCTGGCCAGCCTCTCCGGCCGCCTCGGCAACCTCGTCGCCGGCAAGTCCACCGATGCGCTCCTGCCGGATGCGAACGGCCGCATCGAAGCGAACTATTCCAAGGACGATCTGCAGGCCGTAGCCAGCACGGGACCCGAGCGCGTCAACGGCCTCGACCTGCCGCCGGCGACGGTGGGGCCGCTCTCGCTTCGTCTCGCAGCCGCCAACGGCGATGCGTCGGCCGAGTTCGAGGTGGCCGCCCGCCTCGCCGAAGGCAAAGGCACCGAGCAGAACTATGCCGAGGCGCTGCGCTGGTATCAGCGCTCGGCGGGCAAGGGGTTTGCGCAGGCGCAGTACCGGCTCGGCACGTTCTACGAGCGCGGCCTGGGCGTGGCACAGGACGTGGAGCGTGCGAAGGTCTGGTACACGCGTGCCGCCGAGCAGGGCAACGTCAAGTCCATGCATAACCTTGCTGTGCTCGCGGCCGGCAGCGACGGCGGAAACCCCGACTATCCGGGCGCCATCAAGTGGTTCGCGAAAGCCGCCGAGCATGGCCTGGCCGACAGCCAGTACAACCTCGGCGTCCTGCTCGAGAACGGACTTGGGGCGAAGGTGGACAAGGTCATGGCCTACAAATGGTATGCGCTCGCCGCGAAAAGCGGGGATGCGGATGCGCTCGGACGGCGCGATGCGCTCAAGGCGGCCTTCTCTGCAGAGGATCTGAAGTTCGCCGACCAGCTCGTCGTCGACTTCAAGGTCCGTCCCTCGCAGGCCCTTGCCAACGATGCCCGCGCGGCCGGCGAGGACTGGAAGAAGCGCGCCAACAACAACAACGCGGCCCGCTAGGATCTGGGCGTAGAAGCCGCTCTCCCCCCGGCCCGGGAGCGCGGACGCTGCGAGCGGGATCGCGGCGCGCGGTCTGGAACTTATCCGCGAGGTCCAATACGATGGCCGCGCGAGGGTGGAGGCACCCTCGCGCCGGATCGCGCCGCGATGGCACTCTGAGGCCCGGCTGACCTATCTCTCCGACGGCCGCCGAGCAGACGCCCCCACGGATGTACATTTACCTTCCGATCGCCGAGATGCCCGCCAACGTCCTGCTGTTTCTCGGCATGGGCGCCGCCGTCGGCTTTCTGTCCGGCCTGTTCGGCGTCGGCGGCGGCTTCCTGATGACGCCGCTCCTGATGTTCTCAGGGATCCCGACGGCCGTCGCAGTCGGCACTGGCGCCGCTCAGATCGTCGCCTCGTCCGTATCGGGGGCCATCGCCCAGTACCGGCGCAACAACGTCGATATCAAGATGGGGATGGTGCTGCTCGTGGGCGGCGTCGTGGGATCGGTCATCGGCGTCAAGATGGTCCGCATTCTGCGCCACCTCGGCCAGTTCGATCTCTTCGTGGCCCTCGCCTACGTGACGTTCCTCGGCGTGATCGGCACGCTGATGCTGATCGAGAGCGTGAGCGCCATCCAGGGCACGCGCAGCGGATCGCCCCGCACCACGCGCCGGCCCGGGCAGCACAACTGGATCCACAAGCTGCCGTTCAAGATGCGCTTCCATCGCTCGAAGCTCTACATCAGCGTCGTGCCGCCGATGATGATCGGCGCCTTCGTCGGCTTTCTCGGCGCCATCATGGGCGCGGGCGGCGGCTTCATCATGGTGCCCGCGATGATCTACCTGCTGCGCGTGCCGACCAACGTCGTGGTGGGCACCTCGCTCTTCCAGATCGTGTTCGTCTCGGGCGTGACCACGGTGATGCAGGCGAGCGAGAACTACAGCGTCGATGTCGTGCTGGCCCTGCTCCTCATCGTCAGCGGCGTCATCGGCGCCCAATACGGCGTGGCGGCCGGTGCGCGCCTCAAGGGCGAGCAGCTTCGCCTCTTGCTGGCGGCACTCGTGCTGCTCGTCTGCGCCCGCATCGGCTGGGATCTCGTCGTCACGCCGCCCGAGCTGTTCTCCATCACGACCGCGCTGGGGGTGCCGGGATGACGAGCGCCCGCACCATCCTCGCCGCTGTCGCCGCCGCTATCGTGCTGGCGGACGCCGTAAGCGCGTGGTCCGCGGGACGGACGGACGCCTCCGCCCACAACGCGGAGGAGGCGCCCCGCATCACGCTCGCTCAGCGCGCGCGCAAGACGCCGGCCGCGGCGGATACGCTCCCCACCGAGACCATCGAGGCCGACGTCTCGACGCGCACGATTGCCGTCACGTCCGGCTTCACGGGAAGCGAGATCGTGCTCTTCGGCTCGGTCCTCAACAGCCGCCAGACGAGCGCGGAAGCCGGTTACTACGACGTCATCGTGGTGCTGGAGGCGGCTGCGACGCCGCTCCTCGCACGGCGCAAGTCGAACGTCGCGGGGATCTGGGTGAACACCCGCTCCGTCGCCTTCGAGGGCGCGCCGAGCTACTACGCCGTCGTCTCGACCCGCCCGATCGAGGAGATCGCGGACGACGCGCTGCTCGAGCGGCACGCCATCGGGCTCGATTTCGTGCGCCTCGCCCCGGCCGCGCGCTCGGTCATCGAGAGCGAGCCCGAGGATCTCAAGGCCTTCAAGCAGGCTGTGGTCCGGCTGAAGCAGAAGGAGGGACTCTATCGCAAGGAGGACTATGGCGTCATCTTCCTCGGCCAGAGCCTCTTCCGCTCGTCGATCGTCGTACCGGCGAACGTTCCGGTCGGGCCGCTGACGGCGCGCGTCTATCTTTTCCGCACGGGCGAGCTGCTCAGCACGTTTACCTCGCGCGTGCGCTTCGAGCGCGAAGGGATCGAGCTTTGGCTCTATCGCTTCGCCATGCGCCGCCCGATGCTCTACGGGCTGTTCGCCGTATTCGCGGCCGTCGCCGCGGGCCTCATCGCCTCGGCGCTCTTCCGCAGCCGCAAGGCGTAATCCAAGGGCGCGCTCAATCCTCTCTCAGGAGGCGCGCGGCGATCGGGTAAAGCCCTTCCTGGCCGAGCACATGCACCGCAAGCCCGTCGTTGCCGAAGAGAGGCGCGAACGCTTCGTCGAGCACGTTGAGCCCCCCCGCGTAGGTGCCGAACGCGGGCATCACCAGGCGGTTGCCGTTCGAGACGAAGCACGGCCGGCGGATGACATGGCCGTGGAACGATACCCGCGCGGCCGGGTGAAGGTGGGCCGCGATCTCGTGCGTCACGGGGCTCGTGGCCGGCTCGTGGCGGAAGGTGATGCCGGAGAGCGTCAGCTCGCCCGTCACGCGCCCGCCGAAGCACGGCGCGATTTTGGGATCATGGTTGCCGTTGATCCAGACCCACGTGCGCTCCTCCTGCAGGATCGCCAGCGTCTCACGGTCGCGCACGCTCATGCGCTCGTCGGCGCGGCCGTCATGGAAGCTGTCGCCGAGACAGATCACGGTGGACGCCGGATAGGCATCGAGCGTGGCCGCCAGCCGCTCGAGCGTCGCGGCCGTGTCGTACGGCGGTAGCAGAACCCCGCGCGCGGCGAACGACGAGCCCTTCTCCAGATGCAGATCGGCCACGATCAGCGCATCCTCGGCGGGCCAGTAGAGCGCGCCGGAGATATCGGCCAGGAAAGCGCGGCCGGAAATCGAGAGCGGCTGGCGGCTGAACTCGCCGACGTCGAGACGCTCGGGTTTCAGCTCGAGCCGCTGGGCGGAGTGTCTCACGTCTGATCCCCGTTGGAGAGCCGCATCGCATCCTCGATCAGCTCGGACGCCGCTGCCCGCAGAATATCCTCTCGGCCGAGGCGGCCGACCGGCTCCACGCCGATCTCGAGCAGAACGGGAACCGCGAGGGGCGAGACCCTGTCCAGGATTTGATGCCTGATTCGGCCGCGGATGCGCGCCAGGAATTGGCCGAGGCGGACGATATCCAGAAGTCCGCTCGCTGCGTCCTCCCACGCCGCTTCGAGCAAAATATGGCCGGGATCGTGGCGGAGCAGGACATTGTAGACGAGGTCGGTGGAGACCGTGACCTGCCGGCCACTCTTCTCCCGCCCGGGATGACGGCGCTCGACGAGACCCGCGATCACCGCCACGTTGCGGAACGTGCGGCGCATGAGGCTGCTCTCGGCGAGCCAGGCTTCGAGGTCGTCGCCCAGCATGTCCTCGGCGAAGAGGTCGGCGAGGTCGAGCGTCCCGTCGTGGATCGCCTGGGAGAGGTCCGCGAGCCCCCACAGCGCGAGGCCGTAGTCGTTGGCGACGAAGCCGAGCGGTCGCGCCCCCGCCCGCTCGAGACGGCGCGTGAGCAGCATGCCGAGGGTCTGGTGCGCGAGACGCCCCTCGAACGGATAAGCGATCAGGAAATGGCGTCCGCTGCGGGGGAACGTCTCCACCAGCACGTCGTCCACGCCCGGAAGCGCGGAGGCCGCATGCTGAAGCGTGAGCCATTCGGCGACGGGCGCCGGCAGGCCGCGCCACTGGCGCGGGGCGGCCAGCATGGCGCGGACGCGTCGGGCAAGGTGGGTGGAGAGCGGAAACTTGCCGCCCGCATAGCTCGGGATCATGGCGTCCGCGCCGGGTGCGCGCGTGACGAACGCTTCCGTTTCCTCGAGCCCCTCGAAGCGCACGACCTCGCCCGCGAAGACGAACGTCATGCCGCGCGTCAACTGCTCGATGAAGGATTCCTCCACCTCTCCCAGCACGCGCCCGCCGACCAGGGGGCGCGGCGCGCCGGGCTTGCCCTGGCTGCGGCCGCGGCGCTGGCCGACGAGCCGCACCTTGATCATCGGCGCCTCGACGATGGTGCCGGCATTCATGCGGTACTGGCGCGCGAGCGAAGGGTGCGCGAGCCGCAGGCGGCCGTCGTCGGTCGGGCGCAGGCGGGCGAAGCGCTCGTAGGAGCGGAGCGCGTAGCCGCCGGTTGCCACGAACGCGACGACGCGGTCGAAACGGGAGCGGGTGAGATCGGCGTAGGGTGTCGCGGTGCGCACCTCGTCGAACAGCGCTGCCGGCGCGAACGGCCCCGCGCAGGCCGTGCCCATGATGTGCTGGGCCAGGACGTCGAGCGCGCCGGAGCGCGTGATCACCGTATCCTGCTCGCCGGCCTTGGCCGCATCGAGCGCGGCGCGGCATTCCAGCACCTCGAAGCGGTTGGCCGGCACGAGCAGCGCGGCCGAGGGCTCGTCGAGGCGATGGTTGGCGCGCCCGATGCGCTGCGTCAGCCGCGACGCCCCCTTCGGCGCGCCGACGTTGACGACGAGATCGACATCGCCCCAGTCGATGCCGAGATCGAGCGTCGAGGTGGCGACCACGGCGCGCAGGCGCCCCTCGGTCATCGCGGCTTCGACCTTCTGGCGACGGGCCTTGTCGAGCGAGCCGTGATGGAGCGCGATGGGCAGCGACGCCTCGTTCAGGTGCCAGAGCTCCTGGAACACGAGCTCGGCCTGCATGCGCGTGTTGACGAAAACGAGCGTCGTGCGATGCGCGGCGATCTCGCGGTAGATCTCGTGCATCGCGTAGCGCGCGGAATGGCCGCCCCACGGCACGGGCTCCTCGATTTCGAGGATGCGGATCTCGGGCGCCGCCCCGCCGCGGGCGACGACGAGATCGGCCAAGCGGCGCTCGTCATCGGGCGCCGTCTGCGGGACGAGGTAGCTGCGAAGCTCCGACGGGCGCGCGACCGTGGCGGAGAGGCCGAGCGTCATGACACCGGGCGCGAGTGCCGCAAGACGGGCGAGGCCGAGCGACAGCAGGTCGCCGCGCTTCGAGGGCGCCAGCGCATGCAGCTCGTCCAGGATGATCGTGTCGAGCGCGCCGAAGACGTAAGCCGCATCCGGGCTCGCCAGCATCAGCGCGATCTGCTCGGGCGTGGTCAGCAGGATGTGCGGCGGACGCGCGCGCTGACGCGCTCGACGGGCGACGGACGTATCGCCGGAGCGGGTTTCGATCGAGATCTTGAGGTCCATCTCCGCGACCGGCGCGAGGAGATTGCGGGCAACGTCCTCCGCCAGCGCCTTGAGCGGCGAGATGTAGAGCGTGTGCAGACCGCTGCCCTGCTCGTTCGAGCGCCGGCGCGGACGCTGCTCGAGGGCGACGAGCGTCGGCAGGAAGCCGGCGAGCGTCTTGCCCGCCCCCGTCGGCGCGACCAGAAGCGTGGAGCGGCGAGCCTCGGCCTGGGCGAGAAGCGCGAGCTGGTGGGTGCGCGGTTTCCAGCCGCGGCGCTCGAACCAGGCGCGGAACGGAGCGGGAAGCGCGGGCACGGCGGCGCGCTGCGCCTGGCGCAGCGATGTCTTCGGGGCTCTCTTCTGTCTCGCCTTCCGGATCGGGTCTCGCACGCGTCTCGGTCTTCCTTCGCAGGCGGCACGCTCTATGTTAGAGGGAGATCCGCGCGCTCGCGGACGCGCGCCTGCCGGCTCACAACGGATGGAACCCAGCCCGATGGACCGTAACACGTTTTTTGGCGGACACCCGCTCGGAGTCCTGATCCGGCTCGCCCTCATCTCGCTCGTCGTCGGCATCGTGATGAAGGCGCTCGGCATCGACCTCGGAAATTTCTTCCAGCGTGTGAACGAGTTGCTCCGCAGCGTCTACGACCTCGGCTTCGGCGCCATCGAATGGGTGCTCGAGTACATGCTGCTCGGCGCCCTCATCGTCGTTCCGATCTGGCTGATCGCCCGCGTGGCGCGGACGGCGCGCTCGAAAGCCGAATGAGGCTCGTCGGAGGGAAGCGTTAGCCGAGCGGCTTTGCGGCCCACTCCGCCGCGCGCGTGCCCGTCAGCGCCGTGATGGAGGCGACGTTGCGCGCGGCGCACGCCTCTGCCAGAGCGCCCGTCATCCGTCCGATCAGGCTCGGCCCTTCGTAAATGAGACCCGTATAGAGCTGCAGCAGCGTCGCCCCCGCCTCGATCTTCGCGAGCGCCGTCTCGCCGCTGTCGATGCCGCCGATGCCGATCAGCGGCACGCGCCCGCCGGTGGCCTCGTAAACGCGTGCCAGCATGACCGTGGAGCGGTGGAACAGAGGCCGGCCGGACAAGCCGCCCGCCTCCGCCGCGTTCGGGCCGGCGACGCCTGGGCGGGCAAGCGTGGTGTTCGAGACGGCGATGCCGTCGACCTCGTGGCGCAGGAGCGCCGCCGCCACCGGCGCGATCGTCTCCTCGGCCAGATCCGGCGCCAGCTTGACGACGATGGGCCGCTTGGGAAGCCCCGCCGCGGTTTTCACCGCACGCGCCGCCATCAGGCGCGCGAGCAGATCGTCCAACGCGTCCGGAGCCTGGAGATCGCGCAGGCCGGGCGTGTTCGGCGAGGAGACGTTCACCGTGAAATAGCTCGCCACCTCATAGAACGCTTCGAGCCCGGCCACGTAATCGGCGACGCGGTCGGTGCTGTCCTTGTTGGCGCCGAGGTTGACGCCGACGATGCCGCCGCGCTGGGCACGCGCGGCGAGCCGGGCGAGCGCCGCCGCATGGCCGGCATTGTTGAAACCGAGCCGGTTGATGACGGCACGATCCGAGATCAGGCGGAAGACGCGGGGCGCGGGATTGCCCGGCTGCGGCCGCGGCGTCGTGGTGCCGATCTCGGCGAACCCGCAGCCGAGGCCGAGCACGGCGTCCGGCACGCGCGCATCCTTGTCGAAGCCGGCGGCGATCCCGATGGGGTTCGGGAAGTCGAGCCCCCAGAGCCGCACGGCGAGGCACGGCGCCGTCTCTCCGGTGCGCGGGTAGACGCCAAGCTCGAGCGCGCGCAACGTCGCCTCGTGCGCAGCTTCCGGATCGAGCGCGAGAAGGAGCGGACGGGCGAGCGTCGAAAGAGCCTTCAGCACGCGTGGATGTCCTCCGGAATGAGGGGCGTGCCATCGTCGGCGAGCACGATCTCGCGCTGCCAGAGCGCGAGGCGCGTCGGCAACGGCGCATAGAGGTGAGGAAAAAGCGCGCCACCGCGCGCGGGCTCCCACTTGAGGGCGTCCCCGAGCGCGCTTTCCTCGAAGGCAACGAGGAGAAGGTGCGGCACGCCTGAGAAGTATTTCCGCGCGGTGGCCGCGACCTGTCCGGGCGCCGAGAGGTGGATGTAGCCGTCGCGCCGGTCGTCGGCCGAGCCTGTGAAGGCTCCGGCGGCGCACGCGGCATCCCATGCCTCGCGATCGACCAGCTTGAAGATCATGTCGTCTCCATGGAAAGCCGCCGCTTTACGGAAGGGCCTCGGCGCCGGCTTCTACGACGCGGCCCGGACAAGACGGGCATGCGTCGGTTCCGTCAAGCGCCGTACGTCGCGACGGGCGGGACGATCTCAATGATCGTGCCCGCAACCGCAGCCGCCCTTGCCGTGCGCATGGGCGTGCTCATGCTCATGCGTGTGCTCGTGGCTCTGCTCGTGGTCGTGTCCGCCGCAGCAACCGCCGTCATGGTGGTGGTGATGGTCGTGGGCATGGTCATGCCCGCCACAGCAGCCGCCCTCGTGATGATCGTGATGATGATGCGCGTCGGGATCCGTCAGAACCGCCGCCAGCCGCCGCTCGAGCGCCATCGATTGCTCGCGCGGCGCATTGCGCGCTTCGAGGGTGAGCGCCATGATTTCCGCGCCGATGCGGATATCGTCCACCTGCCCGAGATAATGGCGCCGCAGCCGCCCCTGCCGGTCGAACAGCAGCACGGTCGGCGTGCCTTGGATCTCGTAGGCCTCCATCGTCTTCGGCAGGCTCTCGCCGTCGGTCGCATCGAGCGCGATCGGAAACGTCAGCCCGTGCTCAGTGACGAAGGCTTCGAGCGCGGCCTTGTCCTGCGCCTTGGTCTCCTCAAAGGGTGTGTTGAGGCCGATGACCACCACCTCGTCGGTGCTGAAAGCCTGCGCGAGGCGCGCGGCCTGCGGCAGACCCCATTTGAGGCTGCCGGGGCAGTGCTGCTGGAACGCGGCGAGCACCACCACCTTGCCCTTGAGGTCTTTGAGCTTCGGCGGTGTCTCAGCGTTGAGCCAGTGCGCGGCCTCGAGCTCGGGCGGACTTTCGGGATCGAACATGACGTATCCTTTGCTGTGGCGGAGAGAAGCCCGGCGCCAGATCGGGTGGCGGCACCATAGCGCGAAACGGGAAGCCCGTCAGGGCCGCGGATGCCCTACATCAGATCGGCTGCCGGCCAGACCTGGAACCGCCCTCTGGTCGTGCTGCTCATGGCTTCGACCACGGCCATGTTGTCGAAGCCGGGCAGACGCGCCTGCATGACCTGAAGCAGCGCATGCTCGCCCACCGCGCCCAGCGGCACCGTGAGCGTCTGGCGCGCGTCCTTGTCGGAGAGGACCCAGAAGAGATCGGGCTCGAACGGGCCGGCGTCGGTGGTGAGCACGGTCACGTTGGCGAGGTCGGCCCAGGCGAGCGTGGCAAGGGCGCCCGTGCCGTCATCGACCATGATGAGCCGGTCGTCATGCTCGACCCGCACGGGAGAGGTAACGGAAGGGACGGGTGCCGTCTTGGCGGGGCGCCAGAAGCGCCTGAGGATCCAATTGAGCATCGCAATCGCCCACGAAGCCGGTGTCGGCGGCCAGCCTTTCAGACGAAGAGTTCATGCGCAGCACGCATTCCGCGATTGTAAGGCGGCGCCTGAAATGCAGGGTGGTCGAAGGCGCCCCGACGCGCGCTCGAACGCCTGCATGTAGACCATGATTCATGCGCAAGATCGATAGCCAACGCAACGCGACACCCGAACGCAAAACACCGGGACAGGGGTCCCGGTGTTCCAAGTCAAAAGTCGTTGAAGTCGTGCGTGGACGGATCAGGCCAGCCGCTTCTCGAGCGCGTCGAGCTCGTCCGCAAGGCCGCGCGGCAGCCTCTCCCCGAAGGTCGCGAAATGCTCTTTGATCAAGGGAAGCTCGGCCTTCCAGCCGTCGCGGTCCGCCTTGAGAAGCTCGGCCATCGCTTCAGCGCTGACGTCGAGGCCCTCGACGTCGAGCGCACCCTCCGCCGGCAATTTGCCGATCGGCGTTTCCACGGCCTCCGCCGTCCCGTCGCACCGCTCGAAGATCCACTTGAGCACGCGGCTGTTCTCCCCGTAGCCCGGCCACAGGAACTTGCCTTCGCCGCTCTTCCGGAACCAGTTGACGTAGAAGATCCTCGGCATCTTGCTGCCGCCCTTCTCGCCCATGGTGAGCCAGTGCTGGAAGTAGTCGCCCATGTGGTAGCCGCAGAACGGCAGCATCGCCATCGGGTCGCGCCTGAGCTCGCCGATCGTGCCGGCCGCGGCTGCCGTCTTCTCCGACGCCATGATGGAGCCGAGGAACGTGCCGTGCTGCCAGGAGAGCGCCTCCGACACGAGCGGCACCACGGTTGCGCGCCGGCCGCCGAACAGGATGGCGTCGATCGGCACGCCCTTGGGATCGTCCCACTCCTTGGCGATCACCGGGCACTGGGCGGCGGGCGCCGTGAAACGCGCGTTGGGATGAGCCGCGGGGCGGCCTGCGCTCGGCGACCAGGAGCGGCGCAGCCAGTCGGTGAGGCGCTGGGGCGGCTGGCCGTCCATCTGCTCCCAATAGACGTCGTCATCGTCCGTCAGGCCCACGTTGGTGAAGATGCAGTTGGCGTTCAGCGTCCGCATCGCATTGAGGTTGCTCGCGTTCGAGGTGCCGGGCGCGACGCCGAAAAAGCCCGTCTCGGGGTTGATCGCGTAGAGGCGGCCGTCCTCGCCGAACTTCATCCAGCAGATGTCGTCGCCGATCGTCTCCGCCTTCCAGCCCGGGATGGTCGGAATGAGCATGGCGAGGTTCGTCTTGCCGCACGCCGAGGGAAATGCCGCCGCGATGAACTTCGAGCGGCCTTCCGGATTGGTGAGCTTCAGGATCAGCATGTGCTCGGCCATCCAGCCTTCGTCGCGCGCCTGGGCGGAGGCGATGCGGAGCGCATGGCATTTCTTGCCGAGAAGCGCGTTTCCGCCATAGCCCGAGCCGTACGACCAGATCTCGCGGGATTCCGGGAAGTGGCAGATGTACTTGGTCGTATTGCAGGGCCAGGGCTCGTCGGCCCAGGTCTGCTTCTTGAGCGGAACGCCCACCGTGTGCAGGCCGCGCACGAAGTCCGTGCTGGTGCCGAGCGCGTCGAGCACGGCATCGCCGCCGCGCGTCATGATGTGCATGTTGGCGACGGCATACGTGCTGTCCGTCACCATGATGCCGATGCGGGCGATGGGCGAGCCCACGGGGCCCATCGAGTAGGGAACGACGTACATCGCCCGGCCCACCATGGCGCCGTCGAACAGGCCCTGGAGCGTGGTCTTCATCTCCGTCGGATCGGCCCAGTTGTTGGTGGGGCCGGCGTCTTCCTTGGAGAGCGAGCAGATGAAGGTCTGGTCCTCGACGCGTGCGACGTCGGCAGGATCGGAGCGCACAATGACGGAATTGGGTCTCTTCTCGGGGTTGAGCCACTGGGCGGTGCCCGTCGCCACCATCGCGTGGAGAAGCTGCTGGTATTCGTCTTTGCTGCCGTTGCACCAGACCACCCGCTCGGGTCTGAAGAGCGCTCTTGCTTGGTCCACAAAGGCGAGCACCGCGGGATTGCGCGTTGCGGATTGCACCGGTGGCATGGCGTTCATCAAATAAGCCTCCGCAGGCAGGTCCAAAGATCCTGCACAGAAATCGCTGAAATATCGGGTCTTGCTGCAAGTGCTAACTAGCACCCGCAAGACGACCCCTTCAAGCGTGCGGTGCGCACTTATTCCTAGGTCTTTTGGGTACGGGCCAGGTCGGCGAGGCGCACGAACTCACGGCGTGCCGCATCAGGTGTCAGCACCGGCGTGGCGAAGAGAAGGCGGCACGTCTCGCCGTCGGAGGCGAGATCGAAACCCTCGGGATCGAGGCCGGTGAGGCGCCAGGGCCCGCTCGGACGTCCCGCGAGCGCCGTCGCATAAAGCTCGATGGCGGCGCGATGGTCGTCGTTCATGTGCGCGACGATGTCGCCGTGCCCCTCGATCAGACGCGCCGCGTCCTCCGTTCCGACCAGGAGATCCTCCGGTCCGAGGTCGACGATCCGCCCGAACCCGCCGATGTAATGCGCCCGCTCTGGGATCAGCTCGTAGACCGCGAAATCCGGAAACCCGGCATAGCCGCGCGCGGCGGGATGGCGGGACAGGAAACGCTCGCGCGCAATTCCCCGCCCGGTCTTCTCGGCCCGCCCCATGACCGTGACGCGCCCGCCCGCAAGCGGGTCGCCCGTGCTGTCGGTGCCGTCGAAAAGGATGCTCGCCCGGGCATCTTGGGCGAGATTCTTCGTATGGAGCGCGAGCGTCGAGATGAGGAACAGCGGCGTGCCGTCCACATCGGTTGCGATCGTGATCAGCGAGGCGTAGGGATGGCCGTCGGGCGCGCCGAGCGTGGCAAGCGAGGCCTTGAGCGCGCGCCGCATCAAGAGGCGTGCGGCCTCGGCCGGCGAGGCATCGGCCGGGGACGCCGGCGTGGGGGTGGGATTTTGTCCTGCCATGAGAGCCTCGTTCTGCTGATGCGCCGTTCAGTTTTGGTTCAGGGGCGTGGACATAGTAAGGTCGCCGCCACAATTGATCCACCTTGGAGCCATAAAGCGCCAACTGGGCCTTCAGGGTGCCGCTAGGAAAATGGGAACATGAAAGAGAAAAGCACGATCGCTTTGGTCGATGACGAGCGCAACATTCTCACTTCTCTCGGCATGGCGCTCGAGGCCGAGGGCTACAAGGTGCGCACCTACAGCGATGGCGCCTCCGCCCTCGAGGCCTTGACCGAGGATCCGGCCGACCTCGGGATTTTCGACATCAAGATGCCGCGCATGGACGGGATGGAGTTGCTCCGCCGCGTGCGCCAGCAGTCCGATATGCCCGTCATCTTCCTCACCTCCAAGGACGAGGAGATCGACGAATTGTTCGGCCTCAAGATGGGGGCCGACGACTACATCGCCAAGCCCTTCTCGCAGCGCCTCATCGTCGAGCGCGTCCGCGCCATCCTCCGCCGTCTGCAGCCCAAGGATGGACAGACGGCCGAGCCGCAGGTGGCTCATATCCTGGAGCGCGGCAAGCTGAAGCTCGACCCCGAGCGCCACACCTGCCATTGGGACAACCGCCCGGTAACGCTGACCGTGACGGAGTTCCTCATCCTCCAGGCCCTGGCCCATCGCCCGGGCGTCGTGAAGACGCGCGACGCGCTGATGGATGCCGCCTACGACGATCAGGTTTACGTTGACGATCGCACGATCGACAGCCATATCAAGCGCTTGCGCAAGAAGTTCAAGCAGGTCGATGACAGCTTCGACGTCATCGAGACGCTTTACGGCGTAGGCTATCGCTTCAAGGAAGCGTAAGGTTGCGCGCGCGGCGGGCCTCTCTCGAGGCGTCGCCGCCGCAGAGCACCGCCGGGCCAGCCGGACCCATCCGGGACCGCAGGGGAGATCCTATGGCGCTCGAGACGGAGCGGACGCCGACGTATGCATCGTGGCTGGAGGCGGCCGCAGGCGCCGCACGCCGGGCCACGAACGCGCTTGCGCTGCCGCTGCGATATCTGAGGCGCTATAACCCCCTTCGCCACCACAAGGCCGGCATCGCCATCGCCCGAGCCTGGGAAGCCTTCCCGCCGGTCCGCTTCGTGAAGGCGAGTCTCCTGCGTCGCATCCTGGTCGCAAGCCTCGCCGGCCTCGTCCTGATGATCGGCGGCATCCTCTACTTCAGCGAGAACAACACCTGGCTCATCGACGCCAAGCGCGAGTCGCTGCGCGTGCAGGGCGAGATCATCGCCGCCGCCATCGCGGGCGACGCGCGCGTGGACGGCGGGCGCATCGTCATCCACACCGACAACATCCCGCTGCCGGAGGAGACGGCGCCGGGGCCGCTCGATGCCTTTGCCGCCCACGAGCTTTCGATCCGCCCCGAGCGGGTGGCGCCCATTCTGCGTCGCCTGATCCAGCCCACGACGCGCCGCGCCCGCGTCTACAGCAAGGACGGCACGCTGGTGATCGACTCGGCGACGCTGCTGCGCCGCGGTCAGCTCACGCGCCACGAGCCGAAGGTGGCGAGCGACAGCCGCATGCGGCCGAAGGATTTCTGGACGCGCCTCAAGTCGCGCATGATGGGCGAGGACCTGCCGGTCTACAAAGAGATCGGCAACGCCAACGGCACATCTTATCCCGAGGTCCGCAAGGCGCTCGAGGACGGCACGCCGTCCGCGATGCTGCTGCTCAACGAGAAGGGCGAGCAGATCGTCTCGACCGCCGTGCCGATCAAGCGCGCCTCGGCCGTCCAGGGCGTGCTGCTGATGTCGACGCGCCCCGGCGAGATCGACGACATCATCGCCGAGCAGCGCGACCAGATCTGGGTGCTGGCCGCCATCGCCGGCCTCGCTTCCCTGATGAGCGCCATCCTGCTCGCCCGCACGGTCGCCGGCCCCATCCGGCGCCTCTCCGCGTCGGCCGACCTCGTCAGCCGCAACATCAGCGCGCGCCATGAGCTGCCCGACTTCTCCCATCGCACCGACGAGGTCGGGCAGATGTCATCCGCGTTCGCCGCGATGACGGCCGCGCTCTACCGGCGCGTCGAGGCGAGCGAGCGGTTCGCCGCCGACGTGGCGCACGAGCTGAAGAACCCGCTCACCGCCGCGCGCTCGATGTCCGAAGCGCTCGCCTACGCCAAGACGGAGGAGCAGAAGAAGGAGGTCGTGCGGCAGATCCAGAACGAGCTGAAGCGCCTGAACCAGCTCATTACGGACGTGTCGAACGCCTCGCGTCTCGATGCCGAGCTGGCCCGCCAGCAGATGGGGCCGCTCGATCTGACGAGCGTGGTGGGGAGCGTCGCGCAGATCTTCCGCGATATCCTGTCGGGAGAGAGCCGCCGCGTCGTCGTTGCCATCGATCCGGCGCCGTTCGAGGGCGCCTATCTCGTCAACGGCCACGACGGCCGGCTCGGGCAGGTGCTGACCAACCTCGTCGACAACGCGGTCTCGTTCTCGCCGGAAGGGGCAGCGGTGACGGTCTCCGTGCGCCGCAAGGGCGGGCTCGTCGAGCTGACGGTGGACGACGAGGGCCCGGGCATTCCCCCCGATCGCCTGACTATCGTCTTCGATCGCTTTTACACCGACCGTCCCGACACCGAGGCCATTCGCGGCAAGAATTCGGGTCTCGGCCTCTCCATCTCGCGCGAGATCGTGCGGGCCCATCGCGGCGAGATCACAGCCGAGAACAAAATCGCCGCCGAGGGCGCGACCGAGCGGCCCAAGGGCGCCCGCTTCGTCGTGCGTCTTCCAGGGCTCTTGAGCTCCGCGAGGTCCGCGGCCGCGGTTCCGGCCCGCCGGTCGTCCGCAGAAGGCTTCCATGATGCCGCCCGCGAGCGCGGTTGAGCGGGTGCACGGCACGGCGCTCGCCGTCGGCGCCCGCGCCGTTCTGATCCGCGGGCCGTCGGGCGCGGGCAAGTCCGATCTCGCGCTGCGCTGCATCGTCGCCCCGCCGCTGGCCGCCGATGGACCGCGCGCGATGCTGGTCTCGGACGATCAGGTGTGTCTCGCCCGCGAGGGCGATGGCGTCGTGGTGAGCCCCCCGTCCGCCCTGGCCGGCAAGATCGAGGTCCGTGGCCTCGGCATCGTGCCGGTGCCCTATTGTCCGTCCGCCCGGCTGGCGCTGGTGGTGGACCTCGTGCCGCCCGAAGCCGTTCCGCGCTACCCTCTGGAGCCCCTCTCGGCCGTGCTCCTCGGCACTGCGCTGCCGCTTCTGCGCCTCACGCCGTTCGAGGCCTCGGCGCCGGCCAAAGTCGTGCTGGCGCTGATTCATTCCCCCGAGGTGTTAACTCCCCCGTGAGCGGGATGAGGAAAACCCTTGCGTTGCCTGCGAACCCCTGTAAGTCTCCGCCCGCATGACGCGGTTCGGGGCGGGCCGCCGGCACCATGTAACGCGGAGAATCTCGTGACGTCATGGGGAGTTGGAGCGAGACTCGGATCGCGAGTCTCGGCTCATGCATTGCGATCGCGCAACAATTTCGGCACGGTGAGATGATCGGACTCGTGATCGTCACGCACGGCGGCTTGGCTGTCGAGTTCCGTGCGGCGCTTGAGCATATCGTTGGGCATCAGTCCCAGCTCGAAACCATCTCGATCGGTCCCGAGGACGACATGGAGGCCCGCCGGGCCGAGATCCTGGACGCCGTGCGGCGCGCCGAGACCGGCTCGGGCGTCATCATCCTGACGGACATGTTCGGCGGCACGCCCTCCAATCTCGCGATCTCGGTGATGGACGAGGCGCGCGTCGAGATCATCGCCGGCATCAACCTTCCCATTCTCGTCAAGCTCGCAGGGCTGCGCGGCGACGTGCCTCTCGACGAGGCGGTGACGCTGGCGCGCGAGGCCGGACGCAAGTACATCAAGGTCGCCAGCCAAGAGCTGTCCGGCGAGCAGTAGAGCGGGCGCGAGCGAGCGAGGGGCCGATGCCGGAGATCCGCGACAGCAAGCGTCCCGAGGCGGTCGTCACGGTCGTGAACCGCAAGGGGCTGCACGCCCGCGCCTCGGCGAAGTTCGTCAAGCTGGCAGAGAGCTTCCGCGCGACGGTCACGGTCACGCGCGACGGGCAGACTGTCGGCGGCACCTCGATCATGGGCCTCATGATGCTCGCCGCCGGTCCAGGCTCCGTGCTCTACATCGCCGCCGAAGGCAAGGAAGGCCCCGAAGCGCTGGAAGCGCTCGTCAATCTCGTCGAGACCGGCTTCGGCGAGGAGCTGGCCGAGGAGGATTGACGCAGTCGGCCGTACCCTGGCCGCGTCTCATCGCACCGAGAACTTGAACGGCACCGAGACCACGAGCGGGCTGTCGCTCGCCTCGCTCGGCATGACGGGGAAGGGCGCGGCGCGCTCGATCGAGGCAACCGCCGCATCGTCGAGCACCTTCGAGCCCGAGCTCTTCGCGATCTCGCGCGAGAGCAGCGTGCCCTCGGGGCTGACCGTGAAGCGGACGACGGCGGTGCCCGAAATGCGCGACTTCGGATTGATCTTGCGTTTCGTGATGTGCGCGAAGAGCTTGCCGCGGTAGGCCGACAACGCCGTCGTGTTGCCGCCCGCTTGCTTCGGCCCGGCTGCGTGCTTTTCCTCGACGGCGATGACCGTCTGCTCGATGGCGGCGACCTGCTTCTGTTCCGGCGGGACCTCTTTGACCTCCTCGGGCTTCTCCTCGAGCGTGATCCGCTCCTGCTCGGGCCCGCTTTCGGAGCCGATGACGTGCTGCACGTCCTCTTCCTCCGGCTCCTTGAGCTCCATAGGGGCCGCGGCCTGAAGCGTGGGCGGGGGCGCCTCGACGGCTTCGACGCTGACGTCCGCATCGCCGAGCCTGGCCACCCCTTCGATGGCGATGCCCTGCTCGACGACGAAGGTGTCCTCGCCGTCACCCTGATCGAGCGCCGCGCCTCCGGGCGTGACGAGGAAAATGCCGGCGATCGCGCCGTGCAGCCCAAAGGAGATCAGCCATGTCAGAGCCCGCAAGCTCATGCGCTGTCCTGTCCGCCTTACTGCGCGCCCTTCGGCTTGGGTTGCGAAAGAAGCGACACGCGCCCGTATCCGCTTTCTCCGACGCGGCCGAGAATGTCCATCACGTCGCCATAGCTGCTTTTCTTGTCGGCCCGGACGTAGACGACGGTATCGCCCTCGGTGGCGCGCAACTCACGCAGCCGGGGCACCAGCGAATCCGAGGAGACCTGCTCCTCGCGGATGTAGAGCGCGCCGTCGCCGGCCAGCGACACCACCATCGCCTTCTTCGACTGGCTGACGCGCGCCGCCGACGTGTTCGGCAGCTCGAGCGGCACGCCCGCAACCATGAGCGGCGCGGCCACCATGAAGATGATCAGCAACACGAGCATGACGTCGACCATCGGCGTAATGTTGATCTCGGCCATCGGCCGATAGCTGCCGCCGTCCTCGCCGTCGTCCGAAGCCCCGGCGTTGCCTGCCGCCATGCCCATCAGGAGGCCTTTCCGCTGCGCATTGGCTCGGCGCTACGTGCGGGGCTCTCCACGCCCGGTGAGCGCGAGAGGCGCTTGGCAAGCTCGGAGATGGCCGAGCCGCCGCGGTTTGCGGCACGCCCGAGCGAGACCGCGATCATATTGTAAGCCATCACCGCCGGAATGGCGGCGGCAAGGCCGAGCGCGGTGGCGAACAGCGCCTCCGCGATGCCCGGAGCGACGACCGCGAGCGAGGTATCCTTCTGCTGCGCGATCGAGGTGAAGCTGTTCATGATGCCCCACACCGTGCCGAAGAGGCCGATGAACGGGGCTGCCGAGCCGATCGTCGCCAGGAACGGCAGGCCGACCTCGAGACGATGCAGCTCCGTCCTGAGAGAGCCGCGCATGGCCCGCTCGAGACGCGCACGCAGATCGGTGCGCGTCTCGTTGCGGCTGGCGCCGTCCTCGGCCTCGTGATGGGCTGCCGTCAGCAGCATGCGCACGAGGCCACGCGGGGCCTGGGCAGGGCTTTCGTCGCCGAGCGAGCGCTCGAGCCGGCGCAGGTCCCGTCCGAGCTTCATCAGCCGCACCGCCTTCTCCAGGATGATGGCCCAGCACGCAACCGACGCGATGACGAGCAGCGCCATCACGGCCTTGACGATGGGATCGGCCTGGAGAACGAGGCCATAGATGGAAAAATCGTGACCGACGGCGGTGGTGATCTGCTCCACGATGGGTCCTACCCTTTACTTGTTGCGCCGCCGCCCTACTTCGACAGCTCGACGCTGCCGAGCGATTTGACGGTCGTGCCCGCCAGGCAGTTCTCGATGGGGCCCGCTTCCGACTTGCAGTCGACGATGTCGTTGATCAGGAAGCTGCCGATGCTGTCGCAGGAGATCTCGTCGAGATCGAACAGCTTGACCGTGCGCTTCTTGGCCTTGAGGGGCGCGAGGTCCATGGCGAAACGTCGTCCGATGATGCCGTCCTTCTGGAACAGCACGAGATCGAGCTTGAAGGCCTGGTAGGTGGTGGGGTCGTCGTTCTGCACGACGACGTAGGCGCGGCACCCCTTGCCCTGCGGCTCGAGCTTGTTGAGCTCGACGGTGAGCGCCTTGGGCGCCTCGGCGGCGGTTGCTGCCGCTGGCGCGGGGGCCGTTTCGGGGGTGGCCTCCTGGGCGGCGAGCGGGGCGGCTGCCAGGGCAATTCCGGCGAGGGCGAAAGCGGGCAAACGGCCGCAATTGGGAATAAGTCGGGTCAAGAAGTCCTCCTGGGCATTAGGAAATTTCCGGCTTGCGAGACCGCCCGGCGGCACATCGTGCGTCGAGGACCTGCTGGCTCGGGCTTCATTATAACCTGACGTCGGCCGGTCGTCCCTGGGTTCGCATCGCCGGCGCATCCTGGCCGGCTCCGCTGCAGGCGAGACGATCGCACGGGGCCTCGGCTCGCCCGTGAATATCCTGAAAACCAAGCGCGTATCAACAGCCGCCGAAACGCCCGCAGAGCGCGATCCCGTGGCGGAAACGGCGGAGCTGGCGAAACGGAAGAGCCCTGCGGTCATCTCGAAGTGAGTCCCATTCGCCCCTGGCAGCCAACCCGCATCCAAAATGATCGAAACGAAGCTTTATGGCCAGAGGCTCCCCTCCCAATGGGAAAAATTCCCGATGCGAAACAGACACATGCCGTGGAAAAAGCGGAAATAAGTTACAGAATTACTTCCTGCATCAATTGCTCCCAGAAAGGGACGCCAGTAACTTCACGGAGGGGAATAACCATCAAAAAGCGTCCCTCGCGGACGCCACGTCGAAAATTCAGGGGAGCTTGAGGATGAGAGTGAAACCAGTGGTGATGCTGGCGGGAACATTCGCGCTGGGATCGCAAATGGCGGTTGCGCAGGATGCAGCCCCGGCCGCCGATACCGAGCTTCCTGCCGTCGACGTGATTCAGGAAACGCCCGTTCAGAAGGCAGCGCGGGCGAAGAAGCGGGCCGTCGCCGTCTCGCCGCTCAGCAGCGCGCCGGCAGCGGCGGCTGTCTCCGCACCGGCCCCTTCCGCCGTGACCTCCGCCCCCGGGACGAGCGGCCCGGATACGCCCTCCACGCTTCCGATCACGACGGTGCCGAGCGCCGTCACGAACGTGACGGACACCCAGATCGAGCGCGAAGGGACGGCGCACGTTCAGGAGGCGCTGCAGCAGCAGGTGCCCGGCGTCATCATTTCTGACGCGGCCGGCAACCCGATGCGCTCGGAAGTGAACTTCCGCGGCTTCACGTCGTCGTCCGTGAGCGGGCGCGCGCAGGGCCTCGCCGTCTATCAGAACGGCGTCCGCATCAACGAAGCCTTCGGCGACGTCGTGCAGTGGGACGTGATCCCAAGCAACGCCATCGCCTCCATGTCGGTGGTCAGCAACAACCCGTCGTTCGGCCTGAACGCACTGGGCGGCGCCATCAGCATCCTCATGAAGGACGGCTTCAGCTACCAGGGCGGCGAGGTCGACGTCATGGCCGGCTCGTTCGGGCGCGCCCAGGTCGGCGTGCAGGCCGGCGGCTCGAGCGGCAACGCCGGCATCTATGTGGCCGCCGAGGGCATCAAGGACGACAGCTTCCGGAATTTCTCCGACAGCGAGATCAAGCGCTTCTACGGCGACATCGGCCTCAAGGGCAGCCTGGCGGAAGTGCACTTCAGCCTGACGGCGGCGAAGAACGAGATCGGCGCCTCGGCGGCCGCTCCGCTCGATCTGCTCGGCCGGAGCTGGAGCAACACGTTCACGACGCCGCAGATCTCGACGCCTGAAGTCTACATGCCGCAGATCTCGGCAACCGTGAAGGCGACGAACACGCTCACGTTCTCCGGTGTCGGCTACTACCGCAACTACAGGAACAACGTGATCGACGGCAACGTCACCGAGCTCGAGGAGTGCGATGTCGCCCTGGGCGAAGGCTTCTGCACCGAGCCCGATGACGATGATGATCCGATGACGAATTTCATCCGGAACGCCGCCACGGGCGAGTTCATCGAAGCGGATGATTTCGACGAGGATACGCTCGGCTCGATCGAGCGGATGAATACCAAGAGCGAGAGCTGGGGTGCGGCCTTCGAAGGACAGGAGAAGGCTCCGCTGTTCGGCCGTCCGAACCTGTTCATCGCCGGCATGTCCTACGATCACGGCAAGTCGAACTACAAGACCTCGAGCGAGCTCGCCCAGATCCTTCCGGGCTATGTCGCGACAGGCACCGGGGTCACCTATCGCGACGAGGACAACGAGCTTGCGCCACGTGATCTCGACAGCGAGAACACCTACTGGGGCTTCTACTTCTCCAACGCCTTGGACATCACCGATCAGCTCACGCTCACCGTCGGCGGTCGCTACAATCACGCGACGATCAAGATGACCGACAACACCGGCGATTTCGACGAGCTCAACAAGACCAACAAGTACAGTCGCTTCAACCCGATGGCCGGCTTGAACTACAAGATCATGCGCGGCGTGTCGGTCTACGGCGGCTATTCGGAATCGAACCGTGCGCCGACGCCGGCCGAGCTCGGTTGCGCCGAGGAAGAGGTCCCGTGCCTCATCGAGAGCTTCCTGACGGACGATCCGCCACTGAAGCAGGTGATCGGCCGTACGGCCGAGGTCGGCCTGCGCGGTCAGGGCTTCTATAACGGTGGCCAGTTCACCTGGGGCGCCGGCCTGTTCCGCACGCTCGCGTCCGACGACATCCTGCCCATCATCAACGATACGGGCCGCATCTTCTTCATCAACGCGGGTGATACTCTGCGCCAGGGTGTGGAGCTGTCGGCGACGTACGAGACGCGGAGCTGGAATCTCTATGGCTCTTACGCCTTCGTCGACGCGACGCTCGACTCGTGCGACCGCGCTGACGGCGAGTGTGCCTTCCTCCGGTCCGGTGACCGCCTGCCCGGCATTCCGCGTCACATCTTCAAGGCCGGGTTCGAATATTGGCTGACGCCCAAGTGGAAGGTCGGCGCGGACCTGGTGGCGTCGAGCAACTCTCCGTACTTCCCCAACGAGGTGTCGGACGAGGAAGGCCTGAACGCCATGCTTCCGGGCTATACGCGGGTGGATTTGCACACGTCCTACGACATCACCGAAAACATTCAGATCTACGGTCTCGTCAAGAACCTCTTCAATCAGAAGTACGGCCTCTACGGCACCTACTTCGAGGCCGAGGAGGTATCGGAGCTGGATGAGGCCCTCGGTGGCGCCGGCTTTACGGACAGCCGCACCATGTCACCGGCCATGCCCTTCGCGGCCTACGGCGGTGTGAAGGTGAAGTTCTAGAGCCTGATCGTTTGAGATGCGAGCGGTCAGCTCGCATCGAGGGCGTGACTCAGACTCTCAAACAACGACTTAGAGCGCGTTCACGCTCAAAAGCCGAAGAGTGAACGCGCTCTAAGGCGCGGTCCGGCAGAACCTGCCACGCGCAACACGCTTCGAAAGTCGCCTCATGAGAATGGCGGCCACGATCTCCCAAGACTGCAAGGCGCCCGGGTATTGCCGGGCGCCTTTTTTCATGGGTGCGCGCCGGTGCGATGTCCGCCTTCCTGGCGGCAGCGAGTGCGGGGACGTTTGGCGGATGCCCCCGCGTGTGCTCCGCCATGCCAGCCCGCGTCGAGGCACGGAATGAGAGCCCCAGCGGCATCCCCCAAGCCACGACGGCGTGCGATTCGGAGATATTGAACGGCGTATTATTCCAAGAGGAGAGCCGCGCTTCCACCCGGCAATTTTTCGATACGGAGGGGTAAATCCCGACGATGATCCGTATGAAAACGGAGGGAGAAACACGAGCTAACATACTGATATACAAAGAATTCTGGTGCAGACTCGCAACACGGGCGGCGGAACGATCATCCCGGGAATAAATCGGGAAAAAACGCCCGTTGTTCCCATCCTGGGCCTTGGACATTCCTGACTGTGACGAAAAAGAGGCCGGGGCTTTTGGCTGCCACGCGGGCACCGATACCGGACGCAAGGGAATGTTTTAGTCTAGGGAGGGGATGGAATGTTCGGGGACAGGAAGCTGACGCGGGGCACGTTGCTGGCAGGGGTGGCGAGCTTCTCCTGCATGACGACGTCCGTGTCGGCGCAGGAGGCCGCGGAGCCGGCTCAGGGCACGCTGCCGGAAGTCCAGGTCATCCAGAAGAAGGCGCCGGCCGCGGCGAAGAAGGCACCGGTCGCGAAGAAGCAGGCGGCCCCCGTGGCCTCTCCTGCACCGCAGCCGCCTCCGCCAGCGGTCGAGTTTGCGGACGAGAGCCAGGACCCTGCACTCGAGAACTCGCCTTATGGAGCGACCGCCAGCGGTAGCGCGGCGGCGCGGGCCGAGAGCGGGCCGCTGCCGCCCGTCAATGCAAAGTCTATCATTCCGGGCGATCTGCAGAACGCGCAAGGTGCTGCAAGCCGGATCACGACCGATCAGATCGAGGCGCAGCGGCCGCTGACCAACCATGAGGCGCTCGCACGTGTGCCCGGCGTCGTCACGGTCACCGACGACGGCTTTGCCCGCCACAGCGGCATCGGCGTGCGCGGCTCACCCTTCCGGCGCTCGCGCAAGGTCCTCGTCATGGAGGACGGCGTTCCGATCAACTTCTCGACCTACCTCGACTCGTCGACGCACTACACGCCGCCGATCGAGCGCATCGAGAGCGTCGAGGTTTTCCGCGGACCGATCGTCAACTACGGTCCGCTCAACAACCATGGCGTGATCAATTTCCGCAACCTGTCGCCGTTCGGCGCCAACGAGACCGTGATCAAGGCCGGCATCGGCTACACGGAAGGCAGCGACAAGGACGTCAACAACTTCCGCCACGTGCATACGCGCCAGAACCTCGGCCACGTCGGCATCGTGGCGTCGTACTCGGGCGCCGATGCGGGCGGCGCATGGGATGTCGAGGAGCTCGGCTACAACGACTTCTACGGCGCCATCGGCTTCCGCGGCACCAACCAGGATCTCACGATCTCGGGCGGCTTCTTCCGCCAGCGCGATACCTACGACGAGGACAACTTCGAGGGAACCGCGACGGAGTTCAATCAGTATCGGCGCAACAAGGTGCGCGCGGCCACGGACGGACTTTTCGCCGTCGAATGCTGCTATGACTGGAGCAACTACAACGCCGACTACTATCGGCTGCAGGTCGCGCACAACCTCTACATCGACCAGAACACAACGCTCTCGACCCGCATCTACGGCAACGACCACGAGCGCGCGCGGTTCTATGTCGACGAGTTCAACGCTCCCGACGATTTCGTCATGCAGGGCCGCGACCGGCACTATCGCAACTACGGCGCCGACTCGCGGATCGAGTTCGCCAATCTGCCGCTGTTCGGCGGCTTGAGGCACGATCTGCAGGCCGGCATTCGCTACGAGGAGCACTTCTTCGACAACAAGAACCGCGAGGGCGCCCAGAACGAGCGCCTGAGCTTCGGCAATCGTGGTGCGCTCGACGGCGCAATCCAAAAGCTCGAGGCGCAGTCGTTTGCCGCATTCGTTCAGTCGGCCGTTCACATTACGCCGACTTTCACGGTCACACCGGGCGTTCGTTTCGAGAGCTACGACATAGAATTCCGCGATCCGGACGAGTTCGATGGAAGCGCGGACTACGATCATGTCCTGCCGATGATCTCCTTTGCCTGGGAAGCCGCGCCGCGCACGACGCTTTATGGCGGCTATCATCGGGGGCTCACGCCGCACATCGTGCGTGATCTGCTCGAGTCCGACGCTGACATCTTCGTCGCTCCTCCCGAGGAGGTCGGCGATAACTTTGAGATCGGCGTACGCACCACCGCCGTGCGCGGCCTGACGCTCGACATGGCGTACTTCCACAACCGGATCGATAACTATCAGTTCGGCGAAGCCTTCCAGCACGCGGGCTCCGGCGACCGCGTTTTCACGAGCCTTGACGAGGTGTCGATCAATGGCTTCGAGATCTACTCGCGCCTCGACAGCAATCCGTTCACCGGCGGTCCGTGGAACGTCTTCGGTGAGGCTGTCTACACGTATGCGGACGCAGAAATCGAAAAGGGCGAGGTGACGGACGACAACGACGACCTCGTCAACGTTGCCGGAAACCGCGTGCCCGAGACGATCCGGCACTTCGCCAACCTCACGCTCGGCGTGGAGTACAAGAAGCTGTGGGATGCGAGCGTAACCTGGACGCATAGGGGCGCCTATTTCACCGATGCCCTGAACATCGGCCGCTCGAACGATGCGGAAGAAGGCGAAGTGGAGAGCGTCTGGCTGCTGTCCGCACGTGGCAACCTGCACCTCACGGAGCAGCTCACGCTGTGGGCATCCGGACAGAACCTCACCGACGAGTTCTACGTGTCCGACCGCAACGATGGTGCCAAGCCTGGCGTTGGCCGCACGGTGATGGGAGGCTTCACCTTCAAGTTCTGATCAGACTGGCGTCTCGCACGCCTCTCCCATCGCGAACGCGGCGCTCCTCGGGGCGCCGCGTTTGTTTTGGGGCGTGAAAACGTGGAGAAGGGCGTGCGAACGGTCAGGGCCGGACGATGTCCGCCGTGTCGCCGAGCAGGTCGTAAGCACACGTCTCCCCGCTGCCGCTGCCGAGCATGAGATAGGCGTGGCGAAAGCGGGCGTCCCAAAGCTCGTGGTCGACTTGCCAGAAATGGACCGGCACGGACGGCTTGCCGATCACCACGCGCGGCTCCTCGCCGGCGCTCCAATCGGACGCCTGGTCGGCGCGCCCCGACGATGAGGAAAGGGTGGCGGCGGCCCCGCATGCGGCGATGGCGCGTTCGCGATAGGCCGTCACCAGCGCGGCGCCCGTCGCATCACGATACACGCTGTCCTGCACCCAGATCTTGAGCGCCACGAGAAGTGCGAGAAAGAGGACGAAGGCCCTCATGATGGCAGCACCCAACGGGGGAGAGAGACGGGGCGAACGTGCGGCCGCCGGCAACGATGCGCACGTCGGCCGCACGCGTCAGCGTGCGCCGTTTATGGTGAACAAAGGGTTAGAGCCTGATCGTTTGAGATGCCGCACGTCGCAACGCCTTGACATCATTTTGCAGCGCATCAAATTGCGCAAAGGGCCGCACGCAGGGGGAAGGGCTTGTCTTAGGTCGCCGCATGCGGCATGGATCCGGCAAGTCCCAAACTAAAGTCGAACTTCCGGGGAGGATCCTCTGACAATGGCGAAGAAGAAAATTCTGATTACATGGCCCCTGCCGGAAGCCGTGATGGCGCGTGCGCGTGAGAGCTACGACGTCATCGCGCACGGGGACGATCCCAAGATCACGATCGACGAGATGCTGGAGACGGCCAAGTCGGTGGACGCCATCCTCCTGACCCTGAACGAGAAGTGTCCGAAGGCGGTGATCGATCGCGTTCCCGAGAACATCAAGTGCATCTCGACGTTCTCGATCGGCTTCGAGCACATCGATCTCGAGGCCTGCAAGGCGCGCGGCATCAAGGTCGGCAACGCCCCGCATGGCGTGACGGTCGCCACCGCTGAGATCGCGATGCTGCTGCTGCTCGGCGCGGCGCGGCGCGCGGCCGAAGGCGAGGCCATGATCCGCCAGCGCCGCTGGCCGGGTTGGCAGCCCCTGCAACTCGTGGGCCAGCGCCTCGACAACAAGAAGCTCGGCATCTACGGCTTCGGCAAGATCGGCCAGGCGTTGGCGCAGCGTGCGCGCGGCTTCGACATGGAGATCCACTATTTCGACGTCTACCGGGCCAAGCCCGAGGTCGAGGCGAAGTACAACGCGACCTACCACGACAGCCTGGACAGCCTCCTCGCCGTCTCGGAGTTCTTCTCCATCAACGCGCCGTCGACGCCCGAGACGCGGGGCTTCTTCAACACGGCGACGATCGAGAAGCTGCCCAAGGGCGCCATCGTCGTGAATACGGCGCGCGGCGATCTCGTCAACGACGCGGATATGATCGCGGCGCTGAAGTCCGGTCGCCTCGCGTATGCCGGCCTCGACGTCTTCGCCGGCGAGCCCAACATCAACGAGGGCTACTACGATCTGCCGAACACGTTCCTGTTCCCGCATCTGGGCTCGGCCGCCGTCGAGGCGCGCAACCAGATGGGCTTCGAGGCGCTCGACAACATAGATGCCTACTTCGCCGGCAAGGACATGCCGTTCAAGCTCGCCTGATCGGGCAAAAGACGGGATTGGATAAAACGAAAGGGACCGGCTGCGATCTGCAGCCGGTCCCTTTGCATTTGGCTTCGAGGTGGCGAAGCTCAGCGCTTGAGCTCGGCCTGCTTCTTGGCCCCCGCATCGCGCACGCGCTTCAGCATGTCCTTCGCCATGTCGCGGGCTTCGTAGTTGCAGGCGTCCTTGGACCGGAAGGCGCGGTCGTAGTCCCGCGCGAGCTGCGGGAACACGCGCTCGCTGAGACGCTGATTGGCGACGCTTTCCATCATGAACTTGGTCTGGCTTTCGTCGATGTAGGTGTCGAGCTCGGCGATCTCGGCCGGCGTCAGAGGCCCGCTGCATTTCACCGCGATGATGCGCGCCGCGATGGCACCGCCGATCGAGGGTTTCGTGCCGGGCCAGTGCAGAGAGGGCGAGGCCGCAGCGCCGGCGGCGAGCGCCGAAAGACCGAGCATCAAAGCCGCAGCGCCCGTGGACAAGGACTTCATCATGATCAACTCCGTCGTGAGAGGCCGGCAGACATGGGGCTCGCCCCCTTGTGCCATGCGCAGGGTGCGCACGAGGTTTGTCCGTCGCGGTCGGAAACTTGAGGCGGGCTCTCCGGGAGAGCGGCGCGGAGCAAAAAACCGCCGTGCCGCTGCGTGAGGACCCGCTTAGGATGGGCAGAGAAACGACCTCTGAGGCCTGATCATGGCAGACGGCGACGGCCGGCGCAGTGTGGCAAATGGTGAACGGAAGACGCCGTCAATCGGCCTCGTTCTGGGCGGCGGCGGCGCCCGCGGGCTCGCCCACATCCTGATGCTGGAAGCTTTCGATGAGCTTGGAATCAAACCGAAAATCATCGCCGGAACGTCGATCGGCGCGATCTACGGCTCGGCCTACGCGGCCGGCCTCTCCGCCCGCGACATACGCGCGCACACCGAGGAGACGCTGACCGACCGCTTCGGCCTTCTGCGCGATCTGTTCGCCGCCCGCGTTCAGGGCGCACGCCCGTTCTGGAACCTGTTCTCCGAGCGCCATGCCATCCTGACGCCCGCCGCCCTGCTCGATCTCGTCCTGCCGGCGGGGGTACCGCACGCATTCGAGGATCTCGCCATCCCGCTCCGTGTCGTCGCGAGCGACTTCTACGCCAACGGCCCTACCGTGTTCGCCGAAGGCGCGCTGCGTCCGGCCGTGGCGGCCAGCATGGCGCTGCCCGTGATCTTCGAGCCGGTGCTGATCGAGGGTCGCAGCTACGTCGACGGCGGCCTCACCAACCCGCTGCCGTTCGATCTCCTGGCGGGCGAGGCCGACATCCTGGTGGCGATCGACGTGTCGGGAACCATGATCCCGTCGCCCTCGCGCCCGCGGCCCACAGCCCTCGAAGCGCTGTTCTCCTCGTCGTTCCTGTTCGAGCGCTCGATCGTGCGCGAGAAGCTGAAGTCGCACGAGCCCGACATCTACATCGATGCCGGAACGGGCCGCTTCCAGGCCCTCGAGTTCCTGAAGGTTCGCGACATTCTGGCCGCGGCCGAGCCCGCCAAAGCCGAACTGCGCGCTCGCCTCGAGCAGGCGCTCGCGCTCGCTACCGCGCCCGGCTGAGAGCGCCTGGCGTCATTCGGGGCGCCGGTCCGCGAAGAACGCCTTCAGCAGGTCGCGCGCCTCCGCCTCGCCGAGCCCCGGATAGATCTCGGGGCGGTGATGGCAGGTGGCGTGGCTGAGCACGCGGGCCCCGTGCTCGATGCCGCCGCTCTTCGGGTCGGATGCGCCGTAATAGAGGCGGCGGATGCGCGCGTACGAGATGACGGCCGCACACATCGGGCACGGCTCGAGCGTGACGTAGAGGTCATGGCCCGGGAGCCGCTCGCTGCCGAGCGCAGCCGCGCCCGCGCGGATCGCCAGCATCTCCGCATGCGCCGAGGGATCGGAGAGCTCGCGCGTCCGGTTGCCCGCCGTGGCGACGACGGACCCATCGGGACCGACGAGCACGGCCCCCACCGGCACCTCGCCGCGCGCCGCCGCCGCCCGCGCTTCGCTGAGCGCGAGTTCCATGTGGCCGAGCCGGGCCCGCGGTGTCATAAGGTCGTCCATCTCAGAGATCGAATTCGAGCTTAAGGCATCATGCGCAAGCCATCATTCGGCCATCGCCTGCCGCGGGGCAAGCCACATCGGGGCCGGGCCGCATCCTCCGCACCGGGCGGACAGCGCGAGGGCGCGCGCGGCAAGGACGAGGGCGGACGCGGCGAGCGGTCGGGCCTCGGCAAGGGCCTGCGCGTGCGCAAAGGTGCCGGTCCATTCGCGGGGAAGGGCGGCGGCAAAGGCGCGGCGCAAGGAGGCGAGACGGCGCCGTCACGCAAGGGCGCGCCGTTCGGCGCCCGTCGCCGCGGCTCCGGCCCGCACCGCCCCGAGGCAGCCTCCGGAGACACGCGCGGCAAGCGGTGGTATGCGCCGAAGCGGGACGGAGCGAGCTCTACCGAGCCCCGCGAGCGCGGAGGGTCGCCGCGCGGCAAGGCTGACATCCGTGGCAAGAGAGCGGCCTTCAAACCCGGCCGCGACGAAGACACGACACGCGGCAGCGCGGAGGCTCCACGGCGTCGCGAGCGGCACGAAGGCGGCGCCCGCTCCGAGCGCCATGACGGGGCGCCCGCGAAGGCGGGAGCCTTCAAGGTCCGCAAACCTGCGCGTGGTGCGTCCCGCAAGCCTCTTCCTCAACAGCGGATCGCGTCCGTCTCCGAGCCCATGCGCATCGCCAAGGCGATGGCGCGGGCGGGCCTTTGCTCGCGCCGCGAGGCCGAGCGCTGGATCGCGGAAGGCCGCGTCAGCCTCAACGGCGCGGTGCTGAAGACGCCCGCCGTCGAGGTGAAGCCGCGCGACCGCGTGCTCGTGGACGGCATTCCGCTGCCCGTCGCCGAGCCCGCCCAGCTCTGGCGCTACAACAAGCCCAAGGGGCTCGTGACGACCCACAACGACCCGCAGGGCCGCCCGACCGTATTCGACAACCTGCCGCCGGGATTGCCGCGCGTCATCTCGGTCGGCCGCCTGGACTTCAACACGGAAGGGCTGATCCTGCTCACCAACGACGGTGAGCTGGCGCGCCATCTCGAGTTGCCCGCCACCGGCTGGCTGCGCCGCTACCGCGTGCGCTGCAAAGGCCGCGTGACGGAGGCCGATCTCGCGAGGCTCAAGGAGGGCGTCGAGATCGAAGGCGTGCGCTACGGCTCCGTCGAGGCCGCCATCGATACGATGCAGGGCGCCAACATGTGGCTCACCATCGGCATCCGCGAAGGCAAGAACCGCGAGGTGCGCAAGGTGCTGTCGAGCCTGGGGCTCGACGTCAATCGCCTGATCCGCATCTCCTTCGGGCCCTTCCAGCTTCTGGATCTCGAGCCCGGCCAGGCCGAGATCGTGCGCCGCCGCGTGCTGGCGGATCAGCTCGGCCCGCAACTCGCCACCGAGTTCGGACTGGTCGAAAAGCCGGAGGACGGCAACGCCGCCGGCCGCCGGCCCGCGCGCAAGCCGAAGCCGGACGGCGGGAGCGCCTGATGCGCATCGTCGGCGGAGCGCATCGCGGGCGCGCCCTCGCCACGCCGCGGCACGAGGGCCTGCGCCCGACGTCGGACCGCGTGCGCGAGGCCGTCTTCAACATCCTGCTCCACGGCATCCCGGAGTTTGCGCTCGAGGGGTGCCGCGTGATCGATCTCTTCGCGGGCACCGGCGCGCTCGGCCTCGAGGCGCTCTCGCGCGGCGCCGCCTTTTGCCTGTTCGTGGAGGAGGCGCCGGAGGCCCGCGCGCTCATCCGCACCAATGTCGAGGCCCTGGGGCTGACGGGGGCGACGCGCCTCTTCCGCCGTGATGCGACGGACCTCGGCCCGGCAGGCAACATGGAGCCCTATGGCCTGGCCTTCCTCGATCCGCCCTATGGCCAAGGGCTCGCCGAGAAAGCGCTCGTTGCGCTACGCGATGGCGCCTGGCTGACGGAGTGGGCCATCGTCGTGGTGGAGGAGCGGGCCGGCGTCGCCCTCGCCCTGCCCGAGGCCTTCACCGAGATCGACCGGCGCACATGGGGCGACACACAGGCCCTCTTCGCGCGCCGCTCAGCATGAGCCGCGCGTCTTGGCGGCGTATCCCTCACCTGATCGCCTCGCCTTCGGCGAGGTGGTCGTCCTCTCGTTTCGGGAATTAAAGTGGGTGAGTGCCCCGAGCAACGACCGCCCACTTCCTTCTCTCGGGACGGGAGAAGGTGCCCCGTTAGGGGCGGATGAGGGACTTTGAGGTGCATAACGCCAGCGATGATACCAGAACAAAGTCCCTCACCTGCCCTGCGGGCATCCTCTCCCTTCCAGGGAGAGGTAAAGTGAAGTAGGGCGCGAAAAGAAACGGCGGATGGGGGACTTCGGCGCGCGATGTTAGCAGCGGAGCTAGAACGAAGTCCGCTCAGTAGAACAGGCTCGAGACGCTCTCTTCGCGCGAGGTGCGCAGGATCGCTTCGCCGAGCAGGGGGGCGATCGACAGCACGCGGATGTTGCGTGCAGCCTGCACGGCCGCCGTCGGCAGGATCGAATCCGTGATGACGAGCGACTTGAGGCGCGAGTTCTGAATGCGCGAGACCGCGCCGCCCGAGAGCACGCCGTGCGTGACGTAGCACATCACCTCCGTTGCGCCCTTCTCCAGGAGCGCATCGGCCGCGTTCACGATGGTGCCGCCGCTGTCGACGATGTCGTCGATCAGGATGCACTGCTTGCCCTCGACGTCGCCGATCACGTTCATGACCTCGGATTCGCCCGGCCGCTCGCGCCGCTTGTCGCAGATGGCGATCGGCACGTCGATGCGCTTGGCGAGCGCGCGCGCGCGCACCACGCCGCCGACGTCCGGCGAGACGACGACGAGGTTCTTCGTGTCGTGATGCTCCTGGATGTCGCGCACCATCACGGGCGCCGCGAAGAGGTTGTCGGTCGGGATGTCGAAGAAGCCCTGGATCTGCCCGGCGTGGAGGTCGACGGTGAGAACGCGGTCCGCGCCCGCGCGCTCGATGAGGTTGGCGACGAGCTTGGCCGAGATCGGCGTGCGGGGCCCCGGTTTGCGGTCCTGCCGCGCATAGCCGTAGTAGGGGATGACCGCCGTGATGCGCCGCGCGGAGGAGCGCTTCAGCGCGTCGATCAGGATCAGGAGCTCCATGAGGTTGTCGTTGGCGGGGAACGAGGTCGACTGGATGACGAACGCATCCTGTCCGCGCACGTTCTCCTGGATCTCGACGAACACCTCCATGTCCGCGAAACGCTTCACCTGCGATTTCGCCGGCGCGATCTGGAGATATTGGGCAATGGCGTCCGTCAGAGGCCGGTTGCTGTTGCCGGCAACGATCTTCATTGTCTGGCCGCCTTTGCCCATGTCCCCACGTCCATCGAACGGCATGCCAAGTCCTCGTGCGTCCTGCCGATGGCGCGCGTTCTAACGCGCGGGCCCGGGTGTGTAAACCACCCGGGCCCGGCATTGGAAACGGACGCTTTCGAGGTGTGGCCAACTCCCATCGCGGAAGCCGGCCGTCCCATAGCTCAGTTGACCTGCGTTTTCGGCAGAAGCTTCAGGATGCCCTGCGCTGCGGCCGAGGCGGCGGCGTCCGCCGTCTTGCCCCAGGCGCCGTCGAGCGAGCCCTGCGGGATCTCGTTCTTCTGCGACACCGTGCCGAGCTTCTTGCCCTGCGGATCCTTAACGTCCCAGTCGATCTGGATCGGCTGCTTGCCGCTCTGGCCCTGGCCGACGACGACCTTGCCCTCGACGCGGTAGGTCTGGGCCGAGGGGGCGGCCGCGAGCGTCACGCCGCTCCGCGTCAGCTCGCGCTGGATGGCGGAGGTGAGCGCCACGCTTCCATCACCCGGCGCCCCGACGACGCTCGGAACCATGGCCGAGACGGTCCCAGGCCGTCCGATGCTGCCCGTGGTCTGCCCGCTGGTGGAGACCTGCGAGACGGTGGCCGCAGACGGCGTGGTCGCCGCCGTCTGCATCGTGCCCATGCCAGTTGGCGGCGCGCTGGCCTGCGCACTCGGCGTCATGGCCGAGGCGCCCGAGGCGATCGCGCTCTGCGTCGGCAGCCACGTTGCGAGCGAGCCCGCGGTCTTGCTGGAGATGGTGTTGACGACCTGTGGCGTGACGGCAGCCCACGGGTCCTTCGACTGCGAGCCGGAGAGCACCTCTTCGCCGGTGATGCGGTTGACGCGCTTCTCGCTGCGGTCGGTCACGTCCCAGATGTAGGAGACCTTGGTGCGGCCGCGCTCGCGCGCCGAGACGACGTAGCCGCGCACCGTGTACTCCGCCGTCTCCGACGGAGACTTGGCGACGCTGATGCGCTGGCCTTCGATGGCGCTCGTAAGCTGGGCCTGAAGCTGTTTGGCGACGGCATCGGGCGCGCCGATCACCGGCGCGATTGCGATCTTGGCACCTTGCGGGGCGGTGGGTGCCGCCGGCTGGCCGAGTGTGATGGCGGCGTTGGGGTCGCTGGCTGTCGGGAACAGGCTTCCGCCCGTTTCGCATCCGCCGAGCGCGAAGCTCATGAAAGCTGCAAACGCTGCCAACACGACGGACTTGCTTCCACGCCATGCCGCAGCAGCATCAATGGTCGTCACGATGACGTCCCCCTATGAATGATCCGCTGTGATCCGGCGGCCGGCGTACGAACTTTGCGGCCATCCTCCCGAACTTACCGGTACCCTCTACCCGGAGTCCTGTAGCTACACGGCCGTCATGCGTCCAGACGGAATCGGGGTGAAAACGGTCATCGGGCCAATTCTATCCGCGACATCCACAAGCGGGCTGTGGATTTTGCAGTTAGGCCACAACAATGGCGGAGATTTGGCGCCCGTAATCAGGCTCTTTTCGATGTGTTGCGCGCCGGAAGCTGAAGAACATCGATTCGTTCTCATAGGTGCACGGCGACTGTTGCTCGGTATGTTTGAGGCCGATCCGCCCGAGACGCTCCATGACGTAGCCCGGGAGGTCGAAATGCGGCGTCGTGCGCCCCTTCGGGATGGTAAAGAAGCGCGCGTTGCCCGCCTCCGCAGCCTCGAAGGCGGCCACGAACTCCGGGCCCACCTCGTAGGAGCGTGCGCCGATCGCCGGCCCGAGTGCGGCGAAGATCCGCTCGCGGCGGGCGCCCATGTCCTCCATGGCGGCGACCGTCGCCTCCAGGATGCCGCCGAGGGCGCCGCGCCAGCCCGCGTGCGCGGCGCCGACCACGCCCGCCTCCGCATCCGCGAGGAGAACCGGCGCGCAGTCCGCCGTCAGGATACCGATCGCAAGGCCGCGCGTGCGCGTCACGAGCGCGTCGGCCTTGGGCAGGTCCTCGCGCGGGACGAGCGCGTCGACCGCGCGCGCATCCGCACTGTGGACTTGGTAAACGGTCTGCACGTCGTCGTGGAAGCTGCCGAGGTGCTGCGCCACGCGCGCCCGGTTCTCGATGACGGCGACGACGTCGTCCTTCGAGCCCGCCCCGCAGTTGAGGCTCGCATAGATCCCCCGCGAGATGCCGCCCTGGCGCGTGAAGAAGCCATGGCGGATGCCGGGGAGGAGAGAGAGACTATCGGCCTGCAGGGGGCTCAGCATGAAGCGCTCGGATCGATCGGATGCGGGTGCAGTAGGGCTCGGGTTTAGGCAAGCCCGGGAAGAGGTGCAAGCTCCGCCGAGCGCACGCCGATCGCAAGGAAGCGCGAGCCCATGCCGGTGGGCGCCATCAGGCGCTGGACTTGTCCTTCGATCGCGAGCGCCTTCGCCGGGTTGGCGGCCATGAGCCGCGAGGTCCGCTCGACGATGCCGAGCCGCCCGAGGAATTCGCCTTGAGGCACGGGGCCGTCCACCGCCAGCCCCGCGCGCCGGCACGCTTCCGCGAAATGCTGGAAATCGACCTGGGCGGAGAGATCCGTCTCGCCGGGGGCTGCGAGCGGAGAGACGTGCGCCTGCCGCGCCACGCCCTGCAGCGTCTCGCCGAAGCCGGTGGCCGCATGCCCATAGTCGATGAAGAGCGCCGCCAAGGGCCCGAGTCCGGCCCGAGCCCGCAGGATATCGCCCGCGAGCGTGTTGTGACCGGCAGCGATCTCGAGGATATCGCCCTCCTGCGGTGCGAGAGCGGCAGGCACAGGTCGCGCCTCCGCCACCGTCTCGCCAATACTGAAAGCCAGCTCGCCCGCGCCGTCGAGGCCGACCGTGCGGTCATGCCAGGCGCCGCGCGTGTAGACGAGTTGCGCCACGGGCAGCGTATCGAGGAACTCGTTGGCGATCACGATTGTGGGTGCGGCGGGGAGAGCGTGCGCTGAGCCGAGCGCGCTCACGTCGTCATGAAACCGGATCGGCGGACCAGCCTCCGCGAGCATCGCCCGCTGCGCCTCCCGGAGCGTCGCATTGCTGTCGACGAGGTGGACCGAAAGCGCGGCCTGGAATCCCGGCACGATACGGCTCGCGCGCAGCGCGTCGCGCATCAGCGTGCCCCGGCCCGGCCCGAGCTCCACGAGATTGAGCGCGGCGGGCGCGCCCATCTGCTGCCAGACGACGGCGCACCAGAGCCCGATCAGCTCGCCGAACACCTGGCTGATCTCGGGCGCGGTCGTGAAGTCCGCCGCCGCCCCGATCGCGGGCCGGGTGCGGTAATACCCGTGCGCCGGGTCGTCGAGGCAGGCCGCCATGTAATCCGAGACGCGCATCGGCCCCTCGCGCCGGATGGCCGCCTTGAGGCGCGCCGCCAGCGGCGTCTCTCCGGCCGGAGCCGCCGTCATGGCGTGGCGGAGAGGACGGACTGGCGGGCCCGCCAGATGAGGTAGAGCCCGGCCGCCAGCATCGGCAGCGAGTAGATCTGCCCCGCCGTCAGCGGCCCGATATTGAGGAAGTGGCCGAAATGGGGCTCGCGAAAGATCTCGCCGGTCGAGCGGGCGATCGCATAGCCCGCCAGGAACGTGCCCGTCACGAGGCCCGGCCGCTTGAGCGCGCCGAACGTGTGCGTGAGGAGGCGCAGCACGATGAACAGCGCGAGCCCTTCGAGGGCAGCTTCGTAGAGCTGGCTCGGATGGCGCGTGGCCGGCTCGGCCGCCGGATGAAGCGTCCGCGCTTGCGGGAACACCATCGCCCACGGCACCTCCGAGACGCGCCCGAACAGTTCGCCGTTGATGAAATTGGCGATGCGGCCGAAGAAGAGGCCGATCGGCACGGCCGCCGTGCCGAGATCCATCGCGCTCAATGCGCTGATCCCGGTGAGCCGCGCGAAGATCCAGACGGAAAGCGCGCATCCGGCGAGCGCGCCATGGAAGCTCATGCCGCCCTTCCACACCTTGAAGATGTCGAGCGGCGCGGCGAGATAGGTCCCCGGCTCGTAGAGCAGCACATAGCCGAGGCGGCCGCCGAGCACGACGCCGAGCGTGATGGCGAGCAGGAGATCGTCCACCTTGGTGACCGGGAACGGCGGGACGCCGTTGCGCCAGAGCCGGGGGGTGGAGAGCAGCCGGCGCACATAGATCCAGCCGATGACGAGGCCCGCGAGATAGGCGAGGCCGTACCATTTGACCGCGAACGGGCCGATCGAGAAAGCGACCGGATCGAAGTCCGGAAAGCGCAGGGCGAGCGAGATCATGGTGGGAGCGGTCTCCGGTCTCGGCGGGGCTCGATGACGGGCGTGGTGACGCCCCGCGAAGGCGGGCGGACGCTGCCGGGTCTCTCCGGGCAAGTCAAGCATCGGGGCTTCACGCCGATCGGAGCGGCTTGAACCCGGCCTGCCGAGCCACCATAGTCCGCCAAAAGGGCGCCGCTTGCCGGCGAGGCCCGCGCGACCGCGTGTGCTGACCCCATATCCCCTTCACGCCGAGCCCCAAGGAGCACGCATGACTCAGACCTCGAACCGCCTGTTGGACGAAGTCGCCAAGCTGATGACGGACGCCGCGGGGGCTGCGCAGGGGGTCCGCCGCGAGGTGGAGGGCGTCATGCGCGCCCAGGCCGAGCGCATGCTCGAAGGCATGGACGTGGTGAAGCGCGAGGAGTTCGAAGCCGTCAAGGCGATGGCGGAGAAGGCGCGTGGCGAGAACGAGCGCCTGGCTGCGGCCGTCGCGGCGCTGGAGGCGCGCCTCGCGGCGCTCGAGAGCCTTGCGCGCTCCGCTTGAGGATCGCGTGCCTCGATTGTCGACACGGCCTCGGCGCCCCAAAAGTCGAGCGTAAAAATCGCTGTGTCCACACTCGAGAGGCCGCAGCCTCTGACAGCCGGCGCGGGCACATTGCTCGTGGACAAGACGGCCCGCGCCTTGCGACTCGCCCGGCCCTCTGTTTTCGTCGCCGCGACTGAGGACAACGCACATTTCGCCCCATTCCGGTCATTGGCCGGGCGTGCATTGAGAGCG
>DAITBB010000002.1:84095-101466 GCA_036823975.1 Hyphomicrobium sp.
AACGTGCATCGGTGGACCGAGAGGGCGCCGAGGGTTGAGGAGCCAGAATGGCATCGTCCGACAAGGGCTATGAGCGCGTCATCCACCCGATCGATCTGGTGGAGCAGCTCGCGGCCACCTACGATTGGGCGACCGATCGCGCTGGCGACGACGAGCTGACGCTGGTCGTCGGCGGCAACTGGACGGACTATCACGTGTCGCTCAACTGGCGCGACGATCTCGAGGCGCTGCATCTCGCCTGCGCCTTCGATTTCCGCGTGCCCGAGACGCGCCTCAACGAGATGTATCGCCTGATCGCCCAGATCAACGAGCAGCTCTGGCTCGGCCACTTCGATCTCTGGACGCAGGAGGGGCTGGTGATGTTCCGTCACGCGCTCCTGCTCAACGGCGCCGTCGTCACGCCGGGACAGTGCGAGGCGATCCTGAAAGCCGCGCTGGAAGCCTGCGAGCGCTATTATCAGGCCTTCCAGTTCGTGGTCTGGGCCGGTAAGGAGAGCCGCGAGGCCCTCGTCTCCACCATGTTCCAGACCGAGGGCCAGGCCTGACGCCCGGCGGCACCCGTCGCGGCCCGGGTCAGGGTTTCCGCGCAAGGCCATCGGGTGAGCCGCCATGACAGCCACCAAGACAATCGCATTCGAAGGCCCGCTTCTGCTCGTGGGCGCCGGCAAGATGGGCGGCGCCCTGCTCGAAGGGCTCGTGGCCCGGGGGCTCAATCCCGCGCAGATCCGCGTGCAGGATCCGGCCCCGCCGGACGCCGTCGCCGGCCTCCTCGCCCGCCTCGGCATCGCGGCCGAGCCCACCATCGAAGCGCTGCCGGCGCCGCCGGCCCTCATCCTCGTGGCCGTGAAGCCCCAGGTCATGGACGCGGTGTTCCCGCGCATCGCCCGCTTCGCAGGGCCGGATACGCTGACCGTCTCCATTGCCGCCGGCCGCACCCTGGCCGGCTTCGCGGCGCATCTGCCGCCGGCAGCGCCCATCGTGCGCGCCATGCCGAACACCCCGGCCGCCATCGGCCGCGGCATCACCGTTTGCGTCGCGAACGCGCACGTCAGCGATGCCCAGCGGCAAATGTGCGAAACGCTTATGTCGGCCGTGGGCGAGGTCGCCTGGGTGGCCGAGGAGCATCAGATGGACGCGGTGACGGCCGTCTCCGGCTCGGGCCCGGCCTATGTATTCCTGCTCGCGGAATGCCTCGAGAAGGCGGCGGTTTCCGTGGGGCTCGAGCCCGCCCTGGCGCGCCGGCTCGCGCGTGCCACCGTTTCGGGTGCGGGCGAGCTGCTGCATCGCTCGGAGGAGGATGCCGCGACGCTGCGCGAGAACGTGACCTCGCCGAATGGAACGACGGCCGCAGCCTTGGCCGTGCTCATGGCGGAGCCGGGCTTGGCGGAGCTGATGAGGAAGGCGGTGGAGGCTGCTAAGGGGCGTAGCCGCGAGCTGGCAACGTGATCATGGCGTGTCAGCGTTTGCGCCCGCGGCTACGTATCCTCAAACTGATCCGGTAGACCCTGGCGGTGGGTCATGGCGGTCCGGATCTCAACACAAATCTCGATACGGGGCGATCAGACCAAGCAAGGAGGAAACTCGTTCGATCTTGCCACGCCGTAGTGAGATGTCATGACCGAAAGCGGAGGTGGCGGTCCGTCCGCTTCGGGGTGTCGGGGTGGGGGCGCCGGTGCAAGTCCAGCATTCACCCTGACCCTTCGAGTTATGCTATACTGTAACAGTACCCGCAATGCGGTATTTTTCCCGATCCCTCCCAATCACACACTTGTGTAGACCGGATCGGATGCGCCCTGGAGAGCGCCAGAGTTTAGAAAAAATATAGTCTTTTCAATGGAATGTGACCGGAGCAGTCCATGAGAGCCTGATCGTTTGAGATGCGAGCACTTCACTTCGCATCGAGAGTGTGAATCAGGCTCTCAAACAAAGAGATAGAGCACGCCGTGTCCCCGTCAGTCGACGGATCGAGCCGCCCCCGTCGGCCGGCAGGAGGCGCCCTCTCCTCTACAGCGGCACCGAGATAATGGCGCGCAATCCGCCCATGGAGCTTTCGCCGAGCGTGATGTCGCCGCCGTGGCTCTTCACGATATCGCGGGCGATGGCGAGGCCGAGGCCGCTGTTGCCTTCGTTCTGGTTGCGCGAGCGGTCGATGCGGTAGAACGGCCGGAACACGTTGGCGCGCTCGGAGGCCGGGATGCCTGGCCCGTTGTCGTCCACCTCGATGCGCAGCCATTGCCCTTCGGTTGCCGCCCGGATGACGATCTGGCCGCCATAGCGCACGGCATTGGAGACGAGGTTCGTAATCGCCCTCTTGAAGGCCTGGCGCTTGAGCGGCAGCACGATGTCGCCGCGCCGCTTGCGCAGCTTGAGCGCGATCGGCGTGCCGTAGACCTGGGATTCCTTGAGCACCTCCTCGAGAAGCTCGGTGAGATTGGTCGCCGCCGCCTCCTCGCCGCCGTCGCCGCGCGCGAAGGCGAGGTAGTCTTCGAGCATGTGCTGCATCTCGTCGACATCGTCCTTGAGCGACTGCACCTCCGCCCCCTCGCCCATGAACGCAAGCTCGAGCTTGAACCGCGTCAGCACCGTGCGCAGGTCGTGGCTGACGCCCGCCAGCATGGTCGTGCGCTGCTCCACGTGCTGGCGGATGCGGTCGCGCATCTCGATGAAGGCCGCGGCCGCCTGGCGCACCTCGCGCGCGCCGCGCGGCTGGAAGTCGTCCGGCACGGGGCGGCCTTTGCCGAACGCGTCGGCCGCCTGCGCGAGCCGCAGGATAGGGCGGATCTGGTTGCGCAGGAACAGGATGGCGACAGTCAGCAGGATGACCGAGGAGCCCACCATCCAGAGCAGGAAGATGTGGGAGTTCGAGGCATACGTCTGCGTGCGCACGGCGAGGAAACGGAGGATCGCCTCCGCGTTCTGCACGCGGATCTCGACATGGCGCGACTGGCCGACCGTATCGATCCAGAACGGCCGCTTCACCTGCCGCGAGATTTCCCGCGAGAGCGCCCGGTCGAGAAGGTCGAAGAACGGCTTCTGGCGCGCCTCCGGCAGGTCGCCTTTGGGCAGGATCTGCATCGAGAGATTGAGCCGGTCGCGCGCGATGCGGATGATCTCGTCGTACTCGCCGGGCTCCGCCCCCTCGTAGATGTCGATCAGCGCGGCGATGTCCCGCGCCGTCGTCTCCGACAGGCGGCGCGTCACGTTCTGCCAGTGCCGCTCCATGAACACGAACGCGATGACGCCTTCGAGCACGACGATCGGCGCGATGATGATAATGAGCGCGCGCGCATAGAGGCCCTTCGGCATCAGGTCCGAGAGCGAGCCGACGAGGACGCGATGGGCGATCTTGAGGCGCGTCGCGAGCGGCGCCGTCACCTCGGCAAACGAGCGGAAGGCCCGGCCCGCCCGCTTCGACGCGTTCGTGAAGGGGCCGAGGAGGTCCACGCGGCTAGTCCGTGTAGAGGATGTACCCTTTGCCGCGCACGGTCTGCAGGTAGACCGGGTTGGAAGGGTCGGTTTCGATTTTGCGGCGCAGGCGGTTGATCTGCACGTCGATGGCGCGGTCGTTGCCGGTGGTGTCGTCGGTGGCGAGTTCATGGCGCTGGATCGGCACGCCGCGCCGCTGCGCGAATTGGCGGAGCAGGTCGCGCTCGCGCTCGGTGAGCTTGATGGTCTCGTCGTTGCGTTTCAGCTCGCCCCGCGCGATGTGGAACACGAACGTGCCCATCCGCACCTCGTCGCTCGGCGGCTGCGCCGGCGGCGCGGCCTGTCCGCGGCGCAGGATGTTGCGCAGCCTCAGCAAAAGCTCGCGCGGCTCGAACGGCTTCGGCACGTAGTCGTCGACGCCGATCTCGAGGCCCTCGATGCGCTGCTCGGGCTCGGCGCGCGCCGTCAGCATGCAGATGGGAATGTCGCGCTCGCGCTTGATCTCGCGTGCGAGCTCGAGCCCGCTGATGCCGGGCATCATCACGTCGAGCAGCACGATGTCGAAGTCGAGGCCGCGCAGGGAGGCTTGCGCCATGGCCGCATCCGCCGCCGTGGTGACGCGGAAGCCCTGCGTGTAGAGATAGCGGGCGAGCAGGTCGCGGATCTTATGGTCGTCGTCCACGATGAGCACGTGCGGCGCATCGTCGGGAAGCGGCTCGGCGCGGCGTCCGGACAAGGTCATGGGCCGTCCTCCCGAATAGATCCCTCGCCTCCGCCGGCCATCCGCACCAGGCTCTCCACCTGGGCGCGGTCGCCGTCGGAGATCATGGCGAGCAGGAAGCGCCGGGTGGCCGCCTCCGCCTCCGGCCCCGCCGCGGCAAGCGCCGCCTCGACGCGCTGCACCTGCAAGGCCATCAGCCGCTCGGCCAGCCGGTTTCCCTTCGCCGTCACGTAAAGCAGCCGCTCGCGCCGGTCCTCGGCGCCCGCCCGCTGCGAGATGAACCCGTCCCCGATGAGCTGCTTCAGCACGCGCGCCAGAGACTGCTTCGTGATCTTCAGGATCTCGAGAAGGTTGGCAACTCTGAGGCCGGGGTTGCGGGAGACGAAGTGGAGCACCCTGTGATGAGCCCGCCCGAAGCCGAATTGGGCGAGAATGGCGTCCGGATCGCCCGTGAAATCGCGGTAGGCGAAGAACAGAAGCTCCACGTGCGAAATGAGGTCGGCCGGGGGGGGAGCGGCCTCACCCCGCCGGTCGGCCGTCGTCTTGGCCCTGGCGGCACGTCGAGAGGCGGGAGGATCGCGAGTTATGTCAGCCATGTTGACATATTTGAAGGCCATTGCTACGTCTGGCAAGTCATTTTCCGCGGCCCGGCACGCCGCAAGCGGCGCTGCGGCGCCGGATTTCGCGGGTCCGTTCGCGGGCCTCCTCCGAACCCGGCAAAGCTTCGCCCCGCCCCGCTGCCGCCCGCGCAAAAGCAAACCCGCAACGCGCTGCCCTTGAAAGGCCGAACAGGACGTCACCATGGCTGAGATCGTTCCCTACCACGACCGCGACGGTTTCATCTGGATGGACGGCCAGCTCGTACCCTGGCGGGAGGCCGGAGTTCACATTCTGACCCACGCCCTCCACTACGGCAGCGCCGTGTTCGAAGGCGAGCGCGCGTACGGCGGCGAGATCTTCAAGCTCACCGAGCACACCGAGCGCCTGATCGAGAGCGCCCGCATCCTCGAATTCGAGATCACGCAGAGCGTGGCCGAGATCGACCAGGCCTGCCGCGATACGATGGCCGCCAACAAGCTCGTTGATTGCTACGTCCGCCCCATCGCCTGGCGCGGCAGCGAGCAGATGGGCGTCTCCGCCCAGAAAACGAAGATCCATCTCGCCATCGCCGCCTGGGACTGGGGCTCCTATTTCCCGATGGAGCAGCGCCTCAAGGGCATCCGCGTCGGCTTCGCGAAGTACCGCCGCCCCGATCCGGCGACGGCGCCGACCCGCGCCAAGGCCGCCGGCCTCTACATGATCTGCACCGTCGAGAAGCACCGCGCCGAGCGGGCCGGCTATGCCGATGCCCTGATGCTCGATTATCGCGGCCGCGTCGCCGAGTGCACGGGCGCCAACATCTTCTTCATCAAGGACGGCGTCATCCACACGCCCGAGGCGGATTGCTTCCTCGACGGCATCACGCGCCGCACGGTGATCGCGCTCGCCAGGACGCGCGGCTACGAGGTGCGCGAGCGCGCCATCCTGCCCGAGGAACTGGGGAGCTTCTCCGAATGCTTCATCACCGGCACCGCGGCAGAGGTGACGCCGGTCTCCGAGATCGGCGACTTCAAGTTCAAGCCGGGCCAGATCTCCGAAACGCTGCTCAACGATTACATGGCCCTCGTCCAGCCCGACAAGAAGCTCGCGGCCGAATAGCCCCGCCATAAATCCGAAAACAGTTCGTTGGTCTCCCGGGCGCGATAGGCCCTTGCTTAGGGGGGGCCGTTCCCGTGCAAGCTGAGCGCCGTAAGGCGCTTAGCGATCGCTCAGGGGGCGAGAATGAGCATCAGGCCTGCGTATCTCTATTCTGGATTGGTTTTGCTCGCGCTGGGCGGCGCCTGGTTTTTCACGCCTCTCGGAACGCATGTCCTGGCGCTCCTCGGCTTGGATGCCGGCGCCCGGCCGCAAGGTTTCGATACCCCAGACGGAGCGAGCACGCTCGAGCTGGTCTCTCTTGGGCTCAACGCGCTGAACGCGTTGTTTGCGGGTCTCGGCGTCTATTTCACGGCCAAAGGTCTGATCGGCAAATCGCCCGCCCCGTAGCAAATCCGCCGGCTGCGTTTGCGGACACACGGAGCGGACCATGCAGACCCTCAGGCGATTTTCGCTTCTCCTCGCGCTGGTTTCGGCTTTTCAGATGGGCGAGGCGCATCGGACGCGAACACTCGGCGCCGAAGGCTCCTCTTCGCAAAGTGAATATGCGAAGCACGCGACCGCCAAGTACGACGTCCTGTTGAAAGACACGATCGGCCAGCTCGTCGCGATAGATCCCAACATCGACAGTTTCGAGTTGGGAAAGCCCTGTGGCGACAGGTGTCTCTCCATCTACGTCCTCGACGGCAAGAAGATCAGGGAGCGCGAGCCCGCCGATATCGGCGTAAGGATCGCCAGGAACAACTTTGTCTTCGTTCCTCCGAATGCCCTGCTCATCGACGAGTATTTTCTGCTCGAGATCGTTCTGTCGAGCCTCAGCGAGCATATCGCCATCGCAAATCAGATGAGCATGCTGAAGCGGAACGAAGGCACGCAGGTCGGCGTGGATCTCGCCACCGGGCTCGAGATCAACAGGATCATGGCGGGGTTCCGGCAAGCGGAGAACCTGCGCGTCCTGCGTGAGGAAGGCCGGTCGCCTTACACCGACGAGGAAATTGCAGCGTTCGTAGCGTCGGTCCCGATCGTTGCCAGCAAGGGCAAGGGGCTTCACGAGGGCTTGGCCGTCGCGCTCGCCTTCGTCATGTTCCATGAGTTCGGCCACTACAAGGACAGGACGTCAGGCGCCTTCGATCTGAGCTGGAACGGGATCTCGTGGTTGCTGCGGGAGCGCGTGATCAACGCGCAGTCGCGCCGCCGCGAGGAAAGCGCCGACGAGCACGCTAAAGAGATGCTGGTAAGCCTCGTCCGCGCCAGACTTGCCGAGGGAACGCCGAAGCTGTCGATCTACACGTCGGCCGGCACGCTGGCGCAGAATTTCCGCCACATCCACTATCTTCGCATGTTCGGTGGTTTCCGCGGCTTCACGGCCCGCGACATCATCTATTCGCTCTATCACAAGGAATGCGAGGAGTTCGCCCACGCCAACGATGCGAGCGGATCGCAGAAGGTCAGGACGCGCGGTATTTTCGGTGATTTCGAGTTTCTGACCGGCGCGGAGGAGAGAAAGGCCGTCCTTCTCAGCGCGCGCGAGTTCGAGGATGTCCGCGCGCGTCTGATGCAGAGTCTGACCGCCACGCATCCCTACCCTGCGACGCGGGGCGTCGAAATCATAAACCTCCTGAATCGCGAGATGCGGGAGGCGAACGGGTCCGGAGACCTCGGCAAGGCGGCCTTCTCGGAGGAGCTGCGGTTCATCGAGGCGGTATCGAGCAACAACCCGGGAAAAGCCTCTCCCGATGTGGATGGCGTGCGTCCCTTTCCCTTTGATCTGGAAGCCCTGAAAAATGAGGTGTCCGCCACCTCCCCCGAAGGGCCGGAGGTGAAGGTCGAGCGGGCCGTCAATTGCGAAGGGTCCCGATGCGCCATCGTGACGTTTTCGTACGAGGGCGAGGAGCCGTTTGGCTATCTGGAGGTCATCGCCAATGACAAGGGGGCGCTCGACGTAAACTACGTCACCGAGGTGCCCATGCTGGATTTTCTCTCCGTTTCTCGTACGGACGAGGAGGTGAGGCAACGCCTGGAAAAGCGATTGCTGTCGGCACTCGTCGTCGCGCGCCTCATGGATATCGAAACGATGCCGGCGATGGAAATTTTCTCGCGCGTGGCGATGCAGAATCGAGCTTGTGGTGCCGCCGGGCTTGCGCTCGCGGAGAAGGACAGGACCATCGGCGTTTCGACGATGGCGCGCGCGGGATGGGTGCGCGTCCATGTCCGTGGATTGCAGGACGAGGCCAAGGGTCAGGCCAGCCCGGAGTGAGAGAAGGGCAGCCATAACGCATCCTCTCCACGGCTCGGGTGAAGCAGCCGCCTTCAGCCACGGCATTTATACTGAAATTTTAGGTTCAGCGAACGAACGGCAGCAGGCCGGCGCGCGTTGAGGAGCGCCACCAGCAGAGGAGACACGGGATTTGACCAAGCACAGCATCCAGGGAAAGACCGCCATCATCGCCGGCGGTGCCAAGAACCTCGGCGGGCTCGTCGCGCGCGACCTCGCCGCACACGGCGCCAAGGCCATCGCCATCCATTTCAACAGCGCGGCGAGCAAGAGGGAGGCGGACGAGACCGTGGCCGCTGTCGAGGCCGCCGGCGCGGCGTGCGTCGCTCTGCAAGCCGATCTGACGTCGGCTGCGGCGATGGAAAAGCTGTTCCGCGACGCCATCTCGGCTGTCGGCGCGCCGGATATTGCCATCAACACCGTCGGCAAGGTCCTGAAGAAGCCGTTGGTCGAGATCAGCGAGGCCGAATACGACGAGATGAGCGCCGTCAACGCGAAAGCGGCCTTCTTCTTTCTCAAGGAAGCAGGCAAGAGCCTGAACGACAACGGCAAGATCTGCACCGTCGTGACGTCTCTGCTCGGCGCCTACACGCCCTTCTATTCGTCCTACGCGGGTACCAAGGCGCCCGTCGAGCACTTCACGCGCGCGGCCTCGAAAGAGTTCGGCAGCCGCGGGATCTCGGTGACGGCCATCGGCCCGGGCCCTATGGACACGCCCTTCTTCTATCCCGTCGAAGGGGCCGATGCCGTCGCCTACCATAAGACCGCGGCCGCTCTCTCGCCGTCGAGCCCGACGGGTCTGACCCACATCGAGGACATCGTGCCCTGGATCCGCTTCCTGGTCTCCGACGGCTGGTGGATGACCGGGCAGACGATCCTCGTGAATGGCGGCTACACGACGAAGTAGCGGCTCCCGCCTGGCGCATCCGGGCCTGTACCTCGCGGCAAGGTCGCGATAGGTCTCCGTCGGCGGCACGCAAGACGGAGGGGCCCGGAGTGTATGACGTTGCGATCATCGGCGCAGGCCACAACGGCCTGACGACCTCGGCCTACCTCGCCGCAGCCGGCCTCAAGATCGTCGTGCTGGAGAAGAATGCCGGCGTCGGCGGCGCGGCCTGCACCGAGGAGTTCCATCCCGGCTTCCGCAACTCCGTCGCCTCCTACACCGTCAGCCTCCTCAACCCGAAGGTGATCCGCGACCTGGACCTAGCGCGCCACGGCCTCACGCTGGTCGAGCGCAAGGTGGCCAATTTCTGGCCCATCGACGAGACGCGCGCCCTCGTCATGCCGTATGGGCGCGCTGCCCGCGAGAAGGCGATCGCGGAGCTCTCCCCGCGTGACGCGACGCGCCTCGCCGCTTACGACGCCGCGCTCGATCGCGCCGCCCGCGTGCTCAAGGACCTCGTGCTCGAAACGCCGCCGAACGCAGGCGGCGGCTGGCCATCGCTCTGGAAGGGCGCGCGGCTCTCACGTTCGATTCTGAGGCTGCCGCTCGAAACACAACGCGATCTCGCTGCCCTCTTCACGGAAAGCGCAGCGGATTACTTGGGCCGCTGGTTCGAGAACGAGACCGTGAAGGCCGCTTTCGCCTTCGACGGCATCGTCGGCACGTATGCGGCGCCCTCGACGCCCGGCACGGCCTACGTGCTGCTGCATCATTGCTTCGGCGAGGTGAATGGCAAACCGGGAGTCTGGGGGCATGCCATCGGCGGCATGGGCGCCATCTCAGCCGCCATGGCCAGCGCCGCACGCGAGCGCGGCGTCGAGATCCGCACCGACTGCCCCGTCCGCGAGTTGATCGTCGAGCGCGGCCGCGCGGTGGGCGTGATGCTCGCATCCGGAGAGACGGTGCGCGCCCGCGCCGTGGCGGCAGCCGTGGCGCCGAAGCTCCTGTTCTCGCGCATGGTGCCCGACGGCGCCGTCGATCCCGCGCTGCAGGGGCGTTTCAAGACGCTGAAGTCCGGCTCCGGCAGCTTCCGCATGAACGTGGCGCTGTCCGAGCTGCCGCAGTTCACGTGCCTGCGTGGGAGAGAGGACGAGGGCACCCTCGGCGCCGGCATCGTCATCGGCCCGACGCTGGATTACCTCGAGCGCGCCTATCTCGACGCCCGCCGTGACGGATGGTCGAAAGAGCCGGTCGTCGAGATGCTGATTCCCTCCCTGCTCGACGACACGCTCGCGCCGAAAGGCCGCCATGTCGCGAGCCTCTTCGTGCAGCATGTCGCCCCGCATCTGCCCGCGCCCCGCTCCTGGGCCGATCCGCGGGAGAAGGACGCCTTCGCCGACCGCGTCATCGATACGGTGACGCGCCATGCGCCCAACTTCAGGGCGAGCGTTCTCGGCCGTCAGGTGCTCTCGCCGCACGATCTCGAGCAGCGCTTCGGCATGGTAGATGGCGACATCTTCCACGGCGCCCTCTCGCTCGATCAGCTCTTCTCGATGCGTCCCGTGCTCGGCCACGCCGACTACCGCATGCCGCTGCCGGGCCTCTATCTCTGCGCGTCGGGGGCGCATCCCGGAGGCGGCGTCACTGGTGTTCCGGGGCACAATGCGGCGCGTGAGATCGCGCGGGATCTTAAGGCTTGGTGGCGTTGAGAAAACCGCGTGAAACACCTCGCGAAAGGCTCGCGTTGCTATAGCTCATGAACGATATCAAATATATGATATTGCTATCAAAAATAGGATCCTCGCAGCCCCGAAACGAGGCCCATTTTAACCTTTTGTAAAGCGAATGAACCGAGCCTCGATCTCAGGCGAATCGAGACGATTCAAGGGGATTTCGAGATGGGCAAGCTGTCGGTTTTCATGGCGATGAAGCGCGATCTGGCATTCGAGTACGAGCGCGAGTTGCGCGCCGTGCGCAACCTGATCCAGGGCATCACGCGGGTGTCGGGCTCCGAGTACACGATCGAGCTGGCCGCCAGCGAGGGCTTCGTGGCCGGCAGCCGCGCCCGTGCCGCGTTCGTCGACGGCTTCGGCGCCGCGGTGCACGAGGCCCTGGTCCGGTACGCGCACGATCTCGCGCGCGAATGCCTCGATCACGGCATGGATCAGGAGATCATTGGCGGGGCGCTGGGCGGCAGCCCGGCCCGGACGCTGCCCTCGCAGCAGCAGGCGCCACATCCAGCTCCGCAGGCGGCGATGCCGCCTTCGCCCGCCCAGCCTTCATCTGTTCAGCCCATCGTGCAGCCGGTGCCCATACCGCAGCCAGTGCCCATGCCGCAGCCGGCCGTGATGCCCGACGCGAGCGCCGTGCGCCTTGCCGCTTGCGCCTGATCTAGCCGGTTGCGGGCGCTCCAATTGGGCTTCGAGACATCCCCCCATCTGCGGCCCGCGGCTGCTATGATGGCGCAAGGCGGGTCACGGCACGGGAGCGTCCATGCGCGTATTGATTGCCGGCTGGCACGGGCAGGTCGCACGCGCGTTGATCGAGGCGGCGCCACGTTTGCCGTATGTCACGGCGCTGGCCGCCGGCCGCCCGGCGCTCGACGTCCGCGATCCCCGCTCCATCGAGCGAGCCTTCGGCGATCTCTCGCCCGACATGGTGATCAACAGCGCGGCTTACACGGCCGTCGACAAGGCAGAGACCGACCGGGAAGCAGCCTTCGCCCTGAACCGGGATGGCGCCGCGCTCCTTGCGCGCGCTGCGGCCCGCCGCGGGATCCCCGTCATTCACCTCTCGACGCATTACGTCTTCGACGGCCGCAAGGTGACGCCCTACGCCGAGGACGATCCTCCCGCGCCGGAAACCGTCTATGGGCGCTCCAAGCTCGAAGGCGAGCAGGCGGTGGCTGAGGCGAACCCGCGCCATATCATCCTGCGCACGGGATGGGTCTTCAGCTCGGCCGCGAACGGCTTTGCCGCGCGCATACAGGCCTCCGCCGCGGCAGGAACGCCTCTGCGCGTGGTCGACGATCAGCGGGGAAATCCCACGTATGCGCCCCATTTGGCCGCCGCGGTGCTGGAGCTTGCGCACCGTCTCTGTCACGAGACCGAGCGCGCGCCGGTCTGGGGCACCTATCATGCGGCCGGAGCCGGCGAGACGACGTGGTATCGGCTCGCCACGGCCCTGATCGCCCACACGCCCGAGGCCGGCGCAGCCCGGATCGAGCCGATCGCCTCGCGGGACTATCCGACGGTCGCACCGCGGCCGGCCAACGCGACGCTCGCCTGCGCGCGCTTCGAGCGCGACTTCGGGCTCCGCCTGCCGCCCTGGCAGGAGGGCGTCACGGCATGCGTCGCTGCGGGTCGATAACGCTCGCCCTCACGCCGCCTTGCGATCGCGGCGCACCTTGAGGATGGCGCGCACGAACATCTCCAGGAAGAGGAGCAGCAGCATGAAGAAGGGGATCCGGATAAACGGTGCAACGTTAGCGAAGCTGGTCGCATCGAGATAGCCGAAGTGCTCGGCCAGCCTCAGGATGGCCTCGGCGCAGACGGTGAGCAGAAAGAGATTGCTCGCGAGCATCAGCCGGGGCTGCGCCTCGTAGTACTTCGTCAGGAAGGAGTTGGGGGGCGGCTTCGACCCGGACGCGAGCGACGCGATCACGATCGGCAGCAGCACGAGCGCCACGAAGCCGTAGATGAGAAGCTGAAGGATGGTGAGCATGGGAAACCTCCGAAGGGAGCGGCGATCTCCCAAGGAAGCCGGATGGCGCCGATCCTGTCAGTTCCGGCCGAGACAGGCGAGGCCATCGGCGAAGGCCGCGCGCTGGCCCCGACGCCAGTCCGCAGCATCCCGACCCGAAACCGAGAGTTTGCTGCTTCCGGACCGCCCGAACTCTGCTAAATCCGAGCGATGCTGGAGATCACCGACACCCTCTCGATCGACGACGACGAGCTCGAGGAGCGCTTCATCCGCGCCTCGGGTCCGGGCGGGCAGAACGTCAACAAGGTCTCGACGGCGGTCGAGCTGCGCTTTGACGTGCGCCGCTCCCCGAGCCTGCCGTCGGCCGTGCGAGACCGGCTCGCGCGCCTCGCCGGTCGCCGCCTCACGGATGAGGGCGTGCTCGTCATCCGTGCCGAGCGCCACCGCACGCAGGAGCGCAACCGGGAGGATGCACGCGCGCGTCTCGTCGCGCTGGTCCGCGATGCGCTTCACGTGCCGAAGCGGCGCATCGCCACCAAGCCGAGCCGGGCCGCCAAGGCGCGCCGCGTCGACAGCAAGGTGAAGCGCGGCTCCGTGAAGAAGCTGCGCCAGTCGCGCCCCTCGAGCGAGTGAGTCTCCCCACATGCCGCGCTTCGCTGCCAACCTGAGCTTCCTCTTTCAGGACCTCCCGTTTCTCGACCGCTTCGCCGCTGCCGCGTCCGCCGGCTTCAAGGGTGTCGAGTTCATGTTCCCTTACGCCGTGCCCGCCACGGAGATCCGCGCCCGTCTTGAAGCTCATGGCCTCGAGCTCGTCCTGTTCAATCTGCCGCCGGGGCATTGGGATAAAGGCGAGCGCGGATTTGCGGCGCTGCCCGGGCGTGAGGACGAGTTCGCCGCCGCCGTCGATCTCGCGCTCGGATATGCGGAGGCGCTGCGCTGCCCGCGCTTGCACGTCATGGCGGGGCTCATGGATCACGGGGCGGCGCGCGAGACCTACGTCGCCAACCTGCGCCTTGCCGCCGACTGGGCCGCCCCCCTCGGCATCGACATCCTGATCGAGCCGATCAACACCAAGGACATGCCGGGCTATTTCCTGACGTGCACCGCCGAGGCCCGCGACGTGATTGCGGAGGCCGGCGCGCCAAATCTCGGGCTGCAGTTCGATCTCTATCATCGCCACGTGATGGAGGGCGACGTCGCGCGCGCCATTGCCGAGTTTGCAGCCCTGACGCGCCACTACCAGTGCGCCGATCCGCCCGACCGCGGCGAGCCGAGCACCGGCGTGATCGATTATGCGCGCCTGTTCCGCGAGATCGACGCGACCGGCTACAGCGGCTGGATCGGCTGCGAGTATAAGCCCCGCGCCGATACGCGCGACGGCCTGGCCTGGACGGCCGCATGCGGCGTGACGCTCGGATGAGGCCGCCGCCGCGCTTCCCGCGTTAGAACGCCCCGCTTATCTCCCGCCCGCGACATCCGGAGCCGCTCCGGCGCCTGAAAGAACCTTGACAGACTACCTTGTAGTAGGTAGACACAAATCCATGTCGCACCTCGATACGAAATCCGCGCTCCTCTCGGAGGCCGAAACGCTCATCCGCACGATGGGCTATGCGGCGTTCAGCTACGCCGATCTGTCCGAGCGCGTGGGCATCCGCAAAGCCAGCATCCATCATCATTTTCCGACGAAGGAGACGTTGGGCGCGGCCGTCATCGACGGCTATCTCGTGCGCTTCGTCGCCGAGTTGGACGCCCTTGCCGCGCGCCCGATCGATACGAAGCGCAAGCTTCTGGCCTACGGCGATTTCTACGCGGGGAGCCTCGAGGGCGGGCAATTGCCGCTCTGCGGCGCGCTCGCGGCGGACGAGGCTGGCCTTCCCGCCTCCATGCAGCGCCGCGTCAAGAGCTTCTTCGAGCTGCACGTCACATGGCTCGAGACGGTCATCGCCAAGGGGCGCGCCGCCGGAGAGCTTGAGCGCCTCCAGTCTGCGAAAGCCGCCACTCCCAGGAACTGCGCGCTGATGCTGCTGAGCACGCTCCAGGGCGCGAGCATCGTGGCCTGGGCGTTGAAGGATCCCTCGGTTGTCAAGCCGGTCTTCCGACAGGCTCTGGAGTCGTTGACCGGATAGGGCTCCCACGGAGCCGACGGAAAGGATGCGTCATGGATAGGCTGCGCCAAGGGCAAGCGCTTTCGGGTGAGGTCGCGGACGAGATCCGCGTTCCGGCCCACGCGCTCGCGTTGCAGGCGTGCCGGCGCACCGTTCTAAAGTCGGCGCTGGCGCTCGTGGCCGCGCCGCTCCTCGGCCGCCTGCCCGCCGCGGCAGGCGCCACGATCGAGGTCTCCGAGATCGCCCCCGGCGTCTTCGTCCATCAAGGCCGCTACGAGGTGCAGTCGCCCGAAAATCGCGGCGACATCTCGAACGCGGGGTTCGTCGTCGGCGATGAGGCGGTGGCGGTGATCGATACGCTCGGCAGCGCCAAGGTGGGCCGCGAGTTGCGCGCCGCCATCAAGGCCGTCACCGACAAGCCGATCCGCTACGTCGTCAACACCCACATGCATCCCGATCACGTCTTCGGCAATGCGGCCTTCAAGGAGGACGCTCCTCAGTTTGTCGGCCATCATAAGCTGAGGCGCGGGCTCGATGCACGGGCCGGCACCTACATGACGTCGGGCAAGGCCATGCTCGGCGACGACGCCTTCGAGGGATGCGAGATCATCCTTCCGACCGTCGAGGTGAAGGATCGGCTGACCCTCGATCTCGGCGGCCGCACGCTCGTGTGCGAGGCCCAGCCGACCGCCCATACCGACAACGACCTCATCGTCACGGACAGCAAGACCGACACCGCGTTTCTCGGCGATCTCTTGTTCTCGCAGCACATCCCGACCCTCGACGGCTCGCTGCGCGGCTGGATGACACTCATCGATCAGATCGAGAAACGTCAGGTGGCCCGCGTCGTTCCGGGGCATGGACCGCATGCGATGCACCTTCCCGAGGCGATCCTGCCGGAGAAGCGCTACTGGGCCGTCGTCGCGGCCGACGTGCGCGCGCTCATCAAGGATGGGAAGGACTTGACGGATGCGACCAAGACCGCCGGCCAGTCCGAGCGCGGCAACTGGAAGCTGTTCGACCAGTATCACGTCCGCAACGTGACATCGGCCTACGCAGAACTCGAATGGGAATAGCGCAAGCAGGAGCTTCACCAATGCAGGCACGGAAACATTCGATCGGCCGGTTGGCCGCGAGTTTGACGATCGCGGCGGGCGTTTTCGCCCTGGCGAATGGCATCGCGCACGCGGAGGAGGAGGACGTCTGGCCTTCGCTGCAGAGCGAGGTGTTCGGGTCGCGGCCGCTCCAGGAGAATACCGGCGTCGTTCTTCTCGAGGCGCCGGAACGGGCCGAGGACGCCGCCGTCGTTCCGATCACGATCCGCGTTCCGGCCTCTGTCAAAGGACCGCTGAAATCGATGTGGCTCATCATCGACAAGAACCCGGCCCCCGTGGCTGCAGCGCTGACCTTCGGGCCGGCGGCCGGCAATGGCGGTGTCGAGCGGCATCTGACGACGCGGGTGTGCATCGACACCTATTCCTACGTCCACGCGATCGTGGAGACGGAGGACGGCGTGCTGCACATGACGAAGGCTTTCGTGAAGGCCTCAGGCGGCTGCTCGGCAGCCTCGCCGAAGGACGAGGATCGCGCCAGCGAGGATATCGGCAAGACGCTGGTCAAGACCTTCGATCCGGCGCTCGACGCCACGAGCCTGCGCGAGGGACAGATCATGATCAAGCATCCGAACAACAATGGACTGCAGATGGATCCGGACACGCGGGCCTATGTGCCCGCCCGCTTCATCCGCGAGATCACGGTGACGCGCGGAAGCGATCTCGTGTTCAAGGCGGAGACGGGCTTCTCGCTCTCGGCCAACCCGAACTTCAGGTTCACCTACGAGAACGCGAAAGAGAACGCGCTAAGCGTCACGTCGATCGACACGGACGAGACGACCTTCGTCGCCCAGTCCAAGGCGCCGGTCACGCAATAAAGCAATCAGCAATAAAACAATCGAAAGAGAAAAGAGAGGATCGCCTTATGTCGTTTATGGATTGGAAGAGCTTTCGTGAGACCTTGATGGGTCGCATCGGGGATTTCGGCAAGCTCTCGCCGGATTCCGTTGGCGGATACCTGATGGCGAGCGGCGCTGGCGCCAAGACCGGACACCTGGACGAGAAGACCCGGCAATTGATCTCCATCGCCGTCGCGGTCACCACGCGCTGCGATGGATGCATCTCGGTGCATTCGCAGAAGGCCGTGCAGGCCGGCGCGACCAAGGATGAGATTGCGGAGGCGCTGGGCGTTGCGGTTGCGATGAACGCCGGCGCGGCGCTCGTCTACTCGGCCCGCGCGCTCGACGCCGCCGAGACGGCTGCCTGAGAAGAACCTCAGTTTGAAAGAGAACGCGGGGAGGGCGATGTAAGCCCTCCCCGCTTTTGCGTCTGCCGTCGCCCGCGATATGTCATCGCCGCGCGTCGCGCGCTACGCCGGCGGCGCGATGTGCCCGCCCTCGACCAGCGCCTTCAGCATCACCGCCGCGCCGCATTGCTTCGAGACGGCGTTCGGATCCCACTTGTTGTCGGCCACGAACTTGCCCTTGGTGTAGTGGTTCGAGAAGCTCC